>NZ_QROH01000003.1:0-740893 GCF_003474285.1 Bacteroides sp. AF39-11AC | reverse complement strand
CCGTTTTTAGAGGAAAGCCTCCATATCGATTGATATGGGGGCTTTTTGTATTTGTATAATTCTAATTTTTTGCTTATATTTGCGCCGCACTATTTATTATTAATGTTTAAAGCAAAATTAGAGATGAAGACAAAGTTATTTTTGGCAGCTGTTGCAGTTGCATTTTCTTTCGCCGTGACTTCTTGTGGTAACAAAAAGGCTGCTAATACTGAAGTAGAAGCTACTGAAGTTGAAGTTGTAGAAGAAGTACAGGCATGTGATTCAACAAAAGCTTGCTGCAAGGCAGATTCTGCTGCTTGCGATAGCACAAAAGCTTGCTGCAAAGAGAAAAAAGAATGTGATAAAGCTTGCGACAAGAAGTAATTCTTATCACATAGGATCATATAAAAAAGGGGCATACGTTCAAGTATGTCCCTTTTTTGTTATACTTTATAGAGTTATTTGATAGCAAACTTATAAAATGATGTTTTTTTAGAGAAAAAAGTTACGAATTTATTTGTATGCTACGAAATTATCTATACCTTTGCACCGTCATAATAAAAACAAGAAGATAAAAATGATACAGAACTTTACATATATTCTACTGTGTGGTATTATTATTCTACTGGCAAGGTTTAGTGGAAGTGAGTGCTGTGCGTGAATATATGTAACGATTAGGATATTCGAAAGCCTTTCTCACTTCCAAGTGCGAAAGGCTTTTTTTAGTGGCAATAATTTATAAAAACTATAAGAAATGAGTGACAAGTTATTTATTTTCGACACAACGCTCCGCGATGGCGAGCAGGTCCCGGGATGCCAATTGAACACAGTGGAAAAGATTCAGGTAGCAAAGGCACTGGAACTGCTGGGCGTGGATGTTATTGAAGCCGGATTCCCGATCTCCAGTCCGGGAGATTTCAACTCTGTTATTGAAATATCCAAAGCAGTGACATGGCCTACTATTTGTGCATTAACCCGTGCGGTACAAAAAGATATAGATGTAGCTGCGGATGCTTTGAAGTTTGCCAAGCACAAACGTATTCATACAGGTATCGGTACATCGGATTCGCATATCAAGTATAAATTCAATTCCAATCGTGAGGAAATCATCGAGCGTGCAGTAGCTGCTGTGAAGTATGCCCGCCGTTATGTGGATGATGTGGAGTTCTATGCAGAAGATGCAGGTCGTACGGACAATGAATATCTGGCTCGTGTGGTGGAAGCTGTAATTAAGGCGGGTGCTACAGTAGTGAACATTCCGGATACGACCGGGTACTGTCTACCGGATGAATATGGAGCGAAGATCAAGTATTTGATGGAGCATGTGAGTGGTATTGAAAAAGCAATCCTTTCTACGCACTGTCATAATGACTTGGGAATGGCTACAGCAAATACGATGGCAGGTGTACTGAATGGTGCACGCCAGGTGGAGGTTACCATTAATGGTATCGGTGAACGCGCAGGTAATACTTCGCTTGAGGAAGTGGCTATGATTATCAAATGCCATAAAGATATCGACATTGAAACAAATATCAATACACAGAAGATTTATCCGACAAGCCGCATGGTGTCAAGTTTGATGAACATGCCGGTGCAGCCTAACAAGGCTATCGTAGGTCGCAATGCTTTTGCACACTCATCGGGTATCCATCAGGATGGTGTGTTGAAGAATGTGCAGACTTACGAAATCATCGACCCGCACGATGTGGGTATCGACGATAACTCTATCGTATTGACTGCCCGTAGCGGACGTGCCGCCTTGAAGAACCGTTTGCAGGTATTAGGCGTGGATCTTGAACAGGAACAACTGGACAAGGTATATGAAGCTTTCCTGAAATTGGCGGATAAGAAGAAAGATATTAATGATGATGACATTCTGGTGCTTGCCGGTGCAGACCGTACACAGAACCACCGCGTGAAACTGGAATATCTGCAAGTGACCAGTGGAGTAGGTGTACGTTCAGTTGCCAGTCTGGGACTGAATATCTCCGGTGAGAAGTTTGAAGCGGCTGCCAGTGGAAACGGTCCGGTAGATGCAGCGATAAAGGCTTTGAAGAAGATCATCGACCGCCATATGACACTGAAGGAATTTACTATCCAGGCTATCAGCAAAGGTAGTGACGATATGGGTAAGGTACACATGCAGGTGGAATATGACAATCATATCTATTATGGTTTCGGTGCGAATACGGATATTATTGCCGCATCGGTAGAAGCTTATATCGATTGTATCAATAAGTTCAAATCATAAGACTAACCTCAATTATAAATTGTAAAATCGTAATAAATCTGATGAATACATTATTTGATAAAATCTGGGATGCCCACGTGGTTCAGCAGGTGGAAGATGGTCCCACACAGTTATATATAGATCGCCTTTATTGCCATGAAGTAACCAGTCCGCAGGCTTTTGCGGGAATGCGTGCACGCGGCATCCGATGTTTCCGTCCGGAAAAGATTGTTTGTATGCCCGACCATAACACGCCGACGCACGATCAGGACAAACCGATTGAAGATCCGATTTCTAAAACACAGGTGGATACACTGGCCAAGAATGCGGAAGATTTCGGATTGACGCATTTCGGTATGCTGCATAAAAAGAATGGTATCATTCATGTGGTAGGCCCGGAAAGAGGGTTGACCTTGCCGGGAATGACGATTGTGTGTGGTGACTCGCATACATCAACGCACGGTGCGATGGGAGCAGTGGCTTTCGGTATCGGTACAAGTGAGGTGGAGATGGTAATGGCTTCACAATGTATCTTGCAGACACGCCCGAAGACAATGCGCATCACAGTGGACGGAAAACTGGGTAAAGGTGTGACGGCAAAAGATATTGCGCTCTATATGATGTCTAAAATGACAACGAGCGGTGCAACCGGTTATTTTGTGGAATATGCCGGAGAAGCAGTTCGCAGCCTGACCATGGAAGGACGCCTGACGCTGTGCAACCTGAGTATAGAAATGGGTGCACGTGGTGGTATGGTGGCACCGGATGAAGTGACATTCGAATACATCAAAGGTCGTGAATATGCTCCGGCAGGTGAGGAATGGGAAAAGGCGTTGGCATATTGGAAGACGCTGAAGAGCGACGAGAATGCTACGTTTGATAAAGAAGTGCATTTTGATGCGGCAGATATCGAACCGATGATTACATACGGAACAAATCCGGGTATGGGTATGGGTATCACGCAACACATTCCCACGACTGACGGAATGGGAGAGGCTGCAAAAACTTCATTCCTGAAATCAATGGATTATATGGGCTTCCAACCCGGTGAGGGAGTATTGGGTAAGAAGATTGATTATGTATTTTTGGGTGCTTGTACGAATGGACGTATTGAAGATTTCCGTGCTTTCGCCTCGTTAGTGAAAGGCCATAAGAAGGCGGAGCATGTGGTTGCCTGGTTGGTACCCGGTTCATGGATGGTAGATGAACAGATTCGTGAAGAAGGTCTGGATAAGGTATTGGAGGAAGCAGGTTTTGCTATCCGCCAGCCGGGATGTTCGGCTTGTCTGGCAATGAATGATGATAAGGTGCCTGCCGGAATGTATGCGGTTTCTACAAGTAACCGTAACTTTGAAGGTCGTCAGGGACCGGGGTCGCGTACGTTGCTTGCCAGTCCGCTGGTAGCGGCTGCGGCAGCAGTAACGGGAGTGATTACGGACCCGAGAGAACTGATGTAATTTCAGTCCTCTTGGCAGAAGTCATTAATAATAAGTATTTCAAAATCAAAGATAAGAAACAATGAAACAGAAATTCAATATCATCACCAGTACTTGTGTGCCTCTCCCGTTGGAGAATGTAGATACAGACCAGATCATTCCTGCACGTTTTTTGAAAGCTACGACCAAAGAAGGTTTCGGAGAGAATCTGTTCCGCGACTGGCGGTATGACAAGCAAGGAAACAAAATCGACTCTTTCGTTCTGAATGATCCGACCTATAGCGGACAGGTGCTTGTAGCCGGAAAGAACTTCGGTTCGGGCAGTAGCCGCGAGCATGCAGCATGGGCCATTGCAGATTATGGTTTCCGCGTGGTAGTCAGTAGTTTCTTTGCTGATATTCACAAGAATAATGAACTGAATAATTTCGTATTGCCTGTGGTGGTGAGCGAACCGTTCCTGAAAGAATTGTTTGATTCCATTGCCGCCGATCCGAAAACGGAGGTAGTGGTGAACCTGCCGGAACAGACAATCACCAACAAGGCAACAGGCAAAAGTGAGACTTTCGAAATCAATGCTTACAAGAAACATTGCCTGATGAATGGCCTGGATGACATCGATTTCCTGGTAGAGAATAAAGATAAAATAGAAGCTTGGGAAAATAAAAAATGAAGTATAAACAGCCCCAAATAGAAATCATGGACACCACGCTCCGCGACGGTGAGCAAACCAGCGGTGTGTCGTTCGTCCCCCATGAAAAGCTGATGATAGCCCGTCTGCTACTGGAAGAACTGAAAGTAGACAGGGTGGAAGTAGCTTCGGCACGGGTTTCGGACGGTGAGTTCGATGCTGTCAAGATGATATGTGACTGGGCGGCACGGCGTAATTTATTGCCTCGGGTGGAGGTGTTGGGTTTCGTAGACGGGCATACGTCGGTAGACTGGATACACGCTACCGGTTGCCGCGTCATTAATCTTCTGTGCAAAGGTTCGTTGAAGCATTGCACATGTCAGTTGAGAAAGACCCCTGAAGAACATATCGAAGATATTATTGGCGTAGTGAATTATGCCAATGAACAGGATATGGAGGTGAACATTTACCTGGAAGACTGGAGCAACGGGATGAAAGATTCTCCGGAGTACGTCTTCCAGATGGTGGATGCACTGATGCACACGAATATCAAGCGGTATATGTTGCCTGATACGCTGGGTGTGCTGAATCCCTTGCAGGTCATCGAATATATGCGGAAGATGGTGAAACGTTATCCGCATGCTCACTTCGATTTCCATCCGCATAATGACTACGACCTGGCAGTGAGCAATGTGTTGGCTGCTGTTCTGAGTGGTGCGAAGGGACTCCATACCACGATCAACGGCCTGGGCGAACGTGCCGGTAATGCACCGTTGTCCAGTGTGCAGGCCATTCTGAAAGATCATTTCAATGCTATCACTAACATTGACGAAGGTCGTCTGAATGAAGTCAGCCGGGTAGTTGAATCCTATTCCGGTATTGCTATTCCCGCCAATAAACCGATTGTTGGTGAAAATGTGTTCACGCAGGTAGCGGGAGTACATGCCGATGGAGACAATAAGAGTAACCTTTATTGCAACGACCTGTTACCCGAGCGTTTCGGACGTAAGCGGGAGTATGCACTGGGTAAGAACAGTGGTAAGGCGAACATCCGTAAGAATCTGGAAGATCTGGGACTGACGTTGGATGAGGATTCTATGCGTAAGGTGACGGAAAGGATTATCGAGTTGGGCGACAAGAAAGAACTGGTTACCCAGGAAGATTTGCCTTATATCGTTTCGGACGTACTGAAGCACGGAGTGATGAACGAGAAAGTGAAACTGAAGACATACATCGTGAACCTTGCTTACGGTCTGAAGCCGATGGCTACGCTGAAGATTGAAATCAACGGACAGGAATATGAGGAAAGTTCCAGCGGTGACGGTCAGTATGATGCTTTTGTGCGTGCCTTGCGTAAGATTTATAAAGTGACATTGGGACGTAAATTTCCCATGCTGACGAACTATGCCGTAACCATCCCTCCCGGCGGGCGTACCGATGCTTTTGTGCAGACAGTTATTACCTGGAGTTACGACGGCACGGTGTTCCGTACACGCGGGCTGGATGCCGACCAGACGGAGGCGGCGATTAAGGCGACAATGAAGATGCTGAATATCATTGAGGAAGACTATGAACAAAAAGAAGCCGAATGATGAACTCTGTTGAGAAAAAGAAATCATTTTTTGATAATTACCCCAAGGTATGCTATACACTGTATGCGGTTCTGTTATTCGCTCTAAACCTCTTCCTGCGTTGGCGGGACGGGGAGTTGGGTGTGGACGAGTGGTTTATCTCTGCCCTCAATACCCTTATTCTGACAGCTGGTTTTGTGTGGGGCGACCGTTATCGTCGCAAGAATTTTGCGAATCAAAAGAAAATAAACGAATACTTAAAAAATAAAGAAAACAATGGATTTTAAAATTGCAGTATTAGCCGGTGACGGCATTGGCCCGGAGATTTCCACCGTAGGTGTGGACGTAATGACCGCCGTATGTGAGAAGTTTGGACATAAAGTAAACTATGAATATGCTATCTGCGGTGCAGATGCTATCGACAAAGTGGGTGATCCGTTTCCCGAAGCTACTTATGAAGTTTGTAAAAACGCAGATGCAGTTTTGTTCTCGGCTGTAGGCGATCCGAAATTCGACAATGATCCTACTGCCAAAGTACGTCCCGAACAAGGACTGCTGGCTATGCGTAAGAAACTGGGATTGTTTGCCAATATCCGTCCGGTACAAACTTTCAAATGTCTGCTCCATAAATCACCGCTTCGTGCCGAACTGGTGGATGGCGCAGATTTTCTTTGTATCCGCGAACTGACCGGCGGTATGTATTTCGGCGAGAAGTATCAGGACAACGACAAAGCGTATGATACCAATATGTACACTCGTCCGGAGATTGAGCGTATCCTGAAAGTTGGTTTCGAGTATGCCATGAAACGCAATAAGCACCTCACGGTGGTAGATAAAGCCAATGTGCTTGCATCTTCACGCCTGTGGAGACAGATTGCCCAGGAAATGGCACCGCAATATCCCGAAGTGACTACGGACTATATGTTTGTGGACAATGCAGCCATGAAGATGATTCAAGAGCCTAAATTCTTTGATGTAATGGTTACCGAGAATACGTTCGGTGATATTCTTACGGATGAAGGTTCTGTAATCAGCGGCTCTATGGGCTTGCTTCCTTCGGCTTCTACAGGCGAAAGCACTCCTGTATTCGAACCTATCCACGGTTCATGGCCACAGGCCAAAGGTTTGAATATCGCTAATCCGCTGGCACAAATCCTTTCGGTTGCCATGTTATTCGAATATTTCAATTTGCTGGAAGAAGGCGCATTGATTCGCAAAGCCGTAGATGCTTCTTTGGATGCTAATGTCCGCACACCGGAAATTCAGGTGGAAGGTGGTGCGAAGTATGGTACCAAGGAAGTAGGAGCATGGGTGGTAGATTATATCAAACGTAGCTAATCTTCGGCAAATACGGCTTCACAATGTTCACCCGGAACTTCAAACTCCAGGGTGGCATGGCCGATGCCGAAATCTTCAAGCCGGTGGCGGATGAGGTGTTTCACCTCTTGCATGTCTTCCGCTTGCTTTAAAACAATATGGGCTGTCAGTGCATTCTCTGTGGTGCTGATGGCCCATATATGTATATGGTGAACGTCATCGATGCCGGGAAGGGCACGGATGGACTCTACTACTTGCTGACTGTTGATACTTGTGGGCACGCCATCCAGCGTCAGGCGAAGACTGTCATGCAGTAAATTCCACGTAGAGATGAGGATGACAACAGCCACAATCAGACCGATAATCGGGTCGATAATATACCAGCCGGTCCGGCTGATGACGATACCTGCCACTAATACTCCCACTGATACCAAAGCATCTGCCGCCATGTGCAGATAAGCCCCTTTTACGTTCAGGTCTTTTTCCTTATCTTTCATAAAGAGGAAAGCGGTGAATGCATTGATAAGTACACCCACACCCGCTACCCAGGCAATGGCTCCGCCGGGAACGACTGCCGGATTACTCAGCTTATGAATACTTTCGATGACAATGGCGCCTACGGCTACCAGCAAAATGACCGCATTGAGCAGGGATACCAGGATCGTACTTTTCTTATAACCATACGTATAGCGTTCATTGGCTTTGACTTTGGCAAGGCGGAAAGCCAGCAATGCCAGCACGAGACTGACTACATCACTCAGATTGTGTCCGGCGTCGGAAAGCAGTGCGAGGGAATCGAACCAGAAACCGGCGGCGAACTCTATGACAACAAAGGCTAAATTGAGAACAATGCCTATGATAAATGCCTTGTTCAGCGACTCTGCGTTGATGGTATGGCTCTGCTGATGTGAATGTTCGTGTGACATATATTTAATAAGGTGTAAGAGTGATACAGATTTTATTATGCAAATTTACGTGATAGAAATGTAACACTTGAACGGTGAAATAGTTTTTTATCTATCTTTGCTTAAAAACGAAGATAAGGTGCACCTTTGCATAAAAAATGAACGAGTTCATTTTATTCTGCTTTCGGTTTGCATTATCTTTGTACGAAGATACCTGCAAATGGGAATGTTTAATAATTAGATTGTTATGGCAAAAATAGCAAAGAATCTGACGGAACTTATCGGTTGTACCCCGCTTATGGAATTAGCGGAATACAGCCGCAAATATGGACTGAAACAGAATATTATCGCAAAGTTGGAAGCGTTCAATCCGGCCGGGAGTGTGAAGGATCGTGTGGCGCTTGCCATGATTGAAGATGCAGAAGCACGCGGAGCACTGAAGCCCGGTGCTACGATTATAGAGCCTACCAGTGGAAATACCGGTGTGGGACTGGCGATGGTTGCTACGATCAAAGGATATCACCTGATGCTCACAATGCCCGAAACCATGAGTATAGAACGCCGCAACCTGTTGAAAGCACTGGGAGCTGAAATTGTACTGACAGATGGACTGGCGGGTATGGCGGGTTCCATTGCAAAGGCGCAGGAGTTGAGGGCGGCAATTCCCGGTTCGGTTATCCTCCAACAATTTGAAAACCCTTCTAACGCACAGATTCATACGCTCACTACAGGTGAAGAAATCTGGACGGATACAGACGGAAAAGTGGATGTCTTTGTTGCCGGAGTGGGAACAGGCGGAACCATCTGCGGAGTGGCACGTGCCTTGAAAAAACATAATCCGGATGTGTATATTGTTGCTGTAGAACCGGAATCTTCTCCTGTTCTGGGAGGCGGAGTGGCAGGGTCGCATCGTATTCAGGGAATCGGAGCCAATTTTGTTCCTGCTATTTATGATGCTTCTGTTGTAGATGAAGTGCTTCCTGTGCCCGATGATGAAGCAATTCGTGGCGGACGCGAGTTGGCGTCTACCGAAGGACTGCTGGCGGGCATATCTTCCGGTGCGGCTGTGTATGCGGCACGTTTGCTGGCGCAACGTCCGGAGTTTGCGGATAAAAGGATTGTAGCCCTTCTGCCTGATACGGGAGAACGTTATCTGTCGACAGAGCTGTTTGCGTTCGAAACTTATCCGCTGGATTAGTAATTCTTATTAAATAATTCGTTTCGTATTTGGGAACAAAGTGTTTCTCCGTGTGGAACTAACAGTTTCAAGCGATGAAACAAACAGTTTCTCGGTGTGAAACAAACAGTTTCAAGCAATGAAACAAACAGTTTCAAGTAATGAAACAAACGGTTCCTTACTTTGAAACATAACCTTTAAATAAATTGAATATGAAGAAGTCTATTCTTTCTTTCCTTATATATATAATAGGTGTATCTCCTGTGTTTGCCCAAACCTACCAGGAGCTTTCGGAGCGTGCCATTGCTTGTACGGAACAAGATAGCCTGACGCAAGCAGAAGATTATATCCGCCGGGCTTTGAAACTGGAACCTGCCAATCCGCATAATGCCTTATTGTTCTCTAACCTCGGTACTATCCAGCGTCGGCAACGGGATTATGATCAGGCTTTGGAGTCGTACACATATGCTTTGAACATTGCACCACGGGCTGTTCCCATTCTTTTGAATCGCGCTGCCCTGAATCTTGAGATGGGACGGAATGAGCAGGCGCGTGTAGACTATTCTTTAGTGTTGGATATGGAAAAGGATAACCGGGAAGCACTCCTGATGCGTGCCTATATTTATGTGACACAGCGTGATCTCAAGTTTGCCCGGGCAGATTATGAACGGTTGCTGAAGCTCGATCCTCAGAATTATAATGCCCGTTTAGGACTCGCTACCCTGGAACAAAAAGATGGGAACTTACAGAAAGCCTTGGAGATATTGAATAAAATGCTGGTAGAAGATCCGCAAGATGCAGCCTTATACGTAGCGCGTGCGGGAATAGAACAAGATATGCAGCATGTTGATCTGGCAATGATTGATCTGGAAGAAGCTCTGAAACTGAATCCTTCGCAGACAGAGGCTTATCTGATGCGCGGACAGATCTATCTGTCCCAGAAGAAGAAAAGTCTGGCAAAGCAGGATTTTGAGAAAGCAATGTCTCTTGGAGTGCCACAGGCGGATCTCAGGGGATTGTTACAGCAATGCAAGTAATGATTAGGGGTTAGTGATAAATGATTAATGCCATGCGGTATAACAGCGCAGCTTACTAATCACTTATCACTAACCCCTAATCACTATTAAACGTATTTCCTGATTAACTCGACAAAATCCTTCCCGTATTTCTTCTTTTTATATTCGCCGATTCCGCTGATATTGCCGAATGCTTCCATGGTAGTGGGGCGGGCGGTACTGAGTAAATGTAAAACTTTGTCGGATAGTACAATATAAGCCGGTAACGCTTCCTGATCTGCGAGCCGTTTCCGTAATGCACGCAGGGCTTCGAAAAGTTCTTCACTTTCCGTGTTCGGTAACCCCAATGGTAGTTCTCTGACCGGAATGGTCGATTTTTTCTTTCTTCCTTTGGCGGGTGCGGACTCTTCACGCCGGATTACCGCCAATCGTGCTTGTGCCCGTCCGAAGAGAACATCACTACCGCTGCTTGTTATTTTCAGATGGTTGTTCTCGTTGTATGCTATTTCAAAATAACCCAGTTGTAGCATTTGCAACAAGTAGTCCTGCCAGTCACGGGCAGGAACTTCACGTCCGGCACCGAACGTTTTCAGTTGCTGATACCCTTTCTCCGATATATCCGGAGTATTATTTCCGCGTAAGATATCTACAAGAATACTCGTGCCGATCTGCTGTTCTGTACGGACAATAGCGCTTAAAGCTTTTTGAACAATAACAGTTCCGTCGAAACGCTGGGGCGGATTCTTACATACATCGCAGTTTCCACAATCCTCTGTAGTGGTCTCTCCGAAATAACTCAACAGGATGCGACGCCGGCAAACATCAGCTTCAGCATATTGTTGCATACGTTGTAACTTCTCCAGGTTGATACCTTGTTGCCCGCTTTCCATCGCAAACTTGGTTAATAGAATAAGGTCAGCCAAAGAATAAAATAAGAGAGTATCACTTGGCAATCCATCTCGTCCGGCACGTCCGATCTCCTGGTAAAAACTCTCTATACTCTTAGGCAAATTGTAATGGATGACCCAGCGCACATTACTTTTATCGATTCCCATACCGAAAGCAATCGTGGCACAAACTATTTGTACACGGTCGTTGATGAAATCGTCCTGTGCTTCATCTCTCCGTGCGGAAGATAATCCGGCATGATAAACAGCTGCACGTAACCCTTGCTTTTGCAGCATTTGTGCCACTGTCTCCGTTTTGCTGCGACTCATGCAATAGATGATGCCGCTTTCACCGGGATGGCGACCGATGAAATCCAAGATGGCTTTACTTTTTTCTTTCTGCTGGTACCCCCGTTTTACGGTAAGGCTCAGGTTGGGACGGTCGAAAGAAGAGATGAAAACCTTTGGCTGGTTGAGGTGTAACTGCCGTACAATATCTTCACGTGTAATTTTATCTGCTGTAGCTGTAAGGGCTATGACCGGAATGTTGGGAAACATCTCGCGTATGAATCCCATTTGTGCATATTCCGGACGGAAATCATGTCCCCATTGGGAAATGCAATGCGCTTCATCGATGGCAAATAATGAGATGTGCATATCTCTTAAAAGATAGTTGGCTTCTGCTATTAATTTCTCAGGCGAAATGTAGAGTAATTTCAGCTTCCCTTCCATACAAGCACGGCGTAGGGCAGCATTTTCGGTCTCGTCGTTGTTGCTGTTCAGGGCACCCGCGGCTACACCGTTGGCGCAAAGTGACTCCACCTGATCTTTCATCAGGGAGATTAAAGGGGAAACCACTACGGCGGTTCCTTCGCATAACAGAGCCGGAAGCTGGTAACAAATGGACTTTCCACCTCCGGTAGGCATCAATACCAGGGAATCTCTTCCGTCCAGTAGTGTGCGGATAATCTCTTCCTGTAAAGGGCGGAAACTATCGTAACCAAAATATCGTTTAAGCGTCTGTATCATTTCGCTGATAAAGTTTTATCCTGCAAAGGTACATTAATTATTGTATATGAAACAAGCTGATAAACGTATTCATTTTATATCATAACCTCTTTTGCTAAAGTTAAAGTTTCTTATTAAATCGGCTCAAATGCTACTTTTCAACCTTTTTCGTTGTTTATAGGTCAAAAATATGTACGAGAAAAGTTGCGTATTAGAAAAAAATGTCAGACTTTTGTAAAGTCTAAAGGAAAATCCTTCGGGCTTTCATTTTTTAACAAACCCTAACCAGTTAATTCAAATGAGTGATTTAGAAAACAAAAATCAGGATGCGGCTCCTAAGAAGCGCCCTTATAACCTGAGAGAGAAAAAAGAGAAGAATGCTGCTTACCGCTCGTTGATTCGTCCGGAATTGGCAGATGAATTGTATGACAAGATATTGAATATTGTTGTTGTGCAGAAGAAGTACAAAGATCCCGATTACTCGGCTAAAGACTTGGCGAAAGAGTTGAAAACCAACACTCGCTATCTGTCTGCTGTAGTAAACTCTCGTTTTGGTATGAACTATTCATGCTTGTTGAATGAGTACAGAGTAAAAGATGCTAAGCATTTATTGACGGACAAGAGATATGCCGACAAGAATGTAGAAGAAATTAGCACAATGGTAGGCTTTGCCAACCGTCAGTCTTTCTACGCTGCATTTTACAAGAATGTAGGTGAAACTCCTAACGGATATCGTAAAAAACACGCAGATAAAAAACAGTAATTCTGCGTAAAGCAATGTATAAAAAGGAAATATTCCGGAGCAGCTGTTTCGGAATACTTCCTTTTCGTCTTTTCTAAATACCAACTCACATATCTCCCGACACATGAAGAAACAACTAATGGTATGTGCCGCTTTTGCATTGCTGACAGCTTGTAGTGGCTCGAAAACAACAACTGCCGAGGCAGATAAATTTGATTATACAGTGGAACAATTTGCAGATTTACAAATATTACGTTACCGGGTTCCCGGTTTCGAAAACCTGTCGCTCCAACAGAAAGAGCTGGTGTATTACCTTACGGAAGCTGCTTTGCAGGGTCGTGACATTCTCTTCGATCAGAATGGAAAATATAACTTGCGCATTCGTAGAACGTTGGAAGCGATTTATACAGGATATAAAGGAGACAAAAACACGCCTGATTTTAAGGCGATGGAAGTGTACCTTAAACGTGTGTGGTTTTCTAACGGCATCCATCACCATTATGGCTCTGAGAAGTTCGTGCCTGCTTTTGCTCCCGAATTTTTCAAAGAAGCTGTGCTGAGTGTAGATGCCTCTACATTGCCGCTGGCTGAAGGACAAACCGCAGAGCAATTATGTGATGAGTTGTCTCCGGTTATTTTTGACCCGACTGTAATGCCGAAACGCGTGAACCAGGCAGCAGGAGAGGACTTAGTGTTGACTTCTGCTTGCAACTATTATGACGGTGTGACGCAGAAGGAAGCCGAAGACTTTTATAATGCCATGAAGGACCCGAAAGATGAAACACCTGTTTCTTACGGTCTGAACAGCCGTCTGGTGAAAGAGAACGGCAAGATTCAAGAAAAGGTCTGGAAAGTGGGTGGTCTGTACGGACAGGCTATTGATAACATCGTATACTGGTTGAAGAAAGCGGAAGGCGTAGCAGAAAATCAGGAACAGAAGGCTGTGATTGCTGAACTGATAAAGTATTATAAGACCGGTGATCTGAAGACTTTTGATGAATATGCTATCCTCTGGGTGAAAGATTTGAATTCCCTCGTGGACTTTGTGAATGGATTTACGGAAAGCTATGGTGATCCGTTGGGTATGAAGGCAAGCTGGGAATCATTGGTGAACTTTAAGGATATGGAAGCTACGCATCGTACTGAGATTATCAGTGGCAATGCGCAATGGTTTGAAGATCACTCTCCGGTGGATAAGCAATTCAAGAAAGATGAAGTGAAAGGTGTTTCCGCCAAGGTGATTACTGCTGCTATTCTGGCGGGTGACCTTTATCCGGCAACAGCTATCGGTATCAATTTGCCTAACTCCAACTGGATACGCAGCCATCATGGTTCTAAATCTGTGACTATCGGTAATATTACGGATGCATATAATAAGGCGGCTCGTGGTAACGGATTCAATGAAGAGTTTGTGTATAGCGATGCCGAATTGCAGTTGATAGATAAATATGCCGATCTGACCGGTGAACTTCATACGGATTTGCATGAATGTCTGGGACATGGTTCCGGTAAGTTGCTTCCGGGAGTTGATCCGGATGCTTTGAAAGCCTATGGCTCTACGATTGAGGAAGCACGTGCGGACTTGTTCGGTCTCTATTATGTAGCTGATTCTAAGTTGGTAGAACTGGGACTGACACCCAATGCAGATGCTTATAAAGCAGAATATTATACTTATCTGATGAACGGCCTGATGACACAGCTGGTTCGCATTGAACCGGGTAACAATGTGGAAGAAGCTCACATGCGTAATCGTCAGCTCATTGCCCGCTGGGTGTTTGAGAAAGGTGCGGCGGATAAAGTAGTAGAGCTGGTGAAGAAAGATGGTAAGACTTATGTAGTAGTGAACGATTATGAAAAGTTGCGTGCACTCTTCGGTGAGTTACTGTCCGAAATCCAACGTATCAAATCAACTGGCGACTATCAAGGTGCCCACGATTTGGTGGAAAACTATGCAGTGAAGGTAGATCCGGCTTTGCATGCCGAAGTTCTGGAACGTTACAAAAAGCTGAATCTGGCTCCGTACAAGGGATTTGTAAATCCGAAATATGAAGCAGTGGTAGATGCAGCCGGTAAGATAACCGACATAAAAGTGACTTATGACGAAGGCTATGCGGAACAAATGTTGCGTTACAGTAAGGATTATTCTAATCTGCCTTCTATTAATAATTAACTATAAATCATTGTTTTGTGGATTTACATGAACAACTGAAAGAAATAAAGACACAGCTCCGCCTCTCTATGAACGGGGCTGTGTCTCAAAGTATGCGTGAAAAGGGACTGGTCTACAAATTGAATTTCGGTGTAGAACTTCCCCGCATCAAGGCAATTGCCGGAGAATATGAAAAGGATCACTCATTGGCGCAAGCCTTGTGGAAAGAGGATATCCGTGAATGTAAGATTATGGCGGGACTGTTACAGCCTGTAGAAAGCTTCTTTCCGGAGATTGCCGATATCTGGGTGGAAAGTATTCAGAACATTGAAATAGCGGAACTTACTTCTATGAATCTGTTTCAGCATCTTCCTTATGCTCCTGCGAAGTCTTTTCAATGGATTGCCGATGAGCGGGAGTATGTACAGACGTGTGGTTTTCTCACCATTGCCCGTTTGCTAATGAAGAAGGGGGATATGAATGAACGCACTGCGAACGAATTTCTCGACCAGGCTGTTTGTGCTTTCATTTCCGGTTCCTACCACGTGCGTAATGCAGCTATGGCGGCCATTCGCCGCTTCATGCAGCATAGTGAAGAGCATGCTTTCCAAGTATGCCGCCGGGTGGAAGAGATGGAACATTCCGAATCGGAAGCCGAACAGTTGCTATATAATCTTGTAAGAGAAGAAATAGAATAAAGTGATTTTTTGTTTTTTTTCCCCTTTCTCATTTGCTTTCCGCAAAAAAGGCTTAACTTTGTTGGCTGTAAAAAAACTGCGCCGCCAAAATGGAAAGTCAGAATGTGAAAGATACGGTAAAGCAGATATTCACTGAATATCTCAACGCGAACGGGCATCGCAAGACTCCCGAGCGCTATGCCATACTCGATACTATCTATTCCATTGATGGTCATTTTGACATCGATACACTTTATTCGCTGATGGCTGACCAGGAGAATTTCCGTGTAAGCCGCGCGACTCTTTACAATACTATTATCCTTCTCATCAATGCACGACTGGTTATCAAGCACCAGTTTGGAAATTCCTCCCAATACGAAAAGAGCTATAACCGTGATACGCATCACCATCAAATCTGCACACAGTGTGGCAAAGTGACTGAGTTTCAGAACGAAGAATTACAGCAGGCGATTGGGAATACTAAATTGAGTCGGTTCAGTCTGTCGCATTATTCGCTTTATCTGTATGGATTGTGCAGTAAGTGCGACCGCGCTAACAAACGTAAGAAGAAAAGTAATAACCATAAGAAAGAAAAATGAAAGTAGATGTTCTATTAGGATTACAATGGGGCGACGAAGGCAAAGGCAAAGTCGTTGACGTATTAACTCCGAGATACGATGTCGTGGCTCGCTTCCAGGGCGGACCGAATGCCGGACATACACTCGAGTTCGAAGGGCAGAAGTATGTGCTCCGTTCTATTCCCTCGGGAATTTTCCAAGGTGACAAGGTGAATATCATTGGCAATGGCGTGGTGCTTGACCCGGCTCTCTTCAAGGCAGAGGCTGAAGCATTGGAAGCATCCGGACATAACCTGAAAGCGCGCTTGCATATCTCTAAGAAAGCGCATCTCATCTTGCCGACCCACCGCATATTGGACGCTGCATATGAAGCTGCGAAAGGTGATGCTAAAGTAGGTACGACGGGGAAAGGTATCGGTCCGACTTACACCGATAAGGTCAGCCGTAACGGTCTGCGTGTAGGTGATATCCTGCATAACTTCGAACAAAAGTATGCTGAAGCCAAAGCACGCCATGAACAAATCCTGAAAGGTTTGAACTATGAGTACGACCTGACAGAACTTGAAAAGGTCTGGATGGAAGGTATCGAATATCTGAAACAGTTCCCGTTGGTAGACAGCGAGCATGAAATCAATAACCTGCTGAACGAAAATAAGTCAGTACTTTGCGAAGGTGCTCAGGGTACAATGTTGGATATCGACTTTGGTTCTTATCCGTTCGTTACTTCTTCCAATACCATTTGTGCGGGTGCTTGTACCGGTTTGGGGGTGGCTCCTAATAAAATCGGTGAGGTTTATGGTATTTTTAAAGCCTATTGTACACGTGTAGGTGCAGGTCCGTTCCCAACAGAACTGTTTGATAAGACAGGTGATCAGATTTGTACACTGGGACATGAATTCGGCTCGGTTACAGGTCGTAAACGCCGTTGCGGATGGATTGACCTGGTGGCATTGAAGTATGCCATTATGGTGGACGGTGTTACTAAATTGATCATGATGAAGAGCGACGTGCTTGATTCTTTTGAAACCATCAAGGCTTGTGTAGCTTATAAGGTGGATGGCGAGGAAATCGATTACTTCCCTTATGATATCAATGACGGCATTGAGCCGGTTTATGTTGAGTTGCCCGGTTGGGAAACTGATATGACGAGAATGCAGAGTGAAGATGAATTCCCTGAAGAATTCAATGCTTACCTGACATTCCTGGAAGAACAGCTTGGTGTGCCCATCAAGATTGTTTCCGTAGGTCCTGACCGCGGACAGACGATTGAACGCTATACAGAAGAGTAAGTCTAACTATATTATAATGAGATTACATCAGACATACATGCTGATGTAATCTCATTTTTATTAACCCATCCGCATACTTATGATGAACACACACTTTCTTCTATCACTTTTGTTTGCAGCATCTTTTTTGCCTGCAAAGGCGCAGACTTATCAACCGTCTGCCGAGAACCTGAAAGCCCGTCAGGAATTTCAAGACAATAAGTTTGGAATATTTCTGCACTGGGGACTATACTGTATGTTGGCTACCGGTGAATGGACGATGACCAATAAAGATTTGAATTATAAAGAATATGCGAAGCTTGCCGGAGGATTCTATCCCTCTAAATTTAGCGCTGCTGAATGGGTAAGTGCCATTAAGGCATCCGGAGCCAAGTATATCTGCTTTACGAGCCGCCACCATGAAGGGTTCTCCATGTTTCATACCAAGTATTCCGATTATAATATTGTGGATGCAACCCCTTTCAAGCGCGATGTCGTGAAAGAGTTGGCGGACGAATGTTATAAGCAGGGCATCCGGCTTCATTTCTATTACTCCCATATAGATTGGTATCGTGAAGACGCACCTTGGGGGCGCACAGGGCGCGGAACTGGAAGACCTAACCCGAAGGGAGACTGGAAAAACTATTATACCTTTATGAACAACCAGTTGACGGAGTTGCTGACGAACTACGGTCCGGTAGGCGCTATCTGGTTCGACGGTTGGTGGGATCAGGACGCTAATCCGGATTTTGACTGGCAGCTACCGGAACAATATGCGCTGATACACCGCCTGCAACCTGCATGTCTGGTGGGAAACAATCATCATCAGGTTCCTTTCTCCGGAGAAGATATACAAATCTTCGAGCGTGATCTGCCGGGAGAAAACAGTGCCGGACTATCCGGACAGGATGTCAGCCATTTGCCTTTGGAAACTTGCGAAACCATGAACGGGATGTGGGGATATAAGATTACCGACCAAGATTATAAGTCAACTAAAACTCTGATCCATTATCTGGTGAAAGCTGCCGGAAAGGATGCAAATCTCTTGATGAATATCGGTCCTCAGCCGGACGGATGTCTGCCGGAAGTCGCGGTTCAACGGTTGAAAGAAATGGGAGAGTGGATGAAAGTGTATGGCGAGACGATTTATGGCACTCGTGGCGGTGTTGTTCCTCCGCATGACTGGGGAGTGACAACGCAAAAGGGAAATCGACTTTTTGTCCATATTCTGAATTTGAAGGATAATGCGCTATATCTTCCATTAGATGGAAAAATGGTGAAGAAGGGCTTTCTGTTTAAAGATCAATCCCCGGTACGAATTGTTCGTGCCGGACAGGGAGTGGTATTGCAATTACCGGAAGTTCCTGCAGATACGGATTACGTGATAGAGTTACAACTTGTTGGGCAGTAGTGGGTTTTCGCTAATTCTTCCTAAAAGATAAGGGAAACTGTAGTAAAGCTCACGGTTTCCCTTTATTTTTGGCAAACAATTTGTATTATATATAACAAACGACACATTTTTAATTACTAAAAACAGAAAAAGATTATGGAAGGAATGATAGGAATACAATGGATTATCTTTATTGGTATAGCTGTGGTCAGCTGGCTGGTGCAAATGAACTTGCAGAACAAGTTCAAGAAGTACTCCAAGATCCCTACCGGTAATGGAATGACGGGCCGTGATGTTGCCCTTCAGATGCTACATGACAATGGAATTTATGATGTTCAGGTGACACATACGCCGGGACAACTGACAGACCACTATAACCCTGCCAATAAGACAGTAAACCTGAGTGAAGGTGTATACGAAAGTAACAGTATCATGGCTGCTGCCGTTGCCGCTCACGAGTGTGGTCACGCTGTGCAGCACGCACGGGCTTATGCTCCCCTGACTATGCGTAGTAAGCTTGTACCTGTGGTATCGTTTGCTTCACAGTGGATGACCTGGTTGTTGCTGGGTGGTATCTTGCTGTTGAACACGTTCCCGCAATTGTTGCTGGCAGGTATTATCCTGTTTGCTATGACTACGCTGTTCAGTTTCGTCACTTTGCCGGTGGAAATAGATGCCAGTAAGCGTGCATTGGTATGGTTGAGCCGTTCGGGCATTACGAACTCTTACAATCATAAGCAGGCTGAAGACGCACTTCGTTCTGCTGCTTATACCTATGTGGTGGCTGCATTGGGTTCATTGGCAACGTTGATTTATTATATTATGATATTTATGGGACGCAGGGACTAATCTTGTCCAATATATAAAAGCGATAAAACAGACCATCTATTCATTGTGAATAGATGGTCTGTTTGCTTAAGATAGGCCATCAACTATGCACATATTTATTCAAAATCTCCTGTTTTTCTTTCAGCTAATTCAATAATTTGCCGTAAATTTGCATTTCAAACTAAATAATATAGAATAATTATGGCAGCAAAACCAGGTATTCCCAAAGGAACCCGTGACTTTTCGCCAGTAGAGATGGCGAAGCGTAACTATATATTCAATACCATTCGCGATGTATATCACCTCTATGGTTTCCAGCAGATTGAGACGCCTGCAATGGAAATGCTTTCTACACTGATGGGGAAGTATGGTGAAGAAGGTGATAAACTCCTGTTCAAGATACAGAACTCAGGTGACTATTTTTCCGGACTGACTGATGAGGAACTACTGAGTCGTAATGCTGCTAAACTTGCCAGTAAATTCTGTGAGAAAGGTTTGCGTTATGATCTCACTGTGCCGTTTGCTCGCTACGTGGTAATGCACCGTGATGAAATAACTTTCCCTTTCAAACGTTATCAGATACAACCCGTTTGGCGTGCAGATCGTCCACAGAAGGGACGTTATCGTGAATTTTATCAATGTGACGCTGATGTAGTGGGTAGTGACTCTTTACTGAATGAAGTAGAGTTGATGCAGATTGTTGATACGGTCTTTACTCGTTTTGGTATCCGGGTTTGCATTAAGATCAATAACCGTAAGATTTTGACCGGTATCGCCGAGATTATAGGTGAGGCTGATAAAATAGTGGATATCACAGTAGCTATTGATAAGTTGGATAAAATAGGTTTGGACAATGTGAATGCAGAACTGAAAGAAAAAGGTATCAGTGATGAAGCTATTGCCAAACTGCAACCTATTATTCTGCTGAATGGTACGAACGAAGAAAAACTGGCTACTTTGAAAGAAGTGCTTGCGGGTAGTGAGATCGGTCAAAAAGGTGTGGAAGAAAGCGAGTTTATCTTGAAAACTCTGTCTGTTTTCGGTTTGAAAAATGAACTGGAACTGGATCTGACGCTTGCTCGCGGATTGAACTACTACACCGGTGCCATTTTTGAAGTGAAAGCCTTGGATGTGCAAATCGGAAGTATCACAGGTGGCGGTCGCTATGACAATCTGACCGGTGTATTCGGTATGGCTGGTGTTTCTGGTGTAGGTATCTCTTTTGGAGCCGATCGTATCTTCGATGTATTGAATCAGCTTGACCTTTATCCGAAGGAAGCTGTGAACAGTACACAACTTCTCTTTATTAACTTTGGTGAGAAAGAAGCTGCTTACTCTCTGAATGTACTTGCTAAGGTACGGGCCGAAGGTATTCGTGCAGAAATCTTTCCGGATTCTTCAAAGATGAAAAAACAAATGAGCTATGCTAATGCCAAAAACATTCCATTTGTAGCCCTTGTGGGAGAGAATGAAATAAATGAGAATAAGGTGACGCTGAAGAATATGGAGACTGGCGAACAGAGCTTGGTTTCGGTCGAAGAATTGATACAAACTTTAAAGAAATAAAAACTTCATAAAAGAGTAAACTCTTTGTAGTCCATCTTGGTTATCTTTGTAGTACTAACCTAACAAAGATAACTATTATGGATGTTTTAGAACCGAAGTATTACGCAGCCATCGGTATGGTGATGACGTTAATAGCCGTAATATTCCTTTTCTTGATGGGGAGTGCTTTAGTACATTCTACCAAGAGCTTCTGGCAGGGATATTCGACGGAATTGAGTTGTGATACGGATCTGGATATTGACTAAACTGGCTTGGTTTATCATTTTTTCAGTCGCCAATTTCTTGTTGACAAGAACTTAACTCCCTGTTGACAAGAAGTTAACTTCTTGTATGCAAGGTCTTAACTTCTTGTAGGAGGGGTTTTTAGTGTAATTTTCACTGTTTATTATCTTCTCTTTACTATTCCCACATATACTAATAAGATAATATTCATCATCAGCGCATAAATAATGGCTGGTATAGCAATTACATCATTATTGAATATAAACGGGCTGCTTGCAATAGCAATACTTTGAGCTGCATTCTGCATTCCTATTTCAATGATAAGTGTGCGTTGCTCTTTTCTGTTTAATTTCATTAGCCAAGAGATTATATATCCTCCACCCATAGCCAGCAAAATCATCATTGTGATGCACAATCCTAATCGTCCGATCTGTGCAGCTATCGTTTCGTGATGTTGTATGAAGAAGACAGAAGCTAATAATATCAAGGCAGGAAAAGCTACTTTAGATAATACTTTGTGTATCCGTTCGGCAGCTTTAGGGCAGAATCGTTTTGTTAAAATACCTGTTGCAATGGGGAACAACATAAGTAGTAAATTCTGGACGATGAGGCTACCGACAGGTAAGTGTATGATCATTCCACTATTGTCTCCTGCAACTTGTGTGGCAAACTCCATAATGACAGGAATTGTGAATAGGGTGATAATGCTGTTGAGGGCAGTTAACGAAACGGAAAGTGCCACATCGCCTTTGGCAATCATAGAGAATATATTGGATGAACTTCCTCCCGGAGAGCAGGCTATGAGTACCAATCCAATAAAAAATAAAGGCTCCAGATGAAACAGATATCCCAGTGCAAAGGCTAATACAGGTAAAAGGATTATCTGTCCTATCAATCCTGCAATTACAGGATAGGGGCGTTGACGAAATAATTTAAAATCTTTAATTTCAAGTGTCAATCCCAGCTCAAACATTAATAATGTGAGAATGGGCAAAACAATCCAGACTGCATTCATGTTTCTAAAAACGTTTTTTGAGGGGGCAAAGATAATGCAAATCATGAAAAAGTTATGCTGAGATGCCGCTTATCTTCTCTAAAGATAATGGAATATTGTCTTATTCTTTGCCAATTTGGCAGTTTTATACTGACAGAAATTTAGCTTTGCTGTTTGGCACGCTTTTCGCAATTTATTTTGCGTCTCACCAAAACGAGGCAAGACATTACTATAATAAATGTATAACATATAAAAAACAAAAGAACTATGAACATTAAACCATTGGCAGACAGAGTGCTGATACTCCCTGCACCTGCAGAAGAGAAAACAATTGGCGGTATCATTATTCCGGATACAGCAAAAGAAAAACCTTTGAAAGGTGAAGTTGTGGCAGTTGGTCACGGTACGAAAGATGAAGAGATGGTATTGAAGGTGGGCGACACAGTTTTGTATGGCAAGTATGCTGGTACCGAACTGGAAGTTGAAGGCACTAAATATCTGATTATGCGTCAAAGTGACGTACTCGCTGTGTTAGGTTAATATAGTAATTATAAAATATTTAAATTGTAAATATCATTATGGCAAAAGAAATATTATTCAATATCGATGCCCGCGACCAATTGAAAAAAGGTATCGATACACTGGCAAATGCTGTGAAAGTAACTCTCGGCCCTAAAGGTCGTAATGTGATTATCGAAAAGAAATTCGGTGCTCCTCATATCACGAAAGACGGTGTAACTGTAGCTAAGGAAGTGGAACTGTCTGATGCATACCAAAATACAGGTGCACAGTTGGTGAAAGAAGTAGCTTCCAAGACTGGTGACGATGCCGGTGACGGTACTACTACTGCTACTGTATTGGCACAGGCTATTGTTGCTGAAGGCTTGAAGAACGTAACTGCCGGTGCAAGCCCTATGGATATCAAACGTGGTATTGACAAGGCTGTTGCCAAAGTAGTTGACTCAATTAAGTCACAAGCTGAAAAAGTAGGTGACAACTACGATAAGATTGAACAGGTTGCTTCTGTATCTGCCAACAATGATCCGGTTATCGGTAAGTTGATCGCTGATGCTATGCGTAAGGTTTCTAAAGACGGTGTAATTACTATCGAAGAAGCTAAGGGTACTGATACTACTATTGGTGTGGTAGAAGGTATGCAGTTTGATCGTGGTTATCTTTCTGCTTACTTCGTTACTAACACGGAGAAGATGGAGTGCGAAATGGAAAAACCATACATCCTGATCTACGACAAGAAGATTTCTAACCTGAAAGATTTCTTGCCTATCCTAGAACCTGCTGTACAAACCGGACGTCCTCTGTTGGTAATCGCAGAAGATGTGGATAGTGAAGCTTTGACTACGCTGGTTGTAAACCGTCTGCGTTCTCAGTTGAAGATTTGTGCTGTGAAAGCTCCGGGCTTCGGTGACCGTCGTAAAGAAATGCTGGAAGATATCGCCGTATTGACTGGTGGTGTAGTGATCAGCGAGGAAAAGGGTCTGAAACTGGAACAAGCTACCATCGAGATGTTGGGTACTGCTGATAAGATCACAGTTTCTAAAGATAACACTACCATCGTAAACGGTGCCGGTGACAAACAAAATATCAAGCAACGTTGTGAACAGATCAAAGCTCAGATTGCTGCTACGAAATCTGATTATGACAAAGAAAAATTGCAGGAGCGTCTGGCCAAATTGTCTGGTGGTGTTGCAGTTCTTTACGTAGGTGCTGCTTCTGAAGTTGAAATGAAGGAGAAGAAAGACCGTGTAGACGATGCTTTGCGTGCAACACGTGCTGCTATAGAAGAAGGTATCGTACCAGGCGGTGGCGTAGCTTACATCCGTGCACTCGATGCATTGGAAGGCTTCAAAGGTGATAACATCGATGAAACTACCGGTGTTGACATTATCAAGCGTGCTATTGAAGAACCGTTGCGTCAGATCGTTGCCAATGCAGGTAAAGAAGGTGCTGTAGTTGTACAGAAAGTACGTGAAGGTAAAGGTGACTATGGTTACAATGCTCGTACTGATGTATATGAAAATCTGCATGCTGCCGGTGTAGTTGATCCTGCAAAGGTTGCTCGTGTAGCTTTGGAAAATGCTGCTTCTATTGCAGGTATGTTCTTGACTACTGAATGTGTAATCGTTGAAAAAAAGGAAGACAAACCTGAAATGCCAATGGGGGCTCCCGGCATGGGCGGCATGGGTGGCATGATGTAATACCCGTTTTTCCCTGAATTCATAATTATAATAAATGACCACAGCATCTCTCTGAAGGTGCTGTGGTCTTTTTTTCTCTTTTCTAGTCTTTTTCTTCTCATATTACCTGTATATTATTACGAAACTGTTACAAATTTGATTAAAAAATATATCTTTCGTTCGTTTTTTGTGTTTTATAAATAAAAAGTGATACCTTTAGGGGGATAAATTAGGATAGCCTAAACAAAAACCAATCAATTATTTAACCTTTTTAATAACGAAAAGAGATGAACAAAAGCGACATCGGCCTGAACGCAGGCAAAATTTGGAGGTTGCTTAGCAATTACGCCAAATGGGACTATGGGACTTTGAAGAGAAAGTCCGGGCTGAAGGACAAAGAACTGGGAGCCGCCTTGGGATGGTTAGCTTGTGAAGACAAGATTGTATTGCACCAAGAGAATGAAGAGCTCTACATTTTTTTGGGCGTGAATGTTTATATCGGCTAAAGAATGAAAAAACCGATTGAAAACCTAAACGAAAGCGTGGATTTTAAAAATCCACGCTTCTTTTTTTCTGCTAACGAATATATTTCGTTCCTTTGCATGCTCTTAGTAGTAAATGATAATTCGGGTGCTAAGATAATTTATCGATAAAATGAATATAACTATGAGAAGTTTTGCTTCAGACAACAATTCCGGTGTACATCCATTGGTGATGGAAGCACTAAACCAAGCAAACCAAAATCATGCAGTAGGCTACGGTGACGATCCTTGGACGGAGGAAGCCGTCCGCAAAATCAAGGAGACATTTACAGCTGATTGTGAACCGCTTTTTGTTTTTAATGGAACAGGTAGTAATGCAGTAGCTTTACAGTTGGTTACGCGTCCTTATAATTTGATTCTTTGTGCGGAGACAGCGCATATTTATGTGGATGAATGTGGTGCTCCTGCACGTATGACAGGTTGCCAGATCCGTCCGATTGTGTCATCGGATGGAAAACTCACTCCAGAGTTGGTACAGCCTTATCTAAAGAATTTTGGTGAACAACATCATTCCCAGCCGGGTGCTATTTATATTTCCCAATGTTCGGAATTGGGTACTGTTTATACTCCGGAGGAATTGAAGGCATTAACAGCTTTGGCGCATAAACATGGTATGTATGTACACATGGATGGTGCACGCCTGGCGAATGCTTGTGTAGCTTTGAATCTTAGTTTCAAGGAACTTACGGTTGATTGTGGTATTGATATACTTAGTTTTGGTGGAACAAAGAATGGTTTGATGCTTGGGGAAAGCGTAGTTATTTTTAATCCGGAGCTCAAAAAAGAGGCATTTTATGTGCGGAAGCAATCGGCCCAGTTAGCTTCTAAATTACGTTATCTTTCTTGTCAGTTCACAGCTTACCTTACAGATGATTTGTGGAAAAAGAATGCTATGCACGCCAATGCAATGGCACAAAAACTGTATGATGGTTTGAAAGTATTACCGGGTGTACATTTCACACAGAAGATGGAGAGTAACCAGTTATTCTTGACTATGCCTCGTTCGGTTATTGATAAGCTAATGAAGTCTTACTTCTTCTATTTCTGGAACGAAGCTGAAAATGAAATTCGTTTTGTGACTTCTTTTGATACAACAGAGGAAGATATACAGACCTTGTTGCAGGCTGTGAAAGAAAGCTTCTGATTTTCCTTATTATGCACTTATCTGCATCACCCCACACACTTATTTGCATCAGGTTGAAGACTTATCTGTGTAGGGTGATGCACTTATCTGCGTAGGCTGATGCACTTATCTGCATCAAAATCTTCTTCATTATATTATAAAAATGACAGAAAAAAGCTCCGGACCTTCTCAGGCATGGAGCTTTGGTTTGAAACTTTTTCCCTTGGGGGGGAAAAGCCTACTGAAAACAAACCGATTGAATATTACCTTAAATACCTTTGCATGATAACCTTTAACTAACCTTTTTATGATAATCGTATGGACTACATTCCTATTGCTTCGAGTACGGGTACAAAAGTATAGCCTTTCCGTTTCAATGTTTTAATCATTTTATCCAGATAGCCATTATAGAATTTATCCGTACGGCGGTCGTCCGTACCGAAGTGTATCAACATCAAATGTCCGTTTAAACCTTCTTTTTTCTCTACTTCCATGATTTTGTCATAGATAAACTTACTGCTGCGATATTTCTGTCCCATATCCGGGGTAGTGTAATCTGCATTACTCATTGTACCGGGCGTATAGTTAATAAGTTGGATACCCATATTTTTTGCCCATGCAGCTATTTCTTTATTATAATATTCATAAGGCGGGATATATACCGGAGCATCTTTGTATTCGATACCTGCCTCGCGCATACCTGCGTAGCTTTTTAGCATATCCTGTTCAAACTGCTCACGGGTTACTAATAGTGAATCGCGATTTTCCCACGGCATATACAGTAAGTGTCCATAACTGTGGCTACCTACCAGATGTCCTTCGGTACGCAGACGTTTGACTACTTCAGGGTAGAGTTCGTAGAATTCACCGGTGAAGAAAAATCCACCTTTGATGCCATACTTTTTCAGCGTGCTGATGATAGCGTTGGCACCGTCTGCTTTATCAGCTGCAGTAAAAACAAGTGTAATTTGTTTTTTTGATGGATCAGTGCGAATGATGCCACCATTTACATATACATTCTTATCGCCCTGAATATTGGCTTGCTTCATGCCCTCTTTTTGCATGGCAGAGAGGTAATAAGTGAGACATGCAGTTCCATCCATAGTCGGCTCATTGGTCGAATAGTCATGAATAGCATCGTGATATACCATCAGGTCCGGTTGAAAGCGTTCATAATCTTGTCCGGGAGTACCGGGAATACCAGTCATATTTACTCCACGTAGACTTTCAAAAATAGTGCGGTAAACTGGTCCGTCTACCAATCCGCCTGTAGTGTTGCCTACTCCTGCATTTAGTAATGAAGAGTGGGGCTGTGAAGGATAGTCTCCATATAGGGGGAGTTCTACGATCATGCTAGTTCCCCATGGGTTACAACCGAACAACCAGTCGAGCATGGCAGCTTCCATTTCTTTGTATGATTCATCACCTGTTGCTTCACGATACAGGCGGCACTGTGTCAACATGGCAGTTGTTAAGTTGTTAGAACACCAAGTGTAGGGAATGCCATGCATGAATGGGCTTTCGACTGCTTTTTCGTAGGTACGTACAATACCGGTATGCATGTTTCGGATGAATTCTTTGCTGAGGCGGTCATTGTTTACTTTTGCTAAGTGGTAATGTCCCATATTCATGAACGGATACCATTGATAGTGGCGTGCACTGTCAGCACCCATCCATGGGGTAACAGGTTCACGTCGTCCATACTCAACGGCTTGCTGCAGATATGTCAGATCTCCGGTACTCTTAAACAGTTCCATGGCTCCCAACTCCATATCGTCTACCCAGTTATCTTCTTCATAGATATACGGAGACAAGACAGATGCCGTTTGGCAAGCCCCAGGCTTTTTTACTCCTTCCTGATAGGCTGCATCAGCCTTTGCCTCTATTTCAGCTGCAAATTCCGGGTAGAAATTCTTCAGGAGGCGTGCACCGAGAGCGAAGCAGGAAGCATATTTGCCTGCTGTACTGGCTACACCTGTAGTTGTGTTCATAAACTGGCCACGTACCTGAGGTTCACCGCTACAGAAATAAACAGGACGTCCGTTGCCTGGACCGTAACCATAGTCCACTTTATCTTCGTTGGGCAGACGCATACCGGCGTGGTCACGGTCGTCAGCAATCTGGTTGTATAGTTCGCCAGAAGCGGGATTCATGCGATTTAACCAATCCAATCCCCATTTTATTTCGTCTACAATGTCAGGAATACCGTTAGCACCGGGAAGTCCGGCAGCATCATAGAAATCACCGAAAGATTCCGGATTTTCCTGATAGGCGAACATCATCTGATAAATAGCATTGGCGGAAGTGGTGGTGTATTGCAGATAATCAGTTGCATCGTGCCAGCCACCACGGACATCAATGTGTTGTCCCGTCTTAGTGGGATGATACAAGATGTAGCCATCGTGCACATGACAACTGTCTTTCAGGAAAGGATTATAACCGCAGCGCTGCTGACGCATATAGTTCAACAAGAAATCTGCAGTTCCATTGTATACATGGTTATTGATGGGGAAATGGGGAGATACAACTTTACCTGCTTTCAGGTAATAGGTTCCCGGTTGATTGAAATCGCTAAAATTCAAACGATAAGTACTCTTCATTAGGCCCATCTTTCCGGTTGATTTGATAGAATTGAAAGTTCTAACTGTTTGTCCGGTGAAGGCATCTACAAGTGCATACTCTTGTATGTCAGTGGGTTCTTCACTCATGAATACTGCTACTTTCACAGATTGCGGCAAGTAGCCAAGTTGGTTTATGCGTATCCATGCATCTGCTTTGGTTTGCAGGACAATGAAAGTGAGTGCTACCGTAAGTAGCCAATGGTTACTTTTCATAATAAGTCAATATATTAAGGTTGGGGGAATTATGCTTTCTGTAAATGCATTATTTTATATACAAATAAAGTGTTTTCCGTTTATTTTAGGAAGTTTTAGCATGAATAATTAATTGATGTTACGAGTCGTTTACATCGTTTTAGAATTAAAAAGACATTAATGGATCTTTTTATAAATGGATATTTTGTTGATTATCTATGGTTTATGCTTTTTAATACTCCTTTTTAGTTTTCGTTTATGTATTTTAATATTCAAAACACCTACTTGGTGCGTTATTTGTGATAGGGTATATAAGAATAACAAAATTTATAGACTATGGCTTATATAGATTATTATCAAGTCCTTGGGGTAGATAAGACGGCAAGCCAGGATGATATAAAGAAAGCGTTCCGTAAATTGGCACGCAAATATCATCCTGATCTGAATCCGAACGATTCTTCTGCCAAAGATAAATTTCAGGCAATTAATGAAGCAAATGAAGTGCTGAGTGATCCTGAAAAGCGTAAAAAATACGATGAGTATGGTGAGCATTGGAAGCATGCCGATGAATTTGAGGCTCAAAAGCGTGCCCGTCAGGAGGCGGGTGCCGGTGGATTTGGTGGCTTTGGCGGCGGTTCGGGTGCAGGATATGGTACGGATGGTAGCTCTTACTGGTATTCATCCGATGGACAGGAATTTTCCGGTCATGGTGGCGGCTTTTCCGATTTCTTTGAATCTATGTTCGGAAGCCGGGGGCGTGGAAGTTCTAATGCAGGCTTCCGCGGACAGGATTACCATGCAGATTTAAACCTCTCGCTTCGTGATGCAGCCCAAACTCATAAACAAGTGTTGACTGTAAACGGTAAGAATGTGCGCATTACTATTCCTGCCGGCGTGGCAAACGGGCAAGTCATTAAATTGAAAGGTTACGGTGGCGAAGGTGTGAATGGTGGACCTGCCGGAGACTTGTACATAACGTTTGTGATTGCGGATGATCCGGTATTCAAACGTTTGGGAGATGACTTGTATGTAGATGTTTCCATTGATCTTTATACCGCTATCCTGGGTGGAGACCAGTTGGTAGATACTTTGGATGGAAAGGTAAAACTGAAAGTGAAACCCGAGACACAGAACGGTACGAAAGCCCGTCTGAAAGGCAAGGGATTCCCTGTATATAAGAAAGAAGGACAGTTCGGTGACCTCATTGTGACTTATTCCGTGAAACTGCCGACGAACTTGACGGAAGAACAGAAAGAGTTGTTCCGTAAACTTCAAAGTATGAACTAAAAGGAGGTAGCACTATGCAGAATGAATTAATCATAGTCAGCGAGTATTGTCGCAAATGCCACATTGAACCGTCGTTTATCGATTTGTTACAGGAAGGTGGCCTGATAGAAGTAATGACCGAAGGTGGGGAACGCTATCTGACATTCACCCAACTGCCGGAGGTGGAACGTTACAGCCGTATGTATTATGACTTATCCATCAACATTGAAGGAATTGATGCCATCCATCACCTGTTACAGCGTATGGAAGAGATGCAGAATGAACTTCATGAGTTACGCAGTCAGTTGAGACTGTTTCGGTAAGGAGCTTTATTTATGACAAAGAAGGCTGTCCCATTCGTTTGAGACAGCCTTCTTTGAATATAGTAATCGGTTAATTACTTGCGGTAGTTATCCAGTTCTTCAACTTTGAACTTGCGGATAAAATTGAAGTGCTTTTCTACTTCAGCTTCAGCGTAGTTCAGATAGACAACAGCTGACTTTGCAAACAACTCAGGTGCTTTTGTTGCGTCCTGAATGAGAAGATGAGACATCACACATACAGCAGCCATTTCGTAAAGACGGCGGGCTACGAAGTCCAGCAGTTCTTGGTTTGCAGCTTCTTTCGTTGCGTTGGTGACAGCTTCAAACTTATTCGTCATCTCTTTCAGGCGATCCATCAACGGTTGCATTTCTTCGCTGCAAGGAATTGTTTCGTAATCGCGGAGAGTAGCAGCGTATGAACCGTTTGTTACATAACGGATGGCGGCTACAGTCTGTAACTGAGTCGTACCTTCGTAGATGCTGGTAATACGGGCATCGCGGTAGATACGTTGACAGGCATATTCCAACATGAAACCGGAACCACCATGAATCTGAATACAGTCGTAAGCATTTTGGTTGGCATATTCGGAGTTCATACCTTTGGCCAGCGGAGTAAAGGCATCAGCAAGTTTGGAATATTTCTTTTGTTCCTGACGTTCTTCCGGAGTCAGTTTACGTTCGCGGGAGATATCATCCAAAGCTTTGTAAATGTCCACATAGCGAGATGTTTGGTACAACAAAGCACGACCTGCATCTAACTTAGCTTTCATGATAGCCAGCATGTCATATACAGCCGGGAATTCAATAATAGCTTTGCTGAACTGCTTACGGTCTTTTGCGTATGCCAGACCTTCATTGTAGGCAGCTTGTGACAAACCTACGGATTGTGCGGCGATACCCAGACGGGCACCGTTCATCAATGCCATTACATATTTGATCAAGCCGAGCTTACGGTCACCACAAAGTTCAGCTTTTGCATTCTTGTAAACAAGTTCACAAGTAGGTGAACCGTGGATACCCAACTTATTCTCGATGCGGCGTACATCTACACCACCTTCGCGTTTGTCATAGATGAACATGGAAAGTCCACGGCCATCTCTGGTTCCTTCTTCCGAGCGAGCCAGTACGAGGTGTAAATCAGCGTCACCGTTTGTAATGAAACGTTTCACACCATTCAGGCGCCAGCAGTTTTCTTTCTCATCAAATGTAGCTTTCAGCATTACACTCTGCAAATCGGAACCGGCATCGGGTTCTGTCAAGTCCATAGACATGGTTTCTCCGGCGCAGATACGCGGAATGAAACGGCTGTGTTGATCTTCGTTGCCGAATTCATACAGTGTTTCGATACAGTCCTGCAAAGACCAGATATTACCAAAACCGGCATCGGCAGCAGCCACGATTTCAGCGCACATGGTATACGGAGTGATCGGGAAGTTCAATCCACCGAAGCGGCGGGGCATAGTCATACCGTTCAGGCCGGCTTTCACCATGGCATCGAGGTTTTGTCTCGTACCGCTGGCATATTCTACGCGACCGTCGGCACAGTGAGGACCTTCTTCGTCCACGCCTTCGGCGTTCGGGTTGATAATCTCTCCGGTGATTTCTCCGGTGATTTCGAGCACCTTATCATAAGAGTCCATTGCATCCGTATAGTCTTGCGGAGCGTAGTCAAATTTGTCTTTATCTTGGTATCCGCGCTCTTTCAGCTCACAGATACGTTCCATCATCGGGTTGTTCAGTTGGAACTTCAATTCAGGAACTTCGGTATAAAAATTAGCCATATTATTTCAATTTTTTTTATTATAAACGAAAATTTACGGGAATGCTGAAGTTCATATTAACCGGTTGCCCTTCTATTTTCCCAGGAGTAAATTTGTAAGTCATAGTCAGGAACCCTACTACTCTCATAGCTTCTTTGTCCAGTTCCGGAGAAACGCTCTTTACAATTTCCGCATTCTTAGGATTGCCCTCTTTGTCTATCGAACATTTTATGATGACCAATCCTTGCTTCTTTTCTTTTACGGCTTGCGGAGGGTACTTGGTATATTGAGCTATCAGCTTCATGAGTTCTGCATTTCCTCCGGGAAACTGAGGCAGTTGCATGTATGGGATGAAGTCCAGTTCTTTTCCGTCAATATCATACAGATGCCCTGTAGTGGTAGAATGTCCATTTAAGACTTCTTCCCGTTTTAAGGCTCCATTCTCATAATATTGCTTTAAGCTCTGTATGTGTCCTGTCTTGTATGTAAAAGTCAGGTGCAGTTGTCCATTCGGGTAGTACTCCGTTCGTTGTCCTACCGGTCTTCCGTTTTTGTAAAAGCAAATCACACTATCCTGCCCATTAGCATACGAATAGACATGCTTGCCATCTTTCGGAAACTTGCTCTGGGCATTCAGCATTCCGCATAGGCAGAATAAGCATAAAGCAATGACGATTCCCTTCATTCCGTTTGTAAATTTACTTACTGTTCTGTTTGTAGTACTTAATCATTTTCGGAATCACTTCTTCTACCGTACCGTTGATTACATAATCAGCGATGGTATTGATAGGAGCATTTTCATCATTATTAATAGAGATGATAATACCACTTTCCTGCATACCGGCGATATGCTGGATTTGTCCGGAGATACCACAAGCGATATATAATTTCGGACGTACCGTAACACCTGTCTGTCCGATCTGGCGATCATGGTCGCAGAAACCTGCGTCAACAGCTGCACGGCTGCCGCCTACTTCAGCGTGAAGTTCTTTGGCCAGTTCGAACAGCATGTCGAAGCTTTCACGGCTACCCATACCGTAACCACCGGCTACAACGATAGGAGCACCTTTCAAGTTGTGTTTCGCTTTTTCTACATGGCGGTCGATAACTTTCACTACATAGTCTGTGGTCGGTACGTATTTGGCAACGTCATGGTTGATAACTTCGCCCTCATACTTATCATTAAGAATCTCTTTTTTCATTACGCCTTCGCGAACGGTTGCCATTTGCGGGCGATGTTCGGGGTTGACGATAGTTGCCACGATGTTACCACCGAATGCAGGACGGATCTGATATAACAGGTTTTCATATACCACACCTGCTTTTTTATCTTCGTGTTCACCGATTTCCAATGAAGTACAGTCGGCAGTCAAACCACTGGTCAGTGCAGAAGAAACGCGCGGACCGAGGTCACGACCGATAACAGTGGCGCCCATCAGACAGATCTGTGGCTTTTCTTCTTTGAACAGGTTGATAAGTACGGAAGAGTGGGGCAGTGAAGTATAGGGGAACAAGCCCGGAGCATCGAAGATGTGAAGACGGTCGACGCCGAAAGGCAATACTTGTTTTTCGATACCTGTAAGGTTAGTGCCGGCAACTACGGCTTCCAGTTGGCAGCCCAGTTGGTTAGCTAACTTGCGTCCTTTGGTAAGGAGTTCGAGACTTACTTCGGCAACTACGGTGCCTTCAAGCTCACAATATACAAATACGTTATTCATATTTCTTAGTTTTTAGCTACTAGCTACGGGCTACAAGTGCTATTCAGTGTAATGGTGCGGCAACTTGTAGCTTGTCGCTTATTGCTCGTAGCTTAGCCAATCGTATGATTGGCGAGTAGTTCAACAATAAGATCTTCTACATCCTGGTCGCTTCCGGTCAGCGTACGGCTTTCTTTGGCTTGGAAAGAGATGTTCTGAATGGTTTTTACTTTAGTGGGCGAACCGCTGAGACCGCATTGTGCCAGGTCACCGTTCACGTCGGCCACACTCCATTCGGTGATGTTCAGATAAGGGTACTTCTCGTAGAGGTTGGCATAAGGCAGAGTAGCACCTTCCTTGGTGATAGCAGCTTTTTCCTGGGCACCAAGAGCACGTTTGTACTTCTGTACCAGCTTAGCGTTGCGTGGGCGGCAGGGGGCTGCACTTCCATTCACAGTGATAACGATGGGCAGAGGACCTTCTACAGTTTCCACACCACCGTCGATGTGACGTTTTACGACAACACGTCCGGTAGTTTTTTCAACGTTCAGAATTTCTTCGGCATAAGTGATCTGTGTCAGACCGAGCTTTTCAGCAACCTGCGGACCCACTTGAGCCGTGTCACCGTCGATAGCCTGGCGTCCGCCGATGATGATGTCATACTCGCCTATCTTCTTGATGGCAGTAGCAAGGGCGTACGAAGTGGCAAGGGTATCTGCACCTGCAAAAGCACGGTCGGTCAACAGATAACCATTGTCTGCACCGCGGAACAATCCTTCACGAATAACTTCGGCTGCGCGTCCCGGTCCCATTGTCAGGATGGTTACGGTAGAGCCCGGATGTGCATCTTTCAGTCGGAGGGCTTGCTCAAGAGCGTTCAAGTCTTCGGGGTTGAAGATGGCGGGGAGTGCCGCACGGTTAATGGTTCCGTCGGCTTTCATGGCATCTTTCCCAACATTACGTGTGTCGGGAACTTGTTTAGCCAATACTACGATTTTCAAACTCATGTTATTAATTATTAGTATTAGTATTTCTTTGGAGCGTCAGTGCCGGGAATAGGAGTAGGAGGTACATAGTGTCCAGCTACTGAAATTATCCGGTTAACTAATTATCAGCGTGCAAAATTAGTCAAACTGTTCGTTCTGACAAGAAATGCGGGCAAAAAATGCACATACAGAACGGTTTTGAGCAAAAGAGGGTAGAAAAAATACATCGTTTTTGATTGTGTTTATCGTTAAAAATCACTTGTTGGTTGAATCTATTTTCTTTGTTTCACTCTTGCGGTTACATTTGTCACAGAAACGAAACATGTATGACAACAGAAGAAACATTGAAGGATATAGCGGAAATGCTGGATATATTCGGTCCTGTCACGCTGGAAGAAATGAGTGGTATCCGATTGATGAACAGGACGGATACGAAATATCTGCTGCCTTTGGAAACGCTGGCTGTGCTTTTGCATTATGCTGCCGTTGATTATCGTGTACAGGAAGTGACAGGAGAACGGAACATTGTTTATCATACTGTTTATCTGGATACTGTAGACAAAGCAATGTATCGGGCACATCAAAACGGACGGGCGGTACGTGAGAAAATCAGGGTACGTACCTATGTTGCTTCCCAATTAACTTTTCTTGAAGTCAAAAATAAAAATAATAAAGGTCGCACGGACAAGCGGCGTATACGCATCACTGCTCTTGATGAATTGTCTGCTGAAGATGTGGATGACTTCTTGTCTTTGTATGCCTGGTACAAGCTGCCGCAATTGTCTCCACAGTTGGAGAATCGTTTTCTACGCATTACTCTTGTCAACCGGGCAATGACGGAACGGCTTACTATTGATACGGATATTTGCTTCCGAAATCTGGTGAACGGGAATTATGCTGCCTTGCCACGTCTTGCTGTGGTGGAGTTAAAGCGAGACGGGCGTACATCATCGCCCATCCGCGATATATTAAGCCGTTTGCATGTACATCCCGCAGGTTTTAGTAAATATTGCATGGGTTGTGTACTGACGGATGAAGACTTGAAACAGAACCGCTTCAAACCGAAAGTACGTAAAATGAGAAGGGCAGAAATTCCCCGAAATATAGAAACATTAATAAATAGTATATGAACGATTTTGCTGAATTAGCCTTTATGGAGACACCGCTTATAGATGCGGCTGGATTTATGGAATTGATATTGCGCTTCGTTTTCAACATGGTGGTGGTGTTTGCCATTATTCGTTTCTTTTATTACCCGAAGAGCCGTCGTCGCGATTACTTCTTCACATTTACGCTTATCAGTATCAGCATTTTTTTGATGATATTCCTGTTGGGCAGTGTGAAACTGAAAATAGGGTTTGCACTTGGATTGTTTGCTATCTTCGGCATAATTCGCTACCGGACAGAGTCGATGCCTGTGCGTGAGATGACCTACCTGTTTGTGATTATAGCTATTTCCGTCATCAACGCTCTGTCTGTACAATTGAGTTATGCCGAACTGACGGCAACAAACTTATTATTTATTCTGTGTATTTGGTTATGCGAAAGCAATCGTTGGCTGAAACATATTTCATGCAAGCTGGTGCAGTATGATCGTATTGAATTGATTACCCCGCAACGCAGGGCAGAATTGATTATGGATCTGGAAAATAGAACGGGACTTAGCATCACGAAAGTAGAAGTGGGCCATATCGATTTCCTGCGAGATGCAGCGATACTGAAGGTTTATTATGAACCGGAGAGTGAAGAGATAAATACAATTGATACACTAAGACGGATACCGAGGAAAGGAGAATGAAGAAAATGAATAGACGAATAATCTTACTGGCTGTTTTTCTCTGCACAATGGTTGCAGGAGTATATGCCCAAAGTGATGACTTCGGCATTTGGACCAGTGCCGAGGTAAAGAAGAAAATCTTCCCGGGCTTTGATGCTTCGGTGGAAGGTGAATTCCGTACTCGTGATGGTGTGGATAATGTTGAACGCTGGTCTGCGGGGGCGGGTGTGGCTTATCGCATCACTTCTTTTTTGAAAGCGGATGGCGGATATACTTTTATTAATAGCCATCGTCCGGGAGAGATGACCAAGAAAGGCAATTATGTTTCTGACTACTGGTCACCCCGTCATCGTATGTACTTGTCTTTGACAGGTAAGTTGAACTGGCAACGCTTTGAATTTTCCTTGCGCGAACGTTACCAGTATACGTATCGTACTTCGCGTTTTGTTTCCAAGTACGATGGGGACGATGGTTCCCAAAAAGCAGATGAGGAAATTACCGGCAAAGGTAAGAATGTACTTCGTTCACGCTTGCAGGCTGAATGGAATATTAAGAAATCTCGTTTTGCACCTTATGCTTCTTGTGAATTATATCATTCCATGTCCGATAGTTGGGCACTGGATAAAACTCGCTGGACACTGGGTACCGGATACAAAATCAATAAGAAGAATTCACTTGATTTCTTCTATCGGTATCAGAATCATGCAGATGATGACGAGACGAACGGGCACGTAGTAGGTGCGGGATATACGTTTAAGTTTTAAGTGAATGATTTATTAGTCACATAAATAAATGATGGAAATGAAACGAATACAGAAAATAGGGATTTATGCAGTGTGTTTCTGCTTGTGTGTCGCGTGTAGTGCTGATAGTCCTTTTGATGATTGGGGAGAGAACGGAACGAATGGGGGAACGAACCCCGGTGGAAGTTCAGGCAGTTCGGATGCTTCGGGTACATTACTTGACTTTGATGTTTCGTGGGAAGATATGGCCGATAATTCATATGTTGAAATAGCTGAAACTATCATAACCGACAAGAATGATGACGAATATGATGACTTTATAGAGAATTCATCATTCGCTTCTTCCATACAAATAGCATATGCTAATGGTTCGGCAACGGTGGCAGGCTCTGTGAGTGGGGTTACAGTAACCACAAACGGAGCACATGTCACAGTAAATGCATCCGTAGCAGGTGTGGAATATGTACTTAGTGGTTCGACGTCCAACGGTTCTTTCAAGGTATACAGTGATAAGAAATTTAAACTGACTCTTGCGGGTGTCTCGCTGACTAATGACAGTGGGGCGGCAATCAATATCCAGTCCGGCAAGCGTGTTTTTGTAGAAGTGAAGACAGAAACGGAGAACTATCTGGCAGATGCTTCTTCTTACTCCACCGTAACGGGCGAAGATGAAAAAGGATGCTTTTTCAGTGAAGGACAACTTATTTTTAGCGGTACGGGGGCACTGACCGTGACAGGTAATTACAAGCATGGTATTTGTAGTGACGACTATGTGCGTTTGCGTAGCGGCAGCAATATTACCGTAGCTTCTGCCGTGAAAGATGGGATTCATACGAATGATAAAATCATTATTGGTGGCGGTATCCTGAAGGTGAAAGCATCCGGTGACGGGTTGGATTGTGAAAAAGGATTCATTGATATACGGGGTGGGCTTATCAAGGCTGACATCTCTGGTGATGCCTCTAAAGCGGTAAAGGCAGAAACGGACATCACGCTCAGTGGTGGGCAGTTGATTCTGCTGACTTCGGGTTCTGCGGTCTATGAAGACAATGATCTGAGTTCTGCCGCAGGCATCAAATGTGATGGTAACCTGGTGATGAATGGTACTACTCTTTCAGTCAAAAGTACGGGTGCTGCCGGTAAAGGTATTAATTGCGACGGAACTCTGAGTATCGATAATAGTACGGTGAAGATTATCACTACCGGTAAACAGTATGTCTATAACCGTCTGGATTCCTCCGCCAAAGGCATTAAAGCAGACGGTAATTTGACTATCAATTCCGGTACTATCTGGGTGAAGACCCCGGGTGGTGAAGGAAGTGAAGGGATTGAAAGTAAAAGTACCCTTACGGTGAATGGCGGTGACGTCAGCGTCTATTCTTATGATGACTGTATGAATGCTTCTAAAAGCATTGTTATCAACGGTGGCAATATCTATTGTTACAGCAGTGGAAATGATGGTGTCGATTCTAACGGTACCCTGACTATTACCGGTGGTACGATTGTCTCTATCGGTACTACATCTCCCGAGGAAGGATTTGACTGCGATCAGAATACTTTTAAGATAACAGGAGGAACTATCTTGGGAATCGGTGGCGGCACCAGTACTCCCACGTCCAGCGTTTGTACACAACGCACGGTTATCTATGGCGGTTCGGGTAGTAAAGGTACGCTTTTTAGTATTCAAGGTTCTGATCAGGTGATGTCTTACACTATTCCCCGTGCTTATTCGCAAATGACATTGTTGTTTAGCAGTTCGAAGTTGGTATCGGGCACCACTTATACGATTTATACAGGCGGTTCGGTGACCGGAGGTACTGAATTCTATGGACTGACTGTTGGTGGAATCTATACAGCAGGTTCACAGGTAGCGACTTTTACGCCCGGCAGTATGGTGACTTCGGTAGGAAACGTATCTTCCGGAGGTCCCGGTGGTGGCGGAGGTGGTTGGCATTGGTAATGAGAACTTTGCCGATGAAAAGCTCCTCCTCGTCTATTTCTTTTGTTAGTTAATCGAAAGTCTGCTATATTTGCCATGACATCTCTAAAAAGGAAACAAAACATGAAGAAAGTGTTTGCCCGTGCTACCTATAAACGTTACCTGCCGGAAATGATGATCTACATTGCTGTGTGGCTTATCGTACTGATGGTGCCGGTGGTAAGCAATTTCTTCGAACTTTTATCGGGTAAGGTGGAAGTGATGCGATGGAAAGGAGTTTTTATTTTATGGCTCAATGTGTTGCCATTCTTTTTCCTTTTCTTGTTGAATAATCGTGTGCTTGCTCCTTTCCTTTTCCTGAAGCAGAAAGTGGTAGTGTATGTAGTAGTTGCCATATTATTATCTACGGTCACTTTCTGGCTAGTGGATATGGTGTCTCCCAGTCGTCCTGTCATGAAGCGGCAGCAAATAGAACAGAGAATGCGCGACCGGGGAAAGGAAGGTCTCGGGCCGAGAGAGCATGATGTTCCCGGTAAGCCTTCGGGACCGGATATGCCGTCTGCACGGGGGGAACGTCCTGATCCTCGACATTCTGGCTTCCCGCGTCCGCCTTTCGAAGAGATGCCTTTCTTTGTGCCCCTGTTTCGTGGTCCTTTTCTGGGGCGCATGCTGATAGCTTTGCTAATGTTCAGTTTCAACATTGCTGTTAAGCTGTTTTTTAAGTCAGTACGCGATCAGGAGGCTATGAAAGAACTGGAGCATAACAATCTTCAGACGGAGTTGGATTATCTGAAATACCAGATAAATCCGCACTTCTTCATGAATACTCTCAATAATATACATGCATTGGTGGATATTGATACGGAGAAGGCCAAACAAACCATTGTCGAGCTTTCACGGTTAATGCGCTATGTGCTTTATGAATCGAATAACCGCTTGATATCGCTTTCCAAGGAGTTGCAGTTCCTCAATCATTATATAGAGTTGATGCGCATCCGCTATACGGATAAAGTGCGGATAGATGTGTCTTTTCCTACGGATACGGGCGAAGTACAAGTACCGCCCCTATTGTTCGTTTCGTTTGTAGAGAATGCTTTTAAGCATGGTGTCAGTTATCAGCATGCTTCATTCGTATCAGTCTGTTTGCAAGTGGTGGGAGAGGAAATTCATTTCGTTTGTTCCAACAGTAATTATTATAGGTCCGAAGATCAGCACCACGGTATCGGTCTTGATAATATCCGCAAGCGTTTGCGTCTGTTGTTCGGTGAGCGTTATAAACTATCTATTGATGATACGGCCGATTGCTTTGATGTACAGTTGCTTGTACCGGTGAGTTAATACGGAATGGAGGTATATTATGATAAATTGTATAGCTATTGATGATGAGCCGTTGGCTCTTACCCAATTGACGGGATATATCTCCCGTGTACCTTTTCTGAATCTTGTAGCTTCCTGCCAAGACGCTTTCGATGCTATGAGTGTCCTTTCCGCACAAAAGATTGATCTGATGTTTGTCGATATCAATATGCCCGATCTGAATGGGATGGACTTTGTACGTTCCCTGACGGAAAAGCCGTTGGTTATCTTCACAACAGCTTATTCGGAGTATGCCGTCGAAGGCTTCAAAGTAGATGCACTGGATTATCTGTTGAAACCGTTTGGCTTTCAAGACTTCCTGAAGGCGGTGGACAAAGCGTATAAATGGTGGGAGTTCCGCACCAAAGGGCATGGAACAATTGCTCCACCGTCAGCCCCGTCCGAACTTTCTTTTAATGACGGTACTCTGTTTGTGAAGAGTGATTACCGCGTTACGCGTATCAACCTGGCAGATATTAAATATATTGAGGGAATGAGTGAATACGTACGTATCTTTGTAGAAGGAGAGGCTAAGCCCATTATGCCTTTACTCAGCATGAAGCGTCTGGAAGAAACTTTGCCTCCCTCTCAGTTTATGCGGGTACATCGTTCTTATATTGTCAATTTGAGAAAGATAACGGAAGTTTCTCGCCTGCGCATCGTCTTTGGAGAGACCTATATTCCGGTAGGAGAGAATTATAAGGATCAGTTTACGGAATATATTAATAGTAGGATGATGAAATAGTGATTAGTGGTGAGTGATTGGCGATTAGTGATTAGTGCTGCGCTGTCATTGCCGCATGGTGCTAATCACTAATCACTCACCACTAATCACTTATTTAACTCCCAGCTTCTTCAACAATGCTTTGGGCACTGCATCTTTGTGTACCAGGATATTGATAGTTTTGTAAGCAACGAAAGGTTTAGAAGCATACCAAGTACCTTTGTATTTGTTGTTGGTACCCCAGGAGTTCTTTACCATGTAGTATTCTTTACCGTTCTGGTCTTTGGCTATACCGTAGATAAGCATACCGTGGTCATCGGTAGTTTCCCAATTGTCGAATGCTGTTTGGCGCATTTCCTGAGTTACGGTGATTTCCGGTAATGGACGGGAAGTCAGTTCTTTGCGCTTGTCGGCAGCAGTAAGACCTGTCCAGCGTGCCATGTCAGAACCGGTGAGTTCGGCACCACGATCCGCGTCGGGCATAACGGCTATACCGTCACGAGTGAAACCGCTTTCGCTGACGTCGCTACCCCAAGCTACAGTGTAACCGTTGTTAACGGCATTGTCGATAACAGACATGAATTCCATCAAAGGCAGGTTATAAGAAAGGCCGTTGCGCCAGTTGTCCTGGATTTCGATGTTCATCTGAGTGTAGAATGGATGGTGGGTAAATGAAGTCAGAGATATGTAATCGTCCGGATTGATTCCGAGGGATTCGGCAAATGTCTTCGGAGTATATTCTTTTCCTTTGTAAGTGAAGTTTTCGGGGCATTTGCCGAGGTAAGTATCATAGATAGAGCACAGGCCTTTCTTCCATACCGGAGTCAGTTTGGTCAGTTTGCCTTTGGCAATAGCGTTTACGTAAGCACCGGCCACGGCATCCAACTCGTTGTGTACCGGCAATGTGTCACCGTACATGATGCCCGGCATAGCTTCCTGCGGAACAAGACCGTAGTTTCTCAGGCAGAACATGATGTCGTAGAAACTTCCACCAGGTGAGAAAGAACTGTCACCGTGATAACGTACGTAGTTTACGCCGCGGTCCATCATGGTGTGGTGCACTACAAACATTTCTGATAAATCATACTCTCCCTTGCCCATGCGCAGCAGTTCGCTTTCAAGGAAACCGAGAGCCGAAAAACTCCAGCATGTACTGGAACGGTTTTGATTTTTAACAGATGTAATCGGATTTTCTTTGACGGTGGTGAAGATAAAGCCTTCTTCCGCCTTCGGAGTGTCTTGTGCTGACACATTGAAACTTAATAAGCCTAAAGTGGCAATAAGTATTGACTTTTTCATCATGATTAAATTGGTTTTAATTGATTGTTACTGGCACAAAGATAGGGAGATTTCGGAAACAAAAGCTATCTTTGAAGCGTTAATTCAGATAATTATGGAGAAAAAGATACATATCAACCCCAAAACAGGATTGGTTCTTGAAGGTGGCGGCATGCGTGGTGTCTTCACCTGTGGCGTGCTGGACAGCTTTATGGACCGTGGCATCCGCTTCCCCTATACTATCGGAGTCAGTGCCGGAGCATGTAATGGACTTTCTTATATGTCCGGCCAGCGCGGACGTGCCAAGTACAGTAACATTGACTTACTGGAGAAATATCAGTATATCGGGTTGAAATATTTGTTGAAGAAACGTAATATTATGGACTTCGATCTGCTGTTCCAGGAATTCCCCGAGCATATTCTTCCTTATGATTATGAAGCGTATTTCTGTTGCCCGGAGCGCTATGAAATGGTGACTACAAATTGTGTGACGGGCGAGGCGAACTATTTCGAGGAGAAACGGGACAAGCATCGTGTGATTGACATTGTGCGTGCTTCAAGTAGCCTGCCTTTTGTCTGCCCTATTGCTTATGTGGATAATAAGCCGATGCTTGACGGAGGTATTGTCGACAGTATTCCTCTGATGCGTGCCAGGAGTGAGGGATTTACCCATAATGTGGTAGTGCTTACCCGTAACCAAGGATATCGTAAAGAAGCGAAGGATATGCATATACCTTCTTTCCTGTACCGTAAATACCCAAAGATGCGTGAGGCTTTAAGCCGCCGTTGCCGTGTGTACAACGAGCAGTTGGAGATGGTGGAACGTATGGAAGCGGCAGGAGAGATTACTGTAATCCGTCCGCAGAAACCTGTAACAGTCGACCGTATCGAACGGGATATCAAGAAATTGACTGATTTGTATGAAGACGGTTATGCATGTGCGGCGAAGTATGAGTTTCAAGGATTGATTTGATTCTAAAACCTCATTGCCAAATAATGATTGCCATAAAGTGGCAATCATTATTTGGCAATGAAATCCTTTATTCTTATCTTTGCCAAGCTACAATCTTTAGGAGGCTTATATATGAACAACCCATTTGTAACCAACGGTTATGTTGCTTCGAAGTATTTCTGTGACCGTGAAACAGAAACAGAGGATATCACCACGTTATTGCTCAACGGAAACAACATTGCTCTTATTTCTCCCCGCCGCTACGGAAAAACGGATCTGATTCGTCACAGTTTCTCCCAGCTGGAGGTGGCGGAACACTATTATACTTTCATAGTAGATATTTATGCTACCCGTTCGTTGCGTGACTTTGTAAACAAGTTCGGGAAAGTCATTCTGGATGCTTTGAAGCCTCGGGGGCGTAAGGTTTGGGAAACTTTCGTAAATACGATTGCCTCTTTGCAGGCGGGTATCACGTATGATATAGGTGGAGTCCCTTCTTGGAATATAGGACTTGGTGACATCGCTAACCCGGCTGCTTCTCTTGATGAGATATTCCATTATTTGCAACATGCAGACCGTCCCTGTCTGATAGCTATTGATGAATTTCAGCAGATAGGGAAATATCCTGAAGATACGATTGAGGCTACATTGCGTACTTATGTACAATATTGCAGTAATGCCCGCTTTGTCTTTTCAGGTTCACAACGACATCTGATGGGGACTATTTTCACTTCACCTTCACGTCCGTTCTATCAGAGCGTCACTATCATGAACCTGCCGCCTATTCCTTTGGAGAAATATACAGAGTTTGCCGTTCGACATTTTCGCGAACACAGAAAGGTGCTTTTGCCTGAGGTGGTGAATGTGCTTTATGACCGTTTTCGCGGTGGGACTTTCTACTTGCAGAAGGTCATGAATATCCTTTTCCTTAAAACTCCCGAAGGGGGAACGTGTGATATGGAGATGATAGAAGATGGTATCAACTACATTGTAAACTTCACAGCAGATACGTATGCCGAATTACTCTATCAGTTGCCCGAGAAGCAGAAACAAGTGTTGATTGCCATCAACCGTGAAGGCCGGGCGATAAATGTCGTATCCGGTGCTTTCTCCAAGCGTCATGGATTAGTGTCGCCCAGTTCTGTACGTTCCGCACTGGCAGGATTGCTTGATAAAGATTTCATCACGAAGGAGCGTGATTATTATCAGGTGTACGATCTCTTTTTTAGTATCTGGTTATCCAGAGAAGAACATTAATTTAGTCCCATTCTATCTTCATTATACGCAGCATTGTTGCACTGGCTCCCGTAGACCCGGTGTGCTGAATGCCTGTTCCGCCGTAAGTATTGGGAGTGATTTCTGCTTCCAGATCTACGGTGGCAGTCAGACCCGGACGATGCGGGGCAGGGAGCTGAGTGCTTGTCTCCGCATGGGCGGTGAAGCGATTCTCTACTATTGATAATTCTAATTTGCAGTCCGTGCGATAGCAAATGGATGAAACGGGGGGGCTTATAGGAGATGCAACACCCTTTTCGTAGCGCATCAGTATGAAATCTACTGCGCGGTCGTGCTTCGTGGTGCGGATAATTCGCAGGGCGTACCCTGTCAGTGTACGCGTATCGAACTTGATGTAAATATCCATATATTGCCCTGTGGCACTACCAAAACCTTGTCCGGCTGTCTTGCATGGATCTACAGTGAGGCTGACGTGCATATTGCCGCATGTCGCTGCCACGGGAGTATAGAGTAGTCGGGCACCCTTGCTTGCCTGGAGCAGACCTGTAGCATTTGCTGCACCATCCACTCCTTTGCCGTATATCCAGCAGTTTTGCGGATTGGGTGTCCAATCGAAATCCTGTGTATCGACGGGTTTATAGCTGTCCACTGTCCAGAAGCCGGGGATGATGCGTGGCTGATAATTAACCGGGAAGTTGCGGAAGTCCGTTTCTATATACTCTGTCTTGTCGTTTCCTGTATCGACCGGGCTTTCAGTAATGGCGCTTTCTGCCGGTCCGGCATGGCAGCGCAGGTGTTTGGGTGAAACTGATACCTTTATATAGTAACCGTTATCGGCAGGTGAAAGTGCATACGTCCGTTCCGGTTTGTTGAGGCGGGACACGGCGACGGGGATAACGTTGCTTCCTGCGGCATCCGTACAGCGATACCAGGTGATGAGGGATTGATCGGTGCGTCCTTGCAAATCCAACTGATAATCAACGGATAGTTGTCCGGGATATGAAGCTGCACTTACGATGTGCGGACGGCTGATAAATGCCGGTGCTTCGAGGAAACGGGATTTAACAGTGACTACGCAGGCCGCTTTCAATCCGGCTTTACCACCTCCAGCGATGATATTGACCGTATGTGTTTCTTCACTGTTATTCTTTCCTTTCACTATGCAACTGCCGTCATGTCTCTGTATCAATTCCACGAAAGCGCTATCCTTGGGGGAGATATGCCAATGGGTACCTGCCTTAATAACTTTAGAATCAAAGTTGGCTTCCGTGCCGAAACGAAGCCAGTCGGCCTTTATGTGCATTGAGTCCACTCCCGATTCTATTTCAGCCTTTCGTTGCGAGAGGCGTAGCTGGGTGCTGCGGCGTGTGTAGGCAGTGGAGAACCCATGCCTTTGCTTTCCGAGTTTCTTTATCACCGGCTTCTGTTCCGTAGGATCCCATCCGTCATTGCCGGACAATAGGTTATAAAGATTGTAAATAACGGTATCTCCTGCCGCTTCCTGATGATGGAACAAGACTTTCGGCACTTCCAGCCGATAGGCTTCCAATACATTTTTATCTGTCATATCCACCGTCAGCCAGGGACGGTCGGTATTGATGAAGAGTGGCTTTCCGTTCAGTGTCAGGTTGTATTGGTAGCTGCACAGGTCGTCTGTTGGGTCTTGTGTCCAGCCGATAAACAACTCCGGGTCTTCACTTGTCCAACGGCAATCGACTATTGTTACAGGGCTGCCCACCTTGACTAAATACTGCCGTCCGCGGGTAAGGGAATGGATATCGCAGTTCAGAAAGACTGCCCCGGTGCCTTGCGTGCTATAGAAAGGCTTACCGCTGAAAAAGGTGAAACGACTGTTGAGATAAACACCTGTTCCGCAAAGGGCGTCATCGGTACATTCAAAGTAGCAATTATCGAACAATGCCCGCCGTGCACCTGCAAAGGGGCAGGAGTTGAGGCGGCTGATGAAGCGGCAATTGCGTGCCACCACACGGTCGCTATTGCAAATAATGAGCTGTGCCTGCACGATGGTTTCCGAGCGTTTCTTCCGGTTCAGCTTTTCGTTCAGAGGATAGATCAGGTCTACATTGCAATAATTCCCGAAAGTGATATTCTCCGCTTGGATATCGTCTCCGTCAAAGTGCAGCATGGTGAAGTTGCCCACGGCACCCAATGTTTGTCCCCGGTTGCTGGCTATCACTACTTCTTCCGGGTTGTCGGTCAGCCCGATGAGGCGAAGATTGCTGACTTTCAGCTTCATGCCGTAGGGGATGCCCTCTCCGGGAAGGGGGTGGCGAACTTCCGGGGCGTCTGGATCGTCAATCCAGTAGACTCCGGGGGCAATGTACAGGCTGATTCCTTTGCCCGGAACGGTTCTTCTTTTTGATTGGTTCGAAGCGAGTTGTTTCTCCGCTGCCCGCAGGGCATCTTTCAATGAGCGGAAGACGTATGTATCCGGGTGGATGACATCATTGGTAAGTGCCGCATCTATCAGATAATTATGCTTGTCGGGGCGGATTGTTTTCTCCCGGTAGGTGAAAGTGGGTTGTGCCATTGCCGATACGGTCAGGCAAAGGATGAGCAGGGATAAGCAGGTGTATTTCATGGTTCTTTTCATGGTCTGTTGATGGATGTTGTTCTGAAAAAGCAGCGCAAGATAGTGATTTTGCTTCATTTCACCATCTTGGCCTGGCATGAATCATTCATAAACATTGTTGCGGTGTATACGTTTTGTGCAACAAGCTGCTTCTTTTGAAGGGTGAAACAAAAACGAATGGTTATGAATGAAGAAAAAGAAAATGCGGAGGATGACTTGCAGCTTTACATGCAGGAAGTTATCACGGTGCTGGAGCAATATCAAGGTAAAGAACGCATCGACCTGACCAAGCTGATCGGCAACAACATGGCCTTCGACGGCGACTGGCGTCCAACCTTGGAGAAGATTGCCCATGATTATAAAGAGAATTCTTCCGTGCGCAGTCTGATAGAAGGCGAGCGCAACATTCAGGGTTTCTTCCAAGCCTATCTCAGTATAAACGCTTACTACCTCATTGCCCCCGAAGTGGAGTTGAACCACGGCTTCTGTGACCTTTTCCTGATGCCGGACCTGCAACGCTATCCCGAAGTGAAGCACAGTTACATTCTGGAGCTGAAGTATCTTTCCGCCAAGGATTATGCCGCTAAAGGTGAAGCCCAGTGGCAGGATGCCGTAGACCAGATTCACCGTTATGCCGAAGGCGCAAAGGTGCAGTTGATGTGTCAGGGTACAGCGCTGCATTGCATCGTGATGCAGTTCAGTAACTGGGAGTTGGTACGGCTGGAAGAGGTGTGACAGGTATAGTCTAATCTTACAGAATACAGAAAGCCCTGAAAGCAGATGGAAATAAGAAAATTCCGCTGCTTTCAGGGCTTTTAGTAATCACTAAAAATAAGTTGGTACAGTTTTCATTAGCTCCGTTTGACTTGATAAAGACTGTTGTTTGCTGCACCTTATTTCCATCTTTACTGAACCATAGAGCCCTTATTTATGCGAATCCGAAGTTGAAGTGAACTCTTGAAAGTTGTTTTGAATAAGAAAATTGTACCAACTTATTTTTTAGCGGTTATTAAAACGAAAGTTTATTCAGCAAAAAACATGCATAGAACACCTTTAGAAAGGGGATGTATCAAAAATGCCATCTTTCGTAACATTTGTTATAGGTACAAATCTGGGTTTCGCCTAATTTTGCTGACACAAAACTCAATTGCAGAATTGGTTTATTATTAACTTTAAATTAATAGATATGTTGAAAAGCATTAATCTTAGGATTTGCACATTAATTGTGCTTCTCTTTGCGGGCATTTCTTCATTTGCCCAGCAAGTCCAAGTAAAAGGTATTGTCGTTGAAAAAACGACTGGTGAATCCATTATCGGTGCTTCTGTCATGGAAGTAGGTTCCGCCAGCAATGGAACGATTACGGATATTGACGGAAATTTCACTCTGTCCGTAGCTTCCGGTGCCACATTATCTGTATCCTATATAGGATATAAAACCGTTACAGTAAAGGCTCAGCCCACTTTACGTATTGAGTTGGCGGAGGATTCCCAGTTGATTGATGAAGTAGTGGTGACCGGCTATATGTCTGAGAAAAAGGCCAGTCTGACTGGTTCGGTGGCTGTGGTCAAGATGAAGGATGTAGCGGATATTCCTACCGGAAATGTATTGTCAAGCTTGCAGGGACGTGTTGCCGGAATGAACATTACGACTGACGGCACGCCGGGCGGTGGAAATACCTCTACATTGGTTCGTGGTAAGTCATCTTTCCGAAATGATGCCAATTCCCCGCTTTATGTCATTGATGGCGTGATGACCCGTGAAAATATCTCGTCTATCCTTTCCTCCAATGATGTAGAATCCATTCAGGTGTTGAAGGATGCCGCTTCTGCTTCTATTTATGGTGCGCAGGCTGCCAATGGCGTGATTATCATTACTACCAAGCGTGCCAAGAAAGGGGAGACCCGTGTGGATTTTGATATGTCGTTGACCATGCAGACTTATCAGTGCGGCTTTGATATGCTGAATGCTGATGAATGGGGGCAAGTTTATTGGTCGGCTTATATGTATGCCAATAATGGTGCTACGCCAAGCAGTGAGATCTATGGTAATGGTGTAACTCCTCAACTTCAGGACTATGTCGGTCTGAATGGAGCTAAAGTACATGCCGTTGATACGGACTGGCGTGATGTGGTTTATCGTACTGCTCTAATGCAGAATTACAGTGCTACACTATCAAAGGGCTCCGATAATGGTTCTTTTTCGTTAGCGTTGAACTATCTCGATCATGACGGTCTGGTAGAGAATACAAACTTCCAGCGAATCAATACCCGTATCAGTTCCAACTATCATTATCTTGACAATCGTTTGCGCATTGGCGAAAACGTTGCCATCAATCGTTGGACACAGACCCTTAGTCCGGGTGGGGTAGATGAGAATGCCATCAAGCAACATCCTGCCAAAACGGTTTATGATGAGAATGGCAATTATAACGATGCCATCAATGATGTTTTGGGTGATGCTCCCAACATGGCACGTCTGTTGGAGAACGAGAAGCAGAACAAACATGATTACTGGCGTATCTTTGGTAATGCATTCCTTGAAATTGAACCGATTAAGGACTTGGTGCTGAAAACCAATTTTGGCATGAACTATTATGATGAAACCAATAAAACTTTTGAGCCGGCATGGGCACGCGATGAGGTCAATAAGTTGACTCAATCCTCCAACAAAAGACTGGATTGGGTATGGACCAATACCGTAACTTATAGCAAAGCATTTGGAAAGAACAATCTGACTGCACTTCTTGGTACGGAGGCTAAGAAGAACCATTCGGAATCCATGTTCGGTTATGGTACAGGACTGGCTGTGGAAGATGAAGATTATATTTATCTCGACGGTGTGACTGCCGGTAAGAATGTAGGTGCCGGTGCTTCCAATTATGGTATGGTGTCTTACTTCGGTAAAGTGAACTATGACTATGAGGGACGGTATCTGGCTTCTGTTACGGTGCGTCGTGATGCTTCTTCCCGTTTGGCAAAGGGTAATAATGTAGACTACTTCCCCTCAGTGTCGGCAGGCTGGCGTATTTCAAGTGAGAAGTTTATGGAAGCGACCAAGAATTGGTTGACGGACTTGAAACTGCGTGCTTCATGGGGTATCAACGGTAACGATATCATTGATAATGAGGCTCCCTATACTAAATACTTGATTAGCCTGAAGGATGCAAGCTACAACATGAACGGTGATGGAACAACTCTTGCTCCCGGTGGTTACAAAGTGAGATCTACCAATCCTGATTTGAAGTGGGAGAGCACACGGCAGTTCAATATCGGTGTGGATGCCGCTTTCTTGAACGGACGTCTGAGTGCTTCTCTCGATTATTTTGATAAGAAGACGAGTGATATGCTTGTAGAGAAACCGTATATTGCTGTCATTGGCGAAGGTGGTTACTGCTGGTATAATGGTGGTACGATGAACAATAAAGGTTTCGAAATGGCATTGACTTGGAATGATAAGGTTAAGGATTTCCAATATAATGTAGCATTTAACTTTTCATATTACAAGAATGAAGTTACAGAGCTGACGGAAGAGATTTACTATACTTATGGTGGTGGTAATGGTGTTGACAAGACCTTGGTTGGCCAGCCGTTCGGTTCATGGATGGGCTTCAAGACAGATGGAGTATTCCGTACCCAGCAAGAGGTGGATGAGTATAAATCCAAATATAATGTACAGTTTGGTGCTCCCGGAATAGGACGTATCAAATATGTGGATGCTGACGGTAACGGTACGATTGATACTAACGACCGCGTATGGTTGGGCTCTGACAATCCGAAAGTGATTGCAGGCCTGAATCTGGGGGCATCCTGGAAAGGGTTTGACCTCAGCATGTTCTTCAACGGCATGATTCGTGATGCTTATAACAACTCCAAATATTATACGGATTTGTTCCAATGCTGGACCGGCAATCACTCTACCCGCCTGCTCGACGCCATGCATGCCTACGAGAACTTTGAAAAGACGGGTGTTTACAATAGCAGTGTACCGGCCTTGACTACCCTTAACAGCAACAATGAGCACGAAGTTTCTGAGTTCTATATTGAAAATGGTTCGTATATCAAGTTGAAAAGCCTGACATTGGGCTACACACTTCCTAAAGCTATTCTCGACAAGATGAAGATGCGTCATGCGCGCATTTATTTCCAGGCTCAGAACTTGTTTACAATTACCGGTTATAAGGGTGCTGACCCTGAAGGTTTGGGTTATCCTTATCCGTTGCCCCGTACGTTCTCTTTGGGATTATCATTTGGTTTCTAAACTTTAAAACTATACTATTATGAAATTGAAACATTTATATATGCTTGGCGCAGTAGCGATGATGACTGCAAGCTGTAATGAAGACCGTTTCCTGGATTTGAAGCCCCAGGGTAGCTTGAACGAAGATATTATGACTTCTACAGAAGGTGCCGACCTTTTGGTGAATGCCGCATATGCAGCTTTGGGTGGTCCCGAGGGACAGAGTTGGAGTGTATGGTGCCATCCTACTTCCAATTGGACTTATGGTGAGGTACGTTCGGACAATGCCTATAAAGGCGGTGGTGGTGTTGGTGACCTTAATGAAGTGCACCGTATGGAGACATTTGATATGGATGCAACCAATGGATTTCTGGACAGCAAGTGGTATCATCTATATTGCAGTGTACAGCGTTGTAATTCTGCATTGCGTGTTCTGAATGTTGCAACAGACGAGCAGGTGAGCGGACGTGTATCCCGCATTGCGGAGATGAAAGTGCTTCGTGCTCATTATTATTTTGAATTGAGCCGCCTTTTCAACAAGATTCCATATTTTGATGAAAACGTTGAGATTATCCAATATCCCGATATTCCGAACAATGAGTTTACCCGTGACGAGATTTTAGGCAAACTGGCCAAAGAAATGCTCAATGCAGCCGAACAGCTTCCTGAATCGCAATCGGAAGTAGGGCGTATTCATAAATATATCGCATTGGCTTATGCAGCTAAAATCAAATTGTACCAGGCCTATCAGCAGGATGAAACTAAGCATGCCGTAACTTCCATTGATAAAGAGTTGCTGAGAGAGGTCGTTTCGCTTTGCGACCAGGTGACTGCCAGCAATCGTTATGGTTTGCTTGACGATTTTCAAGGCTTGGATTTAGTGGCCAATGAAAACGGTAAAGAGTCAGTTTTTGCCATTCAATATTCCATGAATGACGGCACCGAAAGTGCCGGCCGCATTAATTGGAGTAACCTGTTGAATTCTCCGGGTGGTGGCAGTCCTTACGGAGGTGACGGTTTCTTCCTGCCCAGTCAAGATCTGATCAATGCTTACCAGACAGATGCAAACGGTCTGCCCGATTTTAATTATCAGTCAAAATCTGATTATAGTTGGGCCGTATTGAACAATGGTGTTTATACTTTGCAAAACACGGCTCCCAATGTAGATCCGCGTCTTGATTTTGTAGTGGGCCGTCCTAATCTAACTTGGAAAACTTATCCGGACAAACCGTGTGAAGGATGGGTGCGTGATAAAGAAACTTATGGCTATAATTGTGTGAAGCGCTTCTGGGTTTCTCCAGAAAGTAGTGATATGTTTAATGGCTGGCCTTGGGGGGCTTCACAGTTGAACTGGCAGATTATACGTTACGCAGATATTCTTCTTTGGAAAGCTGAAGCTCTTATTGAACTTAATGAAGGCAATGGACTCGAAACTGCCCGTGATTTGATTAATCAGATACGCAATCGTGCCCGGAACAGTGCCTATGTAAAGGATTTCAATGATGATTCCAAAGATGCGGCCAACTACCTTGTCAATCCTTATCCTGCCGATAACTGGACTCAAGACTATGCCCGTCAGGCTCTTCGTATGGAAGTTCGTCTGGAGAAGGCTTTGGAAGGTGAACGTTTCTTCGACCTGGTCCGTTGGGGTATAGTGGAAACAACCATGAACAAGTACATTACCGCGGAGTCAGACAATCGTGTTTACTATGCCAATGCGCGCTTTACGGGTGGAAAGGATGAGTATTATCCGGTTCCGAACAATCAATACGGATTTTCTGGGGGCAAGTATGTACAGAATCCCGGTTATGCTCCGTTCAACTAATTATATTTTGAAATAGAAACGCAAGGGAGGGGAAACATTTGTTTCCCCCCTCTTCCTTTAAACAATCTTTTATTATGAAACACTTTGCCTATTCTATATTGGGCTGTCTATTGCTTTCTTTGAATGCAGCTTTTGCTCAAAAAACGTGGTCGTTTGACGGGCAGGATCCCTTACTTTCCAGTGACGGCAAGTCATTGTTGAATTTGTACACTATAAAGGAAATACCGGAATTTGTTGCCGGAGTCGAAGGTAAAGCCCTTCGTACAGACGGGTATTCTACTTGGATGGATGCTGCCACGGAAGGAGATGTTTCGTCGTTGTCCGGATGGTTTGCTCTGGAATCTTATCCGACGGATACTGCTGCTTTTATGGGAATCAGAGACATGGTAGGAACATCTGTAGCGGTATGTGTGGACCGTTATGGTGGGCTGCTGTTGGGAATGGGACAGAATGGCTCGTACTCTTACTGCTCATTAAAGACAAAAGTCGACCGCTTCAAGTGGCTACATGTAGTCCTTGATTTGAGTAATAAATCGGTTTGCCTGAATGGGCAGAGGATGAATTCAGAGGTATGGTCTCGGAACTTACAGGATGGGGAAATGACGCTTCGGGTAGGTAAGGATTTCAGGGAAAAGAAGGTTTGGATGTACGATGTTACGGCTATAAACGGGCTGATTGACGGGATAAGCCTCACTCCCTTTCCCGATGATTCGTCTGCATGGAGAGACGAGATTGCCTTAGGATTGAAGAAGACCCCGGTTTTGGCTATTCCGGAAACCCGTTTTGCGAAGGACTTCAACCGTCCCCGTTATCATCTGTTGCCGGCTGCCAATTGGACGAATGAGACGCATGGTTTACTTCTTTATAAAGGTAAATATCATATATTCAATCAGAAGAATGCTTCTGCAATCTTCTTGGGGCAGATAAATTGGGGACATTTCAGCAGTCCCGATATGCTTCATTGGACCGAGGAAAAGCCGGCTTTGACTCCTGATGCTGCTTATGACAAGAATGGAATATGGTCCGGGCACGCTGTCATCAATGATGGCGGTCTCCCCCAGCTGATATACACAGCCGGTGGAGACAAGATGGGAGTGGGTATTGCTTTTCCGAAAGATACTGCGCTGATAGAATGGGAGAAATATGCGGGTAATCCGGTCATTGCCGAGAAGCCTGCCGGATATACCCGTACGGACATGCGCGACCAGTATGTCTGGAAAGAGGGTGATGTCTGGTATATGACTATTGGTTTCGGCATTGAGAAGACCGATACACCTCACGGAGCTTTGCTGCTTTATAAATCGACAGACCTGAAGAAATGGGATTTTGTACATTTACTGTTTGAGGGCAATCCGGAAGTGGATGAATCCGGTATTTTCTGGGAAATGCCGGTTTTTAAGAAGATGGGCGGCAAATATGTTCTTTTGGTGAATAGGGTTCCTCATAAAGGCATACCTGCGCGTTGCCAGTATTGGATAGGAGATTTCAAGAATGAAAAGTTTATGCCGGACAACCCGGTTCCTCAAAATCTGGAGGTCATCAACCGCTTGCTGTCCCCCTCTGTTGTTGAGACCCCGGAAGGGGATGTTGCTGCCATTGCCATTATACCCGATGAAATAGGAGGGGAGGCCACTTATGAACAAGGATGGGCACATCTCTACAGTATGCCCAGAAGATGGCAGCTGAAAGATGGAAAACTATGCCAGACACCCCATCCCGTGATGAAACAATTGCGTGAACAACCGACGGTTTATTCCAGACAGGCATTGACTGCTGCGAAACCGTGCATTGTGAGCAGAGGGGAACATCAGCTTGAAGTCAAGGCGACTTTTTATCCCGGTGACGCAAAACGGTTTGGATTTACATTGTGCAAGAACCCGGATAATGGCGAATATAGCCTGATTTATTATGATGTGAAAAAGGAGGAGTTCATTGTGGACCAGACGCATTCCTCCTTGCGTGCACACATTCCTTTGACGCTCCGCAAGGACCGGTATCGTTTGGATACAACCAAGCCGGTGGAGATTCGTCTGTTTATAGATGGTTCTGTGGTGGAAGGATTTATTAATGACGAGGATGCATTTACTACAAGAATATTTCCTCTGAAAGAAAACAGTACGCTATTGGAACTATTCTCTGATGGAAATACAACGGAAGTTACTGCCGAAGTTTGGAAACTGAAAGATGCAAGGGTAAAGATGAACTTTTAATAAAAATACAGAAAATGAAGATACCAACTATATTGGGTGCGCTTTTATTGGCAGGAACATTGTCTGCCGGTGCGCAAATGAATTCAGACAGTTTATACAAAGAGCCTTATCGTCCTCAGTATCATTTCAGTCCGGAGAAGGGCTGGATTGGTGACCCGTCGGGATTCATGTACTATCAAGGTAAATATCATATGTACTGGTGGGGTAAAGTCGAATCTACAGATTTGGTACATTACCAACAGATAACCCCTTATGCCATGACCGGAGCGGATGACAATATCAGTTACTTCACCGGTTCTGTAGTCATAGACAAGAATAACACGGCCGGCTTCGGTAAAGGTGCCTATGTGGCGGCTTACACTGTTTTTGAGAAGGATTCCAAGAAACAGGCGCAGGGTATCTCTTTCAGTCATGACGGAAAGACGTTTCATTATTATGAAGGCAATCCGGTTCTGGACCTTTGGAGTACGGAGTTCAGGGACCCTACCGTCTTCTGGCACGAACCGACCCAAAAATGGGTGATGGTTGTAGCCAAGGCCTTGGAGAAGAAAATCAAGTTTTATACCTCTCCTGATTTGAAGAGCTGGACTTGGACCAGTGATTTCGGCCCTGCCGGTGACAGTGAGAAGTCTTGGGAGTGCCCGGATTTATTCCAGTTGTCGGTTGACGGGGATTCTGACAAGAAAAGGTGGGTGATGGTCGTATCTGTAAACTGGGCACAGGAACAATACTTTATAGGAGACTTCGACGGCACTTCTTTTAAGCTAATGGAGAACCATCCTGCAGAGCCCCTATACGTGGACAAAGGGCTGGACTTTTACGCATCCCGTACATTTCAGGATTTTGACGGAACGTTGGATTCCAAGATTTCGATGGGCTGGGTTGCAACCTGGGACTATGCACCAGTAGCTCCATCGAAGTATGGAAAGGGCTTTTGGTCCATTCCCCGCAACCTGGAACTGAAGACATACAAGGAAGGCGTGAGGCTGGTGCAGAAACCTGTCGAACAGCTGCAAACACTTCGCTATAAGCCTGCTTCGGTAAAACGTACTCTATCGATGGGGACACAGAGGTTACCCGGCTTTGTTCCCAATGAAAATGTCTACGAACTCGATGCTTCGTTTTCTACTGACGTATCCAATATCTTTGGTTTTAATTTATGTGTGGGTGAAGGGCGCAAAGTGGTAGTCAGCTATGATACGGATTCATATAATCTAGTGATTGACCGTACCCATTGCTCCGACGTGCAGATTCCCAAATTCAGCCGCATGGCATATACCAGAGTGGAACCGGTGGATAACAAGATACGTTTGCATATATTTGTAGACAAATCGAGTATTGAAATCTTTGCCAATGACGGGAAGGATGTATTCACATTATTAACCTATCCGGGTGAGGCTCAAACTTGTATTGAACTTTTCGCGCAGAAGAAGGGGACAAAGATGGAACTGGATGCCTGGATGCTTAAATCGATATGGAGATGAGGAATTTATTGTTTGCACTGCTGCTGTTGCCTTTGATGGCTTCTTGTGTGAAGGATACGGCACAAGTGACTTGGGACTCCCTGTTGGATGAAATGATATCCGTGGAAGAATCTGCACGTTATCCGCTTGTGCCATACCATTGCCTGCAAGTCAGCAGTTATGACCGCTCTTCCGTGTCTTCCGATTCACCGGGATGGTTTGCCAATAATGATGGCTATGGCATTGTCCGCACGGATACGGTTGATGGGAGAATTGAACGTGTGATGTTTGATGAAGAGGGCCCTGGAACTATTACTCGTATCTGGATAACTACAGTTGACAAGCGTGGAACCTGGAGGTTTTATTTTGATGGGGAAAGTACTCCCGGATGGATAGTCCCTGCTTATGATTTGATGCAGTTCGGAATACCCGAATTAGGTAGGGGGCTGCTTCAACCCCACACCAGCTATACCCCCGACGGGAAAGGCGGCAATACTCTTTTCCTGCCCATCCCTTTTGCCCGAAGCTGTAAAATTACATTTGAAGATGAACCAGGCATTACGCCTACCCCCAAATACTATCACATCAATTACCGCAAGTATCCCGAAGGAACCTCTGTAGAAACTTTCTCTGCAGCATCTGTAGTTCGCATCGGTGAGAAAATTTCAAAAGTAGATGATTTCTTGCTGCATCCTAAAACCCGTTCCGGTTTGCAGATAGATAAGAAGCGGCAAGTGCTCCAACCGGGCGACTCTTTGTGGATTGACTTGCCGCCAGGGGAAAATGCGGTTTATGAAATCAGCTTCCAACTTGAAAAAGCCGATTCAACGGTTTATGCCCAACTGATGCGTAATCTTATATTTAAAGCTGATTTTGATGGTTTGCCTACTGTTTGGGTTCCTCTTTCGGATTATTCGGGAGGTGGTATGGGAGCTCCAGCTGTTGATAGTTGGTTCTTGTCTGCCGACGGACAAGGCAAGGTGGTGAGTCGCTGGCTGATGCCCTATAAAACAGTGGGTAGGTTATTACTACAGAATATCTCTACACAGTCTGCAGACGTGAGTATGGAAGTTGGAACGGTACCTTTGTCATGGGGAGAGCGTTCTCTCTATTTCCATGCTTCCTGGCGCCAGCAGACTGGACTTCCGGTTTATGAGCGCCCGGATGATGATGCAAATTGCCGGGAGTGGAACTTTGCTACATTGACCGGACGAGGCATATACAAAGGGGATGTTCTGACTCTGTATAACCATTCGCGTGCCTGGTATGGAGAAGGGGATGAAAAAATTTGGGTGGACGAGGATTCCTTTCCGTCTCATTTCGGTACCGGAACAGAAGACTACTACAACAGTTCATGGGCTCCGGTCGTGATATTTCAGACGCCTTTTGGAGGTGCTCCCCGTGCCGATCAGGCGAGTTCTCACGGCTATAATACCTTCTTCCGTACTCGGAACCTGGATGGCATTCCGTTTTCTTCGCTTCTGCGTTTCGATATTGAGTTGTTGAGTTGGGTGAGCGGGACGGTGGACTATGCAACTACCGTTTACTGGTATGGGGATGCGGCTGCCAAAGCTGTTGGAACATCCAAGGTGGAGGAGGCTACAAAGGAATTGCTGCCCATTCCTGCCGATTTGTCTAAATATCGTAGGGAGAACAGTATTGAGTTTGAAGACAAGGTACCAGTTGCTGCTTCTCCGTCCATTCGTTTTGACAAGCAGAGCATGCTTGGCTTTGTTGATGCCCAATGGAGCGGTGGGACTCAGCTTCTTTGCATCGGCGGAAAGCCGGGGGACTTTGTGGAGTTCGAGTTTGACCGACTGGAAAACCGTTCTTATAAGATTGCCGTTTATGCGACTAAAGCAGCGGATTATGGTATGACCTCTTTCTTTGTGAACGGAAAGGACACACAAGTCTGTCTTGACGGATATGATACAAAAGTTACACTTTGCGGTCCCGTCGTTTTGGGCTCCTTCACCCCGGTTGATGGAAAGATTGCATTGAAAGCTGTCATATCGGGAACCAACCCTCAGGCCGTGGGAGAAGGCTATTTGTTAGGCCTGGATTGCATTATTTTAGACTGAATGTAACATTTGTAATATACTTTGAAACAAAAAAGATAGCCTCACACTGCCTGATGGCGTATCTTTGCACTGTAGAAAACAGTTTTAATTTAATACCAAGAAACATCATGAATTTAAAAAACAATTTGTTGACTGTGCGATGGACCCTTACCTTTATAATAGGTACAATCTGGTCTGTCTTTTCGTGTCAGGCTATTAATCCTCCTTTCGTGATTAAACATTTAGGTGACGGACAGAGCATTGTCCAGATTGAGAATCAGAAGAAATTTCTGTTGCTTCCCGTAGAAGAGGCTGCTCCGGAAGCAAAACTGTATATGATAGCCAATAATGACGTAGTGCGCAATATGAATGTTCGTCTGGCTGTAAATAAGGTGGACTATTTTGTTCCGGTAGATCTCTCCGGATTTGATAATAAATCACTTTCCTTCAACTTCCAGTTGATACCCGATACGGCTATTTGCTGGGATGAAATGAAACTTTCCAATGAGTTTGATACATCCAATCGCGAGAGTTTCCGTCCGCTTTATCACTTCACTCCTCAATATGGCTGGATGAATGATCCGAACGGCATGGTATATAAAGATGGTGTTTATCATTTGTTTTATCAATACAATCCTTACGGTTCTATGTGGGGAAATATGCATTGGGGACATGCCACCAGTACAGACCTGGTGAATTGGGAACATCAGCCGGTAGCCATTGCGCCCGATGCGTTGGGAACTATCTTCAGCGGTTCCTGTGTGGTTGATAAGGATAATACGGCAGGTTTTGGTGCCGGCGCAATCATAGCTTTCTATACTTCAGCCAGCGATCGCCAGGTGCAGAGTATGGCTTACAGTCTGGACAACGGAAAGACATTCAAGAAGTATGCGCGTAATCCTATACTGACTTCCACCCAACGTGATTTCCGTGATCCGAAAGTTTTCTGGCATGACGCTACCGATAAATGGATCATGATTCTTGCCGTAGGTCAGGAAATGCAAATCTACTCTTCAGCTAATCTGAAGGACTGGGCTTATGAAAGTAGTTTCGGTGAAGGTCAGGGGGCTCATGGTGGTGTATGGGAATGTCCCGACCTGATAGAATTGCCTATTGAAGGTACGGAACTGAAGAAATGGGTTCTAATCTGTAATATTAATCCCGGCGGACCTTTCGGTGGAAGTGCCACTCAATACTTTGTAGGTACCTTCGATGGAAAGAAGTTCGTAAATGAATCACCGAAAACCACCAAGTGGATGGACTGGGGAAAAGACCATTACGCTACCGTGACCTGGAGCAATGCGCCCGAAGGACGCCATATCGCCTTGGCATGGATGAGCAACTGGCAATATGCCAACAATGTACCTACTACTCAATATCGCAGTGCCAATTCCGTTCCCCGTGACCTGAGTCTGTATACCTCGGCAGGCGAAACATATCTGAAATCTTCTCCTTCCAAAGAGTTGCTTAAGTTACGTGAAAAAGAAGAAAAGAAACGTTCCTTCAAAGTGGACCGTACCTATAATCTGGATAAACTGCTTTCCGATAATACGGGTACATATGAAATTGAAATGACAATTAAGAACCGGAATGCTGAGATTGTAGGTTTCCAACTATTTAATTCAAAAGGAGAAGAAGTGGATATCTATTATAATCTGGTAGAGAAGAAATTCGCAATGGACCGTAGTAAGAGTGGAATCGTATCATTCAGCCAGGATTTCCCGATAGTGACTTTTGCTCCAATAGAGGATAATCCGGAAATGACATTACGTCTTTTTATTGATAAATCGAGTATTGAAGCATTTGGAGAGGACGGACGTTTTGCAATGACAAACCTTGTATTTCCATCGGAACCTTATAACCGCATCAGTTTCTATGCTAAAGGTGGAAGCTATACGGTCAGTTCGTTCAAGGTTTATAAATTGAAGTAAAATTAGTCTGTTTTACCTCTTTTACCATCCCTAATCTACACCAAAGCCGTACCAACTCCGTATTTGCTCCGTACCTAAGCGTTTGGACCAGACACGAAGTTGGTACGGCTTTGATACGGAGTTGGTATGGATATGATAGGCCGATTGGTCTATTTCTCTTTTATTCTTCTATTTCGATAGTGTATTTTCCTCTGAATATTTCTTCGGGTTGCAGATGCTGTATCCAGTCCTTTTCTTTATATTCTCCTGTATAGTGTGCTCTGTCACAACGACCATACCACGGTTCTATACAGACGAATGGAGCATTCTTGGAAGGAGGTGACCACAAGCCGACTACAGGTGCATTGAAATGCAGGCTGAGGTAAGGTTGCTTATCCTTATTATATAGAGTAACCTGCCGTACCTGACTGTTTTCCAATATCAGTGCATCTTTATCAAAAGTATGTATATCTAAAGGTAACAGTCCATCAGTTAACTTCAACGAATATTTGGTGTCCGGATCAGCGCAGCCCTTTTCGGAAATGAGGATATATTTCAGGCTGTTCTTTTTTCCAAAGCCAAAGAAACCCCGCTCTTTTGTAGTTGCATCGAAATCCGGATAATAGAATGCCGGGTGTGCTCCAATCTGGAAATGCATTTCTTTTTCTCCGGTATTCTTCACTTCCCATGTTACATCGATTTTCTTGCCATAGATGCGATAACCAATTTCAAGACAAAATGGAAAGGGGTATTTCTTGAGTGTTTCTTCGTTGCTGACAAGTTGATAGCGCACTTCGTCGTCATGCTCTAATATGAGCGTAAACTCCATGTCGCGGGCAAATCCATGCTGTGTAAGGGCGTAGGTTGTACCTTCATTGCGATATTCATTTTCCCACACACTTCCTACGATAGGAAAGAGCACCGGTGAATGACGTTTCCAAAATGCGGGGTCTGCTTGCCACAGATATTCTTTTCCATTAGAGAAAATACTGCACAATTCGGCTCCATGTGCAGAGACCTCGATACTAAGTTTTCCGTTAAAGAGTATTTCCATAATGATTTATTTATGAGTTTGTTGTATGTACTTGTACAAAAGTAGCTAAAATGGATGATAATAGGGCTCAAATACGGCTAAAAAACAGTCTGGTATCATAATTGATATTCTTTGTAACAAAATTGTTATCCCGTTGTCGTGGTATTCGCTTCCTTTGCAACATGCTTTCCCGAGCAAGAAATACTTAAATTAATACCATACAACCATGAAATCAAATTCTTCGTTATCCAAGCTCTTCCCGGTGATGCTTTGTTTCTTCGCCATGGGATTTGTTGATCTGGTAGGCATTGCCTCCAACTATGTAAAAGCTGATTTAGGTCTGACGGATTCTCAGGCTAACATCTTCCCCTCGTTGGTTTTCTTCTGGTTTTTAATCTTTTCCGTACCGACAGGTATGTTGATGAGCCGTATCGGACAGAAAAAGACGGTACTTCTTAGTTTACTGGTAACTTTTGCTTCTTTATTGTTACCGGTTTTCGGCGATAGTTATACGCTGATGCTGATTTCTTTCTCTTTATTAGGTATCGGCAACGCGCTTATGCAGACTTCACTGAATCCGTTACTTTCCAATATTGTCAGAGGTGACCGTCTGGCAAGTAGTCTAACCTTTGGACAGTTTGTGAAAGCGATTGCCTCGTTTCTTGCACCTTACATTGCCATGTGGGGAGCTACGCAGGTCATCCCATCCTTTGGTCTGGGCTGGCGGGTGCTATTCCCTATTTATATGGTAATTGCTGTAATTGCTGTTTTACTATTAGGGCAGACACAGATCGCTGAAGAAAAAGAAGAAGGCAAACCTTCTACATTTGGCCAGTGTTTATCTCTATTGGGCAAACCGTTTATTCTGCTTTCTTTCATTGGCATTATGTGCCATGTGGGAATTGATGTGGGCACGAATACTACTGCACCTAAGATTTTAATGGAACGCTTGGGTATGGGATTGGATGATGCTGCGTTTGCTACCAGCCTTTATTTTATATTCCGTACGGCAGGTTGCTTTACAGGTTCTTTCATTTTGAGAAAGATGAATGCCAAATCGTTCTTTGCTATCAGTAGTTTTATGATGTTATTGGCAATGATAGGGCTTTTTGTTTTTCATTCAAAAACATCTATTTATATTTGCATTGCATTGATAGGTTATGGTAACTCAAATATATTCTCGATTGTCTTTTCGCAGGCATTGCTGTATATGCCCGGCAAGAAGAACGAAGTTTCCGGTCTGATGATTATGGGCCTTTTCGGTGGAACAGTGTTTCCGTTGGCAATGGGACTGGCAAGTGATGCGGTAGGACAAAGCGGTGCAGTAGCGGTAATGACAGTCGGTGTGCTTTACCTGCTGTATTACACATTGAAAATCAATAAGACAATCTCTCATGTGTCGTAAATCATAAATCATAAATAGTAAATCTAACAAGTATCATGAATAAAATTATCGTTGGAATGGGTGAAGCACTTTGGGATGTGCTGCCCGAAGGAAAGAAAATAGGTGGTGCACCTGCCAATTTCGCTTATCATGTATCACAGTTTGGTTTTGACAGTCGTGTAGTAAGTGCTGTAGGGCATGATGCTGACGGACGGGAAATATTGGATGTTTTTGCTCAAAAGAAGCTGACTTGCCAGATAGAGCAGGTGGATTACCCTACGGGTACGGTACAGGTTACTCTTGATGCTGTCGGTGTACCTTGTTATGAAATTAAAGAGGGGGTAGCTTGGGATAATATTCCTTTTACGGACGATTTGAAACGGCTGGCTCTTTCTACCCGTGCCGTTTGTTTCGGTTCTCTGGCTCAACGCAGTCCTGTGAGTCGGGCTACTATCCAGCGCTTTTTGGATACGATGCCTGACGGAGAAGATCAGATTAAGATTTTTGATATTAATCTTCGCCAGGGATTTTATACGAAGGAGATTCTTTGCGAATCTATGCGTCGTTGCAATATTCTTAAAATCAATGATGAGGAATTGGTGACAATCAGCCGCATCTTTGGCTATCCGGGTATTGATTTACAGGATAAATGTTGGATACTTCTGGCTAAATACAATCTGAAGATGCTGATTCTGACTTGTGGAACCAATGGCAGCTATGTATTTACTCCGGGCGTAGTATCTTATCAGGACACACCGAAAGTTCCTGTTGCCGATACTGTGGGAGCGGGTGATTCATTTACTGCTGCTTTCACATCTGCCATACTTAGTGGAAAACCTGTTCCTGAAGCACATAAACTGGCCGTAGAAGTTTCTGCTTATGTTTGTACACAGAGTGGGGCTATGCCGGAATTACCGTCTGCTTTTAAGAGTCGGTTGGAGTAAGTACCTGAAAGGTTACAATTAGATTGTTTTCTCCTTTATCATTACTATTCTGATATGGTAATGATAAAGGAGATTCATTTATATGGCAAGTAATTTGGTATTATAAGGGCATTGTGTAGCATACAATACCTTTTTTCTTCCAACTTCCTTCTATTCCATATTCCTGTTTGTCTTCTGTAGTGTAACAATAATCATTTTCATTTGCTGCTTCGTATAGAGGAATGGCTCCGTCTACGGGTGAAGTATATACATATCCCAGTTCTTTTTCCAGTTGCCATCCGGCGTCTGCTCGTAATGACTCTATGGATAAACGTTGTTTTTGTCCATTGCTATATAAATACAGAGGCACGGTATGTGTTCTTTGCTGTTTGTAGATGGAACAAACGGCTCCTTCGTATTTTTTGTTGGAGTGCACTGCAATATCTAAATAAGATGTATCGTATGTGTGATTTTTGCCATTCCAAGCCTGAAGTAATGGAGTTGTGGAAACAGACGATAACTTTTGGTTGGAAATATATTTTTCTATGGCATCTTTCACTTGTTTTCTTTTGGTGGCATCCGCTATCAGTTCATAAATAGGAAGAACTTTGTCTTGAGTGATTTTAGTCAATGTATAATTTTCTTCATTGAAGGACTTCCACCAAGCATTGAAGCCATCGGTTATCGGCTGTGAAGTCAATAGGCTTGTATTTCCTCCATAGAATTCCAGTATAAGCTGGCCTCCTATGCTTTGTGCCACTTCTTCTTCCCATCCGCCGACACCGCTTCCGGTAAAGAGACCTTGCTGGCCTATTTTGGTCAAAGCGCTGAGTAAGGTGATTCTTGCACTGCTGGCAGCCGATGTCGCTGTAGGCACTGCTGTCCGGAAAAGTCCTCTGAATCGTGCCCCTATGCCGACGTCCACTAAAAGGTGTGTGCCATATTTGTTTATGATATCTTCTGCTGTCAGACTGGCGACATCATTTTCAAACTCCTGTGTAAGGTATCTGTATTTATATTTTTCTGAGTTATAGAAGAACGAAAAGTACCAGCGTTCCGCCGTAAATAGCTGTTCGCTGGAAGCAAAAGAATATTGTGAAGAATGGTTGTAGTCAGATTCGAACTCTTTGTGCTTGAGAATGGTACCGATCGATAGAGCATTCCTGGATTTTACGTCTCCCAGTATTAGGTTATTGGTCATGTCGGTCAGGAACGTTGTTGCATTTTCTCCAGCGTAGTCTCTGGGTTCGGAAGCATTTGCCCGCATACGATAGATATTATCTTCATCGCTGTTTTCCAATTTCTCCAAATCTATTATAGGTGCTTTTATGGCTTCTGGACTTAAGTAGTCGGCAGTAACATCGTAGCCCGCACCAAGAATTTGCTTCATACTTGCCGGGTAGGTTTTGAAAATGACTTCCTTGTCAGGAATAGCTTTGAGTTCATAGATATCAGAAGGAGTTTCATCTTCCGGGGTGAAATCTGAATCTGAGGAACATGCATATGAAATACATGCCAGAATGACAAAATAGAATAGCTTTTTCATAAAATAATAGTTTTCTAGTTGTTATCTCGTATCTGTTGACAAAAGTAACAGAAGTATTTGAAAGGGCAATAGGAACATGTCTTTTCTTTAAGAAAAAGTATCTTGTCTTATATAATAGACGATTTTACATTACTGCACAAAATTCCTATGCCTGCTTTTCAAAACGATCTCTTATCTTAACCTTATTCTTTACTACGCTCCGATGATTATAAATAGTTTGTGGTGAATAGTACAGGAGGGCGACTTTTGGTATGAGTGGCAACTATTTGCGTCCGTTTACGCTGGAATTCAGTGCAAGTCTTTCATTCTAATTTTAATTAATATATTTTTGTAACTAAATTGATTGTATACCATGAAAAATTTACTTGTAACCCTTTTTGCATGCGCTACTTTATCGTATACTCATGCAGCGGAAAACAAAACGATCCGCATTTCTACGGACAATACCGACCTGGTGCTTCAGGTAGGCGATAATGGTCGTCTATATCAAACTTATTTAGGTGAGAAACTATTGCATGAACAGGATCTGAATAATTTCAGCTGGAGTATCCATGCAGGTGCCGATGGTAGTGTAAGCCGGCGTGGTTGGGAAGTATATAGCGGTTCGGGTAATGAAGATTACTTTGAACCGGTCATTGCTATTACTCATAACGATGGCAATCCGTCCACTATCCTGTATTATGTTTCTTCTTCCTCTAAGGCGGTTGACGGTGGTACGGAGACTGTGATCAATCTGCGTGACGACAAGTATCCGGTAGATGTCACTCTGCATTATGTGGCTTATCCGAAGGAAAACGTTATCAAGACCTGGAGCGAAATCATACATCAGGAGAAGAAACCTGTAATACTTTCGACCTATGCCTCTACCATGCTTTATTTCAATAATTCAGCTTATTACCTGACTGAGTTTAGTAGTGACTGGGCGAAGGAAGCACAAATGAGCAGCCAACAGCTACAGTTCGGTAAGAAAGTGATCGATACGAAGTTGGGGAGTCGTGCCGCCATGCATACGCATCCTTTCTTTGAAGTGGGACTGGATCAGCCGGTCAGTGAAGATCAGGGAAGCGTATTGATGGGTACATTGGGCTGGACTGGTAATTTCCGTTTCACTTTTGAGGTAGACAATGTAGGAAACCTTCGCGTAATCCCTGGCATCAATCCTTATGCTTCGAACTATGAGTTGAAACCGAATGAAGTGTTTACTACCCCTGAATTTATCTTCACTTTAAGCAATGACGGTGCTGGGAAAGGTAGCCGGAATCTCCATGAGTGGGCACGTAACTATAGTTTGAAAGATGGTAAAGGCAGTCGTCTGACTCTTCTGAATAATTGGGAAAATACAGGCTTTAACTTTAACCAGGAGATACTGGCTGAGTTAATGAAGGAAGCCAAGCATCTGGGTGTAGATATGTTCTTATTGGACGACGGGTGGTTTGCGAACAAATATCCCCGTAAAGATGATCATGCAGGTTTGGGAGACTGGGATGTGAATCATAATAAATTGCCTGGTGGTATTCCGGCTCTGGTGAAAGCTGCCAAAGATGCAGATGTGAAGTTCGGTATCTGGATTGAGCCTGAAATGGTGAATCCAAAGAGTGAGCTCTTCGAGAAACATCCGGATTGGGTGATCATGCTGCCTAATCGTGACACGTATTATTATCGTAACCAGTTGGTGCTTGACCTTAGCAATCCGAAAGTGCAGGATTATGTATATGGTGTTGTAGAGAATATAATGAAAGAGAATCCCGAAGTTGCTTTCTTCAAATGGGATTGCAACAGTCCTATCACCAATATCTATTCTCCGTATCTGAAGAATAAACAGGGACAGTTGTATATTGACCATGTCCGCGGTATCTATAATGTTCTGAAACGTGTGAAGAAGAATTATCCTGATGTCCCGATGATGCTATGTTCCGGTGGTGGTGCCCGCTGCGATTATGAAGCACTGAAATACTTTACCGAGTTCTGGTGCAGCGATAATACGGATCCTGTAGAACGTATCTATATCCAGTGGGGCTTCTCCCAATTCTTCCCGGCAAAAGCTATGGATGCTCATGTGACCAGTTGGAACAAGGCGACTTCCGTGAAATTCCGTACCGATGTGGCTTCCATGTGCAAGCTTGGTTTTGACATTGGCCTGAAAGAACTTACTGCTGACGAACTGACTTATTGCCAGACAGCCGTTGCCAATTGGAAACGCCTGCAGAATGCTATTATGGATGGTGATCAGTATCGTTTAGTTTCTCCTTATGAAGGAAATCATATGGCATTGAACTATGTGAGTAAGGATACCAACAAAGCTGTACTGTTTGCTTACGATATCCATCCCCGCTTTCAGGAGAAACTGATAGCAGTGAAATTACAAGGTCTGGATCCGAATAAACAGTATAAAGTAGAAGAAATCAATCTAATGCCTTCTGTTACTTCAAAGTTAGGAGCTGACGGAAAAGTTTTCTCCGGTGATTATCTGATGAAGGTCGGTTTGAATGTATTCGGTTTGGCTACGACTCAGAGTCACGTGATTGAGTTTACTGCTCAATAAGTAGGTTGCTGACAAAGATATTTTTATAATAAGTGCGCCCACTAAAGCTTAATTTAGTGGGCGCACCTGTTTTTATATACATTTCATATCATCAAAAAAAGTTTCATCCCTGAACATTACTGATGAAACGGATGTGGTATCGCCTTCCGCTTCCGGTTTTTTGCCCGGTTTGCAGGGACTTCATGCGGCAGTGGTAAGGAAACTGGACGGCGATCCGCTGAAAGAATACCGTATTCAGATAGAATTGCCATGGATGGATGGAAAGAACAAGCTGCTTTGGGCAAGGCTCTCCACCATGTACGCCACAAATGCATCAGGTAACTTCTTCCTGCCCGAACCGGATGATGAAGTGGTGGTGGGCTTTATGAATGAAGACCCCGGGCATCCCGTAATATTGGGTGGAATATATGGTGCGAAGCACAAACCGCCCTACGAATACGAGGCCAAGAATAATATGAAAGCTATCGTTACCCGTGAGAAGATGCGGATAGAATTTAATGAGGAAAAGAAGGTTATAACGATTTCTACTCCCGGAAAAAACACGGTGGAAATCAGTGACGACGACAAGCATATCAAGCTGACCGACCAGAACAAGAACGAGATTGTGATGAACAGTAGCGGTATTTCCCTTTCGTCGGCAAAAGATATCACACTGAAAGCGAAAGGTGCCATCACAATAGATGCCACTTCAAAAATCAGCGCCACCGCCAAGCAGGATGTCAGTCTGGAAGGACTGAACGTGAACATGCAGGCTAAAGTGAGTGCGACCGTTAAAGGCAACGCCATGGCGGAACTTTCAGCTTCGGGCCAAACTACCGTCAAAGGTGCGATGGTCATGATAAACTAATGGACAATTAGGAAATGGATTTTTAATTTATAACTTTTAATTTGAAAACTATGCCTCCAGCAGCAAGAATAACTGATATGCACGCTTGCCCCATGCAGATCCCAGCGTTTCCCTCGCCGATACTGCATGTGGGCGGCCCGATAGTCGGACCAAGTGTGCAGAATGTTTTGATAGGGAAAATACCGGCAGCCGTCGTAGGTGACATGTGCGTCTGCGTGGGACCGCCGGATACAATAGTAAAAGGTTCTCCACTGTAATGATAGGTGGCAGACCTGCAGCTCGTATGGGTGATAGCACCGCACATGGTGGCACGATAGCCACCGGATGCCCAACAGTGATGATAGGCGGATAAAGGGTATGAGTATACATTAGGCAATGATACCTTTCCGGGCAAAGGCTGACCTATACTGGCAGAAAGATTGTGAATAAGGTACTTTATGAGCAGGATATTCAGCAAAGTCTGGATGTCCTGTTTGGTGTGTCTTCCGGCGAGCGGGTGAATTGTTATGATTATGGAGTTCATTCCATGAGTATACTTCCGAAGTGATGAATACGGAAATTGTAGTAGAAATAGTTGTCTCCTTTGAGGTAAATACTTACTTTTGTAAACATGTGATAGAGAGGTTGATTCAATAGTAATATATAAATGGTGAGTATATGGAAATGATTCAGGTTCAGTATTATCAATCTCCCTATGGTGAGTTGATACTTGGCTCCTTCGAGGGTAAACTTTGTATGTGTGATTGGGTAAATGAAAAACGCAGAGCGGTAATCGACAAACGAGTACAAAAGGCACTGCATACTACTTATGATACAAATGGTTCCGAAGTGATTGCAAAGGCAGCTATTCAATTGGAAGAGTATTTTGCCCGTAAAAGAAAAGTATTCGACATCCCATTACTCTTCATAGGAACGGATTTTCAGAAATCAGTATGGCAGGAATTGCTGAATATCCCTTACGGTAAAACCGTATCTTATGGTGAGTTGTCACAAAAACTGGGAAATCCGAAAGCGGTCCGCGCAGTGGCAACTGCCAATGGAGCGAATGCTATTTCAATATTTGTTCCTTGTCATCGTGTCATTGGCAGCAACCATAAGCTGGTCGGATATGCCGGCGGATTGGGAGCTAAGAAGGGATTGTTAGACTTGGAAATTAATCTTTATGATAGATTCATGAACCATTAGTGAAAGCTAAGGAGATTTTCTGTGAGGGTTAAAGATTAAGATAGCGAAGGTTAATTCGTCCCCTTATAAGGAACATTGCGTCCCTCCATAAGGGGACGCAATGTTCCTTATAAGGGGACGTAATGTTCTCCATGGTGGAACGCATTAGCCTTCGCAGGCAGAGATACTAATTTCTCCTATTGCTCTATTAAGGTACCCTTGCTTTATGTCTTGAAGGTATTTAATATTATGAACACAAGCTTATTTACTCTTTAATTCCGCAACAGGCATTCATGTTATAATTTAGTAGATTGGAGAGTTTTTTAAGAAACAGGTAACGATTCCTATGATAATATTTTTATATTTGCGTTACTAATACCAGAAAAGATGAGAAGATATACTTTCCAAATGTTGCTTATTCCAATGCTCTCCCTCTTTTGGCTGACTGCTTCGTGTACGCATCGCGACGTGCATTTCCGTATCGGCGTTTCCCAATGCAGTGACGATGAATGGCGGTACCAGATGAACAATGAAATGCTGCGCGAAGCACTTTTCTATGACGGAGTGGAAGTGGATATTCGTACTGTGAAAGACGATAATGCACAACAGATAGAAGATATTCGCCATTTCATTCAGGAAGGGGTAGATTTGCTTGTAGTTGCCCCCAATGAAGCTGCTCCCATTACTCCGGTGGTAGAGGAAGCATTTGATCGTGGGATTCCCGTCATAGTCTTCGACCGGAAGATACTTTCTGATAAATATACCGCTTATATAGGTGCGGATAATTATGAGTTGGGAAAAGCTATAGGTAATTATGTAGCCAATATGCTTCATGGGCGGGGTAATATTGTAGAGATTGCTGGGTTGACCGGCTCTACGTCTGCCATGGATCGCCATCAAGGATTTGTTTCTGCGATATCTCCCTATCCCGGTATTCAACTTCTGGCTCGTGAAGATGCCGGTTGGTTACGTTCGGAAGCGGGAGAAAGGATGGACACTCTTTTGAAGCGTTTTCCGGAAATAGATGTGGTGTATGCCCAGAATGACCGTATGGCTGCAGGTGCTTATGACATTGCTAAACAGCAGGGTAGGGCAGAAGAAATGCGTTTTATCGGTACGGATGCTTTGCCTGGTGAAGGATATGGTGTGGAGCAGGTACTGAACGGGCAATTGGATGCCACGTTTATTTATCCTACAGGTGGTGATCGTGTGATACAGATTGCAATGGACATTCTGAATAAACGTGATTATCCTCGTGAGACTGTATTGGGAACTTCTGTCGTAGATGCTACCAATGCCCAGATTATGCAGATGCAGACCTCACATATAGCTACTCTTGACGAGAAGATAGAAACCATGAACGGGAAGATGAGTCAGTTCCTCGACCGTTATGCTACGCAGCAAGTTGTGCTATATGGTAGTCTGTTGGTACTTTTATTGGTAGTGGGCTTATTGGTTGCCGTGTATCTGTCTTTGCGTACTAAAAATCGCTTGAACCGGGAACTGTCTCGTCAGAAGGAGAAGTTGGAAGAACAGAAACAGCAACTGACACAACAGAAAGAACAGCTCATTCAGCAGAAAGAACAACTGGAACAACTTTCCCGTGAATTGGAAGAGGCAACTCATGCCAAACTGGTCTTTTTTACCAATGTCTCACATGATTTTCGCACCCCATTGACGTTGATTGCGGATCCTGTTAATCAACTTCTTGCCGATAAATCTCTTGGAGAACGTCCGCACCAGTTACTGGAACTGATGAAGAAGAATGTCAATATTCTCCTTCGTCTTGTTAATCAAATCCTTGATTTCCGAAAAGTGGAGAACGGACGAATGGAACTCCATCTGGAGCCGTTCGAGCTTTTGAGCAGTTTTCGTGGCTGGAACGATTCTTTCCGCATGGCGTTGTTGAAAAAGCATATATCCTTTTCTTTTGAGGCTACCCCTGATACGGATTTCCGTATGATGGCAGATAGTGAGAAAATGGAGCGTATCTACTTCAATTTGTTATCCAATGCTGTGAAGTATACACCCGAGAATGGAAAGATTATGGTTCGATTGGAGGCAGAAGCTACTAATTTCCGCTTTTCAGTATTTAATTCCGGTAGCCATATTTCTCCCAAAGAAGTTGATGCCATCTTTGAACGTTTTTATCAGATAGACGGGCATCAGGCTGGCACGGGGATTGGTTTGGCACTTGTTCGTGCTTTTGTAGAGATGCATGGCGGTCAGATCACTGCCCATAGTGATGAAAAAGGGGCGACTTTTACTGTTCTTTTTCCGGCGCAGAGTATTTCTCAGTATCACCCGACGGTGGTTACTCTTCCAAGTGAAGAAGCAGAAGTTTCTACCACATTAATCGAGACCGATTTTCCTATAGGTGAGGAGGAAACGAGAGATGCGGATCGCCCGACAATTCTGGTTATCGACGATAATGCTGACATCCGCAATTATGTGAAAACATTGCTTGCCGAAGAATATCATGTGTTGGATGCTCCGGAAGCTGCTACGGGAATTCGTCTTGCAATGAAATATGTTCCCGATGTGATTGTATCCGATGTTATGATGCCCGGTATGGACGGGGTAGAGTGTTGCCGGAGACTGAAGACAGAGTTGCAGACTTGTCATATCCCCGTTATCCTTCTTACGGCCTGCTCGCTTGATGAACAACGCATCCAGGGGTATAATGGCGGTGCAGACTCTTATATATCCAAGCCTTTTAATTCCCAATTGTTATTGTCCCGTATCCGGAACTTGATAGACTCCCGTCGCCAGCTTCGGCAGTTCTTTGGTGATAATCAGACATTGGCAAAAGAGAATATATGTGATATCGATAAAGATTTCGTTTCCCGCTTTAAGTCTTTGGTGGAGGAGAAAATGAGAGATCCGGAACTGAATGTGGAAGACTTAGGCAAAGATATGGGGTTGAGCCGTGTACAGCTTTATCGTAAATTGAAATCGCTTACGAACTATGCTCCCAATGAATTGCTGCGCCAGGCACGTCTTAAGAAGGCAACTTCCTTGTTGGCTTCTTCCGAGATGACAGTTGCGGAAATTGCCTATGAAGTAGGTTTCTCTTCTCCTTCTTATTTCACAAAGTGTTATAAAGAACAATTTGGCGAAAGTCCGACGGATTTCTTGAAGCGGAAGAATTTATAGCATAACAAGGGTAGGAAGTGATAATAATTGCCTACTTTTGCAATATCAAAAAGGAATTGAATATTTTATGAAATACGATCTTTGTTGCATTGGATATATTACTTTGGATAAAGTAGTTACTCCGCAGAAAACAGTGCACATGCCTGGAGGAACCTCTTTCTATTTTGCGCATGCCATTAAACACCTGAATACTGAAGGATTCCAACTTGTTACTGCTTTGGCTGATAGCGAGATGCCGATGGTGAATGATTTGAGAAGAGACGGCATTGAAGTGAAAGTACTTCCCAGCACTCATTCCATTTGCTTTGAGAATATTTATGGGGAAGACACTAATGAAAGAAAGCAGCGGGTCACAGCTAAGGCTGATCCTTTCACAATTGAAGGTTTGCAGGAGGTAAATTCTGGGATCTATCATCTGGGCAGTTTATTGGCGGATGATTTTTCATTAGACGTCATTAAACATCTTGCCGGGAAAGGGCTATTGTCTCTTGATGTACAGGGTTATTTGCGTGAAGTACAGAATGAAGAAGTATTGGCAGTGGACTGGCTTGAAAAAGAAGAAGCCTTGAAGTATATCCATATTCTGAAAGCGAATGAGCATGAAATGGAGGTACTTACGCAGTGCACGGATCCTTATGATGCTGCTGTGAAATTGGCAGAATGGGGAGTGAAGGAAGTCTTGCTTACCTTGGGAGATAAAGGTTCACTCATCTATGTTGATAAGCGATTCTATGAAATACCTGCCTATCCGGTAGAAAATGTAGCTGATGCCACAGGCTGTGGAGATACATATATGGCAGGCTATCTATATATGCGTAAAAGAGGAGCATCCTATCAGGAAGCCGGTTGCTTTGCCGCTGCCATGTGTTCTGTAAAGTTGCAGAGTTATGGTCCGTTCGGTGGAACGGAAGAAGAAGTTCATAGCTTAATAAAAAAAGAAAATGCCGTAATTTAATACGGCATTTTCTTTTATATACAGATAGACCTGTCTATTTCAACATCTGTGGCAGATTATCTCTTCCCCAGAAATAATAAAAGATCAGTCCGATCCAGCTGGTGAGCAAAACAAGGATGGCGACTAATAGTTTTTTCACTCCATCTACTTTCCATTTCATAATTTCCAATACGGCTTTGATTGCAAGTATCAAGCCAATAATCCAAATAATAAATCCAATCATAATGTTCGTTGTTTATTAATTTAAAAACAAATAAAGGCTACATCCGGTTCACGGTGCAGCCTTCATTTTTCAGAGTTTATTATGTTCTATTTCAATAATCGAAATTATTCGGCATCAGCACCCCAGTTTCCTTTAGACAGACGCTTGTAGCTGTTGTAACGCCATTTTGCATTGTCTTCGGCAGCCTGGAACAGTTCGGCAGCTTCTGAAGGATATTGTTTCATTACAGAAGAGTAACGAACCTCACTCTTCAAGAAGTCCTGGAATCCAGCCCAATCGGGTTCTTTGCTATCCAACTGGAACGGGTTCTTTCCTTCAGCTTCCAAAGCCGGATTGTAACGCCACAAGTGCCAGTAACCGCACTTAACAGCCTTTTCTTCCTCAGCTTGGCTCTTACCCATACCCAGCTTCAGACCGTGGTTGATACACGGAGCGTAAGCGATGATGAGTGACGGTCCGGGATAAGCTTCAGCTTCGCGGATTGCTTTCAGAGTCTGAGCCTGGTCAGCACCCATAGCAATCTGAGCTACGTAAACGTAACCGTAAGTAGTAGCCATCAGACCGAGGTCTTTCTTGCGTACACGCTTACCGGCAGCAGCAAACTTAGCGATAGCGCCCACCGGAGTAGCCTTAGAAGACTGACCACCTGTGTTAGAGTAAACCTCAGTATCCAGAACCAGGATGTTAACGTCCTTACCGCTGGCGATTACATGGTCGAGACCACCGTAACCGATATCGTAAGAAGCACCGTCACCACCGATGATCCACTGGCTGCGTTTTACTAAATATTGAGTCAAGCCTTTCAGTTCCTTGCTTACCGGGCAGCCTGCAGCGATGCCTTGCTCGATGATAGCCTCGATCTGAGGTGCAAGTTCTTTAGTCTTGTCTGCATCGTACATGTTTTCAATCCATGCTTTCAATACTTCCTTAGCTTCAGCAGGAGCATTGTCACCTTCCAGAATCTGGTTGAACAGTTTCACGATACGGTCACGCATCTTTTCATTAGCGAGTTCCATACCCAAACCGAATTCGCAGAAGTCTTCGAACAAAGAGTTTGCCCAAGCAGGACCTTGACCCTTTTCATTCTTAGTATAAGGAGTAGAAGGTACTGAACCGGAGTAGATAGAAGAACATCCTGTTGCATTAGCTACCATTTCGCGGTCACCAAACAACTGAGTGATCAACTTCACATACGGAGTTTCACCACAACCAGAGCAAGCGCCTGAGAATTCAAACAACGGAGTAGCGAACTGAGAGTTCTTTACGTTAGCTTTAACGTCAACCAGATGTTGTTTGCTTGCTACCTTTTCAGCGCAGTAATCCCAGTTAGGAACTTGGTTCAACTGGCTTTCCAGATGTTTCATAGTCAAAGCTTTGCCACCCTTCTTCGGGTTACCCGGACAGATGTCGGCACAGTTACCGCAACCCAGACAGTCGAGAACGTCAACTTGGATACGGAATGTCATACCGTCGAATACTTTACCTACAGCTTTCAGCATCTCGAAGTTTGCACCCTTCTGCTCTTCAGCATCCAGAACGAACGGACGGATAGAAGCGTGAGGACAAACATAAGCACACTTGTTACACTGTATACAGTTTTCAGCATTCCATTCGGGTACGAAAGCAGCTACACCACGTTTTTCGTATTTAGCTGTACCTTGATACCAAGTACCGTCTTCGATACCCTTGAATGCAGATACTGGCAACAAGTCACCATCCTGTGCATTGATCGGACGAACTACTTCGTTGATGAATGCAGGATCGTTGTTTTCAGTCTTGGCGTCATCAGCCAGATTAACCCAGGCAGGATCAACGGTCAATTGCTTGTATTCACCACCACGGTCAACGGCAGCGTAGTTCTTGTTTACGATATCTTCACCCTTCTTACCGTAAGACTTCTGGATGAATTTCTTCATCTGTTCTACAGCCAGGTCAACAGGAATTACACCTGTGATACGGAAGAATGCAGATTGCAGGATTGTATTGGTACGGTTACCCAAACCGATTTCCTGTGCAATCTGAGTTGCATTGATATAGTATACAGAGATATTGTTCTTTGCGAAGTACTTCTTCACGCGGGTAGGCAGGTTCTTTGCCAATTCTTCGCCTTCCCAGATTGTATTCAGCAGGAATGTACCGTTCTTGCGCAAACCACGGGTTACATCATACATGTGCAGGTAGGCCTGAACGTGGCAAGCCACAAAGTTCGGAGTGTTTACCAAATATGTAGAACGGATCGGAGTATCACCGAAACGCAAGTGAGAACAAGTGAAACCACCTGACTTCTTAGAGTCATAAGAGAAGTAAGCCTGGCAATGCTTGTCGGTGTTGTCACCGATGATTTTTACAGAGTTCTTGTTGGCACCTACTGTACCGTCAGCACCCAGTCCGTAGAATTTAGCTTCGAACATACCTGCACCGCCCAATGCGATTTCTTCTTCCTGAGGAAGTGAAGTGAAAGTAACATCGTCTACGATACCGATAGTGAAGTGGTTCTTCGGCATCGGCATAGCCAGATTCTTGAATACGGCAATGATCTGAGCAGGAGTAGTGTCCTTAGAACCCAAACCGTAACGACCGCCTACGATTACCGGAGCATTAGCTGCACCATAATAGCAGTCTTTTACATCGAGGTACAACGGTTCGCCGTTAGCACCCGGTTCCTTCGTACGGTCAAGAACTGCAATAGTCTTAGCAGTCTTAGGCACAGCAGCCAGGAAGTGCTTAGCAGAGAACGGACGATACAAGTGTACAGCAACCATACCTACCTTTTCGCCATTAGCCATCAAGTAGTCGATAGCTTCGCGGGCAGCTTCGGTTACAGAACCCATGGCGATGATAACGCGTTCTGCGTCTTCAGCACCATAGTAATCGAACAAGCCGTATTTACGTCCTGTGATTTTAGAAATTTCATTCATGTATTCTTCTACAATAGCAGGAACTGCTTCGTAGTAGTTGTTGCATGATTCACGGTGTTGGAAGAAGTGGTCGGGATTTTCAGCCATACCACGGGCAACCGGATTCATCGGATTCAATGCGCGGGCACGGAATTCAGCCAGAGCTTTCTGGTCAATCAGCGGAGCGAGATCGTCGTTTTCCAACATCTCGATCTTCTGGATTTCATGAGAAGTACGGAAGCCGTCGAAGAAATTAACAAACGGTACACGAGCTTTGATAGTTGACAAGTGAGCAACACCGGAGAGGTCCATAACTTCCTGTACAGAACCTTCGGCCAGCATAGCAAAACCGGTCATACGGGTTGACATAACGTCTTGGTGGTCACCGAAGATACACAGAGCGTGAGAAGCCAGTGTACGAGCTGATACGTGGAATACGCAAGGCAGGAATTCACCGGCAATCTTGTACATATTCGGGATCATCAGCAACAGACCTTGAGATGCAGTGTACGTTGAAGTCAACGCACCGGCTTGCAATGAACCGTGAACGGCTCCGGCAGCACCGGCTTCTGATTGCATTTCCTGTACCAATACTGTTTCGCCGAAGATGTTTTTGCGTCCTGCGGCAGCCCATTCGTCTACGTACTCAGCCATCGTAGAAGAGGGAGTGATGGGATAGATAGCAGCTACTTCAGAGAACATATACGAGATATGCGCAGCAGCTTGGTTACCATCACAAGTAATGAATTTCTTCTGTTTAGTCATAACTAAATTGAATTATTATTAAGTGAATAAATCTCAATATAAAAAGCCGAACATCCAGAGTGGAATCTGATTCCCTCTTCCTATTTCTGCTTTGTGCAGGGCGTAGGTGACGCCGGGATTGTTCTTAATCTTCATTCCTTCCGGACAAATCTTGAAAGGCATCACATCGTCCACCAAGAACGACATATTCTTGTCGCCTTTGTTCACCTTGTGATCTTTCCACAAGGAATTTGCGAAGAAAGTATCCAGTACATCCAGTTCTTCCACTTTCACGGGATAGATGGAGTACATCAGGTTGGAGTTGTGCATCATAATCTTTGATGGTTTCTTAGGGAATTCTTCTCCCTTCGGATATACCATATTGATAAGACGTGCATCTGCCAGATATTTGATGTAGTTCATCACCGTAGCACGGGATGTCTGTATATCGTTTGCCAGCTGGCTTACGTTCGGGGCTTTCGGACCGTCTACTGCCAGCATATAGAGCAATTTCTTGATTTTTGAAAGATATTTCAGTTCAATCTGTTTAATGAGAAGAATATCCACTTCCACCATCATATTCATGGTCTTCAGCAGATTTTCCGAGAAATTGCGTTTTTCCAGAAAGAACGGATAGAAGCCGTGGTGCAGATAATCCTGCAGGTAATCTAACGGGCGCACTTTCGAAAGGATACCTTTGGCAATCTGTTCGTGGTTGCTCAAAATCTCTTCCAGTGTATAAGCACGGAACTTCATGCCTGTTTGCAGGTTCAGATACTCACGGAAAGAGAAGCCACGCAGGTTATAACTCTTCACTATATCACGCAGTTCCAGATTTTCCTCTTTCAGTCGCATCACGGACGAACCGGTGAATACAATTTTGAGGTTCGGGAAACGGTCGTAGCACATTCTCAGTTCTCTGCTCCAGTCAGGGTGTTTAAACACCTGGTCTATCAATAATACTTTTCCACCGCGGCGTTGGAATTCATAAGCGAAGTCAACGATGCTGAAATAAGAAAAGTAGAAGTTGTTCATATTGATAAAGAGACAAGAACGGTCAGTGCCGAATTTCTCTTTAGCGTATTGTAACAGAAACGTGGTTTTGCCTACACCACGCGTTCCTTTAATACCGATAAGGCGGTCGTTCCAGTTGATCTCATCCATGAGGTCACGGCGAACAGGGGCATTGGTATGCTCAACAAGATAGGCGTGTGTGCGGTAGAATGCTTCCATGCTGTTAAATTCGGTTTATCGGGCGACAAATATACGGCTTTTTTGTAGAATTGCAAAGTAGAGATGGCAAAATATCTTTTTTGTTAGTGAAGTTTATATATTTGCTTTGCCTTGTTTTTCTCTGTAATTTTGCGGCTTTAAATAATAAAGAACTGTAATTGTATGAAACTCTACGTATTCAACCCAGACACAGACATGGCGCTTGCTAACAATGAAGAAAATTATATAGCTCCCGCTTCTGCCCGCCGAATGGCTCAGGACCTTGCTTTATTACCCATCTGGTATGCCCAGCCTGGCAGTGCCGTACTCGCTCCATCAGCTTATAATGCAGATTATCTGCAAATAATGAAGCGTATGTTTCCCCTTTCCGTGCAGTTGGTTACCGAACCTGAACTGCCTGATTATGCCGAATCTCAGATTATACCATGGGGCTGGAATCTTGCTTTTCGTAAACGCATGTTGAAAGGGGGAATTGCAAAACACAAACTTCCTACGCTGGAGGAATTAAAAAGACTTCGTACCTTTTCTTCTCGAGAGTTGGCTATGGTAGTGCTTGACGGCTTGCATGGCATTGAGAATTGTTGTGGTTTGGCCAACTATCTGCATGATATCCCTGCTTGTCAGGAATTTGTAGAGAAGTATAAACGTACAGTGTTGAAGGCGCCTTGGTCAAGTAGTGGTAAAGGATTGAACTGGTGTAGAGGTACATTTACCGATTCTATTGCCGGTTGGTGTCAGCATGTTTTGGATGAACAAGAGGGGGTAATCGGGCAACCTGTATATAATAAGGTAGAAGATTTTGCTCTTGAATTTTATTCTGATGGACGTGGCAGGGTACTTTTTACTGGTTATTCTCTTTTCCTGACCAATGAAAAAGGAGCCTATCTTGGTAATCTGCTGGTAACACCTGAATGGGTGGAAAACTGGATAACTGAATACGTACCATTGGTAACTTTGGTCCAGGTACGCGAAAGGTTGCAGGAGTTATTAACTGTTGTATTCGGAGAGTCTTATACGGGTTATCTGGGTGTAGACATGATGGTTTGTCGTGATGAGGAAACGCAGAGTTACCGTATTCATCCTTGTGTGGAAATTAACGTGCGTATGAATATGGGAGTGGCGGCACATCTGTTTCGCGAGAATTTTGTAGCTCCGGGCACAGTTGGTAATTTTAAAATTGATTATTATCCAACGAACAATGCCCTGCAGGAAGAGCATGAGCAGGCGATGGAGCAGTATCCTGCTGTAATAGAAAACGGACGTTTGGTTTCCGGCTATCTTCCGTTAGTTCCGGTTACACCGAAGAGCCGGTATCGCGCCTATGTTCTATGTTATAAGAGTAGGGTGAATGATACGAATGATTAGTGTAAGACCTGTTTGCATGCTTCGCTCTCATTTCCACAACGATCTACAGCTGTGACGGCAAAGTATTTCTTTGCTGTCCACAGACGGATGGGGGCATATGTATATTCTGTTCCCTGTACACGCTGGGCTATGATATTTTCCGGGTTAGAGGTATCTACGGGATAAGTATCCGAACCATAGATGACATAAGTCGGCACATTGCGTTTATCATTGTCCGTGGCGGGAAGCCAGCTCAAATGTATGTAGCCGTCGGATTGCTGGGTAACGGTTAAATTGCCGGGAGTTGTAGGTGGTACGTTGTCTATCCATGGCATGGCGGGCTGCAAGGCAGGAGCGGTATAGAAATCTTCTTCCAATGCATCATACAATCCCTGAGTGTTATCCATCAGATATTTTACACGATAATGAGCCTGACCTGCCAGTTTATGTTTGCGGATAAAGTACATTTGGCGTTCCACTTCGTCCAAAGTCCAGTTGCCTTCGCTGGGGTCAAGGAAATAAATGCCCAGTCCTGGAATAATCTGTCGTCCATTACTTTGTTCCTGCCAGTCGAGGGCAAAAGGGTAGAAATGATTACCACGGAAATAAATCATGGGATATATCTGATCTTGTATCCCTTCGCCCAGCCAACCTTGTGCATCCTGATAGACGGTGTGGAAAGCATTCCAGCCGCGAGAAGGATAGCGGGAAGTGTCACGGTATTTACCTACCGGGCAGGTACTAACCTTTACCCAGGGTTTCAGAGCTTTTACACCTTTATAGAGATGACGGACGATTTCTGTGATATTATCCCTGCGCCATTGGGAAAGATCACGTCCTTTACCGTACTTCCGGAAATCGTAAGTATCGGGAAAACGGGGAGCATTCTCCGGATAGCGCAGATAATCGAAATGGACGCCATCTACGTCATATTTTTCCACAACCTCACGTACAAGACTCATCAGATATTCTTTGGTTTGCGGATTTCCGGGATTGAGGAAATATTCCCGCTTGTAAGGTACACAAATGGCGGATTTTTGTTTAGTGACAGAGGTATTACCCAGATTGGCAACATGTTTGCGGTTACCCAATGGAATGGCTACCATCCAGGCATGGCATTCCATACCGCGTTTATGACATTCCTCTACGGCAAAAGCCAGCGGGTCATACCCCGGATCGCCACCTGTTTTTCCGGTTAGTATAGAATTGAAAGGCTCAATTTTTGAGCGATAGAGTACATCACCGCGTGTCCGTGTCTGGAAGAGTACGGTGTTGAAGTTGGCATCTTTCAGTCGGTCCAGTATTTCGACGAGTTCTGCTTTTTGTTTCCAGATACCTTCGGGCGTGGTGGCACGGGTACGCGGCCAGTCCAGGCCATAGACAGCGGTAATCCAGGCGGCACGCACTTCGTATTTAGGCGGACGATTTGTCGTCTCACCGATGGATTGCGCAGCAAGGGGCAAAACCAATATGCTGAATAGTATGATAAGCAGTAACTGTTTCATGATAGGGCTGGATTCTCTTTTACTTCTTTATTTCTGTCATTTTTCGCGGCGAAGATAAGTAAAACACTCGAGAAAGTTGTGCAGTTTCCTAAGAAACTGTTACATTTGCGTGCATTAAAAGTAATGAATAACAACGCACCATGATTACATTTACGCTTTGCTTACTGGCATTAATAGCGGGCTATTTTCTTTACGGGCGTTTCATCGAACGCATCTTTGGCCCTGACGATCGTAAAACACCTGCCCTGACCAAGACCGACGGGGTGGACTATATTCCTCTGCCCACGTGGAAAATATTCATGATACAATTTCTTAATATTGCCGGTTTAGGACCCATTTTCGGCGCTATTATGGGGGCTAAATTCGGGGTGTCGTCCTATTTGTGGATTGTGTTTGGCAGCATCTTTGCCGGTGCTGTACACGATTATCTGGCAGGTATGCTTTCTTTGCGTAATGGCGGTGAAAGTTTGCCGGAAATCATCGGTCGATATCTGGGTACGACTACCAAGCAAGTGATGCGTGGTTTTACCGTACTTCTGATGATATTGGTGGGGGCTGTGTTTGTAGCCGGTCCTGCCGGGCTGTTGGCAAAGCTTACGCCGGAGTCGCTGGATGCTACGTTCTGGATAGTGATTGTATTTATCTATTATATTTTAGCAACCTTGTTGCCCGTCGATAAGATAATAGGTAAGATTTACCCACTTTTTGCTGTTGCATTGCTCTTTATGGCGGTCGGTATATTGGTGATGCTCTATGTGAAGCATCCTGTTCTGCCGGAATTCTGGGACGGATTGCAGAATACGAACCCGAATGCTGTCGAATTGCCTATTTTCCCAATTATGTTTGTTAGCATAGCCTGTGGCGCTATCAGTGGTTTTCATGCAACACAAAGCCCGTTGATGGCACGTTGTATGACAAGCGAACGTCACGGTCGTCCTGTATTCTATGGTGCCATGATTACCGAAGGTATTGTTGCTCTGATATGGGCTGCTGTGGCCACTTACTTCTTTCATGAAAATGGAATGGGCGAAACGAATGCGGCTGTAGTAGTAGATGCCATCACTAAAGACTGGCTTGGCGTAATAGGTGGTTTCCTCGCTATATTGGGTGTGATTGCTGCGCCTATCACCAGTGGTGACACCGCTTTTCGTTCTGCCCGTCTCATTGTGGCTGACTTTCTTGGAATGGAACAAAAAACCATACGACGCCGTTTATATATATGTGTGCCGATGTTTCTCGTTGCTATTGGTCTGTTGCTTTACAGTCTGCGTGACAAAGAAGGCTTTGATATGATTTGGCGTTACTTCGCATGGACCAACCAGACGCTCTCTGTTTTCACTCTTTGGGCGATTACCGTTTATTTGGTGCGTGAGAAGAAGGGACGCTATTTTTATGTAACTTATTTACCGGCTATATTCATGACCGCCGTTTGTACAACTTATATTTGTATAGCTCCCGAAGGTTTTGACTTAGGGCCTCAAATGGCTCTCGTTATTGCCATTCTTTCTGTAGTGATAGCCGCATTCTGGTTTAATATCTGGTATTTCAAAACAACTAAAAAACTTTGGTAATGAAGAAATTCAAAAAATCAACAAGTATTACGATCGCCCTGCTTATCTATGTGAGTGCTACAGCAGCCTATTTCCTGCCGCGTAACACTGTCATCAGTGATATGGAGAAATACATTACGGTTGCGGCATCTTATATTATCGTGTTTATTCTCTGGCTGGTGCTGCGTAAGAAAGAAGAATTGCAGCGGAAACGTAAAGAAGAAGATGAAAAGTACAATAACACCAAAAACTATAAGTAACAATGAAAAAATTAGTATTATTCGTTTGTCTGCTTGTGGCCACAGTGGCTGCCCAGGCACAGTTTGAAAAAGGAAAGTGGATTGTGAATCCGTCAATTTCCGGGTTAGGTTTGTCGCATAATACGGATACAGATAAGACCTCTTTTGCTATTGAAGCCAAGGGTGGTGCATTCTTGCTGGATAATGTGGCGTTATTGGTACATGCAGGGGCTGCCTGGAATAATGGTGGTTCCGATACGGATGTCTATACTCTCGGTGTAGGTGGGCGTTATTATTTTAGTAAGACTGGAATCTATCTGGGTGCTGATGTTAATATGGATCGTTGGAGTTGGAGTTCAAGCAGTGATACCAAGTTTTCATTCGGAGCAGAGGCTGGCTATGCTTTCTTCTTGTCAAGGACAGTGACACTTGAACCGGCTGTGTACTGGAACGTAAATAGTGACCGTTCGGTATTTGGCCTGAAGGTAGGTTTCGGTTTCTACTTCTAAGAGTTTTCTTCCGCTTTGCGGATTTTATGAATCGTCCCATGAGATCATATTAATAGTCTTACGGGACGATTTTTTTTATCTCATGGGACGAATATTTTCATCTTACGAGACAAAATAAATCGTCTCATGAGATGAATTCATTTCAATTATTTCATGTGTAATTTCTCTTGCAGGAATTGTCCTGTATAGCTTGCTGCACATTTTGCCACTTCCTCTGGTGTACCTGCAGCTACCAGATTTCCACCTTTATCACCGCCTTCCGGTCCAAGGTCTATTACGTAGTCGGCACATTTAATAACATCCATGTTGTGTTCAATGATTACAATGGAGTGTCCACGTAATATCAAAGCATCGAATGCTTCCAGCAATTTACGGATGTCATGGAAGTGCAATCCCGTGGTCGGTTCATCAAAGATAAACAGGGTGGGGTCTGCTTTCTCCTGACTGAGGTAGTAAGCCAGTTTCACACGCTGGTTTTCACCACCTGAAAGGGTGGAGGAAGATTGTCCCAGTTTGATATATCCCAATCCCACATCTTGCAGTGGAGCAAGTTTCTTCACAATCTTCTTTTGTCCGTGTTTGGTGAAGAACTCCACGGCCTGGTTTACGGTCATTTCCAGTACATCATATATATTGGCATCATGGAACTTAACTTCCAGTGTATCTGCTTTGAAGCGTTTGCCATGGCAGGTTTCACATTCCAGAACCAAGTCGGCCATGAATTGCATTTCTACTGTGATGGTTCCGTCACCTTTACATTCTTCGCAACGTCCGCCTTCACTGTTGAATGAGAAGTAACCGGCAGTGTATCCCATTTGCTTGGCAAGCGGTTGTTCTGCCCATAATTTACGAATTTCATCGTAAGCTTTGATATATGTCACAGGATTCGAACGACTGGATTTACCAATGGGGTTCTGGTCTACAAATTCTACGTTCCGCAGGTTTTGCAGGTCACCACCAATAGAAGCGAATTCACCCGGACGTTCACTGCATTCATCCAGTTCGCGCTTCAGGGCACGGAAGAAAACGTCACGTACCAGAGTACTCTTACCGGAACCGCTGACTCCGGTTACTACAGTCATCACATTTAGCGGAAAACGTACGTTTACCCCTTTCAGATTATTCTCGCGGGCTCCGGTCAGTTCTATGTAGTTATTCCATGGACGACGGTGTTCCGGAACAGGAATTTCTTCTTCTCCCAGCAGATAACGTACTGTGTAACTATCACTATTGGGTTGCAAATCTTTCATATCTCCCTGGTAGACAACTTGTCCGCCCAGACGTCCGGCTTTCGGTCCGATATCTATAATATAATCTGCTGCACGGATGATTTCCTCGTCATGTTCCACGATGACAACCGTATTACCCAATTGTTGTAATTGACGTAATACATGGATCAGCTTATCTGTGTCGCGGCTATGCAACCCGATACTTGGTTCATCAAGAATATAGAGTGAGCCAACCAGGCTACTGCCTAATGAAGTAGCGAGGTTGATGCGCTGACTTTCACCACCGGAAAGCGAATTGCTGAGGCGGTTTAATGTCAGATATCCCAATCCTACATCGAGAAGGAAGCGGATGCGACTGTTGATTTCCGTTAGGATACGGGTGGCAACATCCGTATCATGCTTATCCAGCTGAAGGTTATCGAAGAAAGTTTTCAGTTCCGTAATCGGCAAGTCCACAAGTTCGGAGATATTTCGTCCGCCTACCTGTACATAGCTGGCTTCGGGCTTCAGGCGGGTACCGTGGCACTTTGGACAAAGTGTTTTGCCACGATAGCGTGCTAACATCACACGGTACTGTATTTTGTACTGATTTTCCTGTACCATCTTGAAGAAAGCATTGATTCCTTGGAAGTAAGGGGTACCTTCCCATAACATGCGGCGCTGCTCGTTTGTAAGTTCAAAGTAGGGGGTGAAGATCGGGAAACCGGCTTTTTCAGCACCGCGTATTACCATGTCTTTCCATTCTCCCATTACTTCGCCGCGCCAGCATACCACGGCACCGTCGTATACGGATAATGAGCGGTTGGGTATTACCAAGTGTTCATCAATGCCGATTACCTTGCCGAAACCCTCACACTCAGGACATGCACCAATAGGGGAATTGAAAGAAAACATCTGGTCACTGGGCTCCTCAAAAGCAATGCCGTCTGCCTCGAATTTAGTGCTGAAGCGGTATAGGCTGGTTGTTCCGTCAGGTTGATAGAATCGCAGTAGGCAGGCTCCGTCACCTTCGTACATGGCTGTCTCGGCAGAATCTGTTAACCGGCTGATTGCATCTTTCTCTTTAGATGCTACCATACGGTCTATCAACAAGAAAACTGTATCTTCTTTTTTAGGCTCGTATTCGTCGATACGAACCATTTCTCCGTTTACTTCCAGACGGTTGAAACCTTGTTTCATATCGATGTCTAATTGCTGCTTCATCGTTCGGTCTTCGCGGAGTAATATCGGAGCCAGTACGGTGTATCTTGTTCCTTCCGGATATCCCAACATACAGTTTACGATATCTTCTGTGGAATGTTTTTTTACTTCCTCTCCGCTGATGGGACTGAATGTCCGTCCGATGCGTGCATACAGTAAACGCAGGTATTCGTAAATTTCGGTAGAGGTACCGACGGTGGATCGTGGATTGCGACTACTCACCTTTTGTTCTATGGCAATAGCTGGCGGAATTCCCTTAATAAAGTCACATTCCGGCTTGCTCATACGTCCCAGGAACTGGCGGGCATAACTGCTCAGGCTTTCTACATAACGACGTTGTCCTTCTGCATATAGCGTGTCGAATGCCAGGGATGATTTACCGGAACCGGATAGCCCGGTGATGACGACAAGTTTGTTTCTGGGTATTTCTACGTCTATATTTTTTAGGTTGTTGACGCGTGCGCCTTTGATAAGTATGGAGTTGTTTTTTATCATAATCAGAATCACTATAGTGAATATCAGTTTGCAAAGATAATCACTGCGGTTCAAATATGTATAATGATTGGCAGGTTAAGATTTGTTATACTTTTAAATAGTTGCTGATATACCAGCAGGAAAAGAGCTATTTTTATGCGCATTTTTAAACGAATCATCCCTATGCGATACCCTCGGATATGCTTGTGTGCCATTTTGGTATGCTTGTTCTTTTGTGTCGAGACAATTACAGGACAAGAGACTGTTGATCTGAAATCACTTGCCGATAGTGTGCGGAAAGCTAATGGCAAGCCGAATTTTCTACCTTTGGGCATGCACTTTCTGGAACTGGCAAAAGAACGGAAAGATACGGCAAATATCAGTGATGCTTATGCCATCATTACAAATCATTATTATGAGTTGGGTGATACGGATAGTCTGCGTCTGATGACTTATGAATATATGGATTGGGCGGACCGTTGTCATCGCAATACGGATCGCTATCAGGCATGGAGGCAATATATTCAGCGGATGACTGAAAAGGGCATGCAGGAAGAGGCGATGAAAGAGACAGAATTGCTATGTAAAGATGCCGAACAGAGGAAAGATAAATATGGCATGGCATCCGGGGAGATGTGTATAGGCTATAACCACCGTGTGTTCGGTCAGAATATAAAGCTCTGTATTGAATATTATGATAATGCTTTAAAACATTTTGAGGAAGGCAAATACTACCGTGACGCCTACGTTGTTTCTCTTAATATCATTCAAACTTATCTGGCACGTCAGTCGTATAATGAGGCCTTGCCCTATTTGGACCGTTTAGGACAGTTGGTGAAAACTGTAGAAGATAAAAATATATCTATGGGAGAGGCGCTATATATGCGTTATTATCAATTTCGTGTCATAGCTGTCTTAGGAGTGAAAGGAGCGAAGGCGGCAGAACCTTACATCCGTGAGGCGAATGCTTATTACCTCAAACATAAAGGAGACATATCACAAGAAGGATGGTTCGGTTACAAAATAATGTGCAACCAGATCCTGGGAGATATAAGTAATGCTGTGGTTTATATGGATTCTTTAATTGATTACCAACGTTCGATCGGTAATTATTACCCTGGAAATTATAGGCAGAAAGCCATTATGCTGGAACAAGTAGGTCACTATAAGGAGGCATGCCGTGCTTTTGCAGAATACTCTCAATTGAATGATTCTGTACGTACGGCAGAAATGGATGAACAACTGAACAAATACACTGCCCAGTTTGAAGTGGACCGCCTGAAGATGGAAAAGTTGGAATTGAGTGAAAGAATGAGTCGTGAACGGCTTATTACGGTATCTATTGCCGGTTGCCTGATATTTATATTACTTCTGCTGGTTACTTACCTCTATGTTCGCACTTTATCTATGAACCGGAAATTGGATGTTGCCCGTAAGGAATTGCAGAAGATGGGACGCATCAAGAGTTCATTCATCCAGCATGTTACGCATGAGTTGCGTACACCGCTTAATTCTGTTGTGGGTTTTTCTGCTTTGCTTGCCGAGGAAGGGCTGGATGTGGAAGATGCTCGTGAATACTCCGGTCAGGTGGAGAAGAACAGTGCTTATTTGCTGGGATTGATTGATAATATTATTGATATAGCTGACATGGACTCTCAGACGGCAGATATGCCTAAAGAAGTTGTAGATGTCAACGCTTGCTGTCTTGAATGTATAGATGAATTTGGAGGCAAACAAAATGACGGTGTGGAATTGCAGTGGATTCCATCTCCTGATGATCCTGTAATCCTGACTGTGCGTGCCTGGATGAAGCGTGTCCTGTCTTTGTTGCTGGACAATGCCGAGAAGTTTACTGAACAAGGAGTCATTCGTCTACTGTGTGAGGAAGATAAAGCGAATAGTATCATTCGTTTTATTATAGAGGATACAGGTATAGGTATCGACCCGCAATGTCAGGATACTATTTTCGAGCGTTTCTTTAAAATAGATACCTTTAGGCCTGGTACAGGATTGGGACTTTCCATAGCCCGCCAGGTAATGGACATTGTTGATGGCAAAATTTATCTGGATACATCTTATACTGGCGGTACCCGTATGGTAGTAGAATGGCCTGCATAATTAATAAACAACCCTTAATCAGATTTATAAAGAATGAAAGTAAAAACTCTTTTGTGCGTATGCGCTCTACTCTTTTCTTTAACTGCGGCGGCACAATCTCCGCAACCCGAAAGATATCCTAAACGTGAATTTCGTGCAGCCTGGATTCAGGCTGTCAACGGACAGTTTCGTGGAATTCCTACCGAGAAGTTAAAACAAACCTTGATTGACCAGTTGAATTCTTTGCAAGAGGCAGGTATCAATGCAATCATTTTCCAGGTACGTCCTGAGGCTGATGCTCTTTATGCCTCCAAACTGGAACCGTGGAGCCGTTTTCTGACAGGTGTACAGGGAAAGGCTCCTAATCCTTATTGGGATCCTATGGAGTTTATGATTGAAGAATGTCATAAACGAGGCATGGAATTTCATGCGTGGATCAATCCCTATCGCGTGAAGACCTCGCTAAAGAATGAATTGGCCCCAAATCATGTTTATAATATCCATCCCGAGTGGTTTGTGACCTATGGTGACCAATTATATTTTGATCCGGCATTACCGGAAAGTCGTCGCCATATCTGCATGGTGGTAATGGACATTGTTTCCCGCTATGATGTGGATGCCATCCATATGGATGATTATTTCTATCCCTATCCTAAACCGGGAGTGGACTTTCCAGATGATGCCAGCTTTGCCCGTTACGGTGGTGGCTTTTCAAATAAAGCAGATTGGCGGCGCAGTAATGTCAATGTGTTGATAAAGAAAATACATGAGACAGTACGCGAGGTGAAGCCGTGGGTTAAATTTGGTGTATCTCCTTTTGGTATCTATCGTAATGAGAAAAGCGATCCGCTGGGTAGTAAGACTAATGGATTACAGAATTATGATGACCTTTATGCCGATGTACTCCTTTGGGCTCGTGAAGGTTGGGTGGACTATAATATTCCGCAAATATATTGGCATATTGGCCATCCGGCAGCTGATTATGAAACATTGGTGAAATGGTGGGCAAAGCATACGGAGAACCGTCCTTTGTTTATCGGGCAGTCAGTGATGAATACAGTACAGAATGCTGATCCGCAAAACCCTTCTATGAACCAACTTCCTCGCAAGATGGCATTGCAGCGTGCTTATCAGACGATTGGCGGAAGTTGCCAGTGGCCTGCCAGTGCAGTGGTGGAAAATGCCGGGAAATATCGTGATGCTTTGATTGCGGAATATCATAAATATCCCGCCTTGCCGCCGGTATTCGATTTTATGGATAATGAAGCACCTGATAAAGTGCGTAAGGTAAAACCCGTGTGGACAGAAGACGGATATCTTTTGTTTTGGACAGCTCCGAAATACAAAGATGAAATGAACCGTGCTGTTCAATATGTGATTTACCGCTTCGGTGCAAAAGAGAAAGTGGATATCAGCGATCCTTCCCATATCGTAGCCATTACGCGCGATAACTTCTATAAATTGCCGTATGAGAATGGAAAAACAAAATATCGTTATGTGGTGACGGCACTCGACCGACTGCATAATGAGTCGAAAACAGTTGCAAAAAAGGTGAAGCTATAAGCTTCACCTTTTTTATTGATATAATATAAGCCCTGCTATTCCGCAAGCTACAATCATTAGTATCGGATTGATTTTATATTTCCTGGTTCCTATAAAAGCTACCAGGAAAATGAGGCAGCTAATAATAAACGAGTACATATCTTCTTTGGGTGAACTGAAGTTTTCTGCGTTCATCAATACCAATGCTGCTGATGCCAGCAATCCGACCACTGCCGGACGTAATCCACTGAATACGGCTTCTACAACCGGATGCTTCTGATATTTCAGGAAGAATTTACTGATGGCTAACATCAATATGAATGAGGGAAGCACCACTGCAAGGGTAGCGATGATAGAGCCCCATACACTTCCGGTAGCAGTAAAACCTACATACGTTGCCGAATTGATTCCGATAGGTCCGGGCGTCATTTGACTGATAGCCACAATATCTGTAAATTCTTGTGATGTCAACCAGCCATAGCGGGTGACCACTTCACCTTGTATCATAGAAAGCATGGCATATCCGCCACCAAAGCCAAATAAACCGATCTTGAAGAATGTATAGAATAATTGTAAATAAAGCATGGGGAAATTATGATTTATGATTTATAATTTATGATGCGCAGCCAGCTCTCAACTCTCAACTTTCGGACGGCGCAGCCGTCCGTACAAGTATCCTCCCACACCGGCAATGATAATTACCCAAATAGGGGAGAAGCCCAGTAGCCAGATGACCAATGCTGATACGACTGGTATCCAGATATTGTAACGGTTTACCTTGGCTGATTTTGCCATACTGAATGTAGGAGCGGCGATCAATGCAACTACCGCCGGACGAATACCTTTAAAGATACGTTCAACAATGACATTATCTTTGAAGTTATGGAAGAATAACGCAATGGCAAGAATTATGAAGAATGACGGTAGTATAGTACCTAAAGTGGTAACTATGCTTCCGCGAATCCCCCTTAACTTATATCCGATGAAAATAGAAATGTTAACTGCAAGAATGCCTGGGGTTGATTGGGAAATGGCGAGTAAGTCAATGAAATCGTCTTTGGCAATCCATTTCCGTTTGTCTACAATTTCTTCTTCTATCAATGGCACCATGGCATAGCCGCCTCCTATAGTAAAGAGTCCTATCTTAGAAAAGAGGCCGAATGCCTCGAGGTAAATATTCATGTTATTATTTCATCTTATCATTATTATCTTCTTCTTTCTGTTTCGCATATTGACTTGGACTGACGTTGAAATGCTTTTTAAATACTTCACGGAAGTACTTCGCATCACTAAATCCCGTCATTTCGGCGACCTCAGTTATACTGTGCTGTTGCTCTTTCAGTAACTGGGCGGCACGTTTCAGGCGTATCAGTCGGATATAATCTGCTGGGGCTTGGTCAGTCAGAGCCTTTATTTTATTGTAAAAACTGGTGCGACTCATATTCAGTAAGTTACATAGTACATCAACTGTAAAGGAGCTATTATCCATATTGTCTTCCACACTCTTCTTGACAGTAGAAATGAATTTCCAGTCAATGTCAGTGGAACAGTTGATGCAAGCTGTGTCACTCTCTTCATCGTTCAGTTCCAGATTGGCATATTTATGGCGCAATAAGGAACGGTTAGTAAGGATATTAGCTATCGTAGCACGAAGAATACCAATATTAAATGGTTTCACAATGTATTCGTCTGCTCTCGTCTTCAATCCTTCAATGATATTTCTATCATTATTCAGTGCTGTAAGCAATATGATGGGAATATGTGATGTTTCAATATCATTCTTCAATCTGTGACACAATTCATCCCCACGCATTTCGGGCATCATGATATCCGAAATGATCATGTTAGGCATGTACTCTTTTACTATGTCGAGTGCTTGCTTGCCGTCACTACATACCTGTATGATATAATCATCCGACAGTGTATTGCGCAAATACTCTCTCAGTTCGTCATTATCCTCTACAATTAAAATTTTCGGAAGATCGCCATTCTGCTGTTGTTTCTGTCTGGCAGTATCATAAACAGTACTTAAAGAAATATTCTTAGGCACACCTGATTCTGCATAAACCACTTTCTCACTTCCCGGCTTCGGACTGTGAACAGCTTTACGATAATATTTTTCTTTCTTCGGGAATATAACCTTAATGCAGGAACCTTTACCTTCCGTGCTGCTGAAGTTAATTTTACCTTTATGCAGACGGACGAGTTTCCATACCAGTAGGAGACCAATACCACTACCTGTAACCTTTGAGTTTATAGCATTACTACCCCGAAAATGCATTCTGAATAGCTTTTTTTGTTCGGAAGCCGGAATACCGATACCCGTATCCTTTACTTCAACGCTCCAGTTGTCTTCAGTCTCAGCAGCAAAGATATGTACGCTACCACCTTCCGGTGTATATTTCAAAGCATTGGAAATCAAATTCTTCAGAATAGAGTCCATTTTATCTTTGTCGAGCCAGACATTCATATAGCGGAAGTTGCTTTCGTATGTCAGACTGACATGTTTAACATCTGCATAAGCACGGAAAGCATTGATCATTTCTTCCATGTATGTACTCAATTCGTATTCTGATACATACAAAGCACTGGAATAAGTATCTGCGCGTTCAAAGTTGATCAGGTTAGTTGTAAGACGCAGCAGGGCATTCACATTTCGTATGGCAGTATTCATATTACTACGTCCGCCTGGTGTCAGATCTTCCTTTTCGCTGAGTTCTTCCAAAGGAGCTTTGATCAATGTCAACGGAGTACGGATATCGTGCGCTGTATTGATAAAGAAGCGTATCTTTTCATCCGAAGTTTTTCGTTGTTTACGTAAGATGATGACACGTAAAGTTATAGTAACAATTGCTGCAATAACAATAGCATAAAGTAGTAAAGCCCAGATACTAAGCCATATCGGTTGTTCTATAATAATATCCATATTACGTTCTTCAAGAACGATTCGTCTGTCTTCACTGGAAATGGCACGTACCCGTAGAGTATATTTTCCGGGACTTAGGTTAGTGAACCGGATCAGGCAATCCTTTTCGGGGCGACTCCATCCGTCGTAGAAACCATCCAACTTCCATGAATACAGAATCAGTGATGGATAATCATAGTTGATGGCAGAAATCCGTAAAGAGAATATATTCTGATTGTATTTCAGTTTCAAGGTTTTGGTGTCATCTATATCCACTTCCAGCGGTGAACCTTCATCACCTGGGTAAACGGTTTGATAAAATACACGCAAATCACTGAATATCATTTGGAACTTATAGTTGCGTGGAATCATCATATCTTTATGGAATTCTATCGCTCCGTCCGTACTTCCAAGAATGAAGTCTCCATTCTTGCGCAATATGCCCGATGTTGCATTGAAGTGATCACTCTTTAATCCCTGCTCTTTAGTCCAGTTATGGAATACCTTTTCTTCAGGATAATAACTTGTCAGACTGTTTTCCGTACTCAACAGGACACTTTTTTCTCCATCCGAAAGAATACTGTATATATTGTTGGAAATCAAGGGACAATTGTCTTTGTGGAAGTGCTCGAAAGATTTCTTTTCATGATCATAAATGAGTAATCCGGAATTGCTGGTTCCTATGTACAGCAGGCCATTATCCGACTGATAAAGTGCATTGATATAGAAAGACTCTATTGGCATCGTGATGTACTCAAACTTGCCGGTTTCTGTATCCAGTAAATACAAACCTGTAGCAGTACCTATCCACATGTGTTGCTTATCTTTTTCTTTTATATCCGTGATGCCACTCAATCCCGGATAGGCGCGTATGTTTTTACGGGCAAAGTCAATCCGTTTTAAGTTATAATAACCACCGGACCATATATTCCCGTCGGAATCCTTCATTATAGAGCGTATGTATTTGTCGGGACGAATGTCACAATCTCCAAACGTGGAAGGAGTGAAGAATCCTACACTCATCTGTTTTTTGTTGATTTGATAAATCCCCGAACTATATCCACCTGCCCAGATAATGCCTGGTGAAACTTCACATAAAGAAATAAAAACGTGATTCTTGGTTACACTCCCATTGTCGAATATGCTAAGGAATGAATGCCATTGCTTGTTTTTAGTGGAATATAGGCTGATGCCATTGTTGGTCGCAAACCATAAATCTCCTTCATGATCTTCGATGATGGCATTTACCTGATCATTGATCAGTGATTGCTTATTGCCTATGGAATGTTTGATCCATTGATAGCTGGTGTATTGATTATTACGTACCGTAATGCCGATGGGATAGTTTGCCATCCAGATACGGTCACCATCGACATAGAGATCATAAATGCTGTTGCCGTTCATGGAATTATAGCTGCTATAGTCGGCTACAATATAGGGCTCACATTTGTAGGTATCTACATTCAGCTTATATACTCCGGCACCATCTGTGGCTATTAAGATTTCTTTATCGTTGAAAGCTTTGATACGTGTAATACTGACATCCTTCAAACCGACATTCAGTTCAATAGCTTGATGGATGTTCATGTCATACAGATAAACACCTTTCTGAAAAGTTCCAATGAAAAGTTTACGGCTTTCTTTATGGAGGAATAGTTCATTAACCTGCATCTTCAGATTGTCGAGCCAGTTGCAAGGAGAAAGATTAAGAACATTGTTTTTTAATTCGGCATGATGTATGCCGACATCTGTGCCAATGAAATAATGTTCAGAATCGATTTGTTCGATATCTGTAATACTTTCACCTATATGGTTTTTGATGATGGTCGTTTTCTCAGTTTTTGTATCGTAGAGGTATAATGCCTCTTCGTTACAGAGCCATATGACATTGTTGCTATCAATAAAACCGTAGCTGACAGGAGTCGGTGTTCCTTTTACCACTTCATCCGGTAGTTTGTATACTAACTGGAAGCGGTCATGTTTGGCATCATAGCGGAATACTCTTCCTTTTTTGCCTATTTCCCAAAGTGTTCCATCCGTGCCAACATAGAGCCAACTCAGATTTAACATAGAATTGACCTCTATCTCGCTGTCTATGAGCCGGTATTGCTTGAAGTTTTTTCCGTCATAACGGTCGATGCCATTATGCGTAAGAAACCACATATAACCTTTCGGCCCTTTCTGAATGGCGTATACCCTACGGTTACTTAAGCCATCTTCTACGCCGAGATATTTATATGTTTGGGCGATGCATAGGGCAGAAAAATATGTGAATATAAAGAAAAGGACGAGTTTTCTCATAACAGTTATGGGCGTTTGTTGTTGGGGGCTTTTGTGAAATTAACGCAAAAATATGCATTTTGTTTGATAAAAGCAAAATGAATGTAGAAGAATAGTGTTCGATACCTCGTATTGTTTAGACGAAACAGGCGCAAGTTGTATATTATAACCTGCGCCTGTACATCACTTATAAATTGTAGCCAGAACTACTTTGTCTTTTCTTCTACCCATTTACGTGCATTGACGAAGGCCTCCATCCATGGAGTAATCTGGTCACTGTGCAGACGGTCAGCAGGATAACAACCGTTTTGCCATGGGAATATGGAACGCTCCAAGTGAGGCATGATAGCCAGATGACGTCCGTCGGAACTTGCTATTGCAGCAATGGAGTAGTCCGAACCGTTCGGATTGGCAGGATATTCATCATAACTATATTTAGCCACTACGTTGTATTTATCTTCATCGTAAGGCAAAGAGAACTTTCCTTCTCCATGAGCTACCCAGATGCCGAGTTTGCTTCCGCTTAACGAACCGAACATTACACTACGGTTTGTTGGAATGGTAAGTCCCAGGAATCTGGATTCGAATTTATGCGATTCATTGTGAAGCATCTTGCCATTCTTCTTGTGTTCCGGATTAATGAGGTTCAGTTCCATCATCAGCTGACAGCCATTACAAACACCCAGTGAAAGTGTATCTTCACGAGCGTAATATTTGTCGAGAGCTTCTTTGGCTTTCGGGTTGAAGAGGAAAGCACCTGCCCAACCTTTGGCAGAACCCAGTACGTCGGAGTTAGAGAAACCACCGCAGTAAACAATCATGTTCACATCTTCCAGTGTCTCGCGTCCGCTGATAAGGTCGGTCATCGTAACGTCTTTCACATCGAATCCTGCCAGATACAGTGAGTAGGCCATTTCGCGTTCACCATTCGTACCCTTCTCGCGGATAATTGCTGCACGGATACCTGTCGGGGTACGACGGTCCGGATCAATACCGTATTGAGAGAGTTTACCTTTGAAATCAGGCATGAAAGCGAATTCCAGAGGTTGCATCTTATAGTTTTCGAAGCGCTTTTTAGCACAGCCGTTCATAGATTGTTTGCGGTCGAGCAGGTAAGAAGTAGAATACCATACATCACGCATATAATCGATACCGAACTGGTAAGTAGCATCGTCTTTGGATACGAGGATGTGACGTTCGTCAGTCGGCTTACCGATTTTCACATAACCCACACCGGCATCTTCCAATATCTGTTTAACCTCTTCTTTGTGCTTGTCGCTTACCTGGATCACGATACCCGGATTTTCGGCAAACAAAATTTTCACAAGGTCGTGTTCCTTCATTTTGTCGAGGTTGATCTCCATACCACCTTCTACATTAGCGAAACACATTTCAAGCAGAGTAGTAATCAAACCACCGGCAGAAATATCATGTCCGGCAAGAATCAATCCTTTGTTTACCAACTCCTGAACAGCAAGGAAAGCATCGCGGAAATATTCGGCATCTTGTACGGTAGGTACTTCGTCACCTACTTTGCCCAATGACTGTGCAAAAGCCGAACCACCCAGTTTCAATGTATCGAAGCTGAAATCAATATGATAAATGGTTGTCTTTTCGTTGTTTACCAGTACAGGAGAAACTACTTTCTTCACGTCAGATACTTCACCGCCTGCCGAAACAATAACGGTTCCCGGAGCAATCACCTTGCTACCGTCGGGATATTTCTGAGTCATGGAAAGAGAGTCTTTTCCGGTAGGCACGTTGATTTGCAGTGCACAGCAGAAATCACTTAATGCCTTTACGGCGGTGTAGAGGCGTGCATCTTCACCCTCTTGTGAGCGGCAAGGCCACATCCAGTTGGCAGAGAGGGAAATGCTGTCCATTCCTTCAACCATAGGAGCCCATACAAGGTTGGTCAACGCTTCGCTTACAGAAAGTACCGAACCGGCTGCCGGATCTGCCAATGCAGCTTGTGGTGCATGTCCCAATGAGGTAGCGATACCTTTTTCGCCACGATAGTCGAGGGCAACCACACCGCAGTCACTCAGCGGTAACTGCAATTCGCCCTGGCATTGCTGGCGGGCAATCTTACCTGTTACGGAACGGTCTACTTTGTTAGTCAACCAGTCTTTGCAGGCAACAGCTTCCAATTGCAATACATTCGTCAGGTATTCGTGCAACTTGGACTGTTCGTATTTCGGCATTTCGTAGTGACGCTCTACGGTTTTGTCTATCATGTAAGTCTTGGGAGACGAACCGAACATCTGTTCCACGGCAAGGTCGAACGGACGTACACCGTCAGCTTGTTGGAAAGCAAAACGATGATCGCCGGTAGTTTCACCTACCACATACATCGGAGCACGTTCGCGTTCAGCTATTTTACGTACATGTTCGATAGCTTCTTCTTCAATCAGCAATCCCATGCGCTCCTGGCTTTCGTTGGCGATGATTTCTTTAGCTGACAAAGTCTGGTCACCTACGGGTAATTTACTCATGTCGATCAAACCACCACATTCTTCCACCAATTCGGAGAGACAGTTCACGTGTCCTGCTGAACCGTGATCGTGGATGGACACCACCGGGTTAGTTTCTTCTTCGCAGAGGGCACGTACTACGTTGTAGGCACGTTTCTGCATTTCGGCGTTGGCACGTTGTACGGCGTTCAGTTCAATACCACTGCTGTAACGTCCGGTGTCTACTGAAGAAACGGAGCCACCGCCCAAACCGATACGATAATTGTCACCACCGATTACAACGACTTTGTTTCCGGCTTCGGGAGCACCTTTCAGGCAGTCACGTTTTGTACCGTAACCTACACCACCGGCAAGCATGATTACTTTATCGTAACCATAAACTTCGTCGTTTTCTTTATGTTCAAAAGTAAGTACCGAACCACAAATCAGTGGCTGGCCAAACTTATTACCGAAGTCACTGGCACCATTGGATGCCTTGATCAGAATTTGTTCCGGAGTCTGGTACAGCCATTGGCGTACCGGCAATATTTCTTCCCAAGGACGTCCTTCGTCCGTGCGGGGATAAGAAGTCATATAAACAGCAGTTCCGGCAATCGGCCAAGAACCTTTACCACCACCCATACGGTCGCGGATTTCGCCACCTGTACCAGTAGATGCACCGTTGAACGGTTCAACTGTGGTAGGGAAGTTATGTGTTTCAGCTTTCAGTGAGATAACACTCTTTATATCTTTTACCTGGAAGAAATCAGGTTTGGAATGATCTGCCGGAGCAAACTGCTCAACTACCGGACCTTCTGCAAAAGCTACGTTGTCTTTATAGGCTGAAATAATTTTATTCGGATTTTCCTGAGTGGTCTTTTTAATCATCTGGAAGAGGGAAGACTCTTGTTCCACACCGTCGATGATGAACGTTCCGCCAAAAATTTTGTGACGGCAGTGCTCGGAGTTGATTTGAGCGAAACCAAACACTTCGGAGTCTGTCAACTTACGTCCGAGGTCTTTCTCTACTTTCTTGAGGTAGTCCATCTCTTCTTTAGAGAGTGCCAGACCTTCTTTCTCATTGTAAGCTTCCAGGTCTTCGATATGGACGATCGGTTCCGGCTTACGGTTGGTGGTGAATACATTCTGATCCAAACCTTTGTACATGCGTTGCAGCATCGGGTCACGGTCAGCATTTTCGTCCTTTACGGGGAAATACTCTTCAATACGGGTAATGCCATTCAATCCCATGTTCTGGGTGATTTCTACGGCATTCGTACTCCAAGGAGTAATCATTTCGCGGCGCGGACCAACGAAATGTCCTTTCAGGTTGTCTTCACTTTCGGGGGTGGCTTCTCCAAAAAGCCAGCAGAGTTTGTCGCTTTCTGCCTGGGTGAGTGCGTGGTCACATTCTACGGCCATCACGCTCTTGGATGGGGTTCTGAAAAAAAGAATCATACTTATATTTACGATTTATGATTTTACGATTTTGCGATTGGGATTACTCCGGAAAAGCGGAGACGCATTTACGGGAAATACCAGCTTTTTTTCTATGGCGCAAAGATACATAAAATCGTTGGGGGAGAGAAGTAAAAGGGTATAAAAAAATGAATCGTGCTAAAAGTTATGCCTTGCTATGATATAACTCAAGGTCTGAATAATATATATGAGGCGGAAGAGTTTCTTATCAGGACCGGATATCCAAAAGTCGCTAAAAAAAGCCTCTCTCGGTTCTTACTGTCGAAAAAACGTTAACATAATTCGTTCATCTCATAAAAAAGTCCGATATTTGCAGCCATGATTGAGATAAGGACCATATTCGATATATTATGGAAAGGGTTCATTATCGGGGTAGTTGTGTCTGCTCCGTTGGGACCTGTAGGCGTGCTGTGCATCCAGCGTACGTTGAATAAAGGGCGTTGGTATGGTTTCATAACAGGTTTGGGAGCATCGTTAAGCGACATTGCATATGCCTTGTTAACAGGGTATGGAATGAGTTTCGTATTCGATTACGTCAATAAAAATATCTTTTATTTGCAGTTGTTCGGAAGTATCATGTTGTTAGCTTTTGGTATTTATACGTTCCGTAGTAATCCTGTCCAGTCTATTCGTCCCATCTCTACCAATAAAGGTTCTTATTTTCATAACTTTATTACTGCTTTTGCCGTTACGTTATCCAATCCGCTTATTATCTTCCTGTTTATCGGTCTCTTTGCTCGTTTTGCGTTTGTCAGTGAAGGAGTACTGGTATTTGAGGCGGTTACCGGATATCTGGCTATTGCGCTGGGAGCACTGGCGTGGTGGTTTGGCATCACTTTCTTTGTGAATAAAGTCCGTACGCAATTCAACCTGCGCGGCATCTGGATATTGAACCGTATAATCGGGGGCATTGTCATTGTTGTGTCTGTGTTCGGGTTGGTGTTTACGCTGATGGGCGAGTCACTTTACTGAGAAGAAACATAGAATCATGAAGATAGCGCAACAATTGAAAGCGAAAAATATCGCGGAATACCTTATATATATGTGGCAAGTAGAAGATCTGATACGTGCCAACGGATGTGATATCGATAAAATACGCGAAAACATAATCTCCCGTTATCCGGAAGAAGAGCATACGGCTTTGGAGGAATGGTACGGCAATCTGATTGAGATGATGCGTACCGAGGGAGTGAAAGAAAATGGTCACTTACAAATCAATCGTAATATTATAATTAACCTGACGGAGTTGCACGGCGAATTGCTGGCATCCCCGAAGTATCCTTATTATAGTGCAGCTTATTTCAAAGCATTGCCTTTCATCGTAGAACTTCGACAGAAAAGTGGAAAGAAAGACGAGCCGGAACTGGAAACGTGTTTCGAAGCCTTATATGGGGTTTTGTTGCTGCGTTTGCAGAAGAAAGAAATTACTACAGGAACTGCGAAAGCAATAGAAGCTATCAGCAGTTTCATTTCCCTGCTTGCCAACTATTATGAGAAAGAAAAGAAGGGTGAACTGGAAATTGAATAATAAGTGATGAACCGGAAAGTATCAATAATGTAATTTCAATCGTAAATCGTCAAATCGTACATATAAAGATGAGAATATTAGTAACCGGGGCCAACGGACAGCTTGGTAACGAAATGCAAGTCCTTGCAAAAGAGAATCCACAACACACGTGTTTTTTTACGGATGTACAAGAACTGGACATCTGCGACGAGCAGGCAGTGCAGAAATGTATTGCTGAGAATGGCATTGAAGTGGTTGTGAACTGTGCTGCCTATACGGCAGTTGATAAAGCGGAAGATAACGAAGAGTTGTGCCGCAAACTGAATCAGGAAGCTCCGGGCATACTGGCACGTGCTGCACAGGCCAATGGTGCTGCTATGATACAGGTTTCTACGGATTATGTCTTTGATGGAACAGCACATATACCTTATAAAGAAGATTGTCCGCCTTGTCCTAATTCGGTTTACGGTTTTACTAAGCTGGGTGGGGAGAAAGAAGTGATGCAGAATTGCGAGAAAGCAATGGTGATCCGTACCGCTTGGCTGTATTCTATCTATGGAAACAATTTTGTGAAAACGATGATCCGGTTGGGGCGTGAGCGTGAGTCTTTGGGTGTGGTTTTCGATCAGATTGGCACACCGACCTATGCAAATGACCTGGCACTGGCTATCTATGCAGCTATTAATCAGGGGATCGTTCCGGGTATTTACCATTTTAGCGATGAGGGCGTATGTTCCTGGTATGATTTTACGGTGGCTATTCATCGCATTGCCGGTATCACGACCTGTAAAGTAAACCCGCTGCATACGGATGAGTATCCGGCAAAGGCACCACGCCCGCATTATTCCGTATTGGATAAGACGAAAATAAAAAAGACTTTCGGCATTGAAGTTCCCCATTGGGAGAAGAGCCTTGTAGAATGCATTAAGAAGCTTGAAGTATGAATTCGAAGAAAAAGATAAATTATCCCTATATATCTGTAGGGGTCTGCTTAGGAGTGGCTTTAGGGCTTATAATAGATAAACTGGCTTTGGGCATCGCTTTGGGCATCGCCTTAGGTGTTGCACTCAATGCTAAGGCAATGAGTAAAAATAAAAATAACGATAACGACGAATGAACCAAGAAATTCAAAGAAGACGAACCTTTGCGATTATCGCGCATCCGGATGCCGGTAAAACGTCATTGACTGAAAAACTGTTGCTTTTTGGTGGACAGATTCAGGTAGCGGGTGCTGTAAAGAGCAATAAGATAAAGAAGACCGCTACATCCGACTGGATGGATATAGAGAAACAGCGTGGTATCTCTGTAACTACCTCCGTGATGGAGTTCGATTATAAAGATTATAAGATTAATATCCTCGATACTCCCGGTCACCAGGACTTTGCCGAAGATACATACCGCACGCTGACTGCTGTAGATAGCGTTATCATTGTTGTGGATGGTGCAAAAGGTGTGGAAACGCAGACGCGTAAGTTGATGGAGGTATGCCGTATGCGTAATACTCCGGTTATTATATTCATCAATAAAATGGACCGTGAGGCCAAAGACCCTTTCGATTTGCTGGATGAGCTGGAGGAAGAACTTGCCATTCATGTGCGTCCGTTGACGTGGCCTATCGAAAGTGGTATCCGCTTCAAGGGGGTTTATAACATCTATGAAAACAATCTGAATCTTTTCCAGCCTTCCAAGCAAGTGGTGACGGAAAAGGTGGAAGTAGATATCAATACCGAAGAGTTGGATAAGCAAATCGGTACACAACTGGCTGATAAACTGCGTGGTGAGTTGGAGTTGATAGATGGAGTATATTCTGAATTTGATAAGGAAGAATACCTGAAAGGGGAAGTGGCACCTGTATTCTTTGGCTCGGCCCTGAATAACTTCGGTGTGCAGGAGTTGCTGGATTGCTTTGTGGAGATAGCCCCAAGCCCTCGTCCGGTGCAGGCGGAAGAACGTGAAGTGGAGCCGGAAGAGCCTAAATTCACCGGCTTTGTCTTCAAGATTACAGCGAATATCGACCCGAATCATCGTTCTTGTATTGCATTCTGTAAGATTTGCTCAGGTAAATTTACGCGTAATGCTCCATATATGCATGTGCGTCATGGAAAGACGATGCGCTTTTCTTCGCCCACACAGTTCATGGCACAGCGTAAGACGACTGTTGATGAGGCTTGGGCAGGCGATATTATCGGTTTGCCGGATAACGGTACTTTTAAGATTGGTGATACACTGACGGAAGGGGAGATGCTTCATTTCCGTGGTCTGCCGAGCTTCTCACCGGAGATGTTCAAGTACATTGAGAATGCTGACCCGATGAAGCAGAAACAACTTGCCAAGGGTATCGACCAGTTGATGGACGAAGGTGTGGCGCAATTGTTTGTTAACCAGTTCAACGGGCGTAAGATTATCGGTACGGTAGGACAGTTGCAGTTCGAGGTTATCCAGTATCGCTTGGAGAATGAATACAGTGCGAAGTGTCGTTGGGAGCCGTTGAGCCTGTATAAGGCTTGCTGGATAGAGAGTGATAATCCGGAAGAACTGGAAGCTTTCAAGAAGCGTAAGTATCAGTATATGGCAAAGGATCGTGGGGGCAGGGATGTATTCCTGGCCGATAGCGGCTATGTGTTGCAGATGGCGCAGATGGACTTTAAAAATATAAAATTCCATTTTACAAGCGAGTTCTGATAGATGTTCAGAATTAGGAATTTCCGGATACAGGGATGCAAAGAATAGAAACTTTGTATCCCTGTATTCTTTTATATAAGGCTATGGAGATATATTATTAGATAATGTTTGGAGCAAAGAATGATACCGGAATGAGTAATATGAGGGGTATCTTTTCTTGATTTTCAAGTATGCGTTTTACTTGTTACATTTCAAATTCTTTGCAGAAATCATCTCCCAAACAAAAAAAATAGTAACTTTGGTTTCTGAGAACATAGTGGTATTTGTTTTAAAGTTATATTTGAATACTATAAAGTTGGTGCTTTTACCGCTATTCTTTTATTTATTAATATCAATCTTATATCGAACTCATGTTATTTGTTAAACATTTGCATGTGTAAGGTACATAATTGAATATATTATAAATTTGTTGTTTGTATAATAAATATTTTGCAAATATGAAATTTCTGTCTTTTCTTCTTTTTATTTTATTTATACCTTTATACTTCTTATCTGCCAATAATACTAATTTGGCTCGAATTAGTATTACAAATTTAAATATAAATTCAGGCTTAGCTAGCAATGATGTAACTTGTATACTGCAAGATGAACTCGGTTTTATGTGGTTTGGTACTACAAATGGCTTGTGTAGATATGACGGATATCAGTTAAAAACTTATCGTTCTGACTATTTATCTCCATCATTTTTTATTTCTAATCATATTTTGTCAATGAAAAGAGATAACAATGGAAGATTTTGGATAGTGACTTCTAAAGGAATTACTATTTTTGATCCGATGATTGGGCAGGTACTTCCGATATCGATAGATACTAGTAAGTGTGGCAAAATTAGCAGGCTTTTAATTACTCAACAGGGAGATATTCTTTTAGGTACTTCAAATGGTCTTTTTTTATGTAACAAATTAGATTATCAAGTGAATTTTTTAATAAAAGCAGATATATCCTCTTTATATGAAGATTCTAGAGGTTATATTTGGGTAGGGACTTGGAGAAATGGTTTTTTTACTTTGAACATGCAGACTATGGAAGTATTCAACTATGATACAATATGTCGAAATAAGGATTTAAGAATAACTGGCTTTGCGGAAGATAATAATCATCGAATGTGGGTATCAATGTGGAATAATCAGGGGATAATGCGTTTAGAAAATCCTTTTGATTCTCATTCTTCAGCATATAAGTTTTATTATTCTTCCTCAAAAGATGGAGCTTTACCCAGTGATGTAATACATGAACTGGTATATGATTCCCAATATGATGAATTGTGGGTAGCAACAGCAAGAGGGCTGGCCGTACTGTCAGAACCGGATTCTACTAATAGTTTTACAGTATATGATGCTGACGAACTTGGAGGATATGAAATATGGACTATTTATAATGATAGAAAAAACATATTATGGGCTTCTGCATCAGGAGGAGGAATCAATAAACTTGTAAAACGCAAAGTGCCTTTCGTACACAATGCTATATCTGTAGGTACAGCAGATAATACTATGGTTACAGCATTGTATGAAGATGAATCATCGATTATATGGATCGGAGCACGATTAGATATATTGTTGTTATGGGATAAGAAAACAGGAAAACAATATTCATATAAAGAGATAGATGCTTTAAGAAATATTGCTGGAAACGCAGTTCAGTCGATTACTAAACATCAAAAAACAGGAGATATATGGCTGGGTACCCGTTATGACGGAATCTATATAGTTAAACGGAATGGAACGAAACCTGTATCACTAATTAGACTACGAGATGAATATCCTGATTTAATAACTATAAACACCATGGTACAAGATACTATTGGTAACATGTGGATTGCTACAGAGCAGGGACTTTTTATCGGAGAATCTATAAGTGAACAAGAATATGTGATAAAACCTGTGGCTGTATTAAATAATATAATTAGTAATAAATCTATCCATACGGTGTTGTGTGATAAAGCTGGAATATGGATTGGCACTAAAGATTATGGTGCTTTTTACTTGTCTCTTGATGGAAAATTGACAGACTATAATCTGGCGAATGGAAAATTGAATTATGATAATGTGCTTTGTTTCTATCAAGATTCGAATGAGCAACTATGGATTGGTACACAAGGTGGAGGATTAAGTAAGTATAGTAAAGTGAATGATCATTTTGAAATGTTGGAAAACATTCAAATGTTTTCCAATAATATCATTTATTCTATTGTAGAAGATAAAGATCGTAATTTGTGGATGGCTACCGGAAAAGGGTTGATATGCATGAGTCTAGTACAGGAAAATCATGCTAAACTTTATACACAAAGCGAAGGCCTGGTAAATACCCAGTTTATAAAATCTACATCACTGAGGTTATCTAATTCTGAAATATTATTTGGTGGAACCAATGGAATTGATTGTTATATCCCTAGTCAGAATGTGATAGATTCTGTTATTCCTAAAACTGCTATTGTGGATGTTTCCATAATGAATGTACCGTTACAAGAGTTGGTTGATAAAGGACAGGTGGGTGAGACGTTTTTACCACCTTATACAAAAGAGCTTTTATTGGCATACAATCAGAATAATGTTCAGATGAGCTTCAGTTGTCTCTCCTATACCAATCCGCAGGCGAATCGTTATGCATATCGCATGAAAGGGGTGAATAAGAATTGGATTTATGTGGATGCCAATAATCGGCATATATCCTATAATAATTTGGATACGGGAGAATATGTATTTCAGGTTAGAGCATGTAATGAAAATAGTGTATGGTCGCAGCCTGTAGAGATGAAACTGACGATTATGCCACCGCCTTGGTTGACTTGGCAGGCTTATGTAATTTATACTTTGCTAATTGGTATAATAACATATATGGCTTTTCGTATCATAAGAAAACGTATTCGGTTACAAAATGCTTTGAAGATAGAACAAATCGAGCATAAGAAATCCGAAGAAGTAAATCAGGCTAAGTTGACTTTCTTTACTAATATTTCGCATGAGCTATTTACCCCTCTTAGTGTGCTGCAATGTTCGATTGACAGTCTGAAACAGGATGGAAAGGCTGATGGGCAAACTTTGAATATTATGAGGCTGAATCTGAAACGCCTTCAGCGACTTTTGCAGCAAATACTGGAGTTTCGTAAGGTTGAAAGCGGTAATTTGAAATTGAAAGTTAGCTATAACAATATAGTGGCATTTGTGAAAGAACTATGTGAAGAAAATTTTTATCCTTTGCTGCAATCAAAGAATATCACATTGAACTTTCAGGCGGAACAAGATGTCATAATGGCTTATTTCGATGTGGACAAGTTGGACAAGATTATCTATAATCTGCTCTCTAATGCTTTGAAATATAATTATCAGAATGGAATGGTTCTGGTTTCTTTGTCACAGATGATTCAGGATAACAAAAACTATTTTATTCTTAAAGTAGAAAATACGGGAGATGGAATTCCTGAAAATAAGATACCTTTACTATTTAAACGTTTTTATGAAGGAGACTACCGTAAGTTTAAGACGAAAGGCACAGGTCTTGGACTTTCATTAACTAAAGACTTGGTGGAATTGCATCATGGAACGATTTCTGTACAAAGTATACTTAATGAAACTACAGTATTTACAGTGATGATTCCTTCTGATAAACAGAGCTATACAACAGAGCAAATTGATGAGGAATCTGAAGAAATGAAAAATGAAAATTTGAAAAAGGAACTCGAACCGATTATTGAAGAAGCTGTAATTATTGAAGAAACGAATAATGAACGTGCACATTTGCTTTTAGTAGAAGATGATATGGATTTGCTGGCTGTAATGACGAAAGTGTTAAGTAAACAGTTTAATGTGAGTACAGCTGTCAATGGAAAGATAGCAATTGATATACTACAAGAGGAACAGAATATTGATGCTGTCATAACTGACTATATGATGCCAGAAATGAATGGTGTTGAATTGTGCCGAATAATAAGAAATGACACTGCGTTGAATCATTTACCTATTGTAATGCTCACTGCCAAAACCCAGACTGAATATCATTTGGAAGGATATGATGCTGGGGCTGATGTATATATAACTAAGCCTGTAGAGATGGTGTTATTGACTGCTCAAATCCAAGTGTTAATAACGAATCGTAAATTGCTGATCCAGCAATTCCGTCAACAAGATAATTTAGATATATGTGATTTGGATTTGTCTGTGTTTGACCGAGATTTTTTGGATAAAGCAATTGCAGCCATTGAACAACAAATGGATAATAGTGAGTTTTCTAATGAAATTTTTTCCGAAATGATGAATATGAGCCAATCTACATTATATCGAAAATTGAAATCGCTTACAGGTATGTCTCTCAATGAATTTATTCGTGATGTTAGAATTAAAAAAGCTTGCATGCTCTTACGGCATTCAGATTTGCGAATAGCAGAGATCGCTTATATGGTTGGTTTTACAGATCCTAAATATTTTAGAGAAATTTTTAAGAAAAAGAAAGGAATGACCCCAAAAGAATATCAGGAGTCATTAAAACAAGGCAATTGACGGGATTTTCTCCTCTTTTTGCCTTAATCTTCCCCTGTGTATGAATAGCAGATGGACTACTTTTGAGCCATAATTGTTATTCGCATTTATTATGAATACACACACTTTAATAGAAAGCTTCTTCTATGTATTTTATATTGGTTTTATTGCTATTATTTCTTTTTTGAATGGTAGTAAGGAGGATGTAACAGGATTGTTTATTGGCAATGCTTTTGAAACCACGTTCTTTGGGAATGAGGACGAAAGAGAAATAACTCTATATCATATTAATTGTGGCGGTTACCCTGTTTTAGACAGAGTAAAGCATTACTATGCTCCTCAAATATTAATCGTCTGGTTGCGTAGATGGCGTCCTGTACGATCGGTTATCTGGAATGAACGGGATAATAAGGTTCATGTAATGACATATATGAAACTGTGTAAAATGATAAACAACGTTACCGGGTAGGATGAAAATCCATAAAGAGCATACTGAAAGCCGTTTTTGACTCTTTTTCCCCCGCTGAATGACTTGATTCTCCCTCCCTTCTACATATATAATGCACTATTTTTGCTTTAGAAAAACGTAGATGATTAACTTTAATTTAAAGAATGAAATCACAATATGGATATTATGAATAGACTATTATTTGCATCTGGTACGTTGAAAAACGATTTGGAATGTTACGGCCAGGATCGGATTAGAACTCCGACTATCGATACATGGGGTAGCACAGAGCATGAATTCATTTACCATTATTTCTGTTCTATGGTCAGTGTACTTTTCTGTTATGTACCTTTATGGATAAGTATCCGGATATTTTATATAGGAGAGGATTAGGTATATAAGACAGAGAATGGGCGATGAAGAAATTGTTATATGTGAAATGATTACTTACGAAAATAATGTAGGAAGTAAGAATGACCGATGAGAGCTGGAAGCTCGCCTTTGAGAAATAATCTTTTAGAATCATTTCTTCTTCATGAGAAGAATTATATAACTTAATATTAAGATAATTTTATGAAAAACTACAATCTGAAATCCTTAAATGCTTTTACAAAGTTTAAGTGTACATCCAAGTTATTAGGATGTACGTGGGTTCTCTTGGGATTAATATCTACAAGCACTCAAGTGTACGCTTCTGATTTTAATTCCAGTATAAGTACTTATGGCGTCAGCCAATCTAAAGTAACAATAAAAGGAGTGGTGGTGGATGAACGGAACGAGCCAATTGTCGGTGCCAACATTATGGAAAAAGGAACAAGTAATGGTACAATATCTGATATTGAAGGAGCTTTTACTCTTACTGTAAGTTCTGATGCAATTCTGAAGATTACTTTTATAGGATATGTTGATAAGCAATTATCAATTAAAGGAAAAACAAATTTTCGTGTAGTGCTTTCCGAAAACACCAATGCTTTAGATGAAATTGTAGTGGTGGGCTATGGAACAGCAAGAAAACAGGATTTGACAAGCGCTATTTCATCGGTTAAGAGTGAAGATATTGACAAGTTCTTTAGTGGAAACGTTCAATCCTCTTTGCAAGGACAAGTAGCAGGTGTTACAGTCGTGAATTCGTCGGGTGCTCCTGGCAGTAATCCAAGTGTGACTATTCGTGGTATATCAAATTTTGGAGATAACAGACCATTATATGTGGTTGATGGCATTCCAATGGGAACAGATATTAGATACTTGGATCCAAATGACATAGAAAGTATGGAAGTACTTAAAGATGCTTCTGCCACTGCCATTTATGGTACTCAGGCTTCGAATGGTGTTATTCTGATCACTACTAAAAAAGGTAAAGCAGGTAAAGTTAATTTTCAGTTTGATGCATCGTTTGGCTTTCAAACTATTGGTTCTCCTAATATGGCCGATGGTCTGGAATATGCTAAAGTGTTGAATGAAAAAGCTAGAAATGACAACGGATCGGATGCAGCTTTGCCATTCCCCGACTTAAATGATGTACATACCACGAATTGGTGGAGAGAAGTTATGAACAAAGTTGCTCCACAACAGAAATACAATCTATCATTCAATGGTGGTTCTGATAAGATTGTTTATTCTGCTTCTCTGGGGTATTATCGTCAGGATTCTCAGATGGACAAAGGCTATTGGGAGAAAATATCATCTCGTTTTAATTTAGATTTTAATTTTAATAAATACGTCAGTTTTACACAAAATCTGAATGTTAGTTTTGAAGGACAGGAAGATACTCCGGGAGTCGTTGGTAATATCCTTAAGATGGACCCGACTACTCCAGTTTTTATTCCAGAAGAAGAACGTGTAAATGATGGAGTTAACGATCGTTCCAAACCGCTCAATTGGTATCATCGTTCCATACATAACCAAGCTCATAACCCGGTAGGTGCTGTGGCACGTGCAGGTAATGATTCTTACTCCAGCTATCGTTTCATAAGTAACTCCACACTAACAGTGAAACCGATAGCAGGATTGACTCTTCGTTCGCAATTAGGATTGGGATTTAGATTTAATGAAAAGGATATATTTAGCCCTACTTTTTTTATTGATAATTTGGAAAGAAATGAAAGATCCAAGATAGAACGCAGACACAACAACAGTTCTAATTGGTCGTGGAACAACACAGCTACGTATGAAAAGAAAATCCAAAAGCATTCGTTTACTCTCATGGCTGGTATGACCATGGAGAAATATAGAAGTAGAACATTGCAAGGATCCAGAAATGATTTGCCTGGAGAATTTGAGTCTTTGAGACAAATTGATGCTGCTACGGGAGAAATGACTTTAACTGGTAATACAAGTATCAATACTCTTCTTTCATATTTGTTCCGTGTGAATTACAACTATGACAATCGTTACTATTTAACTATGACAGGACGATACGATGGCTCATCCAAATTTATGGATAAGAACAAATGGGCTTTTTTCCCCTCTGTTTCTGCTGCATGGAGAATAAGTGGTGAAGGCTTCCTAAAAGATTCTGAAATCGTTAATGATCTTAAGTTACGTGTTGGATGGGGGCAGATTGGTAATCAAAATATTGACAACGGTGCTTATCTTGACATCTTGAGCGGTAGCTATTATCCTTTTGGATCGGATAAAGATTTGCAGATTGCTTATCTTCCCGGTGGCGTGAAGAATCCTGATGTGAAATGGGAAACAGTAAAGGATGCCAATGTCGGTGTTGATGCTTCTTTCTTTAGGAACAGATTCTCTGTTTCTGCTGACTATTACGTGCGCAAAACAGAAGATATGTTGATGCAGTGTGCTAATCCATGGTATAGTGGCTATCCCGGAAAGATCTGGACTAATGTCGGATGCATTCAAGTGAACGGTTGGGAAGTTTCTGCAACTTATATGGAAAAGTTCAAGGATTGGAGTATGAAAATTGGATTGACAGCTTCGCACTCTAAAAACAAAGCTAAGACCTTAGCTGATGGTGAGGCTTTGTGGGGTGGTAGTTTCGATGGAGGTGGAAATGTTACCCGTACCGTTGAGGGCGGAATTATCGGTGAATACTATGGCTATATTGTAGACGGAATTTTCCAAAATCAAGACGAAATAGACAATTATGCAAAGGATGGAGTACCTATTCAGGGTAACGCCCGACCTGGTGACTTGAAGTTTAGAGATTTGGATAATAGTGGTACTATTGATGACAAAGATAGAACGGCGATTGGCAATCCTTATCCCGATTTGAATCTTGGCTTAAATATTAACTTAACTTATAAAGATTTTGATTTCTCTACTTCCTTTTACGCATCGTTGGGTGGCGATAATTTCTGCAATACGAAGTTTAGACATACTACGGCTAAAAACGACTTCAATGTATTCAAAGGAGTGTATAATTCTGTATGGCGTGAAGGTAATGAACGAAATGCTACTATGCCTAGATTGTCGGGTGTAGACTTGAATGGAAATCTTAGCAAGGTGTCTACTTACTTTGTTGAAGATGCATCATTCTTGCGTTGTAGGAGCATGCAGTTGGGATATACAATTCCCAAGAAATTTTGGGGCATGTCAAAGCTCCGTGTGTATGCTTCTGTAGAGAATTTGTTTGTTATAACGGGCTATTCCGGACAAGATCCTGAAGTTGGAGGTAGTACATTGAGCGCTGGTATTGATAATGGATTGTATCCTCAACCTCGTACCTATATATTTGGATTAAAAATGTCATTTTAAGTTGTATTTAAAAGAATATTATCATGAAAAAAATTGCAAACTTATATCTTTTGATCATTTTATTATTGGGAGGAACTTCTTGCGAAGGGTTTCTCGATCAGCCAGTTTATGGATCGTTGGATGCTGACTCGTTCTACAAAACCGAGCAAGAATGTATTTATGGACTGAATGGATGCTATCGCTCTTTGATGCCTATTGAATGGGGACAAATCTGTATACTCAGAGTTATGTCTGACATGGCTACTGATGATTGTTGGGCTGGAAATACTACTCAAAATGGAGAGAAATATCTGGAGATAGCTCATTACCTGTTCAAGGGAAAGGCTAACAATGAACATGTGGGTAATTTCTATGCAAGAAACTTCAAAACAATCTATAATTGCAATTTGATAATTAAAAAGATTACCGAAGCTCCTTTTGATAATCAGGAGGCCAAAGATGAAATGATTGCTGAAGCTAAATTTTTGCGTGCTGTTGCTTACTTTGAATTAGTGAAAAACTTTGGCGGAGTACCTTTAACGAGTGAACCTTTGACTCCTATTGAACTGCATTTGTCAAGATCATCGGTAGCGGATACATATGATTTTATTAAGAAAGACTTGATGGAAGCTCGCAAAGTATTGCCGGTAGTTGCAAAAGAAGCAGGAAGAGCCACCTGGGGAGCTGCTACAGCATATTTGGCAAAAGCTAATTTATATACGGAAGATTGGGATCTAGCAGAACAATATGCCTTTGAAGTTATCGATTCTGGTCAATATGACTTGGAAGATGATTTTTCCGATGTATGGAATGTTGATAATAGTAATGGTAAAGAAGCTGTATTTCAAATACAATATAGTAACAATAGCACTTTTGGACAATATGGTTCATATTATACAACGATCATGGGTTGCCGTGATGATAATGGATGGTCATGGGGATTACCTACTTCTGATTTAGAAAAAGCATATAAAGATGAAGGAGATGATATACGCTTGAAAAATACCATTATGGTGCATAACCAAGATGTATATGGTGATCCTGATGCTTTAAAATATAAAATCACCCCTGCGAAACATAAATCCGCACGCGTGTGCCGTAAGTACTACATACCCAAAGCTAAAAGAACAATTCCTTATAATCAACCAAGGCATCCTTTGAATTACCATATGATGCGTTTTGCAGATGTGTTATTGATTCATGCCGAAGCTGCTTATCATAACAATAATGAGTCTGGTGCGTTGGGGTCTCTGAAGCGTGTACGTGATCGTGTTGGTTTAACTACAGACATGGCACTGACCGGTGATGATTTAAAATATGCCATTTACAAAGAACGCAGATTAGAATTTGCTTGTGAAGGGCAACGCTTGTACGACCTTCGCAGATGGAAGAATCCTAATGATGAAAGTAAGTCTATGCTATCTTATATCATGGGGCCGACCGGAACATTTGTAGTTCGTAACATGAATGAAAGTACGGCTGATAAATGGGAATGGGATAACAAAAAGGAAGCTCAAAATAAGGGTTATTATTTTGAAGAAGGTGTTCACAATTTGTTCCCAATTCCTCAAACAGAAATAGACCTTTCCGGTGGTCTGATTGAGCAAAACCCGATGTAGATGTATATATCATTGTGTTTGCTTAAAAAACAATAAATATAGATTACTGTATAGTATTTACTTAAGTGATACTATACAGTAACTTTTCAATAACAGAATAATAATATAGCTCCTGACTATTTGAGAGTGCAATATATTTTATATGAAAAAAAACATTTTGGTGTTAGTATTTCTTGCAATGGTTTTATCCTGTAAAGGTGAAAGTATTGATACTTCTCTCCCTTCCGATGGAGAAGGCCCAGAGATACCTGATTCTGAAGAGGTAATACCTGTAAATATATCAGAAACAGAAAAACAAGATATTTATTTGGGAATTGACGCTGAAAGATTATGGTATTGGAAAAATTATATCAAAGATGAATTAGCCGATTTGGGTGTAAAAGAATTGCAATCGAAATTTGTCCGTGTTGCCATCAATTGTAAGTACGAACGTGAAAAAGGTGTAAAAGATGAGACAGCTTATACGGAAGATATTTTAGTAATGATGGAAGCTATGAAAAAAGCTAATCCAAATATCGAGTTCTTTGCAAGTCCGCGTCCGTTGGGAGAGGCATACACTAAAGAAGAAAAAGAGAGCATATGGGGACATGAAAAAAATGTTCCATGGTCTCCTGTTCCTGCTTGGATAATGAAATTCAAACAGAATGGAACTAAAAAAATAGATGGTGTCGAAGTGCCCAAATGGGTGGATGGTGAATTAGACCTAGATGCATTAATACAATATTATGCTGATTATCTCAATTATATGGGATCAAAAGGATTTAAAATTACTTATTTGGATGTAACCAACGAAAAACCTATAGTGAATCCTGCTCAAGTGAAAATTATGAATGAGCAAATTCGTAGTAAATTGGATCCGGGCGTGAATATGCCTAAACTGATAGGACCCTCTTCCTGGAACTATAAGCGAGGTATTGCTTGGATAAATTCTATTAATACCGGTAATGGTGAGGTGAATGCTATAGATATACTTTCTACTCATAATACAAATGAGGAAGGAAGTAGAGAAGATTTTGTTAAAAAGGCTCAGGAACTTGGGAAAGCACCTTGGAATACTGAAGTGCATGGATGGATAGGCATTGAAACGAAAGATGAGATTATGAACTCTGAAAGTTTATGGAATCATTTCCGTGCTGGTTTTGTAGGGATGAGTACTTGGTTGTTTTATGGTCCTTTTTCAGGTAAGAATCATTCAATGATTTGGGCACACTGGCAAGATGGAAGAATCATAAAAACTACAAAATATGAAATATTCAAGAAGGTTGTAAACAATGTGAATGGAGGTAAATATGTCGATATAGATATGCCGAATTCTGCAGTAACTGCTGCTTTTATAAAAGGTAATATTCTATCAGTTTGGATATTAAACAAGTCGCAAGATGATCTTAAGAATGTTGAATTTAGGTTAGGTAGTAGAAAAATAAAAGGTTCGTCTATTGAGTATACAGTGTGGAATGAAAACTTGCCTAAATATGGAAGTTCTAAAGAACTAACAAAGACGACTCGGAATTCTTTCAGACAAACTATTGGTGCAGAATCTCTTTATTTCTTCAAAGTGGAAGTGGAATAGTAAGAATTCTGCCTACTATGTACAGATATAATTTAAGTGTTTTAAAATAAAAAAAAACGGTAGATACTTGAAGTTCTACCAAATTAAAAATAACTTAATATGAAAACTTTTTTAGTTTTAGCAGGCTCTTTGTGCGCTACTATTGGAGCGCAAGCCCAAATGCAGAAAAAACAAGTAAAATCTCCGTCAAAAGAGCCTATGAATGTGCTGTTTATTTTGGCTGATGACTATGGTTGGAATGATTTGTCTTGTATGGGGAGTAAATACTATGAAACCCCTAACTTGGATCGATTGGCTGAACGTGGCGTAAAGTTTACTAATGCATATGCTACTTGTCAGGTATCCAGCCCTTCGCGTGCAAGTATTATGACGGGAAAATATACTCCTCGCCATGGAGTTACGGATTGGATTGGAGAAAAATCTGGTGAAGATTGGCGTAGCATGAAACGTCACAGTAAGCTTCTTCCTGCTGATTATGTATGGAATCTTCCACAGGATGAATATACATTGGCAGAATGTCTTCGCGATAATGGTTATACCACTTTTATAGCAGGTAAATGGCATTTGGGTGAAGAAGGCTCTTGGCCCGAAGATCATGGATTTGATATTAATAAAGGTGGTTGGAGTGCCGGAAATCCCAAAGGCGGCTATTTCGCACCTTATAATAATCCTAAATTAACAGATGGACCCAAGGGGGAGAACTTATCCATGAGGTTAAGTAATGAAACGGTAAGTTTTATACGTGAGCACGAAAAGAAGAATAAGAAGAAACCATTCTTTGCTTATCTCTCCTTTTATGCAGTACACGGGCCGATTCAAACGACTAAAGAAAACTGGAATTATTTCAGAAATAAAGCGGAACAGTTGGGAATAAAAGAAAGTGGGTTTGCAGTAGATCGTACGTTGCCAGTACGACAAACACAAGACAATCCTGTCTATGCCGGATTAATTAAACAAATGGACGATGCCATAGGCAATGTGTTGGATGCCATAGCTGAAATGGGGTTGGATAAGAATACTTTAATCATTTTTACGAGTGACAATGGAGGTGTCTCTACAGGAGATAATTATTCCACTTCATTATTGCCCTTGCGTGGTGGTAAAGGTCGCCAATGGGAAGGTGGAATTCGGGTTCCTTTGTTGATGCAATATCCCGATTGTCAATCAGGAACAATTTGCGAGACTCCTGTGATAGGTACCGATTTCTATCCTACGATACTTGATTATGCTGGGCTTCCTTTTGTGCCCGAACAGCACAAAGACGGTGTCAGTATATTCCCCCTTATCAATAAAGATAAGATAGAAGAACGCGCCTTGTTCTGGCATTATCCGCATTATGGAAATCAGGGTGGAGATCCTTCGTCAGTAATTCGCAAAGGAGATTGGAAGTTGATATACTATTATGAAGACCAACACTGTGAGTTATACAATTTAGCCATTGATATTAGCGAAAGCGAGCCGTTGAATATTCAATATCCGGAGAAGGTTAAGGAATTAAAGACTTTGCTTGACGCTTGGCTAATAGAAGTAGACGCTAAACTACCTCTGCCTGATCCTGAATATATTCCTCAAAAAGAAGCTCAAGTAAAGCTGGTATGGAAAACTGAAGTTTTACAAAAGCAAGAAGAGAATAGAATGCAAATGTTTAGACCTGACTGGGAGCCTAATGAAGATTGGTGGGGAAGTATGATTACAATAGATTAACTCACATAAACTTAATGTTACTGCCTGATTTATTTGTTTGAATAATAGGAACATAGCGATAAAAGTTTTAAATTTATAGTGTCCAATTATAACATTTATACGATTATCACTATGTTCTTGTAGTCTAAAATTATGGAGGCTTATTTAGTTTTTAATTCACCCTAATTTTAGTGGGGTATTAGTGAGTTATCTATTAAAATTGATATCATGGAAAGGAAAATCATATTTTTTGTTTTGATACTATGGAATGTCTCTGTCATTGCTTGCGAACAGATTCCATTGACCTCTTGGAAATTTCACTTTGGTGATGTTCCTAATGCTATTAGACCAGACTTTGACGATAATGATTGGGAACAAATACGTGTACCTCATGACTGGGCGATAGATAAGCCTTTCGACATGCGTATTGATATGCAATCGGTTCAAGTTTTAGAAGATGGTGATAAGGCTCCTCGGATACGCACTGGACGTACAGGAGCCTTACCGGCTTTTGGTGTAGGATATTATCGTACTGATATAATGTCCAATGCTTCAATGGCAGGTAAGCGGATTAGGGTAGAGTTTGATGGAGCTATGAGTTTGTCTAAAGTTTACCTGAATGGGCAATATATTGGAGAATGGCCCTATGGTTATTCTTCTTTCGCCTTTGACTTGACTGATAAATGGAATTACTCAGGGAAAAACATATTGGTAGTGCGTCTGGAAAATAAGCCGGAATCGTCTCGTTGGTATTCAGGAGCCGGACTTTATCGCAATGTACGTTTAGTGGTAGCAAATCCGATAAATATTGGGCATTGGGGAATATTTGTCACGACGCCGGAGGTATCCAAACAGAAAGGAAAAGTACATATCTCCACATGCATAGAGAACCATGCCGATGAGAAAAGTGCGATACTTTTAGAAAGTGTTATTATTGACGCCCAAGGTAACGTGGTAGGAAAAAAAAGAACTCAAAGAAGAATCATAGGAGAAAGAAATTCTACATTCGAGCAGGATATAAGCTTCCCAAAGCCTCTTTTATGGAGTATCGATACCCCCCACTTATATCAACTGGTTTCCAATGTATATGTAGGCGACCAACTGATGGATACCCATAAAATTAGTTTTGGTTTACGTTTCATCCGTTTTGACAAAGACAAAGGCTTTTTTCTGAATGGTGAATCTATAAAGCTAAAAGGAGTCTGCTTGCATCATGATTTGGGACCTTTAGGAGCAGCTGTCAATGTGCGGGCTATAGAACGACAGTTGGAAATTATGAAAGAAATGGGGTGCAATGCTATCCGCACGTCCCATAATCCTCCTGCTCCCGAGCTGCTTGATTTGTGTGATCGTATGGGGTTTGTAGTACAAGTAGAGGCCTTTGATGAATGGCGAATCGGGAAAAATGCCAATGGTTATCATTGTTATTTTGACGAATGGGCAGAGCGTGATTTACAGGCTATGATTCGGCGTGATCGAAACCATCCATGTGTTATCATGTGGAGCATCGGCAATGAAATACGCGAGCAAAATCAACGTGATGGTGCAGAAGTAGCCCGAATGCTTGCTGACATTTGTCATCGGGAAGATCCGACTCGTCCTGTGACAGCAGGTTTCAATGGGCATATTGCTGCTATAAAAAACGGATTGACGGATGTAGTCGATTTGGTTGGCTTTAACTATAAACCTCACGATTACAGAAGGCAACATGATGCACATCCCGATTACATACTCTATGGAAGTGAAACCGCATCTACAGTGAGTAGTCGTGGTGAATATAAATTTCCAGTAACCGAGAAACCAGGAGCCTGCTATGAAGATTACCATGTGTCGTCTTATGATATGGAATATCCAAGGTGGGCATCTACGCCGGATACAGAATTTGAACAACAAGATGATTGTGATTTTATATTCGGTGAATTTGTTTGGACTGGCTTTGATTATTTGGGAGAGCCGACGCCTTATAATGAAGGTACTCCGGCACGTAGTTCTTATTTTGGTATTGTCGACTTGGCAGGAATGAAGAAAGATCGATTCTACCTTTACCAGAGTAAATGGAGTAAAACGCCTGTATTGCACCTACTTCCGCATTGGAATTGGGAAGAGCGCTTAGGACAAAACGTTCCTGTGTTTTGCTATACTAATTACCCTAAAGCAGAACTGTTTATTAACGGTAAAAGTATGGGGATGAAGGAAAAGAGCAAGGAAAGCAAATATAATCGTTATCGTATGATGTGGCAAGATGTCACCTATCAGCCTGGAGAAATCAAGGTTGTGGCATACAATCATGAAGGTTTGCCTGTAGATACTGCTGCTATAAAGACTGCTGGAGAAACTTATCGCCTACGGACAACAGTCGATCGTCGGGAAATTAAGGCGGATGGTCAAGATCTTGCTTTTGTCACAGTTGAAATTGTTGATAAGGAGGGCAATCTATGTCCCAAGGCCGACAACTTACTTTTCTTTGAGGTAGAAGGCAATGCTCATTTAAAGGCTGCTTGTAATGGTGACCCGACAAGTCAAACTTCTTTTGCTTCTTCTTACATGAGAACTTTCAATGGTAAATTAATGTTGATTGTAGAAGCTGGTGATGCAGTAGGAAGCGCTACCCTGAAGGTTTATGGTGGGCATCTACTACCCGCTGTTGAAAAAATCCTGTGTATTGATTAAAGCTTCATACGTATCTCGATATTTTATGACTCTTATATGCTTGAAGTACTTCAAATATAAAATACCACTTTACAAGCGAGTTCTAAAAATCTATTTATATTGTTACAGGGGCGCAAAGGACAAAAACTTTGCGCCTCTGTGCTTTTTGTAGGTAGAAAGCGCTACCTTTGCACCTTATTATATTAATAGATACATTCAAGATGAAACACGCGTCTCTTCTTCTCTTGCTGACTCTCCTTTTCGGGCTGACAGCCTGCTCGAAACCTGCCGACCCGACTTTGATGAACTACGAACAGTCCCTTGTCCGTGCCGACTCGCTGGTACAATCCGGTGTCGCCGACAGTGCCCGGATAGCCCGTCTGCTCTCCGGCTTGCATCGTGAATACAATCAGGTGAAGGAACATTCCGGTGGAAACCTGGTTCGCCTGAAGCCCGCCGACAAGCGGAAACAATTTCTGTGGGGAACATTCACCGCACTAATGATGGGCCTCAATGTATGGCTTTCCATCAAGGATATTCAGTTTTCCAAGGAGCGCAAGCACCGCCGTTATCTCATAAATCTGAGCGAGAACGAACAACGTCTGCGTAGCAACGAGCGCGAACGCGAAGAATTGGAAGCGTGTTTGAACGAAATGGCGTTGATGGACGAAGAGCGAGAAGAAGTAGAAGAGTCTTTGCTGAATCTCACGGACCGGAATGTACTCTTGCGAGGAGAGAACGACTCCCTCCGTATTCGCCTTAAAGAATATGAAAAACGTCCGTTGCCTCGTGAAGCTGAACTGCTGGAGAAGCAGAATGAACGCATCTGTCTGCTTGATAAGCAAGTGCAGATTCTTACTTCAACGTTAATAGACCGTGATGATGCGGTGGAACGTCTGCGCCGCCAACCCAAGTTTCTCTCTGATAAAGACTGGGAACACCTGATAGAACTCGCAAATCGTGTGTACAATGACTTCACCAACCGCCTTGTCACACGTTTTCCTTCATTAACTGCTGCCGACCTGCAACTTTGCCTGCTGATACGTCTGCATTTCACGAATGCACAGGTGGCTACGCTTATTGCGGTGTCGCCTGCTTCGGTTTCACAACAAAAGTTCCGGTTGAAGAAGCGGTTGGCGCAGGCGAACGAGACACTGTTCAAGGAGGGGGAGACGGTGGATGCGGTTATTGGGGAATGCTGATACCTGAAGTCTTTATCTTGCTGATTGATTTTTTTTGTTACAAATATTTTCTAAAATCCTTCGTTTTGCAGAGAGCTTTCGTTTCACTCCCTGAGTGAACGTGATTCAGTCCCTGACTGAAAGCCTTTCACTCAGGGACTGAATGCCTTTCTGTTCCTGACTCATTGTTCCCCCTCTCAGAAGGTGTTCTGAAGGGAGGGTATAGGAAGGAGAGCAGACATGAGGTGGGAGTAGTAAAAAATGCGGAGATAATTCTTACGCTTGTCTCTAATTGTTGCTTAAACAAATATTTTTTCATCTATTTGGGAGTTATATTTTCCAAATCGGCAATAAATATGAGAATAAATTGTTAATTTTGTATGTATATAATTGATGATGAATTGTAGGAAATAAAAGATAATTAAGACATTAAATATATGAATAAGCAGCAGCTTGCAAATAAAATATGGGCCTCGGCCAATAAAATGCGTTCTAAAATAGATGCCAATGAATATAAGGATTACATTCTTGGACTTGTGTTCTATAAATTCCTATCAGACAATGAAGTGAACTATCTTCGTAGTATCGGATGGAATGATGATGACATGAAGACTCTTGTAGAAGATTATGAAGACCCGGAAGCAACGATGATGATTGCTTATTGTAAAAATAATATAGGATATTTTATCGAATATAAATACTTGTTCAGTACTTGGTTGTTGCCCAATTCTGATTTCAGTGTGGCGGACCTTAGTGCTGCGTTGAATAGCTTCGACCGACTAATCAGTACAAACTATAAGCATGTATATGCCAACATCTTCAAGACGCTACAAGCCGGATTGAGCAAATTGGGTGAAAATCCTTCTTCTCAAACCCGTGCTTTGAAGGATTTGATTAAGCTCATTAAAGATATTCCTACCGATGGCAGTCAGGATTACGATGTGCTGGGTTATGTTTATGAGTATCTCATCAGTAATTTTGCAGCCAATGCCGGAAAGAAAGCCGGTGAATTCTACACTCCTCACGAGGTAGCGATACTGATGTCGGAGATTGTAGCAGAGCATCATAAGGACAAACAGCAGATTGAAATATATGACCCGACAAGTGGATCCGGTTCTCTGCTGATTACCATTGGTAAATCTATTGGCCGCCATATCGCCGATAAAAACCAAGTGAAGTATTATGCTCAAGAACTGAAGGAGAATACCTATAACCTTACCCGAATGAATCTCGTGATGCGCGGTATCAAGCCAGACAATATTGATACCCGTTGTGCTGATTCTCTGGATGAAGACTGGCCTTTGCAAACCATGGGTAGTGATATTGGCAAACCACTCTATGTGGATGCGGTTGTGTCAAATCCGCCTTATTCACAGCATTGGGATGCCACGGATCGTGAACTCGATTCTCGTTTCAAGAATTATGGTGTAGCACCTAAAAGTAAAGCCGACTATGCTTTCTTACTTCACGAACTGCATCACCTCAAACCCGATGGCATTCTCACCATCGTACTGCCTCATGGAGTACTTTTCCGTGGCGATGTGGACGCAGATAGCGAAGGAGAAGGGAAAATCCGTCGGAATCTTATTGAGACTAATAATATAGATGCCATTATCGGGCTGCCGGCTAACATCTTTTTTGGAACAGGTATTCCCACACTGATTATGGTCTTGAAGCAGCATCGGGATAGTGACGATGTGCTTATTATTGATGCTTCCAAAGGATTTATCAAGGAAGGCAAGAACAATAGACTCCGTGCCTGCGACATAAAGCGCATTGCCGATGCCATTCGTGAGCGTACGCCTATTCCTGGCTTTTCTCGCCCGGTAAGCCGTGACGAAATCCGGCGGAATGGATATAACCTCAATATTCCCCGTTATGTGGATTCTTCGGAGGCTGCCGAACAATATGATATCTATGCCACTATGTTTGGTGGCATTCCCGAAAGCGAGATAAATAAATTGCAGACCTATTGGGATGCGTTGCCTTCACTTCGTGCAGACCTTTTCCAGCCCAAGGAGGACGGTAGTCCGTATGCTACGGTGAAGAGCAAAGATGTGGCTAAAGCTATTGAAGAGAATGTGGATGTGTGCAATTTGAAGCAAACCTTTGCGAATGCATTCTCCGATTTTGGAAGTCTTCTTCATAGCCGACTGATTACGAATGTCAGTACTGTAAAGGAGCAAAATGAACAGGACGATATAGCTGACGATATATTTAATCGCCTAAAGCCGATTCCTTTGGTGGATAAATACGTCGCTTTCCAAGCTCTTTCAGATAATTGGCAGGTGATAGCGGGGGATATAGAGACTATACAAAGTGAGGGAATTGATGCTGTGCGGGTAGTAGAGCAGGCTTATAAACTTGTGAAGAAAGGTGATGAAGAGATAGAAGTGCCCGATGGATTGAAGGGGCGCATCTTGCCGTTTGAATTGGTACAACATGAGAAATTTCAAGCCGAACTGGATGCTATCAGTGAAAAGCAAGCGGAAGTAGAGGAATTTACATCCTCGCTTGAAGAACTGCGTGACGGTTTCACCGAAGAAGAAGGGCAAGCCTATCTGGATGAAGATGATAATACCAAGTTCAATAAGAATGCCATAAAGGCCGATGCCAAAGCTAAAGGCGATGAAGTGGAACCGGAAACCAAAGTTAAACTGAAAGAGATTGTGAGTTTATGGGATAAAATTACTAAGCTCAATAAAAATATCAAAGAGGATAAAGCTGCATTGCTGCAACTTACTATTGATGCCATAGAACATCTAAGCAATGAAGATATAGAGTTCTTCTTGCACAAGAAGTGGATTGACCCGGTGTGTGGTGGCATTAATGGCACATTGTCATCTGTCTTTTCTGCTCTTGAGAAATCAGTCACGGCACTGGAAGCAAAGTATGCCTTATCATATAATGAAATTGAAAACAATATTGTTGATGCTCAAAAAGAGTTGTCGGAATTGATTGGTCAGCTTACGGGTGATGAGTTTGCGGTGAAGGGGTTGCAGGAATTGCAGAATAGATTAAAGAATTGGGGAAAATCCTCTTCTCTTATTTCTATGTTTCCACAAGCAGGAGAAGTGAAACCACGTGTCCGTTTTAAAGGGTTTAAGGAAGACTGGAAGACAGTCCCTTTTGATATTGTTTTCCGTTATCTAAAAAACAATACCTTATCACGCGCAGATTTAAATGAAACATTAGGGAGTGCTAGAAATATACATTATGGTGATATTTTAATTAAATTTGGAACTTTGATTGATATTAGAAAAGACGATCTACCATACATTACAAATCATTTTTTAGCTAATCAATTAACCAATAATTGTAAATTACAAAAAGGCGATATAGTTTTTGCCGATGCAGCAGAGGATAGTACCGTAGGTAAATGTACGGAGATTACATTCATTGGTGAGGAAAAAGTTGTAGCAGGATTACATACGATACCGTGTAGAACTTTATTTGAGTTTAGCGAGGGATATTTAGGCTTTTATTTAAATTCCCCTTCTTACCATAACCAACTATTACCACTTATGCAGGGTACTAAAATTTCCAGTATTTCAAAGTCTGCATTATTGAATACAAGTATCTCCTTTCCGAGTAGTATTGCCGAGCAGCGTCAAATCGCCTCTTTCTTCCGTTCCCTCGACACGCAAATATCCTTAGAGGCTCAACGACTTGAGAAGCTCAAGCAAATAAAGTCAGCCTGCTTGGATAAAATGTTTGTATAACGAAACAATTCAATAAAATGGAAGAAAAGGATAAGAGCAATATCATCATCTATCAGAGTGAGGACGGGCAGACGCACATAGAGGTGCGGATGGACGAAGATACCGTATGGCTCACACAACAGCAAATTTGTGAGTTGTTCGACAAGTCGAAATCAACCATTAGCGAACATATTAAAAACGTATTTGAAGAAGGAGAACTACAGCGTGATTCAGTTGTTCGGAAAATCCGAACAACTGCCGCAGATGGGAAATCATACGAGACCTTGTATTACAATCTGGACGTAATCATATCTGTTGGATATAGAGTGAAATCAATACAAGGCACCCATTTTAGAATTTGGGCGACGGCACGTCTTAAAGAATATATCATCAAGGGCTTCACTATGGATGATGAACGATTGAAACAAACGGGAGGAGGAGGTTATTGGAAAGAACTGCTCGACCGCATACGCGACATTCGTTCATCAGAAAAAGTGATGTATCGACAGGTGCTCGATATTTATGCTACGGCGATTGATTATGACCCACGTTCTGATGTATCCATCGAATTCTTCAAAATAGTGCAAAACAAACTGCATTTTGCCGCTCATGGGCATACTGCCGCCGAAGTGATTTATGAACGGGCAGATGCAGATCAATACATGATGGGACTGACCTCTTTCAAGGGAGACCATCCTACATTGCGCGATGCCAAAATAGCGAAGAATTACTTAAGCGAAGAAGAATTGAAAGTTCTGAATAATTTAGTTTCCGGATATTTCGATTTTGCCGAAGTGCAAGCCATGAAGCATCGGGCTATGTATATGAAAGATTATATTCAGCATCTTGAAGCAATCCTTTCCTCTACGGGAGAACAACTCTTGAATGGTTGTGGAACCGTCAGTCATGAGCAGGCCATGGAAAAAGCGGAAAAGGAATATAGGAAGTTTGATGTCCGTACACTTTCTCCCGTAGAACAAGCCTATCTGGATAATATAAAGATATTGAACAAAAAAGTTAAAGGAAAGAAATAGTCTTGTATGTATAACCTATAAATGCCCAAAGCTATATGCCAAACGACAATACGCAATTCTTCATCAAAGAAAGTGCTTTTGAACAGGCACTTGTTGATTTGCTTCCCCACCACGGATGGGAGAAGGAGGTAATAATGCAACCCAGTGAAGCAGATCTGATACAAAACTGGGCCAATATAATCTTTGATAATAATAGAGACATCAACCGACTGGGTAATGCTACGCTTACTACGAGTGAGATGCAGCAAATCATCGACCAGGTGAATCGTTGCGACAATCCATACGCCATGAACAGACTTATTAATGGCGGGCAGGTATGTATCAAACGTGATAATCCTATGGATACGAATAATTGTGGTAAAGAGGTATATCTCAAAATATTCGACGCTCGTGAAATCAGTGCCGGACAAAGCCGTTATCAGATAGTACGCCAGCCTCGTTTCAGAACTTCACACCCTTTAGGTGGAGACCGGCGAGGCGATGTGATGCTATTGATCAATGGTATGCCTGTTATCCACATTGAACTGAAACGTTCGAAAGTGGATGTGAGCCAAGCTACTTTTCAGATCAAACGCTATACCCACGAAGGTGTATTTGGCAGTGGCATTTTTAAGATGGTACAGATATTTGTTGCAATGACTCCTGAAGAGACGCTTTACTTTGCCAATCCCGGACTGGAAGAAAACTTTAAACCTGAATATTATTTTCATTGGGAGGATTTCAATAATACCATCGTTAGTGATTGGCGAAGAGTTGTATCCGATCTGTTAAGTATTCCTATGGCCCACCAGCTTGTGGGATATTACACCATTGCGGACGATAAAGACAAGACGCTGAAAGTACTTCGCAGTTATCAATATTTTGCAGTCAATAAGATAAGTGATGTGACCCATAAAACCAATTGGGATACGCACCAACATCGTGGAGGCTTCATCTGGCATACAACAGGGTCTGGCAAAACCATGACCAGCTTTAAATCGGCACAACTGATAGCTAACTCAGGCGATGCGGACAAAGTGGTATTCCTTATGGATCGTATTGAGCTGAGCATACAGTCGCTTGATGAATATCGTGGCTTTGCCGGAGAATCTGATGTAATACAAGACACACAGAATACTGCCATTCTGGTCAGCAAACTGCAAAGTACTGATAACGATGACCGCTTGATTGTGACCTCTATCCAAAAAATGTCGCATGTTAACAGCGAACATGGCATTTCACAGGCCGAAATAGATAGCATCGGACGTAAACGATTGGTATTTATTATAGACGAATGTCATAGAAGCGTATTTGGCGATATGCTTATCGACATTAAGAATACATTTCCTCGTGCGTTGCTTTTTGGCTTCACAGGTACGCCGGTGTTTGAAGAAAATGCCCACAACGAAATCATGACCGAAACGCTTTTCGGCGATATGCTTCATAAATACACCATTGCCAATGGCATCCCCGATCATAACGTACTTGGATTTGATCCTTATCGCATAAACACCTACGATGACAACGAACTACGCGAAAAAGCTGCATTTGCTCAGTTAAGAGTGAAGCGCATCGAAGAGATTGAAGGTGACGAGGAGAAAATGGCAATCTACAATAAATTTGTCAATGAGTTGCAGATGCCCAGAACTTACACTGAAGGCGGTGAGACAAAACATGGTATAGAATATTATCTTCCCAACGATATCTATCAACAGCCCATTCATCACCAAGCTGTAGCGGCCGATATTATAAAAAGTCGTGTCCGGCTAAGCAAGAACGACAAGTTTCATGGAATATTGGCTACACAAAATATACCGGAAGCTATAGCTTACTATAAACTATTCAAAGCGCAATATCCCTCGTTGAATGTGGTAACTGTGTTCGACAATAATATCGACAATTCCAATGAAGGAATCGCCAAGGAAGATGCATTATTGGAAATACTTAAAGATTATAATGATAAATATCACACCTCTTTTCAGCTTTCTACTTACGCTAAATATAAGAAAGATGTGGCAAAACGATTGGCTCACAAAAAGCCCTATCTTGGTATAGAGCATGACCACAATCAGCAGATAGATTTACTCATTGTGGTTACGCAGATGCTTACCGGCTACGATTCAAAATGGGTGAATACACTCTATGTGGATAAGCTGATGAAGTATGTGGACATCATCCAAGCTTTCTCGCGCACCAACCGCTTGTTTGGACCTGATAAACCTTTTGGCATTATCCGCTACTACACATTCCCATACACTATGCAGCAGAATATTAACGATGCGCTTGAGGTATATGTGGATCGCCCGCTTGGTGTGTTTGTAGATAAGTTAGAAAGTAATTTGGTTAATATCAACCAACGTTTCCTGCATATATGCGACATATTCCAATCACACCGGATAGCCAACTTTGAACGGTTGCCCGATACTCGTGAAGACCGCAATATGTTTGCTAAGGACTTCAGCCAGATGACTCATCTACTCGAAGCTGCTAAACTGCAAGGATTCTTATGGGATAAAGTCAAGTATGAATTTCAGCATGGTGATACTTATACTTATGTAAGAATGGAGCTTGATGAGCAGACCTATTTAATTTTGTTACAACGCTATCGCGAGTTGTTTGAAGGTAGAGAAGGTGGCGGTGAAGCCAACGATTTTGACTATCCTATCGATACTTATATCACCGAAACCGGTACGGGCACCATAGATGCGGAATATATCAACTCGAAGTTTGTGAAGTTCATCAAAAACCTTTATACTACTGGTCCTGGTAGCGAACTTACGAAAGAGGCTTTTAAAGAGCTGCATAAAACATTTGCCTCACTTTCGCAGAAAGACCAACGAACGGCAATGGTGATACTGCACGACATTCAATCGGGTGATTTGCATCTTGCCCCAGGCAAAACTATCTATGACTATATCATAGAATATCAACTCCGTGAGCTACACAAGCAGATAATGATTTTAGTAGAAGCTACAGGTATAAATGCCAGTCAGTTGGAACATATCATGAACAGAGACATTACGGAACAAAACTTAAATGAGTATAGCCAATTTGATAATCTGAAGTTAACCTTGAATATGGCTAAGACTCGTGAGTTCCTTACCAAAACAGAAGGTGTGGAAGTTCCTGCACGCATGGTTATGCCCAAAATTGATAAGATACTTAGAGAGTTTATCCTTGACGGAAGCTGTAGAGAGCGTATCCTAAAAGCCTATCTGAATGAAGATGAAAATTACTCTACTGATACAATCAGTCAGAAATCATTAACGGAACAATCCGTTGTGGTTTTAGAAAATTCACAAGAAACCGAAAGAGAGCAGTCTTTCGACATTGATATCGTAAAAGCAAAAGTAAAAGATATACTGACAACGACTTTAAGTGGAGTACTTCCGCAAATGCGTTCCATAGAAGAAGTGCTAAATAGCGTATTCTATGTGATTGGTAAGGAATCCGTTGAATCGCTTGACAATGTGGGGTTGTTCATCAATAGGGCTTTCAATAATCTATATGGAAAGAAAGTAACCATAGTAGATAAGTTTGTGGCATTCAATTTGCTTGTGACCAAATATGAAGCCTACCTTAAAAAACTATATTACTTGATGCATAACAGTGGTGTACCTGCACGAAACGAAGGTGAGGATGTGACATGGAAAAATGTAATCTATGCTCATAGATGCCTTTGGAACTTGAAATTTAGTACTGATGTAGCCAAACAGCAATTGTATCAATACCTAATGTTAATTAAGGGTTGGCGTAATGATGAATCGCATATTTCGCCTACTGCTTCTGAACAGGAAGTAGATACTGCCATCAGTATAATTATTTCAATGTATTTCTATGCTACAGGAGCCTCTATCACCGATTTGGAAATGGCGGGTCATGATGTAAGTGCACATCGTAGCTGTAGACTTTATTCCGTTACTAATGATGAAAATTATTCTGGTGTAGCTGCAGAAACTATTGATATCAGAAAATTGCCAGAAGAAAAGCGAATTGAAATACTCAGGAAGTGCATTGTTAAGCTTCTGGGGTATAATCCTAAGAAATCGGCTTTCTCCAAGCAACGGCACTGGGAGGCAATTTACCGTATAGCAGCTGATAAAGGATTCATTATTGATGGTGATTACGTTTATTTTAAAAGAATTATTGATGGGATGCAACTATTAAATATTTCTGTACCTTTTAATATGGACTTATTGGAACGGTTAAATCAAGGTATTTATGCAAAGAATATTGGAGATTGGTCACCTGAAGGGCTTGACGGGAAAAAGCTTCAGGAGTACAAAGACATCAAAAGCTGTGCCGATGCGTTCAGTAAAATAATAGATGAAAATACTCAGCAAAAAGATAGTCTTTAAAAATGTATGGCAGTGGTTGAAGTATATGATAAAGATTTGAAATATTCACTGACTACATTGGTTATGCAATTATGAATGGCTATTTCCTTGTTGTAGAGACTACTTTGAATGCTATCATTCATTATCAGTGCTTTACACCTCTTGCTTGTAGAGATTGCCAGAATATTTTGGTTTCCCCTGTTTCTTTGTTTTTTCTCCCTTGTAGAGATATGTATTCTGTAATGTGTTGTTTATGAAGAGTTTGTGCGAAATGATTGTAGATGCCATTTTCTTGTTTTCTCTTGCTATCCACCCTAACTTTGCAACATCGAATTTGAGAAAAGCAGATGGTTGAATCGTTGAGGCCTCACGGTGAAAGCTTCTGCTTCTCGGGTGAGACAAGAGAAATCATATATACATTATTAATCATTTAAAACATTATTATTATGGCATTTTACAAGAAATTTCAATCGAAACTGAATGATTTGTGGTATCCGAAAGCAATTACTATCGGTATACCTATTTCTACAGACAAAGTGGCTGACAAACTGTCCTTGCAATCTACCGTCACCCGTGGTGACACGTATGCCGTGCTGAAAAACCTGGGAAGTGTGATGGCCGATTACATGGCTATGGGGCGTACGGTGAAGATTGAGGGGGTAGGTACTTTCTACTATACCACAGCTACGAACAAACAGGGAGTTACTACGCCTGCTGAGGTGAGTTCGGCACAGATTAATGGCATACGTGTACGTTTCATTCCCGAAGTGAAACGCAGTAGTAGCAAGAAGATAACTACTCGCTCTATGGTGGATGTAGATGTTGACTGGACGGACATAGAGAAGCTTGCCAACGGTGGTAATATCGATGGAGGTAATGGTGGTAATCAGGGCGGCTCCGCCGGCGGCGACGGCGGCATCGAGGGCGATCCGCTGGGCTAATCTCCCGGTTCCGGTAAGTTGGTAACTTCTGATATTTCATGACTTGTGACAGATGGTTTCCATGCTATCTCTCCGCTTGGAGGGAAAACATGGAAACTTTCGTTTTAGCATCTTTTAGTGTTATTTTTCTGTTTTAATTCATCGAAAATCCGTAATTTCGGACGATTTTTTGCAAAACAGACCGAATAACTAATAATTTATAATATGGAAAATCTCAACACAGCGCTTCTGCTGATGGTGGTAGGTATGACGACAGTGTTCGCTATCCTGCTGATTGTAATCTACTTAGGTAAAGGACTTATTCTTCTGGTAAACAAATACGCCCCTGAAGAGGTGGTGCCGGATAAGAAAGGTGCGCAAAGTCCTGCCGCAATTCCCGGAAACATTTTGGCTGCTATCAGTGCCGCTGTAACAGTGGTGACACAAGGCAAAGGTAAAGTAGCCAAGGTCGAGAAAATAAAATGATAATCTTTAATAAAAAACACACACCTATTTATTTAGTATGAAAAAGGAAATTAAGTTCAGTCTGGTTTTCAGGGACATGTGGCAGAGTGCCGGAAAATATGTGCCCCGTGTAGACCAGCTGGTAAAGGTTGCTCCAGCTATCGTTGAAATGGGCTGTTTTGCCCGCGTAGAAACCAATGGCGGAGGTTTTGAACAGGTAAATTTATTGTTTGGTGAAAATCCTAATAAAGCTGTACGTGCATGGACGAAACCGTTCCACGAAGCCGGTATACAAACTCATATGTTGGACCGCGCGTTGAATGGTCTTCGCATGAGTCCCGTGCCTGCCGATGTGCGTAAGCTGTTTTATAAAGTAAAGAAAGTTCAGGGAACAGATATCACGCGTACATTCTGCGGATTGAATGATGTTCGCAATATTGCTCCCTCTATCACTTATGCAAAAGAAGCGGGAATGATTTCCCAGTGTTCACTTTGTATCACTCATTCTCCCATCCATACGGTGGAGTATTACACCAATATGGCATTGGAACTGATCAAGCTGGGTGCTGATGAAATCTGTATCAAGGATATGGCAGGTATCGGACGCCCGGTATCATTGGGCAAGATCGTAGCCAATATCAAGGCTGCACATCCCGAAATTCCTATTCAATACCATAGTCATGCAGGTCCCGGTTTCAATATGGCAAGCATCCTCGAAGTTTGCGAGGCTGGTTGCGATTATATTGACGTGGGCATGGAACCGTTGTCATGGGGTACGGGACACGCTGACTTGCTGAGTGTGCAGGCTATGCTGAAAGATGCAGGTTTCCAGGTTCCTGAGGTGAATATGGAAGCATACATGAAAGTGCGTGCATTGATTCAGGAATTTATGGATGATTTCCTCGGTTTGTACATCAGTCCGAAGAATCGCTTGATGAACTCCCTGTTGATCGGTCCGGGACTTCCGGGTGGTATGATGGGTAGCTTGATGGCTGACTTGGAATCCAATCTGGAATCTATCAATAAATATAAGGCGAAACGTAACTTGCCGTTTATGACGCAGGATCAGTTGCTTATCAAGCTGTTCAATGAAGTGGCTTATGTATGGCCGCGTGTAGGTTATCCTCCGTTGGTAACTCCGTTCAGCCAGTATGTTAAGAATCTGGCGATGATGAACGTGATTGCTATGGAAAAAGGCAAGGAACGTTGGGGTATGATTGCTGATGATATCTGGGATATGCTGTTGGGTAAAGCAGGTAAATTGCCGGGTACATTGGCTCCTGAACTCGTAGAGAAAGCCGAACGTGAAGGTCGTAAGTTCTTCACCGGAAACCCGCAGGATAATTATCCGGATGCACTCGACAAGTATCGTAAGATGATGAAAGAGAACAAATGGGATTTGGGTGAAGATGATGAAGAACTCTTCGAATATGCCATGCATCCGGCACAATACGAAGCATATAAGAGTGGTAAGGCGAAAGAAGACTTCTTGGCAGACGTGGAAAAGCGGAAAGCGGAACTTAATAAGTCTCCGTTGGATGACGCCAAACCGAAAACGCTTACCGTACAGGTGGATGGACAGGCTTATCGCGTAACGGTGGCTTATGGTGATATTGACCTACCGGCAAATGCTACTGCAAAAGTGGAAGCTCCCGTAGGCGAAGGTCAGGATGTGATCGCTCCGTTAGAAGGTAAGTTCTTCCTGACGAAGAATGCACAAGAGACTCCGGTGAAAGTGGGCGACAAGGTGAAGAAAGGTGACTTGCTTTGCTACATTGAAGCTATGAAGACATACAATGCCATCCGTGCCGACTTTGACGGAACAATTACGGCTATTTGTGCCACTCCAGGGGACACTGTTTCAGAAGATGATGTATTAATGAAGATAGGATAAACAGCGATGGAAGAAATATTTGCAAAACTCTATGATATGACGGCGTTCAGCAATATCATTGCCGACCCGTCGTTTCTGGTGATGTATGCCATTGCTTTCATTCTGCTGTACTTGGGTATCAAGAAGCACTACGAACCGTTGTTGCTGGTGCCCATCGCTTTTGGTGTACTTATCGCCAACTTTCCCGGTGGCGATATGGGGGTCATTCAAGCAGATGAAAACGGAATGGTAATGGTAAATGGGGTATTGAAGAACATCTGGGAAATGCCGTTGCATGAAATTGCACATGACTTGGGATTGATGAACTTCATCTACTATATGTTGATTAAGACAGGCTTCTTGCCGCCCATCATCTTTATGGGTGTGGGTGCTTTGACGGATTTCGGACCAATGCTTCGCAACCTGCGTCTCTCTATCTTTGGAGCAGCAGCACAGTTGGGTATCTTTACGGTACTGTTGTGTGCGGTGATGATCGGTTTCACGCCGCAGGAAGCAGGTGCTCTTGGCATTATTGGTGGTGCTGATGGTCCGACTGCAATTTTTACGACTATCAAGTTGGCTCCGCATTTATTGGGTCCGATTGCTATTGCCGCCTATTCTTACATGGCGTTGGTTCCGGTGATTATTCCGTTGGTAGTGAAGTTGTTCTGCTCTAAGAAGGAATTGATGATCAATATGAAGGAGCAGGAGAAACTCTATCCTTCGAAGACGGAAATCAAGAATCTGCGTGTACTGAAAATCATTTTCCCGATAGCAGTGACTACGGTTGTCGCTCTCTTTGTACCGACGGCAGTGCCTTTGATTGGTATGTTGATGTTCGGTAACCTGATTAAGGAAATCGGTGCGGATACCAGCCGTTTGTTTGATGCAGCTGCCAATAGCATTATGAATGCGGCAACTATTTTCTTAGGATTGAGTGTAGGTGCAACTATGACAAGCGAAGCATTCCTGAACTGGACAACTATTGGTATTGTTATTGGTGGTTTCCTTGCATTTGCACTTTCCATTACAGGTGGTATCTTCTTTGTGAAGCTGTTCAACCTGTTCAGCAAGAAGAAAATAAATCCGCTGATTGGTGCAACAGGTCTGAGTGCTGTGCCTATGGCAAGCCGTGTGTGCAATGAGATTGCTACGAAGTATGATCCGAAGAACCATGTGTTGAATTACTGTATGTCCAGTAATATCTCCGGTGTTATCGGTTCGGCAGTGGCTGCGGGTGTGCTGATCTCGTTCTTGGGATAAGGAGAATAGATACGCGGACGACGCGGATTGATGCGGACGAACGCGGACTTTTTAGGCGCGGATTACGCGGATTACACGGATTCTTTTGTTGCAATTTGTTGCAATAAAGAAATGATCCGCGTAATCCGTGTAATCCGCGCCTGAATCTTTATTCACTAATCACTTTCTTGTATTCTGCCACTGCCATTTTCTCTGCCAGATATGCATTAATCAGGTTCGTATGCGCCTGTGTCCACGATAATTGTGCGGACAAGACATCTGCCATACTGGATTTTCCTTCATTATAAGAGAAAGTGACAAGGTCCAGATTCTCTTCGGCAAGAGCCATATTTTCCTTTGCTGTCTTTACTTGCTGCTCCGTTTCCGTCAATTTGGTAGTGGCGGCGGAGAGTTCTTCAAGAATATTATCAGTGATATAACTTTGTTGCAGCTTCTGGATGCCAATGAATGCTTTCTGTTGCCGGTTTGTTTTGAAACGCGCCCCCCAACGGAAGATGGGGATACTGACGTTTACTCCGGCTACAGGCGTATGGGGGATTTCCTGTCCCATGTACGTGATACCGGTATCCCAACCTGTGGCAAGGAACATGCTTACCTGAGGATTGTACTTGCTGAGGGCGGCACGGCGTTGTGCTTCACTTCGGGCTATGTTTACCGTTGTGCTGGCATAATCGGCACGGCGTGGAAGTACATCGTCAAGTCCAAGAATGTCGACGGGGTCACTGGATATACTGATTTCACTTAGGCTATCTACAGGGGTATTGGGGGCTGCTCCCATCAAAATGTTCAGTTGTTGCAGGGCAAGGGTATAGTTCTGGCGGGCCTTGATATACTGCAATTCAGCTTCTTTCTGGCGGGTGGAAATCATCAGCAGGTCTGTACGACTGATAGCGCCATCGTTGAAACGATCCTGAATAATATCGTGCTGTTTCTTTATGATATCTTGAAATGTAGCAGCAGCCTCAAGACTGGCATAGGCGGCTGAAGCATTCCAGTAAACGGCATCGCTTTGATAATGAATCTGGTCGAGAGTTAGTTCAGTGGTGAGTTGACTCAGTTCTTCGTCAGCCTGTGCCATACGCTTCTGAGCCATTAGAGAACCACCGGTATAGAGGGGCTGTGCCAAAGTTGCGAGTGCCTGATAGGTGTAGGGGCGGTATTCACCTTTCGGACTGTTCCACTTATCCAGGTGGTTGAGGTTGGCGGTCCCTTCAGCAGTGATGTCTATTTGTGGCAGGAAACCGGTATTTGTTATTTTTCGCGCTTCGGTGCTTGCCATGGTTTTCAGGCGTTGCTGTTTCAACACTTGGCTGTAAGCTTCTACTTTGTCACGATATGCTTCGCGGCTTAAGTACTGCTGGGCTCCGGCTTTCAGGCCGAAACTGCAAAGTAATGTAAGTATGGTTATTATCTTTTTCATAATTATTTAATTTTATGTATCGCGCAATATGCCACCGGAAGCACGAACAGCGTCAATGCTGAGGCTACCAGCAGACCACCCATGATGGTTGCCGCCATACCACCGAACATGGCGTCGAATAGCAACGGTAACATACCCAGAATTGTGGTTCCGGACGCCATGGCTACAGGTATGATACGGCTGGTTGTAGCACTGATTACCGCATTCAACGGCGCTTTTCCGGAGGCAGCTTCTATATCGATCTGGTCTACCAATACAATTGCATTTTTGATATTCATACCAATTAACCCCAGTAGGCCGAGTACAGAGAAGAAGTCGAATGATTTACCAAGCAAGATTAATCCCAGCACGATGCCGATAAAGATAAGCGGCAACATCAATAGGATGACAATTGGCTTGCGGTAGGTCCTGAACAGGAACAATAGGGTGATGAACATTAGGAAAAACGTCAATGGCATATTAGCTGCCAATGCTGCATTACTTTCTGCCTGGCTTTCCTGTTCACCAAAATACTTCATGGTGTATCCTTCCGGTACCTGAATTTCTTCTTGTACTTCTTTCCATATCTTATTGAATGCTGCTATGGCATTTACTCCCCGGCGTGGATCGGCTTGCGCCATCATTACCATCTGGCGGTTATAGTCTTTCACATTCGAGAACTTATATTGGAAATCAAATTCACTGACTACTTGTTCCAGGGTAGTGGTTTCCTGTGTTGTTCCGAATACGGGTAGTGTACGCAGGTCGTTGATGCGGAAAGAATCGACTGTATTATCCTTTAGAAGGATAGGCAATACTTGATCACCTTCACGATATTCACCTAATGTCATACCACTTGTACCGATCTGAATGCTCTGTGCCATACTTTGCCGGGAGACTCCTAACGGTTGGGCGCGTTCCGGACTGTAAACAGGTTTCCATACGGGAATCTTATTCCCCCATGAATTTCGTACATTGATGAGATCATCATCCCGATGCATGATTTCCAAGACTTTGTTGGTCAGCATCACCAGTGAATCGACATTATTACCGATAAAGCCGATTTCAATGGCGGCATCTACCGCAGGCGATAGCTTAAACAAAGTGGTACGGGTTATGGCATTCGGATAGTTTGACTTCATATACTGGTCGAAGTTCTCTTCGTATTCCTTTGTATATTTACTGTCAGTCAGTTCAATAAGTATATTGGCAAAGTTGGGCTTGGGACCGACGGAAGTAGAAGCCAGATAATAACGCAACGGTGTACTTCCGAAAGTGGTGGATATTCGTTTCACTTCCGGTTGTTGCAGGAGGTGTGCTTCCACTTGTTTCATTTCCTTTTCCACATCACGGATGCTGTAACCGTCCGGATAGAATATATCGGCACGGAAATAGGGCTTATCCAGTGAAGGAAAGAAGTTTTGCGGCATCATTCCCATGATGACCAGTGAGATGATAAACAGGACTACCATACTGCCCAGTGTGAGAGTCTTCTTCTTGATAAGTACTCTGAGAATAGATGCGAACTTGTGATAGAAAGGTTTATCATACGGGTCTTTATTGGTATCGCCGGATTTGGCTTTCAGAATAAAGTTACCGAAAGTGGTGGTTTGTGTGAGTGCCAGTATCCAGCTTAATCCCAAAGAAATGGCAAGCACGACAAACAGAGGTTTCACGATTTCCGCTACGGCAGAAGGGGCGAGGTACAACGGCAGGAATGAACAAATGGCGATGAACGTGGCACCAAGTAATCCCCATTGCGGTCCGGTAGCTCCATCTATCAGGGCTTTTCGCCGGTCTATACCTCGGGCAATGGCTATTTGTGCATTGTCCGTGACTACGATGGCATTATCCACCAGCATGCCCATGGCAATGATGAAACCTGCCAGGGAAGTACGGTTCAGTCCTACACCCATGAAGGACATGATGAGTAACGTACCGCCAATGGTGAATATCAGCGAACTGCCGATAAGTATACCTGCACGCAGCCCCATTACCAGCATTATGATAACGATTACAATGAGGAGGGATTCTATCAAGTTAATGATGAAACCATTATTTGCTTCCTGAGCTATGACATTTTCCGGATACAGACTTTCCAATTCCAGTCCTACCGGGATGAGGGGAAGAAGTTCAGCCAGTTTCCGGTCTACCAGTTCTCCGGTCTTTACTACATCCTTCGTCGGGTCGGTGGAAACGCCGATACCTATGGCACGCTTTCCGTTGACATGCATGATGTTGCCGGGAGGGTTCATATATCCTTTTTCAATGACAGCAATATCGCCCAGTTTCACCTGCCCGCCCGGAGTGGTAATCACTTGGTTCCGGATGTCATTGACGGTGGTATAGGTTCCGTTGGCTACAATGCGCAGTTGTTGCTCACCGGCATTGATTTCACCCGTATTGATAATCTGGTTTTGTGATTGCAACAGGCTTGCCACTTGCTTGGGGTCTATACCCATGCCGGCCAGTTTGTTGACGGATATAAAGATATTCACCACTTCGGTTTGTGTACCGAACAGGGCTACTTTCATTACTCCGTCGGCAGTGATAACCTGGGTTTTGATACGTTCTGCCCAGTTGCGCATTTCTTCGTAAGAGAAACCTTCATCGCCTACCAAGCCGTAGTATATACCGAATACATCGCCGAAATCGTCCGATACCGTGGGAGTGGAAGCGCCGGCGGGTAGCTGCGGTTGTATGTTGAGCACCTTACGGCGCAGTTCATCCCACTTCTGCGGAATAGACTCTGCGGAAAGGGAAGGTTGGAGCTCGAATGTTATCTTGGATAGTCCGTACATGGACTCCGATTTAATTTTATATACACCACTCATCGACTGTATCTCGCGGGAGATCGGTTCGGTGATCAGTCGTTCTACTTCTGCTGGTTCTGCTCCCGGGTAGCGGGTCATAATGACCGCTGACTTGATAACGAAGGGGGCATCCTCTTTCTTTCCCAACCGGTCGAATGATAGTATACCTCCGACGAGCAACACAGCCAGGAAGAAATAAACAATCTTAGTGTTGTCTAATGCATATTTAGCTAAATTCATATGATTTATATTTATGTTTTAGATTCATGAATGATAATTTATCGGGCTGAATTTTAAGCCTGAAAGGCTTGCATTATATAGCGTAGGGTATAGCCCTACGTAATGTGCATCCCCATTTCTAAGCCCTGAAAGGGCGATATAAAGGTTGATGTTTAATTGCGCCCTTTCAGGGCTTAAATTAAAGATATACATAATCACGTAGGGCGTTGCCCTACGCTATGTAATCTCAGGCTTTCAGCCTGTCTTGATTTCAGGTATTCAGTTCCCTAAATTATCATTTAATTGATAACTTTCACCGTCTGTCCGTCTACCAGTTGATGCACTCCGGCAATCACAATAGTTTCTCCCGGCTGTACACCGGCAGAGATAAGAGCATTGGCTTCTCCGGTAGGAGAGTATACGGTTACTTCCCGCTTGCTTACCTTATTATCCTTTACTACCCACACATAGGTTTTCTGGTTCTCGCTTTCACCGAATATGGCACTGAGCGGAATATTCACAAGCTTTTCTTTCAGGAAGGGGGCTACGTCCGAAGCCAGCTTGATTTTACATGTAAATCCCGGTTTCACATCGTATAAGGAGCGGTTGAAAGCAGGATCTTCAATCGTAATAGTTACCGGGATACCTGTTCCGGCTGTAGAAATGTCCAGATATTCTTCCAGTTTTGCATTGAATACCGTGTTCGGATAGGTATCGAATACCACTTTGAATGTTACGTCCTTTGCTTGGAGTAGATAGAGATAATCATCCGGTACGGTGAATTTGATACGGAGTTTTTGTGTATTCACCAATTGTACAATGCCTTCCCCGGAGTTCACGCGCTGATAGTTTTCCACCAGACGCTTTTCTATGGAACCATCGAAGGGAGCGGTCAGTTTGGTATCCCGCATATTATTGCTGGACAATTCATAAGCAGACTTTGCCTTTTGATAATTGGCAACGCTGATTTCATATTCCTGCACGGAGATAGCCTGGCGTCCCAACAAGCGTTTGTTACGTTCTACCTGTGCTGCGGCAGTTTCGTAAGTGGCTTTGTCAGCGGCATATTGCAGGGAAATGTCGCGCGGATCAATGGCGGCGATCAGCTGCCCTTTCTTTACCCGCTGGCCTTCTACCACAGGCAGGTTTATGACCTGTCCGCTAACGCGGAAGGCCAGTTTTACGTATTCTACGGCTTCTACAATACCGGAGAAATCTTTCCGGATGACCGATTGGGAGCTGGCAGTAGCCGTCTTGACAGGTCGGATCAGAGTGGCATCGCCCTCTTTCTTGTGCCCGCATGATGTGGCAAGCAGCATCACGCTGATGGCGAACAAATAGATTTTCTTCATACTGATGTATAGTTGTTCGTTTAGGTATAAAAACATAAAACCGGAAAAACAGATAATTGTTCTCCCGGTTTATTTTGCGCGTTGTTATTGATATAGGCTTCTACTCCTCTATCTTGAGCAACAAATCGGTGCCCAATTTGAGCATATAAACGTTTTTATATACCTGTATGTTCAGTTCTTCTCCGGTGATAAGTGAAATATTTATTTCCTTGCCTACACGTATATAAAGTGTACGTCCCTGATAATTTATCTGGAAGGAGTAGCTGTTCCATTTTTCGGGAATGATTGGGGAGAAAGAGAGTATGCCCTCCAAAATCTGCATCCCGGCAAAGCCTCGTACAATGGCAAGCCAGCTACCCGGCATACTGGTGATATGCAGTCCTTGGTGAGTTTCGTTGTTGTAGTCATCCAGGTCGAGACGGGTGGCATGCAAAAAGAGGTGGTAAGCCTTTTCTACTTCACCGATGCGGGCGGCAAGAATGGAATGGATGTGCGGGGAAAGTGAAGATTCATGTACCGTCATCGCTTCATAGAAATCAAAGTTACGACGGACAGTTTCCTTGTCGAAATTGAAGTAATACAGATATAGGCCCAACAATACATCGCTTTGTTTGATGTAGCATGAACGAAGAATACGATCCCAGGACCAATGCTGATTGATGGGACGTTCTTCGGGTGGAATGGCATCGGTACTTTCCAGTTCCTTATCCAGGAAACCATCATTTTGTACAAAGATTCCCAGTTCTTTATCTTCCGGCAGATACATACGGTTGATGATGTCGCGCCAGCGTTCAGCCTCTTCCTGCTGGCGGAGGTTGGTGACACGGCGTACACGTGCATATTCGTCAGGGTATTCTCCGGCAATGATTTCAAGATAGTTAAGTGTCATCTGCAGGCACTGCACACACGAGTAGTTGGTGTACCAGTTATTATCCACATTATTCTCATATTCATCCGGTCCGGTGACACCTAATATCACATATTTCTGTTTTGGTTTGGAGAAAGATACGCGCTGGCTCCAGAAACGGGAGATGGCAATCATGACTTCCAGTCCGTACTTAGCTATATAATCTTTGCTGCCTGTAAGTGCAGCATGTTGTGCAATGGCATAGACGATGATATTGTTGCGGTGTATTTCTTCAAAGGTGATCTCCCATTCACTGTGACACTCCTCGCCGCTGTAAGTGACTTGTGGAAAGAGGGCTGCACCCGCTTTGAACCCTAATTTACGAGCATTCTCTATCGCTTTCGGCAGTTGGTTATAACGGTATATCAACAGATTTTTTACAATCTCCCTCGGAGTAGAGAGTAGGAAGAACGGTACACAACAAAGTTCCGTATTCCAGTATGTGTTTCCGCCGTATTTTTCACCTGTGAATCCTTTCGGCCCGATATTCAGACGCGGATCATCACCGCGGTACGTCTGGCAAAGTTGGAAGATGTTGTATCGGACCCCCTGTTGTGCTTCCGGGTCCCCTTCGATAACCACATCCATTTCCTTCCATATATTAGCCCAGGCTTGCTGATGATCGTTTTCCAGCTTATCCCAGCCGTCAATTTTAGCTTGACGCGCTTTGGTGATGGAATGCTCTATCAATTCCTGACGTTCATCATAGAGTGACGAACTTATAGCGGTGTATTTGATGAGTATCATATTATCTCCCGGTTTCACATCTGCTCCGATGCTGAATCCGGTTTGTTTCTCCTTTTCAATGCGTATCGGGTTCGAAGTGGTTTCTTTACCGTTCTTGAAGAACTGATAAGTCATGGCATAGCACACTTGCGCATCTTCCCGCCGGGTCTGCGTCCATAGATAAGCGCAATCCTTTGTGACGCCGGAACGTAGGATATTCCATATCTTTTCGTTCGGCTCATCGTCCTTATTGATTATGATTGCATCCAGGGAGGGGATCAGTGATATTCTTCCCGTATAATTGATGGAGGTGACACTGTATTTTATCAGACATAAGTCGGGGTGAGCCATATTGTTGATATGTTCCACATGTACCCGTATTTGGTGTCCTTTGGGAGATGTGGTTTCGAAATCACGGTAGGAGATACCCGCTTTCATATCGAGCTTGCGGCTGAAGTTGTTTACGTCCCATTGTGCCAGGTCCAGTTCTTCGTCAATGAGGCGCAGGCTGACACGACTCCAGTCTGCTGCATTGGGAATACGGGTATAGAAATGAGGAAAACCGTTTTTCCACCAGCCTACACGCGTTTTATCAAGAAAGGTGATACCGGCAACGAATGAACCACGGTATGAGTCGCTCGAATAAGGTTCCTCGAAATTGCCCCGTTGGCCAAAGCGACCGTTCCCAAGACTGAATATACTTTCTGACATTCGCAGGTTGTCGGCGTGAAAGTTATCTTCAATAATATTCCATTCATCGGTTTTAAGGTATCTTTTCATGGTGTGTATCTCAATGGTGATTATGGCGGTAAAGATAAACAAATAAACGGATAAACGGCAATGATGAGGAAAAAAAAGAAGACAAAAAATATCTAAAGAATAAGATGTGTTTGATTCCTTTATAAGAATCGCCCCAGTCCTTTTAAAGGAGCGAGGCGATTATCGTAGAGAAAAGAGTTGTTCGTCGTAGAGGAATAGATATCCCCTTCAAAGTATGTTCTTGTGGGGATTATGCTTTTGCTTGTTCCCCCTTGGTCTCTTTAATTAAATATACACAGACGGCACCGATGATCAGCATCACACCTGCCATGACGAGCATATTTATTTCAGGTGGTAACATGCCTTTTGGGGTAAACAGGGCAAGAATACTACCACCCAGTGCAGCAGCTACAATCTGTGGAATACAGATTGTTCCGTTGAACAGTCCCAGGTAGGTACCCATGTGTCCGCCGCTCAGAGCATTGGTCAAAATGGTGAAAGGCAATGCCAGCATAGCTGCCCATGCGCAACCGATAAGCAGGAATGAGATAAATAATATATATTGATTATGAACGAAATACGTGGAGATAAAACCTATACCACCCAAAATAAGACTGAGTGAGTAGATCTGTTTGCGATTCTTGAACATCGGGATACATACTGCCCAGAGTACGGAGCCGATGGCCTGTACGGCAAACAGTACGCCTACCCAATCGGCAGCATTCTGATACTGGATACTCTTAGTGTCCAGCATTATTTTACTTATGCCATTTACCACTGTTTCAACAGTAGGAGCATCGAATACATTGGCAGCTACACTACCATTGGTATAAGTCCACATGAACATGAAAGCAAACCAGCAGAAGAACTGCACTAAGCCTACTGTCCAGAAAGCTTTCGGTGCTTTCACCAGTAGCTTCACCATATTGATCTTTTCCTTTTCTTCCTCTTCGGTGATACCATGGTATTCTGCATATTCGGCAGGTGGCATTTCTTTCACCTTTACCGTGGTGTAGATGACGCAAAGTATCAGAATGGCTGCTCCAATATAGAAGGAATAGATAACTGAGTCGGGAACTACACCTTGGGGAGCTATGTTACTGATGCCTATCCATGTAAAGATGAACGGGAACAAGAAACCTACCAAGCTACCGGCATTACACAGGAAACTCTGGATAGAGTATGCAAGGCCCTTTTGCTTTTCATTGACCATGTCGCCCACCATCATTTTGAATGGCTGCATCGCCATATTGATGGATGTATCCAGAAACATCAACGATACTAATCCGAATATCATTGCCGTGCTGACTGCCATACCGAAACTACCGGCATTCGGCAGCAGGCACATTACCAGTACGGCTACCAGTGAACCGACAAACAGGTAAGGAATACGTCGTCCGAAGCGTGTCCACGTTTTGTCGCTTGCAGCACCTACGATGGGCTGCACGATGATACCTGCCAATGGTGGCAATATCCAGAAATAACTTAAACTATGTGGGTCTGCACCCAATGTCGCGAAAATACGGCTGATGTTCGCACTTTGCAAAGCATATGCGATCTGTACGCCAAAGAAGCCGAAGCTGATATTCCACAGCTTCCAAAAGCTCAAATCAGGTTTTACTTTCATTCTTAATAAATTATTAGTTACGAGCTACGAGCTACAAGCTACGAGTTCCTTTCGGCATACTGGCAATTTCGCGCAGCCTACTCGTCACTCGTAGCTCGTAGCTTGTCACTCATTCATTTCGTTGTTCCTCTCACTACAAGATTCGTTCTCACAATCTTGTTACTACTCTTGTCATCGCCTCCTTCCAGCTTGTCTGCCAGAATGCTGAAAGCACTTTTTCCGACTTCTTCTCCGTGCTGTTCCACGGTGGTCAGTTTGGGATCTGTGCTTTGGGCAATGGCACCGTCGGTAAATCCGCAGATCGATACTTCTTCGGGCACTTTCTTTCCAACCAGTTTACAGGCATACAGAATGCCCGAAGCTGTTTCGTCATTGATGGCGAAGAAACCATCGGGATGGCCGGGACCTTCCAGTATGTCAGGGGTGATGGATATGGCGCGTTCTCGTGTATCACACAGCATAATCATGCTGTCGTCCACGGGAATTTTGTATTTCTTCATGGCATCCAGATAGCCATTCCGGCGATTCTTGGTGATTTCCAGATGCGGTGCTGCTCCATAAAACAGGATACGCTTGCAACCTGTCTGTATCATATACTCCACGGCGGCAAAAGAACCGGCATAGTCGTCTACTACCACCCGTTCCGTTTTCAATCCGGTACAGATGCGGTCGTAGAACACAATGGGGATATTATTATTCAGCAGGTCCTGATAATGGTCGTATTGGGAAGTATCTTTTGCCAGAGAGGCAATCACACCACAGACGCGGGCGGCAAGGAATGAATGTACGATTTTTACTTCCTGCTCATAAGATTCGTTGCTCTGGGCTACCAGAATATTGTATCCTGCTTCGGCAGCAGCCTTTTCAATGCCACTCAGCACGCACGAGAAAAAGTGATGTACCAGTTGCGGCACAATTACACCAATTGTATTCGAACGGCTGGCTCGAAGATTTACTGCAAGTACGTTAGGCTTATAATTATGCTCGCGGGCGTAAGCATGTATAAGATCGCGGGTTTCCCGGCTGATATCCGGGTTGTCCTTCAACGCTCTTGACACGGTAGAGGGCGAGACGTTCAACGCCCGTGCTATGTCCTTGATGGTAATCTGCGGTTTATTCATGGTATTCTCTAAGTATTCCTTTATCCAAAGGTAGTGCAAACCAAAAACAATACAAAATAAGTTTGTTTGTTTTTTATTGCTGAGGTGCAGCTTATCTTATTGAACTGACCTATCCGGTTGCAAAAATAGCTGAATACATGAAATATCGCTTCTTCACTGACAGTTATCGGGTTAGAGAGTTGTGCAAACGTTTGCATGTATTCTAAGAGTTGGTAAGTATGAGGCAGAATGTATTGGGCTGGGTGTTACATAGAAGGAAGAAGGAGTGAAAAGTTTCAGAGCATAGCAAACGATTAGATAGGTTACTTTAAAGGATTCCCTCATAAGATTTAGGCAATTTTTCAGAAAGATGCAGGGCGTTTGTGACAGATTAATTTTATCTTTGTCCCCGACCTTTAACAACCTGAAGTGTATGCACAGACCTGTTTTTCTTCTTCTATTCATACTTTTGCAGATAACGCTTCCCGTCAAGCTGTCCGGACAGAAACCGGATTATCGCTTGTTCGATAATATCAGTCCGGGGACGGAAGCTTCTGTAATCTATTGCTTCCTGCAAGATACACAGGGACTGATATGGATCGGTTCCAATAAAGGGTTGTTCAGTTATGACGGTTATTCTACGCAGCCACATTTCACTTTCGCCAAGCGTAACAATACACAGATTTATTGCGGTACAGTGGTAGACAGTACCTATCTTTATCTGGGTGCCGACAATGGTCTGCTGATTTACAACTATCGCACAGATACCTACGAAGAACTGGAAATGCAGCTTCCGACCGATATCCGCGCATTGCTTGTGCATGACGGTATGCTGTGGTTAGGAACATTGAACGGCCTCTATACCTATTCGCTGAACGACCACCAACTCTCTGCCGTTACCGAAGGTATTCCACACCCGACCATCTATTCACTGATCCGCTCTTCGGATGGGCTTCTTTATATTGGCACCTATAATGGCTTCTGCCGCTATATTCCCGCTACCCGGCATTTTGAAGTAATAGACCTTCCTCGCAGTGGCAACCGGAGCAACCAGTTTATCAATTCCCTACTGGAAGATACGGCACGTGGCTGCATATGGATCGGTACGGAAGGGTGTCTTTTCAGATATACGCCTGCTGACGGGCGTATTCAGAGGATTGATGCTTTCCATGATAATTCCGTCAAGTCGTTGGCACTGGATGGCAGTGGGCAGTTGCTGGTGGGAACGGACAATGGTTTGTATGTATATCAGGAAGGAGAACCTTTGCTGCACGTGGTCCACGACTCCCGAAATCTGCAATCACTCTCCAATAATATCATCTGGACCATCTTTGCCGACCGGGAACATAACATCTGGCTGGGCACGGATTACGGAATTTCCATGTCACGGAATAATAATGCGTTGCGTTATATCCCTATTTCACAAATCACCGGAACGGGAGAGGGGAACCAGTTCTATTCCATGCTTCGCGATACGCACGGAAACTACTGGTTTGGCGGAACCAACGGACTGATCCGTTTCACCCGGCCCACGGGGGGAGAACAAGAGGTTGCCTGGTATAAAATGGGGGATCGGAAATACCCCTTGTCGCACAACCGGGTACGCCATCTTTATGAAGACCGGGAGCGGCAACTCTGGGTGGCTACCGATGGCAGCATCAGCCGTTATGATTCGAAGAACCGCCAGTTCGTCCATTATAGTATTGTGGACAGCACCCGCCGCTACAATGCCAACTGGGCGTATCATTTATTTGAAGACCGGGAAGGGCAGCTCTGGATAGCCACTTGTCTCGGTGGAATCTTTGTGGTGGATAAACAGAACCTTATGCGTTCCTCCGGTGCTTCCTATATGGCAGAGAAGATGTATTCCATCCACAACGGCCTTTCGGGCATGTTCATCAACCAGCTGATTCCCGACCGTGAGGGGAATGTATGGGCATTGCTGTACAACAGTGCCAACAGCATCGAGAAGATAAATCCCCGCACAGGCGAGATAACCCATATTGCTCCGGACGAGCTGACAGGCGAAAGAACCCCCAACTTCATCCTCTCTGCCCAAGACGGTCATATCTGGATAGGCTTTCCCGGTGGTGTGATGCGTGTACAGCCCGATAACGATAGTATCCGCATGCTTCCTTTTGATGAGTACAACCACTATGCGATACTCTCCATGGCTGAGGCTGACGGAAAAATCTGGATATCTACCACCGATGGTTTCTGGGTGGCAGACCAGCGGACACTGGAAATTCGCCGGCTGAATATCACCGATAAACGCTTCACCAGCATGTTCTTCGACCGGACAAGCGGAGAGTTTTATTTGGGTACGGCAGATGGCTTTGCCATATCTTCACCGGAAGTTCTGCTGGCAGAACACACTGAAAAGCCTCTTATCCTGACTGCCATTTACATCAACAACCAACAGTATCAGCCCAATGCCTCACAAACTGATGTTTCACATTCCGATACCAGACGCTCCGGTACTTTCTCATTGCCCGGACAAAGTATCCGTTACTCGCAACGGATAGAACTGGCTTATGACCAGAATAACCTTGCCTTTGAACTTTCCGACCTGCCTTATTCTCTTGAAGAGAAAAGCAAATTAGTCTATCGTCTGGAAGGCGTGGATCGTGAGTGGAACTTGTTGAAAGCGAATACGAACCGTATTACTTACAATAACCTGAGTTATGGAGACTATCGTCTGCTGGTGAGTAAGTTGGACATTTATGGAAAACCATCGGACCGGGCTTATACACTGGAGGTTCATATCATTCCGCCCTGGTACTATACTCCGTGGGCAAAGGTATTCTATGCCTTACTCTGCTTGGTACTGGTGATCTGGACCATCAACTTCTTTCGTGTAAAGAATCGCTTGAAGCTGGAACGTATGGAGAAGGAGAAGATTCTGGAACAATCACAGGCGAAGATAGAGTTTTTCACCAATCTTTCCCACGACTTGAAAACTCCGTTGAGCATGATTATCGCTCCTATCAGTAAACTGCTGCCCGGTATCAAGGACCAGCAGGAAAAGAAACAACTGGAGCAGGTGCATCGCAATGCCATGAAGCTGAATTCACTTATTCATCAGGGACTGGACTTCAACCGGGTGGATAGTGGCAACAATACGTTGCTGATATTTTCTCAAATCGAACTAGTATCTTTTGCGCGTGGTTTATTTGCCATGTATGCAGAGGAGAAGACGAAAGAGAAGAAGCTAACTTTCCATTTCTATACCGACCGTGAAAAGATATACATACAGATGGATGCCATAAAGCTGGAATCTATCTTGGATAATCTTTTGTCTAATGCTGTGAAGTATACTCCGGAGGAGGGTGAGGTAACGCTTCGTTTACAGGCTTCTGATAAAAAGGTGAATATCTCTGTATCAGATACAGGTATCGGTGTTCCCCACCAGGATCAACCGTATGTCTTCCAGCGTTTCTTTCAGTCTCCCAAGACGGCAGGCAAAAAGGAGGGAACGGGTATCGGGCTATATTTGGTAAAGACTTATACGGAACTGCATGGCGGTAATGTTTACCTTTCTTCAGAAGAGAATAAAGGTACTACCATTATGCTGACTCTTCCGGTGATTGCTATGGAACAGCCTGTCGTAGAAATTTCTCCGGAAACTGTTTCTTCTGACATCGAACTTACTGTTGCCAAAGTAGAAATTCCGGCTTTCGATACAGATATGCCCGCTCCGGATGCCCCAGTGCTTCTGATTGTGGATGATACTCCGGAAGTTTCAGAGTTTATCTATCAGCTATTGCATACCAAGTATCGTTGTCGTTTGGCAGGAAATGGTAAGATAGGTATGGAACTTGCCTTGGAACTAATGCCCGATCTGATTATAGCTGATGTCATGATGCCCGTAATGGATGGGCTTGAAATGGTGCGTCATATCAAGAAGCATGTTCCTACATCCACCATTCCCATCATCTTGCTGACAGCGAAAAGCGATAAGGAAACAGAGCTTGAAAGTATCCGGTTGCATATAGATGCTTTCATTCCTAAACCCTTTGAACCGGATATTTTACTTTCTCGTGTGGAGCAATTATTACATAGCCGGGAGACGCATGAGGCGAAAGCCCGCATGGAAGTTCTTTCTACCCCGAAAGAGATAGAGGCAGTTTCTTATGATGAGAAGTTCCTGGCAAGTGTGATTCATCTGATTGAAGAACACATCTCAGACTCCGAACTGAATGTGAATGCCCTTTGCGAATGGACCGACATCAATAACAAGCAGATGTACCGCAAGATAAAGCAACTGACAGGTATGACACCTGTGGAATACATTAAGTCCATCCGCATGAAAAAGGCGGCTATGCTGCTGAAACAGCAGAAGTTTACTGTGGCCGAAGTGATGTATATGGTCGGTTTCTCCAATCATTCCTATTTTTCTAAATGCTTCCAGGCAGAGTTTGGGGTGACTCCGAAACAGTATGTGTGAGGGAGGGCTTCTCTTTTATAAGAAGACTTCCGCGCCAAGCAGGTTGTTGAAATAGGTCGCATTGCGTTCATCTTCCAGTCCACCGTCAAGGGTGAACAGTAGTTGGTACCTGGTCTGTGTATTCGCCATTCCCACAACTACGGAAACCACTGCTTCCCGTTTGGGGAACTGAACTAAGGTGACTCCCTGCACCATTCCGTCGGAATATTCGCTTGCGGCAAAAGCATTGTATACGGCATTGGGCACCTCATCCATTGTTCCCCAGTCAATCTGTTTCATTTCCCATTGTGCCTCGGAATTGAACCAGACCTTTGTATCGAAACCATTCTGTATAAAGTCCGCTACATAGTAGGTCTCATCCCGTGACCAGGCAACATCCTTGGCGGCAGGATACATCTTTTTCAGTGCTGTCTGTACATTGACAGGCGCATAATCGGCAAGGGCCGGAACTGATGTCAGGAGCATCAGGAACAGGAAAGAATACGTTAACTTTTTCATTGTTTCTTTATTAGATTGTTATCGTTCCGAAGAGAACAACGAGTGGTGAGTTTTGTTTAGCAAAGCTGCTCTTGAATCATATAAATAGTCTGTTTATGTTGTTGATAATCAGTAGGTGTCCTTTTTGTTTCCTTTTATGTCCGATATCTGCTTTGACGAATAATCGCACTCCATTACTTTTGCCGTCAAGAAAAACCAACTTGAATTTGATGACATGCAGAGACACATTCTTATCTTGATTACTTGTTTGCTGGCAGTAGTTGCTCCGGCACAGAACAAAGTACAAAAAAGCGTTCCTACTATCTATGTAGATGCCGGCGGCGTCATGCGTTGGTCGGATACGAAGAAAGAAGCTTCTTTCTTTGGTGTGAACTATACCTTACCCTTTGCACATGCCTACCGGGCAATGGGCTATCTGGGAGTGGACCGTAAAGCTGCTATCGATCGTGATGTCTATCACATGGCACGCCTGGGACTGAATGCTTACCGTATTCACATCTGGGACGTAGAGATTTCCGATGCAGAAGGTAACTTGCAGGAAAATGAGCACTTGGAACTATTGGACTACCTTATCCATAAATTACAGGAACGCGGTATCCGTACCGTTATCACGGCACAGACAAATTTTGGCAACGGTTATCCGGAACGCAATCAGCCCACCGGTGGCTTCTCATCCCATTATGATAAATGTGCTGTTCATAGTGATGTAGGAGCTATTGCTGCACAGGAAAAGTATATTGCTGATCTTGTACGCCATGTGAATCCTTATACAGGTTATGCTTATAAAGATGATCCTTATATCGTAGGCTTTGAAATAAACAATGAGCCTTGTCATCCCGGCACTGTTGCTGAAACGCGTAATTACATAGATAAGATGCTGTCTGCCTTGAAGCGTGCAGGCAACCGCAAACCGGTGTTCTACAATGTCAGTCATAATCAGCATGTAGTAGAGGCTTACTATTCTACAGCCATACAGGGTACTACCTATCAATGGTATCCTATTGGTCTTGTATCCGGACATACCCGCAAAGGGAACTTCCTGCCTTCCGTAGACCGCTACGATATTCCTTTCTCCAATCTGAAAGGTTTCAATAAGAAGGCTCGTATGGTTTATGAATTTGATCCCGCTGATATTCTTTATTCCTATATGTATCCGGCCACTGTACGCACTTTCCGCACAGCCGGTTTCCAGTGGATTACTCAGTTTGCCTATGATCCTATCGACATGGCGGCCTACAATACCGAATACCAGACTCATTACTTGAATGTTGCATACACTCCGAATAAGGCTATCGGATTGATGATTGCCGCAGAAGTGGCACAGAAAGTGGGTAGGGGAGAGAGTTTTGGCAGTTATCCGGCAGATACATTATTCAATGACTTCCGTGTCAGCTATGTGCAGGATTTAAGCGAACTGAATGACGGAGAGAAATTCTACTATTCCAATACGACTCAAACTCGTCCGAAAGATATTTCTCAGCTTCGCGCAATAGCCGGTTGTGGCAAATCTCCGGTGGTGAATTATGAAGGTACGGGCGTTTATTGGCTGGATCGTTTGGAAGAGGGTGTTTGGCGTTTGGAAGTAATGCCCGATGCGGTACAGGCTAGTGATCCGTTTACAAGGCCTTCTTTGGATAAAGAAGTAATGCGCATTGTCTCCGGTGCATGGGATATGACTCTGAATTTACCTGATTTAGGTAAGCAATTCCGGGTGAACGGTTTGAATAATGGAAATACATTCAGTTCACAAGCTGCGAATGGCAAGATTTCTACTCTTCGTCCGGGTGTTTATCTGTTACAGCGTGAAGGTATATCTACTTCCGGTAAATGGACTGCTGATGCCCATTGGCAGAATATTACTCTTGGTGAATATGTACGTCCATCCATTTCTGATAATAACGGTTTTACTGTTACTCATTCTCCTGCCAAGACAGTAGATGCCGGTAAAGAACTACAGATAGAGGCTATTGTGGCAGGCCATGAAATGCCCGATTCCGTTATTATTTATACAGATAAGATATCCTTCTGGAATGAAAAGAATCCTTATCTGAAAATGAATCATACAGGCGGTTACACTTATCGTGCTACCGTACCTGCTACAGAGATAAAAGAGGGTTGTTTTAGGTATAACATCGTCGTTTGTCAAGGCGATAAGCGACAAACGTTTCCTTCGGGAGTGGCTAGGAGTCCACTGGATTGGGACTATACTTCGGCTACTCTGTGGGAAACCAACGTAGTTGCTCCTGAAAAATCACTGCCTCTATTGGAAATAGTGGATGCTGATAGTAAGTTGGAAACATATACTATGCCCGAATGGAGCCGCACGAATCGCCAGTTAATACAAAATGCACCGACAGAGAAGCCGACCTTGCGCATCACTTTCGAGTCTAAAGATAAGGCGTCTGTCTTCGTTCTTCGTCGTTACATTAAAGATGATATCGATGGACGCCCTGAGCGACTCGCTTCCTGCCGCACTTTGTGTATCCATGCAAAGAAGATTCCCGAAGGACTAAAAGCTGGCTTCATTACTTCTGACGGATATACCTATCTTGCTTCGTGTGCCGCTGCGACTGATGGTATCATTCGTGTACCCTTGCAGGATTTGAAGCAAACAAATACAGCTTTACTTCCCCATGTCTATCCGGTCTTCCTTGATAATTATTTCCGCCCGCAGACTGAAATACCTTTCAAGGTAGAGGGGATTGAAACTCTCGAACTCTCTTTTGATGGAGTTGCTGAAAAGGCTACGGAAATAGAGATAGGGAGTATCTGGCTTGAATGATTATGCTTTTATTTATTATATTTGTATCATTGATAACTATATTTGCCATGAAACACATGAAATTTTTGTCTTTCTTTTTGGGTATTACTTTTTCTATAGTAGCGTGTAGCAGTAATAACGAAACAATTCCTGTGCCCGATGTCGATCCCGATGGTGACGACGGAACTACAGAGGTGGAGTTTGCCAAAGGTGCTGACATAGGATGGGTCACCGAATACGAATCCAAAGGCTACAACTTCTATAATGCCAAAGGTGAGCAGCGTGAGTGTACGGCTCTGATGAAGGAACTGGGGCTTAATGCCATCCGTATTCGCGTATGGGTAGACCCGAGCAAACATGGCAATTGGTGTAACACTGCCGATGTGGTGGAGAAGGTCAAAAGAGCCAAAGAGTTGGGGATGGATGTAATGATAGACTTTCATTACAGTGATTGGTGGGCTGACCCCGCTCAGCAAAACAAACCCGCGTCATGGGTAGGAAAAAATCTGGCAAACTTGAAAAGTGCCATTAAAGACCATACGGTAAGTGTGCTTCAGGCCTTAAAGGCGATAGGGGTTATTCCTAAATGGGTACAAGTGGGGAATGAAATTCGCCCGGGCATGTTGTGGGATGAAGACGTGGCTTTGAGCGGCGCATCTTATAATGTGACGGAGAAGGATTTGAAAGATGCACCAGCAAGTGCTACCGACAAAGTGGTATATCCCATGAATTGGGCTAACCTTGGTGCTTTCGTCACTACCGGATACGATGCTGTGAAGTCGGTTTTTCCCGATGCTATTGTGATTGTTCACTTGGACAATGGATGGGACAGCAGCTTATTCACCTGGTTCTTCGATGAATTGAAGAAGAACGGCGGCAAGTGGGACATGATAGGCATGTCGCTTTACCCTTATTGGTCGCGTGATGCCAAAGAAGGCTATTCATCTGCCGATGCCGTCATTACGGACTGTATCAGCAACATCAAGGCTTTGAGTACCAAGTACAATTGTGATGTAATGGTGGTAGAAACCGGTATGGAGTGCGCCGATGACAATGGTAGGTTGGCAAGTACCTCTGTTTTGAACGAGGGAAAGAGACAGCTTGCCCGTATCTTGAAGGAGTGCAAGGAAAATACCAACGGTCGTTGTAAAGGAGTGTTCTATTGGGAACCGGAGTGCAGGCCGAGTCAATATAGATTGGGAGCATTTACAGAAGATGGGCGTCCTACTGTTATAATGGATGCTTTTAAATAACATTAATTAAATACTTTGATTGAAAATGAAGAAGATACTATTCATCTCTTTCTCCTGCTGTATCCTTTTTTCTTTGATAGCAAAAGCTCAGCGTATAGAAACACTGTTGGAGAAGAACTGGAAGTTTACGAAGGGTGAAGTAGCGGAAGCTATGAAGCCTGAATTTGATGATCGCAAATGGGAAACCGTAACCGTACCTCACGACTGGGCCATCTTCGGTCCTTTCGATCGCAGCAATGACTTGCAGGAAGTAGCAGTAACGCAGAACTTCGAAAAGAAGGCTTCTGTCAAGACCGGACGTACAGGTGGACTCCCTTACGTAGGAATAGGTTGGTATCGTACTACGTTCGATGCTCCCGCTGATCAGCAGACGACACTTGTCTTTGATGGTGCAATGAGTGAAGCCCGTGTATATGTCAATGGGCAAGAAGCATGTTTCTGGCCATTCGGTTATAATTCTTTCCATTGCGATGTCACCGGACTTCTGAATAAAGATGGTAAAAACAATACCCTTGCTGTACGTCTGGAGAATAAGCCTCAATCTTCCCGTTGGTATCCTGGTGCAGGACTTTATCGCAATGTGCGTGTAGTGAGTACTGATAAAGTGCATGTTCCTGTATGGGGTACTCAGCTGACTACTCCTCATGTTTCTGATGAGTATGCCTCAGTACGTCTGTTGACGACTATTGCTAATGATGAAGGAAAAGATATCCGTATCGTAACAGAAATTATCTCTCCCGATGGGAAAGTTGTTGCAACGAAAGATAATACCCGTAAGATTAATCATGGGCAGCCTTTTGAACAAAACTTCCTGGTGAATGCTCCTTGCTTGTGGTCGCCGGAGACACCTTATTTATATAAGGCTGTTTCCCAAGTCTATGCCGATGGCAAGCAAACGGATGAATACACTACTCGTTTCGGTATCCGTAGCATAGAAATCATTGCCGACAAAGGATTCTTCCTGAATGGTAAGCACCGTAAGTTCCAAGGGGTATGTAATCATCACGATCTCGGTCCGTTGGGTGCTGCCATCAATGTTGCTGCATTACGTCGCCAACTCACACTGTTGAAAGATATGGGTTGCGATGCTATTCGTACCGCTCACAATATGCCTGCGCCGGAGTTAGTGCAACTCTGTGATGAAATGGGCTTTATGATGATGGTGGAACCTTTCGACGAATGGGACATTGCCAAATGTGAGAATGGCTATCACCGCTATTTCAACGAGTGGGCAGAACGCGATATGATAAATATGCTGCATCAGTTCCGCAACAATCCTTGTGTCGTGATGTGGAGCATCGGCAATGAAGTTCCTACCCAATGTAGCCCGGTAGGTTATAAAGTTGCTTCTTTCTTGCAGGATATCTGTCATCGTGAAGACCCGACACGTCCTGTTACTTGCGGTATGGATCAGGTTTCCTGTGTTTTGAAGAATGGCTTTGCAGCAATGATTGATGTACCCGGTTTTAATTATCGTGCACACCGTTATCTGGAAGCTTATGAACTGCTACCGCAGAATATAGTGCTTGGTTCCGAAACTTCTTCTACCGTTAGTTCCCGTGGCGTATATAAATTTCCTGTAGAGAAACGCGGGGATGCAAAGTATGACGATCACCAGTCTTCCGGTTATGATTTGGAGCATTGTTCTTGGTCTAATGTCCCCGATGAGGATTTTGCTTTAGCAGATGATTATGACTGGACTATCGGTCAATTCGTTTGGACAGGATTCGATTATCTGGGTGAGCCTTCTCCCTATGATACGGATGCATGGCCGAGTCATAGTTCTTTGTTTGGTATTATTGACCTTGCCAGCCTCCCTAAAGACCGCTACTATTTGTATCGTAGTCTTTGGAATAAAAATGTGAATACACTCCATGTACTTCCTCACTGGACATGGCCGGGTAGGGAAGGGGAGAATACTCCTGTCTTCGTTTACACCAGCTATCCGGTTGCCGAACTTTTCGTTAATGGGAAAAGTTATGGTAAACAGCATAAACTGACAGCTGAAGAAAGTAAAGCTATTCAAGGCAAAGATGCGCTTGCTCTCCAACGTCGTTACCGCTTGATGTGGATGGATGTTCCTTATGAGCCAGGTGAGGTGAAAGTCGTAGCTTATGATGTTTCAGGTAAAATAGCAGAGGAGAAAGTGGTCCGTACTGCCGGTAAACCTCATCACTTGGAAGTGGTAGCTGATCGTTCGCAACTTACTGCCGATGGCAAAGACTTGGCCTATATCACAGTTCGCGTGGTTGATAAAGATGGAAACCTCTGTCCTTCGGATAGTCGTCTTGTTAACTTTACGGTGAAAGGTGCGGGCTATTATCGTGCTGCTGCTAATGGAGATGCTACTTCACTCGATTTGTTCCACTTGCCGAAGATGCCCGCTTTCAGTGGCCAACTGACAGCCATTGTTCAAATGGCCGAACAGCCCGGTGAAATCATTTTTGAGGCTAAGGCTAAAGGGGTGAAATCTGGTAAGCTTGTGCTGAGGTCTGTTACAGAGTAAAGAAAAGAGGGCGTCACTTTCAAATGAGGTGATGCCCTCTTTTTATTCTACCACCCATTTTTCAATGTTCCGGGTTTTCTCACTGAAGTTTATTCCTATTTTAAATAGTTTTCGTTCATCCATCTCGAAAGGAAGTGCATAACGCTTGTCATTAATTTGCTGCAAAGCTTCTTCGGCAGTACCTTCCAACTTGAATTCCATGATATAAATGAATTTGTCTGTCTTCAATACGAGGTCGATGCGTCCGTTGTTGGTATTATATTCCACTTGGGTATAGAAACCTATTAATTTAAAAACGATGAAGAGTACATTTTCGTAGTGCAGTTCCTGTTCGCGGATTACTTCGTAAGTGGTATCTGCAAAGAAACTTTGCAGGCGGCGGAAGAAGGAATCATAATCTCCCGATTCCACTTCACGAACAAATTTCTGAATGGCAAACGGGGCTTCTACTTTGTTGATATTTGTATAGAAAGGCAGGAGGAAACGGATGAAACCTTCCTCTACTTCACGGTTGGGAAAACCTAAGCGATACATACCAAAGCGTTCATCGTATCCTTTGATGGTAAGATACCCACTTTGATAAATCACCGGAATGGGATTGGTCGATTCAGAATCGATGCTGTTCAGTACTTGGGCGTCGGTTTCTTCATGTGCCATCTGTTCCAGGTCGTAATGGTGCTTCTTTAGCAGTTTTACCAAGTAAGTAGGCGTTCCCGTTTCAAACCAATAGCTGTTGAATTCCTTATATTTGAAGGCATTAAGAAGGCTGAATGGATTGTATATACCGATAGAGTTATGAGTGAAATGATAACCGTCATAGTTTTCTCTGAGTTCGGCGCAGAGTTTGTCATACGTCACTCCCCGTGCAGCTGCAAATTCATGGATTTCATTTTCCAAATTAGAATGAATCTCCTGTTCGCTAACCCCACAGATTTCAATGTACTGATTCCGCATTGATATGTCGTCCAAGTTGTTTAGATCACTGAACACGCTGACCTTTCCAAACTTTGTCACTCCCGTCAGCAGGGCAAACTTGATGCAGCCATCCATCGTTTTGAGTACGCCATAAAATGCCTTTAAAGTATTCCGGAATTGTTTTTGTAGCTCTTCGTTACCGATAGCCTGCAACATGGGCTTGTCGTATTCATCTACCAAAATTACTACGCGTTGCCCGGTTTGTTCGCAGGCACGTTCTATAATACCTGCAAAGCGCAGGGAGAAGGAGCGTTCGGATGGTTCGGCGCCGTAGAGTTTTTCCCACGCTACCAACGATTTCTCAAGTATATTATCCAAACTCTCCGGTGCGTCATATTTCTCAATATTGAGGTCGAGATGCAGTATCGGATACTTTATCCAGTCTTTTTCCAATTTTTCTATAGCCAGTCCCATAAACAGTTCCTTTTTCCCCCGGAAGTATGCTTCCAGTGTTGAGATGAGCAAACTCTTACCGAAACGACGTGGACGGCTCAGGAAGTAATAACGGCCGGTTTTTACCATTTGATAAATTAATGCCGTCTTATCAATATAGAAATAATCATCCTGACGGAGACTTTCGAAATTTTGTATTCCTATGGGATAAATCTTATTGCTCATATTTGTCTGTTTTTATACATCAATACACAAAAGTACTTATTTATGTTCTATTTTCAGTATTAAAAAGGGAAATTTAATCAGGGCAACCGCATCAAAATTTGTTCGTTTCTATATGGTTATGAACTAAATGATAAATAATCTTTTAGACGCGGATGACACGGATGACGCGGATCTTTTTTTTATCCATTTTTATAGCGCAGCCTTTTAAATCCGCTTTATCCGTGTCATCCGCGTCTAAAAAATAATATACCGAATGGCGCTAATCACTTATCACCAAACACTAATCACTTTTATTCCTTTCTATTTCCGTTATGAGGGTAGTTGTCCCCTCGTTACCTTACTATAAGTTTAACGTCATATTTACTTGCACGCTTGCACTATTTGCTGTAAGTTGCTGATAAATAGTTGAAAAAGCGTGGTGGCAGCAACTTTATTTGCGTGCAAGTAAAAAGTTGCTTGCACGCTTTGTCAGGGATAGAGCCTACTCTTCTTTCTGTTAATGACACATGTATATTCCGCTGATATACAATGTTCTTTTGATTAATATACGTTTAATTTAGAATGGCCACAATTGTGGTTCACCTGTTTCATAATGGTGGTTCATGTGCTCCATCAATGTGAAGCAGTTGTACCACAAATGTGGTTACTCGTAAATTGGCAATGTGGATTTAATAAATACTTGGTATTATTCGTAAAGAAGTGGCATCAGACAGGTATAGAATAGTGTGGCTTTTCCTCCGAAAAACCTTCATAAAGGACACGAAACACTAGGAGACTGCATCTATATATGGGTGGTGTTGGGTATATAGATACAATCGTCAGGAAGGTTTTAACTCATGCATCGGAAATATCGGCTGAACCTAATGAATAGCAGTATGCGGTTTGCAATGATTTCGGGGTAATTAGGAGAGTGGATAATGAAAAAACGGGAAATAGGGATAAGTGTCATTGTGACAAATTGTATTTTTAGTTGACTGAGAATGCACTGTTTCTGTCCGTATGTCTACCGAGATGGAAATATGGGAATGAAAAACGGTAAATGTCAGAATAATAGTTGGATAGCGAAATTGTTACATTTGTTCTGGAACGAAACAGCTCTCTAAAACCGTTTTTATAGGTGAAAAAACTGACACAAATAAGTGCGTTGGCGATAAGTAGTAACCCTTTTGCCTATAAGTAGTAACCTTTTTACCTATAAGTAGTAACCCTTTCACCCGTAAGTAGTAACCCTTTTCTGCATAAGTAGCTATCAAAGCTGCAATTATATGCAATAATAGCGTATTCTTATCCCTTCTTTATTCACTGAATATGCTGGTTTGTGAATTTGTAAACTAAAGTGTGTTGCGAAAATGAGGAATATACTATCATTGTGGATGCTGAATAGATGTAGGTACTATTGTTTTGATATTTTGTATCTCTTAGTTTCTTGAAAATGATTGTGTATAGGTCTCTTTAAAATGAAGATTTTTATCTTATGCGACGGTGCAACTCTGTGCAATCGTTTGCACTGTTGCATTTGCATATTTCTTATATTTCTTATATTTTAATATTTTTATAAAGCATATTTTTGTTGCGTCATGTTATAGATACCTTATAAAAGAGAAAGTAATCGAAAGATAATTTCGAATATATAATATAGGTAATTAATATTGTTAACTTTAATTTTTTAAATGCATGAAGCAAGTTAATCTTAGAATCTATCGAATGATTCTTCCCCTATTAGTAGGGTTATTCTTGTCTGTTGGCGTTTATGCACAGAACATTACCGTGAAAGGGCATGTAAAAGATGCTACGGGATTGGAAGTGATAGGCGCGAATGTTGTAGAAAAAGGAAATACCTCTAATGGTACAATCACCGACCTTGATGGAAATTTCACCTTGAGTGTTCCTAAAGGTGCTACATTAACAATATCTTTTATTGGTTATCAGACACAAGAAGTAGCTGCTGCTCCTATGGTGATGGTGACACTGAAAGATGATGCAGAATTATTGAGTGAAGTAGTAGTAGTGGGGTATGGTCGTACCAAGAAAGATGATCTTACAGGTTCGGTAACGGCAATCAAACCGGATGAACTCAGTAAAGGTATCACCAACAATGCGCAGGATATGTTGGTTGGAAAAGTGGCCGGTGTCGATGTTATCACTGCAGGTGGTACTCCGGGTGCAGGTGCTCAGATTCGCGTGCGTGGCGGATCTTCTCTTAATGCTTCAAACGATCCGTTGATTGTTATTGATGGTTTGACCATTGATAACAATACTCCAAAAGGAATGAGTAATCCCTTGGCTATGGTTAATCCGAATGATATTGAAACTTTTACAGTTTTAAAGGATGCTTCTGCTACTGCCATTTACGGTAGCCGTGCTTCAAACGGTGTTATCATTATTACCACTAAGAAAGGTAAGAGTGGTTCTGCCCCTAAGGTTTCTTACAACGGTGACATGACAATTTCTATGATCCAGAAAAAGTATGATGTACTCAATGGTGATGAGTTTCGTGAACTTGTTAATAACATCTGGGGCGATAAAGCCGGTGAAGTAGGTATGGGTAACGCTAATACTGATTGGCAAGATCAAATATTCCGCACTGCTATCTCTCATAGTCATAATGTATCAGTATCCGGTGGTTTGAAAAATATGCCTTACCGTTTGAGTTTGGGATATAACGCTTCTGACGGTATCGTTGAAACCTCATGGATGCGCCGTGCCAATGTCGGCTTGAATCTTTCTCCTTCTTTCTTCGATGATCACCTCAATTTGAAGATTAACGCTAAGTATATGTATGAGAAAGACCGTTATGCTGATGCAGGCGGTGCAATAGGTTCTGCTCTTTCAATGGATCCCACTCAGCCGGTATACTTTGATGCTGATGATGCCCGTGCTCCATTTTTCGATGGTTATTTTCAACATTCGCAGTCACCTAAAGATTTCAATGCAGAATGGAAATATACTAATAATCCCAATGCTCCTCAGAATCCTTTAGCTCTGTTGAAACTTAAGGATGTACAGGCTGTTGCCAATGACTTTACAGGTAACTTTGATGTAGACTATAAGGTACATGGCTTTGAAGATTTACGTCTGCATGCCAGTTATGGTGGACAGTATACTGAAAGTAAGCAGGACGATATAATCTCCAAGTATTCTTATTCTAACAACTACTTTGGTTGGAATGGTATAACGCAGACTTATAAATATAGTGTCACAGCTAATGCTTATGCTCAGTACGTTAAGGAAATAGGCGCCCATAATTTTGATATAATGGTTGGTGCCGAAGAAAGTCACTTCCACCGCAGTGGTTATGACTATGGTCAAGGTACCGATCCTTACGATGGTACTCCTCATGATGCCAAATTGAGAGAGGAACAAGCATGGGCTACGCATAACTCTTTAGTTTCTTACTTCGGTCGCTTAAATTATACGTTGCTCAACAGATATATGCTTACGGCTACGTTCCGTGCCGATGGTTCTTCTCGTTTCTCTGAAGACAATAGATGGGGTTACTTCCCTTCTGTGGCATTGGCGTGGAAAATCAATGAAGAGGCATTTATGAAGAATCTTACTTGGTGGAATGAATTCAAACTTCGTTTGGGATGGGGTATGACAGGTCAGCAGGATATTAACTCTGATTTCGGTTATGAAACTCATTATACTTCAAGCGACTCTTTCGCTCAGTATCCTTTTGGCGATACTTACTATGGTACGATGCGTCCGTCGGCTTACAATCCTGACTTGAAGTGGGAGACTACAACTACCTATAATGCCGGTATCGATTTGGGCTTCCTGAATAACCGCATCACAGCCAATATTGATGGTTACTACCGCGAAACCAAAGATTTGCTGAATTCTATCACTATTCCTGTAGGTATGCAGTTTGGTTCTCAGTTGACAAAGAATATCGGTTCGCTGAAGAATTATGGTGTGGAATTCTCTATTAATGCTAAACCTATTGTAACTAAAGATTTTACTTGGGATGTAAGCTATAATATTGCTTGGAACCATAATGAGATCACTGACTTGGTGGATGGCGATGCAGGCTATTATGCATGGTCGGGAGATAAGATCAGCCGTGGTAACAATACCTTGATTCAGGCAAATACTGTAGGTAAAGCAACTAACTCATTCTTTGTGTATCAGCAAGTATATGATGAGAATGGTAAACCTATTGAAGGTATGTACGTAGACCGTGATGGTAACGGACGTATTGACAATGGTGACCGTTATTTCTACAAGAAACCCTCTGCTGATGTTATTATGGGTCTTACAACTAAATTCCTCTATAAGAACTGGGATTTGAGTATGTCTTTCCGTGCTTCTATTGGTAACTATGTTTATTACGATTTCTTGTCGAATCGTGCAATGGTCAGCCAATCCGGCTTGTATTCTAACAGTGCCCTGCATAACTCTACTGCCGAGGCTGTAGCATTGGGCTTTACCGGTGTAGGAGTAGGTAACGATAATTATTTGAGCGATTACTTCGTACGTAATGCTTCTTATCTGAAGTGCTCAAACATTACTTTAGGTTATTCTTTCCCTGCATTATTTAAGGTAGCCGGTCATGAAACATGCTCTGGCCGTGCGTTCCTTACTGCTCAAAATCCTTTTATTATTTCTAAATATAAAGGCATCGACCCTGAGGTAGCAAGCGGTATTGATTCTAATCCTTATCCGCGTCCTTTCAGCATTCAAGTTGGCTTAAGCCTGAATTTTTAACCTATTAAATGCATATAATGATGAAACATATATTTTTGAAAACAGCCCTTGCAGCCCTTCTTATGGGTGGAGTGGCAACGTCGTGCGTCAACGACTTGAATATTTCGTCTATCGATCCGCAGTCCAGTTCATCGTATGGAGATATGGAACTGTTGGCAAAAATCTACAGTACACTGGGCCTGACAGGCCAGAAAGGTCCTGCCGGTAGTGGAGATATCAGTAGTGATGAAGGTGAAAGCGGATTCTACCGTACTACATTCAATCTGCAAGAACTTTGTACCGATGAATGCCTTTGGGCTTGGCAGACTGACGCTGATATTCCTCAAATCACCAATATTGACTGGACGGCTTCATCTGTTCGCGTGCAATGGACGTTCCAGCGTCTGGCTTTTGATGTTACTCTTTGTAATTTCTATCTCACTAACACTGAGGATAAAGCTGATGATCCTGATTATAAACAGTATCGTGCAGAAGTTCGTTTCTTGCGTGCCCTTCACATGTGGTACTTCCTCGACCTTTGGGGAAAGGCTCCTTTCAAGACTACGTATGACATTTATGAGTTGCCCGTAGAGAAAGCTGGTAAAGAACTTTATGACTGGATTGACAAGGAGTTGACCGAAATAGAACCGGATCTTGCCGAAGTGGGTGCATTCAATAACTCTTCTAACTTTGGACGTGCCGATAAAGGTGCCGCTTATATGCTCCATGCCCGTTTGGCTCTGAACTCTGCTGTTTATACCAAAGGTGCGGTAAAAGACTATCAGAAGGCTATTGACTATTGCGATCTGCTTGATGGGAAATATGAACTTTCTAAAGTTGAAAAGAATGGCTATACTGGTTATGAACAAGTGTTTATGGCTGATAATGACCAAAATCCGCAAGCTATGAAAGAAATCATCCTGCCTATCCGTCAGGATGGTGCAAAAACAAAATGTTATAGTGGTGCCAACTATCTGGTAAGTTCTACCCGTATCACCGGAATGCCTTATATGGGTACTTCCAATGGTTGGAGCTGTAACTTCTCCCGTGCAGCTTTGGTTAAGAAATTCTTCTCTACGCTCGAAGATTGTCCGATTGCTACTGTGAAAGCCCCCGATGGAGCTACTGAGGCTCAGATTATCGCTCTTGATGAAGCAGCAGGTACTACTACCAAAGATGTGCAGAAGAAGGCTAACGACCATCGTGCATTGTTCTATTCGGGTTGTGGTGGCGGACTTCGTAAGTTACAGGCTGAACAAATTGCGGGCTTTAACTCCGGTCTTTCTATTGTGAAATGGAGTAACATTCGTACAGATGGTGCAGCGACTTCACATAATGAATTCCCCGATGTGGATATCCCTTTGATACGTTATGCTGAAATGTATCTGACTCGTGCGGAGGCTAAGTTCCGTTTGACTGGTGACCCGCAACAAGCGCGTGCTGATATTGAAGTTTTGCGTAGCCGTGCAGGTGCTTCTACTCCTGCTACCATTACCGAACAATATATTATTGATGAATGGTGTCGTGAGTTCTATATGGAAGGTCGTCGTCGTAGTGATTTGATCCGTTTTGGTCTTTTCACAGGTGACAAATACGTTTGGGATTTTAAGGGTGGTGTAGCAGAAGGAAAGAGCGTGGAAGACTTCTTTAACGTATATCCTATTCCTGCCGATGACATTAATGGCAATGAGAACTTGTCTCAAAATCCGCGTTATTAATAGAATTTATTACCGAATTTACTAAAATCGAAACAATAATATGAAAAAGATACTGTTAGGAATGTTGCTGCCCGTTCTTACTTTGGTGTTGGTCACCTCATGTGAGAAAGATATGGATAGCAATCCTACATTCCACGAAAATACTACAGGATTTGTATTGAATATGCCTGCCAACGCAGCCAATAATGTATTGGACTTGCTGACTACTGATCAACTCACTTTTACTACCAGCCAACCTGATTATGGTGGCATACCTTTGAGTACTAACTATGATGTGGAGATTTCTTTTGAAGATTTCAGTGCGGAAGAACCTGTGTACAAAGTTGTGGCAAGCTCGACTTCTGCTACCATTAAAGTATCGGGTAGTAGATTGAATGATGCTGTAATTACTATGTTTCAGGATGCCAATGAAGGTGTGACATATCCTTCTAATGAAGTGAAAGACCTCTATGTACGCTTACATGCCAATGTTAATGGTATGGAGTTGGGGAGTTGTTACTCTAATGTTATAAAGATACAAGTGATAGCTACTTATCAGGCTCCGAGTATTACATTGCCTGAGGATATCTATGTATGCGGTTCGAGTATCGGAACTGCTTGGACAACTTGGAGACCAATGGCACTTATTAATGGTATGGCCGGTAACTTCTTTACAATAGTTTACCTTCCTAATGATGCCGAATTCAAATGGGGAACTTATCCTCAACAATGGCTGGGCCATGCCGATTTTAAAACTATTGATGATCAAGCCGGTGCGGATGTTTCTGATAATGGTGGTAATGTGAAAGTGAAAAATGGTGGATGGTATACACTCTACATTAAGGGTAAGATTAATGGTGAAGCTATTGATTACACACTGACTTTTTATCCTGCACAACTTCTGGTTACAGGTGATGCTAATGGAGGATTTACTCCTACGCCTCCTTCTGCCCCGATGGTTGCTCCCGCTGATAATACTGGTCAATGGATATCTGCTGAATTTGTATCTGGAGGTGAACTACGTGCCTATGCTCAAGTAGGTGATTTTGATTGGTGGAAAACTGAATTTACGCTTTTGGAGGGTAAAGTTTTCTGGCGTGAGAATGCAAATATAGCCAGCAATTGGAACACTGATATGGGTTCTGAATACAGCGTAAATGCTGGAGCGGGCCAGAAACTCTATCTTACTGTAGGTGCTACTGAAGACGGTGTAGATACGGGTGAGGTAAAATAACCTGAATGATAATCTTATTTTAAAAGAAAAACATTATGAAGAAAAATCAAATACTCGCAGGTATATTCCTCGCTGGAATTACCTTAGGTGCTTGTACGGAAGATTATACGGATTGGGCTGACCCCCAATCCAATTCTCCTGAAGAAGCGGCCGCTAAATATGAAATCAGTTTTGCCGCAGGTTCCGATGCAGTTGTGGATATGGATAAGTTTTACAGTACTATCGAAGCGGAAGAACAAAAGACAGACTCTGTGGAAATTGCCGTTCTCTCTTCATCGAATTCAGAGGTGGCTTCTATTAAGATGAACAGCATAAATATTAACGGTGTGACTATCAATGCGGCATTTAAAGAAGGGAATATTGTGAAGGTGAATACTCTTGAACTTGATTCAGTTGTTCGTGATGCCTTCTTCAGCCGTGCTCATGTAGAGCGTGTACTCAATGTAAATATGAATGTTGCTGTTAAATTGAAAAACGGTGAAGCGGTAAATACTTCAGGTACTTCTCAAGCCAAACTTACTCCAATTACTACTCCGGAAATTTCAGCTAATGGATATGTGCTGATGGGGGATTTTGTAGAAAATGGTAGTGGATGGGACGTAGAAAATCCTATTCCTATGGAGCTGGTTGAAGGTAAAGAGGGCATTTATCAAGCTACAATAGAAACTAAGAATGGAGGTTCTAATTGGTTTAAGCTATATAAAGCTTATGATATAGCTGCCGGTTGGGATGGTGCCAATGCTGGGCAGATTGGTTGCCGTGTAAATGGTGATGATAAGATTGAAAACTTTGCTGTTTGGACAGGTGATGTGTATAATGTGGAAACTCCTACAATTACTGGACAAGGGCATTTTATAATTACATTTGATGCTGTTAATTACACTTATTCGGTTGCTCCTGCTACTGCTTATCTTTATATGGCTGGTGATGCAAATGGGTGGAAACATATTGATGTGATGGCAAGTCCTGAATTTAATAACATCTATAAGGGGTATATGTATCTCAACCAAAATGGTTTCAAGTTCAGTTCGGAGGAAAGTTGGAATGGTACTAACTATGGTGCAGATTTCAGTACGGCTGCTGATGCTGCCAATATAATGATGACCGAAGAGGCAGGTTTCTATCAGGTGATTGTTGACTTGAATGAAAAGAGTTATACCTTGACTCCCATTGCGATAGGTATCATTGGTTCTGCCACTTCTGGGGGCTGGGATGCTGATACAGATATGGTATATAGCGTGGAGAACCATTGCTGGTCTATTACTGCTGAACTGTCTGAGGGTGAACTTAAGTTCCGTGCTAACGATGCTTGGGATATTAGCTGGGGCGGTACTATCGAAAGTCTGACTACCAATGACGGTGCTAATTTGAAGATTGAGGCAGCTGGTAAATATACCATCAACCTTTATCCTCTTTGTGAAGGTAAATCTTATTGTACGATTGTAGCAGCTAACTAATTGGAGTTGGCTGTAGATAATCTATAGTATTTTTTAGCTCAAGACTATTTGGCATTTTATAGAAGTCCTCTTTCTCGCATTGAAAAACGGGGAAGGGGGCTTTTGCTTTTCATTGAAACAATCACTAATCTAAAACAGCTGAAGGACAGCGCATATTCAATCACGAACTTGTGGCTGAATTACGTCGTCATGTCAACGTGACGGGATTAATTGGGTGGTTTCCCGAGGAAAACGCTTGCGGTAATAATGTAACAGAAGGTTGGCTTAATCGTGGACTTTTTGATGACCATATGGGCAAACTTCTTCCGGCAATGAAAGAGTTTAATCTGTTTGTTCAACCTTTGTAAATAGTATCTTTTATTTTATGTATGATGAAAACTAAAACTTTATTTTTATCTTTTGCTTTATTGCTATGTCAATTGGGACTTGCTAAACAAATCATGTCGTCAGAAAGACTTATTGAATATTCTAGGTTTGAATCTTCTATTATTCCTTCACAGGATAATTCAACTTGGCTCTCTTCACATTATTCAGGAAAGAAAAATGAGAAGATAGAAAAAGTGGAACCTGCTTTTTGGTGGTCTGGCATGAAAAACACCTGTTTACAGTTGATGGTATATGGTTCAAATATAGCAACATATAAACCTGAAATAAATCATCCGGGAGTTGTCTTAAAGGAGGTCTACCCAATGGAGAGTCCAAACTATCTGGTTTTGTATTTAGACGTAAAAGATGCGGTACCGGGTAAATTTCAGATAGAATTCGTTAAAGGAAAACGTAAGCTGAATTATACTTATGAATTGAAAGAACGCCAGCGTAAGGGAGAAGATAGGATTGGCTTTAATTCTTCTGATGTCGTATATTTATTAATGCCGGACCGCTTTGCCAATGGTGATGAAAGCAATGATCATATACAGATGAAGTATCCTTATACAGTAAATCGTAAGGATGTAAATGCTCGTCATGGTGGTGATTTAGCCGGTATTATGCAACATCTTGATTATTTGGATAGCTTGGGGATTACGGCAATCTGGACAACTCCTGTTTTGGAAAATGATATGGGTGAAGGCTCTTATCATGGTTATGCTGCAACGGATTACTATAAAATAGATCCTCGTTTAGGAACTAATGAAGATTATGTTTGTTTGGCGGAATCTATGCATCAACGTGGAATGAAACTGATAATGGATATGGTTTTTAATCATTGTGGAACCAATCATCCTTGGCTGCTTGATCCACCAATGCAGAATTGGTTTAATAATTCACATAAATATATCGAGACCAATCATAATAAAACTGTATTTTTTGATCCTTATGCTTCGGATATAGATAAGCAGGAACTGACGGATGGTTGGTTTGTGCCTACAATGCCCGATTTAAATCAAAGAAATCGTTTTCTTGCTGATTATTTGATTCAGAATTCAATCTGGTGGATTGAATATGCAGATTTAGATGGTATTCGCCAAGATACATATGTATATCCGGATCCGGATATGATGGTTCGTTGGTGTAAAGAAGTTTTTGAGGAATATCCAAATTTCAATATTGTAGGTGAAGTAATGATTCCCAATAACCCTGTAGGTACTGCATATTGGCAACAAAATAGTGTGGTTAATGAGAAAGCTAATACAAAGCTGAAATCTGTGATGGATTTTCGTTTGCGAACAATAGCTGGTAAAGTTTTCCATGAAGAAACTTCCTGGGATACTGGTTTACAGCTTCTTTTCGAACATTTTGCTTATGATTTTTGCTATCCTGACATAAACAATGTGATGCGTCTACTTGAAAATCATGATACGGATCGCTTCTTGTTGGAGGATCCGGAAAATTTGAATGCATATAAACAGGCAGTTACCATGTTATTGACAATTCCGGGCATACCACAATTGTATTATGGGCAGGAATTACTAATGTCTGGTAGTAATAAAATAGATTTTGGGTATGTACGTCCGGATATGCCGGGAGGTTGGAAAGGAGATGCAATGTCTGTTTTCCAGGAAAATGGAAGAACGGCTATGCAGCAGGAAGCTTTCGATTTTATGAGCAAGTTACTGCATTGGCGTAAAGGAAATGATGTTATTTCTAAAGGTAAGATGAAACATTTTATGCCTCGTAATAATGTATATGTGTATGAGCGTTCCTATGATGGAAGGAGTATACTGGTTATAATGAATGGAATAAATAAAGAAGTTGATTTGGACTTGGCTCCTTATAAAGAAGTAATAGGAGATAAGATTAGTTCGAAGAATGTGTTGACGAACGGTGATGTGTCCTTAGGAAGAATACTTCATTTACAACCTAAAGAAGTGCTTGTGCTCCAATTATAATATTGGGATATGAAGAAAGTATTGCTCCTATAGTATTTTTAATGCTTGAATTGGATTGGAGTAATTTAAAAGAAATGGTGCTACAGGAGAATCTGGAAAAAGAGAGTGATTATTTTATAATTTAGCGTATGAAAACAAGACTTTTATTTATATTATTATCTCTGTTGCTGTGCCAATGGACCATTGCTCAACAAACTATATCATCAGGGAAACTTATAGAATATTCTCGATTTAATTCTACCATTGTTCCTTCTCGTGATGTTTTCGTATGGTTACCTACAGATTACTCAACAAAAGAAAGATATGATGTTCTTTATATGCATGATGGTCAAATGCTGTTTGATGCAAATACCACTTGGAATAAACAAGAATGGGGAATCGATGAAGTTGTTGGAAAACTTTTGAATGAAAAGAAGATTAGGTCTTGTATTGTTGTAGGAGTGGCAAATATCCCGGAAACGAGATATGCAGACTACTTTCCTCAAAAAGCATTGAGGAATTTACCAGATAGTGTAGTTTCGGGGAATGTTAGTTTTAATGCAGATAACTATCTTCGTTTTCTGGTAGAAGAAGTAAAGCCTTTTATTGATAAAGAATATTCCACGAATAAGAGTGTTGAGCATACTTTTGTGATGGGCTCCAGTATGGGTGGCCTAATTTCACTATATGCACTTTGTGAATACCCGGAAGTATTTGGAGGGGCTGCATGTATGTCGACTCATGTTCCCATGATATTAAGTAAGGAACTATCTAAAGAAAAAGCGGACCAATGGTCGAGAGCTTTTAGGAATTATCTTGATGAGAACCTTCCGACGGCTAACAGTCGTATAATTTATATGGATAGAGGAGATGCTACCTTAGATGCTTATTATCCTCCTTATCAGGATGAACTGGACAAATTGATGAGGAAGAAAGGCTGGAAAGGACCAATGTGGGTGTCTAAAGTGTTTCCGGGAGCTGCGCATACGGAAGTGGATTGGAATAAGCGTTTAGATAATCCGTTATTATTTCTTTTAGGAACTGATAGAAAAGATTGTATTTGTGATAAAAAGGATACAGATATGTCGCCTGATGATTATTTGATTTCTAAGTTTAAAGATGCTGACATCGTGTTATTGGCTGAAGACCATGGCGTTAAGGAAAATTTGGACTTCGTTAGAAAAATGATACCGAAGTTGTATGCGAATGGTATCTATATGTTAGGTATGGAATTTGGAGCATATGAGGATCAGAAGCAATTGGATTCATTGATAAATGCACCAAGATATAATGAGAATTTAGCTCGTCAATTGATGTTCAATTATAATACCCGTTGGGCTATAGTTGAGTATATGAATCTTTATAAAGCAGCTTGGGAATGGAATCACTCATTACCGGAGCAAGCGAAAAAGTTTCGTGTTTTAAATATTAGTTATCGCTACAATTGGGAAAAGTTTGAAGGAGCTAGAACACCGGAAAATATGAAGCAAGTGTTTCCTTTAGGGAATACAGAAGACTTTCGGTGTGCATTGTTGGAACGTGAAGTGTTGGCTGTTCACGAGAAAATATTGGTTCTGACTGGGACTATTCATGCATTTACGTCCTACCGTTTTCCTTATTATGATTATACTTCTCCTGGTTTTGTACGTTATGAGAATCGTTTTTTAGGAAATTTGCTGTACGATAAATATGGCAATAAAGTAGTATCTGTAGCTTTGCACCAGCCTTTCTTTAATTATCCTAATCAGCAACCAACATTAATTTCCCCAGCGGCTGGAAAGTTAGAACTAATAATGGAAAAATCTCAGAACAACCCCATTGGCTTTGATTTGAAAGGTTCTCATATTGGTGAATTACGCGATTATAGTTATTATTCAATGGGGCATAAAGATTTTATTCTATCCGATTTGTTCGATGGATATATATTCCTTAAACCAATAAGAGAATTATCCTCTTGTACGGTTGACTATAAGTTTATGGATGATACTAATTGGAATGAAGCTGTGAGTAATAGTCCCGATCCTGATTGGCAACCACGTCCACATGATAAGGAAGAATATTGGAGAGTAGTGGAGAATTTTATGAATATTGAAAAAAGATATGCGGATGTTCAATGAGATGATGTGAATAATTTGCCTGTACTTGATGTGGATGAAGCATTACATGAGAGTAGTAGGATTTACTCCTTCATATTTAGTGCAAGGAGATAAAGAGGTTGCGCTAAAAAAGTAGTAGGATAATCTTTTCTTGATTCATGCAACCGTTTGCATTACTTCTTCTTCTCCTTCTGTTTCAAGCACTTGATAATTTGAGATAACTACTGTACTTTTGAACTATTAACTCATAAATTGATACCGAATGAAAAGACTCTACGCTTTTTTTATTTGCTTGTTAGCTGTTTTAGCTATGCAAGCGCAAATAGTAACTACTACTCCGGATTTCCCAACAGAAAATGATGAGGTAACCATTATCTTTGATGCAACGAAAGGTACCGCAGGACTGAAAGGCTTTACTGGTGATGTGTATGCACATACAGGAGTGATACTCAGTACGGGTACAAGTTGGCAATATGCCCCAACTTGGGGAGATAACTCGGCGAAGTATAAACTGACTTCATTAGGAAATGATAAATGGCAACTGAAAATAACCCCTAATATTCGTGAATATTATGGCGTTAAAGATGGAGAAACAGTAAAACAACTGGCTTTTGTTTTTCGTAGTGCAGATACATCAAAAGAAGGCAAGGATACGGGTAATAAAGATATATTCGTAGATGTTCATACTGCCGGTTTAACCGTTCGTTTCGATCAGCCTGCTGAGAAAGAAAATTTGATCACAAATACTGCTCTTACAATTAAAGCTTCTGCTTCTGTTGCTTCAACTCTAAAACTCTATGTAGGTGCTACTGAAATAGCTACGAAAGCTAATGCTACTACAATTTCCCAATCTTATACATTCTCAACTGCCGGAAGCTATACGTTGAAAGCAGAAGCTACCGCTAATGGTAAAACTGTTTCTGCTACACAAGAAGTAACAGTGCTGAATGGAACAAGTATCTCGGAGGCAATGCCCAAAGGTGTACGTCCCGGTATTAACTATATCAGTGATACAGAAGTAACTTTGGTACTACAAGCTCCAAAAAAGAAGTACGTATATGTAGTGGGTGATTTTAATGATTGGACTCCTAAATCCGATTATCAGTTGAAACAAGATGGTGAATATTTCTGGATAACTCTTTCCGGATTGATAAAAGGTGAAGAATATACTTTTCAATATTTGGTAGATGGCTCTATTTATATTGCAGATCCTTATACAGATAAAGTTCTGGATCCTTGGAACGACCAGTATATTGAAAGTACGACATATCCGAATCTGAAACCTTATCCAGCCGGAAAAGCAGAAGGTATTGTTTCTGTATTACAAACAGGACAGACTGTATATAATTGGAAAGTAAAGAACTTCGAACGCCCGGCTTCTGAGCAATTGGTTATTTATGAAATGTTGGTTCGTGATTTTACTGAAGAACATACGTTTAACGCTGCAAAAGAAAAGCTGGGATATTTAAAGAATCTGGGAGTAAATGCTATAGAATTGATGCCTATTAATGAGTTCGAAGGAAATACGAGTTGGGGATATAATCCTTCATTCTATTTTGCCGTGGATAAGTATTATGGTACAAAGAATGATTTAAGAGCTTTTGTGGATGAATGCCACAGTCAAGGGATGGCTGTTATTATCGACCTTGTGCTGAATCATAGCTTTGGTCAGTCTCCTTTTTATCTTTTGTATAAGGATGCAGATGGAAAGCCCTCTGCTGATAATCCGTGGTATAATCAAGAATCAAATATAAAGAATCCGAGCCTCTCATGGGGATATGATTTTAATCATGATAGTGAATATACCCGTGTTCTGGTAGATAGTGTAGCTGGTTTCTGGATGTCAGAATACAAAATTGATGGTTTCCGTTATGATTTTACGAAAGGTTTCTCTAATACTCCTTATGGAGTGAATGACTGGGCAAATGGGCCGGATAATGCACGTATTAATAACCTGAAGCGTATGTCGGCTGCCGTAAAAGAACGACAACCGGGTGCTTATGTTATTTTTGAACATCTGGCAGCTCTCAGTGAAGAAAAGCAGTTAGGAGATGCGGGCATCTTGCTATGGCGTAATAAAAATGAAGCATATTGTGAAACTGCTATGGGATGGAGTGGTCCAAAAACCGATTTTTCTGGTTTATTTGCGGGAACATCCAGTATGCCTGCTGGTAGTTTAGTAGGATATATGGAAAGTCACGATGAGGAACGTACAGGATTTAAAGCCTGGAAATGGGGAAATACCGGAGTAATAGCATCAACAACGAGTACAAATACCGGAATGAGTCCTGCAACAGGAAGTAATATTAATCTCTCTACTCGCACCAAACGTTTAGCCACAAATGCGGCTTTCTTTCTTACCGTACCCGGACCAAAGATGATCTGGCAATTTGGTGAGTTAGGGTATGATTTCTCTATAAACAACAATAGTGATGGTTCTAGTTATGACGATCAGGACGGTTATCGTACGGATCCTAAACCTATACGTTGGGACTATTTTGAAGATGCTGATCGAAAAGGATTGTATGAAACGTATGCTGCCCTTTTAGATTTTCGTCATTCATATCCTGAACTATTTGCTTCGAATACTACATTTAGCTGGAAGGTAGGTACTACAAACTGGGATAATGGACGTACCTTGTCAGCTACTTCTACTGATGGCAAGTCTTTTGTAGTGGTTGGAAACTTTACTTTGGCAGATAAGAACCTTTCTGTAACTTTCCCGGAAACAGGTACATGGTATGAATTTCTGAAAGATAATGAGCCATTGAGTGTGTCAGGTGCTACACAGACTATTGCTGTCCCTGCTCATGAATTCCGTCTCTTTACCAACTTTAAACCGACTTTGACTGGGATTGAAACCACTACTCCTGATGCGGAAGTGCCTTTGATATATTATAATAAGGCAATAGATACTTTGGTGTTACCTGTTGGAGAGGCTAAACGTGTAGAAGTATATTCTGTAAACGGAATGCTGGTGATGACGCAGGAAAGGTGTACTTCTGTAGGCCTGTCAGCCTTACCTGTTGGTTATTATATGGCACGGGTTTATATGGAAGATGGTAAAGTACAGGTTTGCAAAATAATGAAATAGGTTAGTTGTTGTAAATATGGTTGTAAATTGGTGTTTTTCAAAGAAAGCTGCGAGTATATTACTTGCAGCTACTTCTTTTTTAGTAATGTCTTGCAGTGAAAATGTAAAAGAGTTATCTCCGTTAAATATGGATAAATTAGGTATCACTATACCTGGCGGACAGTCTCGTGAGTATTCTTATACAGATAAGAATGGTGGCTTCTACTATGGAATGACCTCTACTGACGATTGGGGAGACTGGTATGCTGGGTGGAATATCTATGCTAAACGTATCTTTGCTGATTACCGTTTGTATGTGGATGGTGAAAGATTGTATCGGAAAGATGCTCGCACATCGGTATATCCTGACAGATTAGTCCGCCATTATGGAAAGGCTGTGGAAACATTTTCTCTGGTGGATGAACCAAAGTTATTATATGTTCGTATGGATAGTGTGCAGGGAAAACAGATCTCATTAATGTTGATAGGAGGAAATGTTGTAGATGCACGGAAAGAGGGAAATTCAATACTTTATACTGCGAAAGAATCGTCGGAGAATGTAATACGCATAGCACCTGTAAAAGAAGTGGAAATAGAATTTACTGACAGTCTGATAACTGTTTCGACTTCTTCCGATGGTTTCCTGATCGCTTTCGGTACCGAAGGAGAGAGCCGGAAAATAATAGAAGATTTTCGTCAAGAAGGAGAAAAATGGTTGAGTACACGTAGCCAGCGTATTCAGTTGTTACTAGATCATAATCCTTTAAAAACAAATCAGGATTCTTTAGATCATGCCCTCGCCTGGATTATGCTCACTAACGACCAACTGATAACTCATCAACATGGTGGTTATGGCATGTATGCCGGTCTGCCTTGGTTTACGGATTTCTGGGGACGAGATATGTTTATCTCTATGCCGGGTGCAGTACTCTGTACAGGACAGTTTGATACGGCACGTGATATTCTAGCTTCTTTTGCACGTTACCAGGATACTATTTCTACTTCTCCTACTTACGGGCGTGTACCGAATCGCTTGAATCTGGAAGGTGTTCTCTATAATACTACCGATGGAACACCCCGCTTTGTTATGCAAGTGCACGATTATCTGAAATATACCGGTGATACCGCCTTTGTAAAAGAGATATATCCTTCAGTGAAGATTGCTACGGATGCATCTCTCCGGCTGTATACTGATGAGAAAGGTTATCTTACCCATGCAGATGCAGATACCTGGATGGATGCCAAGCGCCAGGGTAGATATCCATGTTCGCCACGCGGCAATCGTGCTGTAGATGTGCAGGCATTATGGTATACTCAGTTGAGGAATGCTGCAGACCTTGCCCGATACATGAATAAGGAAGAAGATGCACTATGTTGGAGTAAGGCGGCAGCGCACCTTCGTTTAAGCTTTGAACAAGACTTTGTTGACACTGCTACTAAATTTATTTATGATCATTTGAATGCAGATGGAAGTGGAGATATGCAATTCCGCCCCAATGCTATCTATGCGTTGGATTTGATTTCTGATTCAGATTTAAAGATGCATGAAACAAAGGAAGTCTGGGAACGCCTGGTATATCCGTGGGGAGTGTCTTCGCTCGACCAGTATGACGAACAGTTTCATCCTTACCATGAGCAATGGTATCGTTATCATAAAGATGATGCGTACCATAACGGTACGATATGGCTTTGGAACAATGGTATGGCTATGCAACGGATGATAGAAAACGGTCAGCAGGATATAGCCTATGCGTTATTCAAAAACATGAATCGTCAGGCACTTGCCGAAGGTGCTGTTGGGAGTTTGTCGGAGAATGCAGATGCGTGGCCACATGCCGGGCAGACATGGGTACGGCGTAGTGGAACTTTTCTGCAGGCATGGAGTAATAGTGAACATATCCGTGTGTGGAATCAATATTTCTTGGGTATTCGTCCCGATATGCTTAACCATTCTATTACCATTGATCCAAAACTTCCTTCTGATTTGAAAGAGGTAGATGCACAAGTAAACGTTGGAGATGGTATCCTTCGTATGGTCTTCTCTAAAAATGGAGCTAACGGAATTTATCATTATGAATGGACGGGTGCGCCTGTATCTCTTAAACTGAATATCGATTCTTATCAGGCATTGGAAGTTCCGGTTTCAACCAACAGTTCAGTGAATATCAAGACAGATGTAGCAAGTATGAAAGTAGAAGTATCGGATGCCTCCGGTAAACAAATCGCAAATTATACAGTGGAACCGGATGCTGCCAAGCTGGAGAAGAAGCAACAACAGGATGCCTATTTCCACAATACTCATTTTGCAAAGCCGTCTTACAGAGAGAATCTGAAGAGTATGTCTCGCTACTTTGATCCGCCGCTGACATACCAAAGTGTAGAGTGAAGTCTATTCGTAGATTTTGTTTAGTATTCTATTCAGCCATTCCCAACGGAAACGGAACCAGCGGCGAGTACTGCTTTGCTTGCCGCCGAAGCGTAGGACAAACTCGCGATAACCGTGTTTGCGGAAGGGGAGGCCGACATCCATAAATTCAAGATGGCGGTAGCCGCGTTGCTTGGCATCAGATAGAGCATGCCATACGGCAAGTATGCCAGGATATTGGAGAGCATACGTCTTGCGCATGCCACCGGAGAACCAGAGATAGGCATTATCTTCGGAATAGATGCAGGCACTGCCACCTATAATTTTATCTTTGTAAGTGACAATGAATATTTTGCTTTGTTCCCCTTTCATCATTTCTTCTTCCATGCGTAGGAAGAAGACTCTGCTGGGGAAGTGGCGGCGTATTTTTGAGGAATAAACATGGTGTAGCATCTGGGAGAAAGTACGTATTTCCTCAGGAGTATGGGCTTCACGCACTTCTGCACCATTTTTTAATCCTTTTTTTATCTGACGGATACGTGAGGGACTGAAACGACTTTCTACATGTTCGATGCTATGTAGCGAATTGCGTACCCGTAGCCAGTTGATGGCAAAATAGCGATTCTTGCGGAAAGATTTATACCCGAACAGCGAATTTTCCAGATTGCGAAACTCAATAAGAAATGCTTCCCGCAATGCCTCGGCAGTTAACCGTTGTAGAATTTCGCCAAAGACAAATTCTTTATCGACTGTTTCATCAAAATATTCTCCTGTGCCATAGATTTCACATCTCTTGATGATAGAGGGTGGAAACAAACGAGCACTCTTTCGTATTGCCGCCAATAGCTTGGCAACGGGCTTTCCTGCCTCTGATGCAACAATGAGAAGGGGTGTATAACCCGGGGTTGCTTCATAGATATGAAACAACTCAAGGGAGTGAAACGTATTTTTGCCCGGTAGTTCCGGGATGTTACTCCCGTGGTAATATGTGGTTAGTTTCAAAGGCATTGACTGCAAATTTAAAAAATAATCTCGTATCTTTGCGTTCTTAAACGATAAATTAGCTACAAGCTACCGGCTACGAGCTACAAGTGCCATTCGGGTATGTTAGCGCAGCCACTTGTAGTTCATAGTCGGTAGCTTGTTACTTAATAAATAATATTACGATATATGGAAAATTTCAGTGAATTACTAAAGGTTCGCCGCAGCATGCGGAAGTTTACAAATGAAGAGTTGACACAGGAACAGGTGGTTGCTTTGATGAAAGCTGCACTGATGTCGCCTACTTCCAAGCGTACAAATGCATGGCAATTTATCATGGTGGATGATAAGGAATTACTAGAAAAACTATCGCATTGTAAGGCACAATCGTCGCAGTTTATTGCTGATGCCCCGCTGGCAATTGTGGTGACGGCCGATCCGTTGGTTAGTGATGTGTGGATTGAAGATGCTTCCATTGCTTCGATTATTATACAGTTACAGGCAGAAGACATGGGCTTAGGCAGTTGTTGGGTACAGGTGCGCGAACGTTCTACGGCTACTGGTATGCCTTCCGATGAATATGTGCGCGAGGTACTCGATATTCCTTTGCAGCTACAAGTCCTCAGTGTCATTGCTATCGGACACAAGGGAATGGAGCGCAAGCCCTTTAGTGAAGAACATTTGCAATGGGAAAAAGTTCATATCAATAAATTTGGAGGAAAGTAACGGTGAGCGCAGCAAAAGCAAACAATAACCGCGATACTTACAGGGCTACGGCTGTTACACTGATTGTTTTCGGCATACTTTATCTGGTGGATAAATTGATACATTTTTCCAATATCGGCTTGCCGTGGGTGATGAATAAAGATAACTTCCTGCTTTATACAGCAGTAATATTCCTCATTTTCAAGCGTGACAAGTCTGTAGGGCTGGTGTTGATCGGTTTATGGTTAATACTGAACTTCGGATTGATTACAGCATTACTCGGTACGATGTCTGCTTATCTGTTACCTATAGCGCTGTTAGTTCTCGGAATTATTTTATATTGGCTGGCTACAAGATGAAAAGGAGTGTACAAGATACGCCGATAGTCTTTATCGGTGCCGGAAACCTCGCGACTAATCTGGCTAAGGCTTTATATCAGAATGGCTTTCGTATAGTACAGGTATATAGCCGTACAAAAGAAGCTGCATGTGCATTGGCGCAGGCGGTGGAGGCTGGATATACAACCGAACTTTCTGAAGTGTCTAAGGATGCCCGGTTATATATTGTCTCTTTAAAGGATGATGCTTTCGTGACATTATTACCTGAAATTGTTGCCGGAAAGGAAGATGCTTTACTGGTACATACAGCCGGAAGTATTCCTATGAATATCTGGGAAGGTAAAGCATCACGTTATGGAGTGTTTTATCCTATGCAGACTTTCAGCAAGCAGCGTGAAGTTGATTTTCGTGTAGTGCCTTTCTTTATAGAGAGTAATTCGTCTGAAGATACAGAGTTGCTAAAAGCAATTGCTTCTGTTCTTTCGGAGAAAGTATACGAGGCAACTTCCGAGCAACGGAGAAGTCTGCATCTGGCTGCTGTGGTTACTTGTAATTTCACGAATCACATGTATGCCCTGGCGGCTGAATTGCTAAAAAAGTATGATCTTCCGTTTGATGCCATGTTGCCTTTGATTGATGAGACAGCTCGTAAAGTGCACGAATTGGAACCGAAGCAAGCGCAGACGGGGCCAGCTGTACGTTATGATGAGAATGTGATCAATAAACATCTGGAGATGCTTGCGGGTGAACCGGAGATGCAGGAATTATATCAATTGGTTAGCGAGAGCATACATCGTTTGCATAACAAGTAATGTTGTTTTTGATAAATAACCCAACTAAAAACCGAATATAGTGAGTACTATCAATTACGATTTAAAGAAGATAAAGGCCCTTGTTTTTGATGTCGATGGCGTCTTAAGTGCTAACGTTATCCCGATGAGTCCGGATGGCGAACCGATGCGTACCGTGAACATTAAGGATGGATATGCCTTGCACCTTGCCGGTAAACAGGGACTGCTATTGGGTATCATAACCGGTGGACGCTCTGAGGCTGTTCGTAAACGTTTCGTGGCTTTGGGAATTCCTTCTGTGGATATTTATATGTCTTCTTCCGTGAAAATCCATGATTATCATGATTTCCGTGACCGTCATAGTCTTAAAAATGAAGAGATTCTTTATGTAGGAGATGATATTCCCGATATCGAAGTGATGCGTGAATGTGGATTGCCATGTTGTCCTAAAGATGCATCAGCGGAAGTGAAGGCTGTTTCCCGCTATATATCTTATGCCAATGGTGGCTATGGTTGTGGTCGGGATGTCGTGGAACAAGTCCTGAAAGTTCAGGGACTTTGGATGGATGATAAAGCCTTCGGATGGTAGGATGACGAGCAAATTAATAATTAATAATTAAAAATTAAAGAGGCAGTGTTGGACAATTTGAAAAAGTATAAGGTGATACTTGCCAGTAATTCTCCGCGAAGGAAGGAATTGCTTGCAGGGTTAGGTGTGGACTATGAAGTGCGGACTTTGCCCGATGTGGATGAGTCTTATCCTGATACTTTGCAGGGTGCGGATATACCTTTGTATATCGCTAAAGAAAAGGCGGATGCTTACGTTGCCATGATGCAGCCCGGTGAATTGATGATTACTGCCGATACAATTGTATGGCTGGATGGCAAGGTGTTGGGCAAACCCCGGGATAGGGAAGATGCTTTGCAGATGTTGCGCACTATGTCCGGACGTACCCATGAAGTTTTCACTGGTGTATGCATAACCACTACCGACTGGCAGCGTAGTTTTACTGCACAAACTGAGGTGCGTTTTGCCACTTTAAGTGAAGAGGAAATAGCCTACTATGTGGATAATTTCCAACCGATGGATAAAGCCGGTGCCTACGGAGTGCAGGAGTGGATCGGTTTTATCGGAGTGGAAAATATCTCGGGTAGTTACTATAATATCATGGGGCTTCCTGTACAAAGAATTTACAACGAACTCAAACGTTTATAGGCTGTTACCTCTAATATCCTGTTATTTATTGTTTTGCGCAAGTATAGCATTTCTAATTTAATTTGCTATATTTGCGCAATTGTTTTACGACTGTTTTACAGAAATAGAACTCACACGATTAATTGTTTTACAATCATGGCAACCGTTAAAATCGTTATCCTCAAACATCAAAAGCGGGAGGATAATACTTGGAATGTGAAGATCAGAATTACACATGATCGGCAATCCGCATACTTGGCTACTTCTCATTATGTAGGAGCTGAACTTATAAATAAGAAAACCTTCGAACTAAAAGAACGAAATAACCCAATTTACGACCGGGTTATGCTGGACATTCTGAAAATAAGGAGCGAACTTTCAAAACTGGGACATTCCATAGAATTGTATTCCGCCAAAGGATTATGCGAATTAATGAAAGAAAAGCTGTCAGGTAAAACGGATGGAATAAATTTCTTTGATTATGGATATGCCTATGCCGATAAAGTATTGAAAGAAGGTAGGAGGATTGGGGAAAATTACCGAATAGCAGTACATAAGTTTGAAGAATTTGTTGGAAATAGAAATTTATGCTTTTCTGATATTACATCTTCTCTATTGATGAAATACGAGGAGTATCTTAAAGGATTACCCTCAAAATGTGGTATAGGTAATATTTCCGATTCAGGGGTAAGATTATATATGTCAAAAATTCAAGCTCTTTTTAATAGGGCTAAATTTGATTTTAATGATGAGGATTTAGGTATCATTAGGATCGGGAATAACCCTTTTGCCAAATATAAAATTCCCAAATCCCCTTTAACTAAAAAACGTTCTCTTTCGGCAGATCAAATAAAAGCGATTAGATATTACGATGTGCCTGAAAACATGATCGGGACAATGATAGCGAGGGACGTTTTTGTTATGTCGTTTCTCATGCTTGGAATTAACTCCGTAGACATGTTCTATTTAAAGCCTCCTGTTAACGGTCGGTTAGAGTATGAACGTCGAAAAACCAGAACCAGGCGAAGCGATAAAGCCTTTATATCTATCAAGGTAGAGCCTGAATTGGAGGCTTATTTGGATCGGTATAAAGACTCATTGAATGACCGTGCTTTTAATTTCTTCATAAGATACGCAGATCATAAACAATTCGTCCATAGGATAAATGTAAATCTGAAAAAAATCGGTGAAGCTTTGGGTATTCCGGATTTAACTTTTTATGCAGCCCGCCATTCTTGGGCTACTATAGCCAGAAATGATTGCGCGATTTCTATAGACGATGTTTCTATGGCACTCAATCATAAATCCAAGCATGATGTAACTGATACCTATATTAAAAAGGACTGGAGCCTTATCGATAAGGCAAATAGAAAGGTCATAGATTTTGTGTTTGGCAAATAAAATAGCCCGTCTAAAAAAACGGGCTATTTGTTGGTATTACATGTTCTTTTTAACAAGTTCAACATATCCGGGAAATCCACCCGGATTTTCATATAGATTCTTGCGGTCATTTGTCATCTGAATAATTTCCCAATTAGGTGATATATAAATAAGATATTCTTCTAAAATAACAGCACCTAATTTATTCTTTCCTCTAAACTTGTACTTATATAAATATGCAGCATCTTCATTAACTTTATCACCCATTAAATTTTGAATAGAATCTATTCCAATAAGAATAAGACTATCTTTTTCTATTGAATTGAAGGAATTTATAGGTGAGTCTTTTTTTATTTTAATTATTTCTTTGAAATATTTCTTTCTATAGTTGATATTATCAATGTACTTTATTGTGTCTAATACTTCTAGAGAAACAAACTCATAACTAGACCAATCGTTCATTTCAGTCTTTAGCTTTTCTTCAACTACTTCTCTTACTTTTTTCTCGTTTTGATTACTCGATTCTCCACATGAACAAAGTGCAGTGATGGCACAAATTAATAAAATAATCTTTTTCATAAGCTAGTTTTTTAATTATCCGATTTTATTTGATTTTTCAAGATTACATTTTTGGCAAAGTAATTGTAAATTTTCAACGCTTGTATCTCCACCTTTGGAGAAAGGAATAATATGATCTAAGTGTAGATTTTCATTCGACCCACAATAAACGCATTTTCCTCCGTCTCTATTCCAAACAGCATCTACAACATCTTTTGGTATTGGAGGACGTTTGTTCGCTTCTGGAAAAAGCTCGCCCTCATCTATAAGCTCTTGGAGAGCTCTTTTCTCTAATTCTCTCTTCTTTTTCTTTTCTAACAATTTGGTTTTTATTTCATTTAATTTTATCGCTTCTTCTCTTTCCCTTTCCTTTCTGAATTCTTCTCTCATTTTATCCTGTCCTCGTTTTATTGCTTCCGGGCTGTAATCAATTTCTAAAATATCAGTGTTGTCTTGAATCTGTATTTTAGGTGCAAATATATTTGAGGAGTGGGGAGCAATGATTTTAATTACACAGGGAGGTTCGTAGTGTATAACTATCTCACCAAGAAATTGACTGATAATACTTATTCTATTTTCATAAGAGATTTGCCCATAATAATAAAATTCACTTTCTTTACAACTCCAAATAATATATGGGGCATAGTTAATATCTTTTGATCTAAGCGATTTATACCTTAATATTTTTTTATATTGATTAATTTCTATCCAGTCGAACATTATCGGTATCAGATCTTTTTTATTAGATGTAATAGGCAATGATGTATGGCTAGGAGTTTCTACTTTATTAACTTGTTTTGGGGGTATATTAGATATACGTTTTAGCTTTCTATATCTATTATAGTTATAGAAACTTTGCCATATTATAAAAACTAATAAAGCTAATAATATTAACAACGTCATCATTATTTTATCTCCTTCTGGGTCTGACTGATTCAATTACATTAAAAATTTGTTTCACTTCACATAAATCAATAACTCGATCTGGATACATATCATTTAAAGAATGAATCGTGATTGTATGATTCTCTACATTATGATCTATGATACGCTTAATTATTATGCCATCAGTATGCACTATGACAAAATCCCATTTTCGAAGATGTAGCTTAGAATTGACCCACAAGTGTGGTTGTATTTCCCGGCAATAAAGTCTATCACCTTCCAGATAGCTTTCTTCGGTTCCATTATTCATACTGTCGCCTTTGACCTCAAAGGCTATATAATTTCCAAGCCCTTCTCTATCTACTATGAAAGGGATTTTAGGTAGTTGTTCCATGTAAGTTATGTCTGTGTATCCATCTAAATATCCCGCATAAGCATATTGATTGACTAATGGGATATAAACTACGTCTTGTTGGATGGGCGTAGCTTCATAATAAATAGGTTTATGAGATGATGTATTTAACATTTCACCAACATTCCTAGTTATCCAGTCGATATTTAATTCGGGAAATGATTTAGAAATTAATTCTAATTTTTGAGTTCTAATGGAATCTCCTATTTTAGAAACAAAACCATTTCCTAAACCGCATCTATCCTCAAATTGCTTATTGTTAAGCCCTTTGTATTTTATGAATTCCTTAATCCTGTCTTTTATACTATCCATTTCTAATTAATAAAGGTTAAATTAGAAATAATTTCTATTTTATATAGAATATAGTTAGAAATAATTTCTATATTTGCATCATCAAACAACAGCAAAGATGCGAAGTTTGAGTGAGATAACCAAATAATTGATATACCTAAAAAGAAGTAAATGATAGTTATGAAAGCAAGAGATTACAGATTAGTAGTAGATGGCAAATATAACAGACGTGCCATTATGCAAAGAGCTTGGGCTTACATGAAGAAGAACAAGGCTTTCAAGTGGTATTCTTTTGCTAAGGCTTTGAAAGATGCTTGGGTTGATGCTGGCTTAAAAATGGATGAATACAAGGCGCAGGTAAGCCCGGTTTATACTGACTATCCGAAGCATGCCAACAATTTTAGACAAGCTTTGATTGATTTGAATCCTTCATTGAAATGCTACGATAGTAGCTGGAGATAATTCCTGTTAGGTAGACCTATGTAAGAAGCGAGCAAAACGCTTTCAGGGAACATGTGATAAGCTCTTTGACTTTTTGAAGAAACAAATACGAAACAAGGATTATCCATAGCAGAAATGCGGAGACTGGATAAACGGCTTGAAGTAGTCTTATTATATAAAATACACCGTTTTACGGTGGGCATTATACGGTTGTATGGTGTTTTATGGAAATGTTTAGTCCGAAAAATCGTCTTCATCAGTAAGAAAACGGGGTTAGGCGTCCGTACGCTATTCATTATAAAAGCTCATAGTTATGCGCGATGCAAGTAATCGAATTACTCTATGAGCGCAATAAAATTATTATATATGGAAGAGATTTGGAAAAATATTGATGGTTTTGAAAATGAATATATGGTATCCAACTTAGGTAGAGTTAAATCTATTGATAGGAAGTCCTTTGATTGTTCAAAATATAATTTTTATAAGGGTAATGTATTGAAACCTCAAAGGAACAGAAATGGATATTTATATATATTATTAAGTAAAAATGGGCATAAATATTATAGAACTATCCATAGGTTGGTTGCTAACGCTTTTATAAGAAACCCATTAAACAAAAGAGAAGTAGACCACATAGATACTGATAAGAGTAACAATGTAGTTTCTAATTTAAAATGGGCAACTCGGAAGGAAAATGTAAATAATCAAATAACTAAAATAAAAGCAATTGAAGCTAGGAAAAAGAATAAAACAAAAAATAGAAAATATCGTCCAATAATAAGGTTATCTATTGATTTAAACTCGCGCACAGAATATAATTGTATAGCTGATGCTTGCGATGAAAACAATTATGATTGCAGCACCATTAGAAAGTGTTGCAAAGGTTTGAGAAAAACTGCTTATGGATTTATCTGGAAATACATATAGTATGTAAGCGACCATACCACGCTTATCAACATATCCCGTGGCTTACCTATCCTTAGTGTAAGTAGTAAGGCAATCATCGGAACGCCCACGGGAACTATCCCGCAGAAAAGGTTAGTGCTAATACTGTACTAAAAGCCATGAGAGAAACGAAGTGCGCACCGTTTTCCTTTACCCTTGTACAGGCGGTTAATTTTTAAATCATACGATTATGAAAAAAGGAACATTAGTAAAATATAAAGCTCCCGGTTGGGAAAACAAAATCGGGAAGGTATATAGTGTTAGCGGTGATAAAATAATGGTACAATTTGGCAAACATGATTTTGTCGAATTATACAGTGATGAATTGGTGATAATGACAGTGTTATGATTTCAAATATATTAAGAATAAATTTAAAATAGAACAATCATGGTAAAGAGAATTACAGAAAAATGGACTGAGGCTTTGCTGAATATGAAAGTAGGTGAAGTAGTTGAATTTCCACTTGAAAAGGCTGAATCTATTGTCGGTTCTATTATTCCAAGACTGAGAAAACGAATGTGGAAGAGTAAATCGAATTGGAGTAGGGAAGGGAATTACGATATGGTGAATGGAACGTTTAGAATTAAAAGAGAGGCGTGATGATTGTTTTGTCTCCGGCGGAAATGCTTGTTGCAAATGAGTACTGCAAGGGACTTGCCGACAAAGAGGTAGCAGACAATTTAAATAAATCGGTTTGGACTGTCAAGACCCAGAAAAGAACGATATATCGGAAACTGGGTATCTCCAAAGATACGGAATTGCTTTTATATATGATTTGTGGTAAGCTAAAACGTGATTTCGACTTGAAGGAAATACGTAAACACGGGCTTGAACTCTTGTTCTCTGTTCTTTTTATTATGATGCAGATTACTTGCAATAGTTCCGATTTACGAAGGATGAGAACACCATCGAGAGCTCGAACAGCTATGCGATACATACGAGCAGGGAATAGGAATAATAATGGCTTTAATTTTTTAGCTGCATGATAGAATGAAAAAGACAATACTAAAGGTGATGTTGCTTAATATATTGGCACTGCCGTGTATGTTAACTTTTAACGATGTGAACCCGATAACAGGAGACTGGAATTATACAATGAATCTTGTTGGTATAATATATTCAATATGGTTTTATCACAATGTCTTGAAAAAGGCTTTTAGAATATAAACCTCAGTATACTAAAAAGTAATTTGTCTTGTTTTTTATCGCTTTATCACAAGCATAGCGATATGAGAAGAGGACAAAAGATGAAAATTGAAAGGATTTAAAGAGCAAGGAGTAATTATGGTATCGATGCCGGAAGAGGTTTTATATAAACTAATAGACTATGCAAGAGGAATAGGACAAAGGGAAGAACGGATTAACTCTTTTAAAGAGCCTCAGTTTATTTCTCAAAATAAAGCTCATAAAAAATATGGGAAAGGGGATGTTTCTAAATGGGTAAAAGCTGGCTTGGTAAAGCGATATAAAGACGCTGACGGTAAATTACATTCTAGAGTTAGATATGATATTTTAGAACTTGAATCGGCCGCTTTTAAATGTAATTATATGAAGGAATTATCCCCTCTTGCAAAAGCTGAAATGAAAGAAATTATAAGTAAATAACCCTTTAAAAATTACGATTATGAGTAAAGAATTAACCTTAAAAGAGCAAGAATCTTCATTTGAGATTCAAGCAGCAGATTTGAGTACAAGTGACCTCCCTTCTCTAGAGGATGCTCAGGAGTTACCAGTTGACCTTTGTGGCAATTATTGGACCCCGGAACATGCTGGTGAGTTTAAGAAAATGTTTTTTGTAGAAATCAAGCCTCAAAAGGTTTTAAGTGCTAATGGAACTGGTGATCTGATTGATTTGGATTGTGCTATTTTTCTTGAGAGATCAGAGGATGGAGTAGTACAGACTGTGACTAATGGTTCTCGTAGATTGGTTGGTATTCTTGAACAATATATTGAGAATGGTTCACTTAAAAGTGGTGTTCCTCTTAAAATCACTTATATGGGTAAGAGAAAGAATAAAACCAATAATTTCCAGTCCGATAATTGGTCTATAAAACCTCTACGCATAAACTTACACGTAGTCGGATGATAGATTTTGATTTGAATAATTGTGCAGAAGGGGAGGAACTCAATCCTTCTGCCTATAATCCGGATGATTATCCAACGAAAGAAACGGTTCTGGATTTCATAGCGCTAAACTGCAATAAGAAACCTGTCAATATCGACTTGAAATCTTTGAGTGTGAATGGAGTAGTCAAGCGTGATCCAATGGAAACATATCTTGAAAGCAGACATATTTCTTCTTCAAATCTAAAGAGTGCTCTTAAAACTCCGCGTTCGTTTTATTATGACTGGGAGAGAGTCTTTGAAGAGAAACCGAAGCCCTGTTTTCAATTGGGTACATTTGCTCACATGGCTTTTCTGGAACCTCGTTTGTTTGAATTGGTAAAGGTAGAACCAGCATGCAATCAGGCATCAAAAGATGGTGTGATTCAAATGATTAAGTTCTATGAAGAACTTCTTGCAAATGAGGAAAATTATGCAAGGGATGCTGAAAGTGAATCTCCTTCTGAAAAATGGAATTTCAATGCACTCAAAGAGTACCGGGACGATCTGAAACAAAAGCTTATTGATTTCGGCTATTCTTTCATCAGTGAAGAAATGAATATGATTATAACCGCCTTGAAAAGAAACTATTATTGGTATGGTGGCGGTATTATTCCTAATATTCTAAAAGGTGCATACTCAGAAGTCTCTTTCTATGGAAAGGATGAAGAAACCGGACTTAATGTGAGAGTTCGACCGGATTATTTTAACGTAGAAGAAAATATCGGCGTTAATGCTGTAATTTCCTTCAAAACCACACGGGCCGATGATCTCGGCAAGTTCTATTATGATTGTGCCAAACTCAAATATGAGTTGTCAGAAGGTATGTACCAAGAAGTAATGAGCGGCGTTACTGGACGAAACTTTAATGTAACCATAATGATTATGTTGCAGACAGTCGAACCCTATGATGTGGCTGTTCTTTTTTGGTCTCCTGATGATCTGGCTAATGGTAAGTATAAATATCACTATGCTCTTTCTATCGTCAAAGACTGCTTTGATAAGAAGTGGTTTCCCGGCTATGATGCTAAAGCGGAAGAGGGTGCTCGTGGTATAATTGACATGCAGCTTCCTGATTGGAGTAAGAAACTTCTTCATCCGGTGGCTATAGATGATTTTGAATAATGGAATTATGCAAAACAGATATTCAAACAATAGAGCGCCTACTTATGCAATGCTCTGATAAAATAAAGAAATACGCGCCTAAAGCATCTCCCGATCAGGATTTATGTAGAAGGTGCAAGAAAATGCTTAAGAAATTAAATACTAAGAAACAATGATTGATTTAAAAGACTATGTACCAGAGGAACTTAAATTCAAGCTTCCTACTACAGTAAAATTCCCCGAAGTTATTTTCTCTGATTGCGTTTGTATGGACGACGTTAAAAAGAAGTTATCAGAGCATTTTGTAACCATCCAAGAAAAGGATGTAATCGCTAACCGGGTTATGGATGATTATGAGATTTCAACTATCCGTGCGAACTATGGCGAGATTGCCGAGGAACAGATTCCGGAACTTGAAGCACAGTTCGAAGCTTTAAAAGCCAAGTTTAATGCTGAGAAGAAAGACTTTGAGGCAAAGATTTCTGCCTTACATACCCAGTTCAAAGACCTTGTGAACTTGGCGAAGAAAGGCATTAAGGATTATCCTTTAAAGATGATTGATACCTTCCGTATTCCTGTGATGGGGCATTACCTGTATTATTCATGGGTGAATGATGCGTTTCGTCTGGCGTTGGTTCAGGAAATACCAAAGCATGAATACAATGACCTTTTCAATTCAGGTGAAATGAATCAGGAAGCATTTAAAACACTTGGTTATGAATTACCTGATATAGATGTGAAGGATACCAGAAAGAACCTTCGCAAATTTGGTAAGGATGAGAATATTGTTGAAGTCTGGGAAGAAGACGGTCAGGATGTTTGGTTAGAACACTGGACCGAAGACTTCTTGGATGAAGATAATGGCGAGGTTGTTCCTATCCAACGCCATGAATGGCATAGAGTAGCAATTGAAGAAAGCCCATGGAGGAAAGAAGATGAACAGACTGAATCACAAGAAGGGGCGACCGACGAAGTATCGGCAGAGCCTGAGGAATAATCCTTATTGGGAAGAGGTGAAGCGTAAGGTTAGAATTCGTGATGGGCATAGATGCCAAGTGTGTGGTAAGACATACAATTTGGAAGTCCATCACAAAGTATATGACATTGCAGGATATTCCATAGTTGGGCATGAATTAGAGTTCCTGTATTGTCTTGAGACTTTATGTGAGGATTGCCATCGAATGAAACATGGTAAGTAAATTATCCCGGTGTCCGTTGGTTCGGTATCCGGGAGCTATTATTTAAACACTATTCGTATGAAACAGATTAGCACCAAACAAGCCCAGCGCAACAGAGAAGTTGCAAGAATAAAGAAAGCATTGCCACCTTATTGCGCTATCTGTGGTAAACCAATGTCGGACGCAGCACATTTAGTTCCAAAGTCGGAATATCCTGAACATTATACCAATCCTCTTAATATCGTTGGATTGTGCCGGGAATGTCACAATAAGTATGACGATAATTTAGCTTTCAGGCAGAGGCAGAAGCGGCTTATAGAGCGTGTGAAGTCTTTTGATGAATGTGCAGCAAATAGATATTTTCGTTTATGAATAGCTATCAACTAATATCCAAACTTCGAAAGGTAAGGGGGAGAATCTACCTAACCACTGCCGCACAAGCTCTTTATCATGAACTTGTGGCTATCTGCAATGATATGAAATGGAAGGAAGTATTCTTCATTCGTAGTAATATTCTGTGTGGTAATTTAGATATATCTGATAATACATTGCGTAAATCTAGAGATAGTTTATCTGATGCTGGACTTCTTTTTTATAGGACTTGCAAGGATAAACGTATAGGCTGTTACTATTCTTTTTCTCAAAAGATAAGCGATGAGGTGTTATCATCCGCAACATCATCCGCAAATTTTGAGGATGAAAGTACGGATGATATTGCGGATGATAATGCGAATGAATCGATATTTCTAGTTAAAACAGATAAAGTCGTAACATCCGCAATATCATCCGCAGAATCACCCGCAAATTTTGAGGATGATAAAAAAACATCATCCGCAACATCATCCGCAAATTTTGAGGATGAAACGCAAATTACACCTATTAAAGATAATATAAACATAAAACAAGAAGAGAGTCTCGCGCGTACGCACGAGAACCCCCCACCCGAAAAGCCCAAGAAGTCCAGAAAAAAAGAGGGAGATGTAAAGCCTTTAGTTTATCCTTTCTCTTCGATAGCTTTCATGTCTGCTTGGGAAACTTTGCGAAATACTCCAAAATGGAAAAACAAGCTTAATTATGCGTTGCAGCTTTCACTTAATAAGCTTTCTAATTTTGAAGAAGAGTTTGCCATCAGGCAAATTGAGAGGGCAATTGAATCCGGATGGACCGGGGTTGTATTTACGGGAACTGAACGTGATTATCAAGAATGGTTAAACATCAAGTATGGAAAAACAGGAATCCAAGGACAAAACAATCGGAATGCTGATAAAGCAGCAAAGGCAAGAATGCTCCTTGACGAATATGCAGCCATCGAGCAGGGAAATTCTGCTATCAACCATCAAGCAGAGATACCCGACCTTTAAGGCCTTTTCATCTGCTTATTCCACTTCACTTCAAACAATTATTCTTTCAGATTTGGAAAAGGCTTATAGTGAGAAATCTCCAACAGTGGCTGATTTAGAACGGATGTACGGATGTGATTCTTCTTCGTTGTGGGTAAAAACTCAACTATTGACTATCGATTTTGCCTCTTCGACGAAAGAAAGTGCTGACTTAGACGCTCTGAATGAATTTTCACGGCTGTTTGTCGGGCAGTATCACTACATCAAGTTGACAGAATTTCTTCTATTTGTTGCCCGTTTCAAGCTAGGGAGGTATGGTAAGTTCTACGGGTATTTCGATACTATAACTGTCGGTGAAGCATTTAGAAAGTTCCTCCGTGAACGTAGCGAGGAAGTGGATGTTATCATTAGGAAGCGTAACTTTCCAGAAACAGAAGGACAGCAAACGGCAGTTGAACGATGTCATATTGCGCCTGATTACATTCAGGTTGAAATAAACCGGTATTTGAAGCAATGAAAGATTATTAACTAAGATGGAAATGATAGAAAAATTATTGGTATGGAAAATATACTCTACAGCAGATGTCTTTGGGGTTATATCTTATGTCTCTGAAAATGGAAGAAAGGCTTTTTCTTCTGCTATGCTATTCAGGGGATTAACAGGAAACTATTTAGAATAACTTAATATAAAATGGAACTAATAGCATTGATTATGATCGGTGGATTCTTATGGTGGATTGCCGATTCTTTGGATGAGATTAAGAAAATGAAAAAAGATGAATAACCAATAAGATATGAAGAAAAGAATAACTATAGTACTATCCATTATGGCATTTATTGCATGTATATGGTTTATCAATTTTTCTAATAAACAGAATATTAGAGTGAAAGTCGGAAAAGTAGATAGGATCCAAAAGACATCGGGAGATAAGGATGGTTTTTGCACAGAAGTATATTATCTACTCTATACCGATAGAGGCACATTCCGTATTAATATTGATGGGTTTATAGCTCATCCTGAATTTGCAGGAACGATGAAAAAAGACTCTATATATGACATTATGGTATGCGGAGTAGAAGTTCCTTTTCTCGGAATGTACAGGAATATAATTGATGTAAAATAACTGAATAGATATGAAAATAAGATTAGCAGAAAAGATTCTTTATGTCACTTCCATATTTGGAAATTGGGATAGTAATTATCAGCCATATTCTGTTCCACAACAGCAGAAAGCGTTGAAAGTCTTGAAAATTCCTATGGATATCAGAGAAACGATGTTAGAATACGGAGTATTTGGCAAAATCCCAGTTGAATACAGAAAGTATAATCCGATGGAGATTGCGCAAATTATGCTTGGTAAAAACATGAACCCCGGCTCTGTAAAAGAGTTCCGCAGGTGTATGAAGCAGATTCTAAACAAATAATTCAAATCAAAGAAGAAATGAATATAAATCAAATGATAAAAAAGGCGGATGATGCCTATATAAACTATAGGCATAGGTGCGAATCTATCGCAAAGGAAGCGCAAAAGTATATTGATTGGGATGATAAAGTAAGTTGTGAGCATCTGCCGGCAGATGGTTTATGCATCCTAGCAACCGTTCCCAGCGATTGTAATACGAGTGGAATGCCCGAATGTGTTTGCCCAGCAGATTCATTCTTTTCTTATGTGAAATCAAAGAAGATGATTTCACCACAAGAATTTAAAGCAATTAGTATTTAACGTAAATAATTTTAGAAATGAGTGGAAATAAAGATAAACTAATAGCCTTTAACTACTTCGGTGGCAAGTTTACTTGGCTTGAATACTTATACAAGTATTTTCCTGATAGATTTACTCACTTAGTGGATCTCTTCGCCGGAAGTATGGTTGTATCTCTCAATTACAACGGTAAAGTGATTAAGACAGCCAACGAGATAAATGCGGATATCACAAATTTCTTTGCAGTGTTACGAGATCACGAACCGGAATTGATTCGATTATTGCTTTTAACCCCATGTTCTGAATTAGAATATAATAATTCATGGGAACCATCTGCAGATAAAATAGAGCAGGCCCGAAGATTTTACGTTCGAGTCCGTCAGTCTTTCTTTGGATTAGGAGCACAACGGAAAAATAAAGGCTGGCACATGGCAAAGAAACATGTTAATGCTCAAGGGGGTGAAACAGTATCTCGTTGGAACAATGCAATAGAGAAGCTACATGAAGTAGCGGAAGTAATCAGATCTAATTTTCAAATTCTTAATTTGGATTATTCTGCCTGTATTGATAAAATAGATTTCCCAGAAGCATTCTTCTATGTTGATCCGCCTTATCCGCTTGAATGTCGGGCATCATCAAACGATTACAAATTTGAGTTTTCAAACGATCAACATTGTGAACTGGCCAAACGATTACACTCTATTGAAGGAAAAGCAATGATAAGTAGTTATGATTGCCCTCTTATGCAAGAACTGTACGGAGACTGGACTATGATAAAGTTTCCATCAAAGAAGAACAATATTCGATCCAACGAAGTACAAGAAGTGATTTGGATAAATTATAAACCGAGATCCATTCAAAGTATTTTTGAGTAGGTTCAAAACCAGAATAAATATGAACTATTATGGGAAAAAATATCAAAGGTCTTGCCAGTTCTACCACCTTTAACCAAAAGACGGTTGAGCAAATGAACGGCATAAATAAAGGCAATAAAGGGAAAGCATCCCCAATTTATATACCATCTAAAAAACGGAAATAATGGAAACAAAAAAACTTTTTACAGTAGATTTTTACGAGAAACCTGAACTGACGTTAGAAGCATTAAATTGGTTAGTTGAGGGAAAACACGTTGCAGCTCAGGATATGTACGAAGGCGGGGAGTTCCTGTATATGGAAGTTTGCGAAAACAAAGAAGTCAAGAATATCCTCTCTTCTGTCATATCAGACTTGGAATCATATAAGGCTTACAATAATGAATACTTTGTCTCTTTCGAAACGACTCAAATAGGTTTATGCGCTTTAGTAGATGAATACAACCATTTCTTCCGTGATTTTGAAGGAAACAAAGAAATTAGATGGAATAATGATGCTAAAGCGTTCGTCTTTGCCGAAAATATGCCATCAAAATTTGATTAAAAATAATAAAGAAAGGAATCAAATGAAATGAAATGAAATTAGTTCATGGCAGTTTATTTAGCGGTTTTGATGCCCCAAGTGTAGCAGCTTCCTGGATGGGTTGGGAAAATGCCTTTCACTGTGAGATAAACGATTTTTGCAACGAGATATTGAAATATTGGTTTCCTAATTCAGAACATTATGAAGACATTACCAAAACAGACTTTAGTCAATGGAGAGGACGGATTGACATCCTTACAGGAGGGTTTCCTTGCCAGCCTTTCTCCGTCGCAGGTCAAAGAAAGGGAGCGGATGATAACCGTTACCTCTGGCCACACATGTTCCGTGCTATACGGGAAATCCGACCCACTTGGGTTATTGGTGAAAACGTTGCTGGAATCCTCACGATGGTTCAGCCCGGCGAGGAGACTGAAATGGGAAGCCAGACCTCTCTTTTCGGAGAAGATAACCGAAAAAGAATATTGCTACAACAGGAATACGTTGTCGAAACCATCTGTAAAGACCTTGAGCGAGAAGGATATTCCGTCCAGCCGATGCTTATTCCGGCTTGTGCCGTCGGAGCACCCCACAGAAGAGACAGGGTATGGTTTGTCGCACGACTTACTACCGACACCGCGTGCCATGGAAGTGGTGGAACATCCCATGAAAGCTGCCGAGAGAACAAAAGACAGAACTGGGACGAAACTGAACAATCTTTCGTCCGGAGCGAAATTCGGGTTGCTACCAACACCAATGGCAAGCGATGCTACGACGGGTGCGATAATTGGAGAGAACGACACCTTTATAACGACCAAAAACGGGACTCAGAGGAAGATAAACCAGAACGGGACGAACGGAAGTATAGGGCTTGCAAGAATGGTTCAACTACTTCCAACTCCCAATGCCCGGGAAGCAGACAAATACATGAAGAAGTACAATCCGAAGAGCCAGATGGGGACTGCGTTGACTGCAATGGCAATGAACAACTTACTCCCCACTCCACGAGCCAACAAAGTGAACGGATGCGATTTAGACAATCCGAATATAGCATTCAGGAACAAGGGAAACTTGGAGGAATCGGTAGCGAAAGCCATTATAACATCTGGGGAGGAGAGTACTCCGAAGAGAAATGGCGCAACTTCCCAACTCAATCCCCTGTTTGTCGAGGAAATGATGGGCTTCCCTTTGATGTGGGCGACCTTACCATTCCTTTCACAAAGTGGAGACAGGAATCAGTCAAGGGATATGGAAACGCCATAGTTCCGCAGGTGATTTTTGAGATATTTAAAGCAATAGAAGAAGTAGAACAATTAGGGTAAAACAAATTTAAAAAGGAGGCAAATTATGACAGTACAAGAATTGATTGATAAATTAAACGGCATTGAGGATAAAGACGTTGATGTTTTCCTTGATTCAGGAGATATAAATCTATGGAATGCCAACGAAGTCTATATTGATGATGATAAGACAATAGTAATCATTGCTAATTGAATAAATATGAGCGAATTAACTAAAATGATAAAAGTTCCTCTTTGGGAGCTAAAAGAAATAGCTGATACACTTCGGATGGTAGCAAATGCGCTTGATTCTCCTAAAAGAGAATCATGTTTAGATCGAAATGTAATGCGTTCATGGAATCATGTAGTTGATATGATAAAAGGAAAGATACCCTCTGCACCTGAAAGCATTGACTACTATATGAAAGTGGGCCAGGTTCCTAATATAAACGAATAACGAATTAAAAATGAATGCAATAAATGATTTTCTATTAAACCTTTTTACAGGCAATGACGAGCTCCGCCCTAACATGATGTTCCCGAATTTAAGGGATGGCATAGTGAGCGCTTCCGATGGTTATGTATTAATCTGTATTCCTGAAAATGAATTGACATTGAAGTACAACACCAACGAACAATATCCTAACAGTGCTAAACTCTTTTCTGATTTTGAGACAGAGCCTCTTAGCAGCATAAAAGTGAATGTTGAAACTTTAGCTAAGGAACTAACCAAATGTAGGTTAGAGGTTGATAAGCTTCTGTTAAAATGCAAAGAATGTAATGGGTCTGGAAATGTAGAATGGGAATATAAAGATAATAACCTAGAAACTCATTATGCGCAACATGATTGTCCCCTGTGTGATGGAGCCGGAACTGATGAAAAGAATCATCCTTTTGCAAGAATCCGTCTGTTATCCTTTGAGAAAGACGTAGATACAATCTTTCAGATCAAAATTGGAGACTTATATTTTCATCCATTTCAGATTTACAGGTTATTTATGGTAGCCATACTCAAAGGTTATAAGGAGATAGAAATATTCTATAAAAAACACGAGTATGGGAAAAATGTATCTTACTTCGGCAATATAAAGGTATTGGTGATGGCTATGCTTAACGAACAAGACTATTAACGTAAAACTTAAAAGATATGAGTAAAATAGATTTAAACGCCCTTCGTGATGGGGTATATAAAACCGCTTGTGAGCATGGCTTTCACGATGTAGAATTGAGTAACGAACATTTCATTTGTCTTGTCATTAGCGAGTTAATGAAAGCTATGGAAGCAGACCGAAAAGGTAAACGCGCATGTATAGAAAGTTACAAGTTGCTCTCTCAAGCAAGCATTGAAAGAACTAGAAATCCTGAATATTTCAATGAAGTATCTTTCCTGTACCATATCAAAGATACAGTGGGGGACGAGCTTGCCGATGCTATTATTCGTTTGCTTGACTTATATGGACTTCGAGGAATTGACTTAAACGAAGACGCATTCGATGAGGAAACAATATCAGAATATTCTGTGACCTATCGTAATAAATCATTTACAGAATCAATATTCCATATCATAAAGTTTATTGCTTCAAATAATGAAGTCTTTGTGCGTTCTTGTATCGTACCAGAAATGCTTCTGCTTGAAATCTTCGGACTTGCTAAATATCTTAGTATTGACCTCATGTGGCACGTTGAGCAGAAGATGAAGTATAATGAACTACGCGAAAAGATGCACGGGAAGAAGTATTAACCTCAATACAAGAATAGAAATGAGTGAATTATATATACCACCAGAACGCCCTACAAGAAACCTTGTAAATGGTAGATTTTTGAAAGGGCATACTCCCTTTAACAAGGGAAGAAAGTGGAGTGATTACTTAGATAGTAGGAAGAAGAGAAAGATGCTCAAAAATCTATCTCTTGGAAGAAAGGGCAATCCTTCTATAGCTGGGAATAATGCCAGGCCAATCGTAGCAATCAAAGACAGACGATTAATAGCTGTTTTCCCATCTTCTAATGCTGCCGAAAGAAAAACTGGAATTTGTAGTCGTAATATACGAAGCTGTTGCTCTGGTAAACGGAAACACGCAGGCGGTTACGAATGGTTCTTTGAAAGTGACAATCAGTGGTTAAACATAGTAAATGAATAATGGAAACAAAAGAGAAATTTGTTAGCGACCTTCGGGAAATATTATACAATAGCCATATTCCCAATATCAGCACGGTCATAGACCTTGTATCAGTTGCTTTAAAGGATTTTGAGTTGCGATACAAGGATACCTCATTGGTTCTTTATGATGATAGCGATAAACAAATATTTCACAAATTCTTTGTAGCTAAAGCTGTTGAAGGGCTGTCTAAAAACTCATTGAGTTATTATAACACAATAATATCCAACTTCTTAGTAAAGGTTGGGAAGCATATAAAGGAAATATCAACAGATGATGTGCGCATCTATCTTGCGTGTAAGAAGTTGGAAAAAGTAAGTGATAATACTCTTAATAACATACGCCGGGTTCTTAGTAGCTTTTTCTCTTGGTGCATAGAAGAGAACTATGTAGTTCGAAATCCGATGCTTAGGATAAAGGGTGTTAGACAGGTGAAGAAGATTCGTAAATCTCTTACTGAGGATGAGATGGAGAAGCTAAGATATTCAGCCAGAACCAAGCGAGATAAGGCTATAATTGAGTTTCTATTCTCGACCGGTTGCCGTGTGTCTGAAATGACAAATGTAAATCGAGGTGATCTTGATATGGCTAACGGTCAGGTTGATGTATTGGGAAAGGGACGTAAATTCCGTACGGTGTATCTTTCTTCCCGTTGCAAATTGGCTGTTCAAGAATATCTTTCTACCCGAACCGATAATCTTGAAGCTCTTTTTATATCAACTTGGGAAGGAATGAAGGGTGGCATTGGCGGCACTCCGGTAAGAATGTCTAAATCTGCTGTTGAGATTATGTTGAGGAATCTTGGTGAACGTGTCGGTATATCGAATGTTCATCCGCATAAGTTTAGAAGGACTGCTGCAACAACGGCTTTGAAACGAGGAATGCCCATTGAACAAGTACAGCGTATGTTGGGTCATGAAAGCATACAGACTACGACTATTTATGCTCAGTCAACGAATGACGAAGTGAAGTTGAATCATGAAAAATTTATAGTATGATAATGAATGACATTAATAGGATGCTTGACATAACAGATAGTTATCAGGCGCCTGGTCGATTAATGAATATTCTCATGGGGGATGAAGAAGACCGGATCAAAATATATCGGGCTTTTCTCGATTATTTTAAATGTGATGTTAGTTATGACTGGTTTCATGAGTATTTTGAAGACGAACATGCTGATCGCAAAAATCAGAAGCAAGATTTTACGCCAAAATGCCTGTCTTCATTAGTCGCTAAATTGATGGGGAGTGATGCCGGGGTAACTTACGAGCCGGCAGCCGGTACGGGAGGCATGTTAATTACAAATTGGCATCGTCAACGGTATAATATTCATCCGTTTGATTACGAACCTAACAAACATCTGATTGTAGCCGGTGAGATGTCTGATAAAACAATTCCATTCTTACTTTTTAATTTATCCATTAGAGGTATTTCCGGAATGGTTTTTCATGGAGACACTTTAAAGGGGGAATATAAAGCAGTATATATATTAACAAATGAACGCAATTCACCTGTTTGCTTTTCAACAGTTACCAGATGGAATAGCGTATAACAAATATAAATTAGTGGTCTCATTGTTGGCAATCTTAATGAAGCTCTTAATAAACTGACTATAGCGATTAATAATCGACGTGGGCTGACACCCATAGAAACAAAAGAATTATTTATTTTCTTAAGAAACAGGTAAACTAAATAGTGATTAACCTTTAAAATGATACAGCCGCAACATTACAAGTATTTTCCCCTGTTCAACCCCGTCAGACGAGGAAGGACTACATCAATCACTTTAGGCAGAGCAAACCGCTCGAAGGCGTTTACTTCGCGGACTTTATCCGTGAGGTAGTCGAAAAGAAATCCAGACGCAAGTCTGCACAATATCCCGCCGTTTATGATGCAATCATTAAGCACATAAACAACTTCTCGGAAGAGTATGATTGTGACATCTTCACCAATTCGGTGACCGCTGAGTTTCTGGACGACTTCATAATCTACTTGGAGAACCAGAACTTGAGGCACAATACAATAGTAGGGTATATCTTAAAGATACAGTCTATGGTACGAAAAGCAAGCCAATACAATTATGCAGTCGACTCGACTTATGACGAGATTGGCATGCGGCTGGAGGAAACCTCAGCCGTATTCCTCAGCATGAATGAGATTACTCGTATCTATTACTACAAGTTTCTCAATCAAGACAAAAGAAAGGCAAAAGAACGTATCAGAGACCTGTTTGTTATAGGTTGCCTCACTGCTCTTCGTTATTCTGACTATTCTACGTTGGCTAAAGACAATCTCCAGAACGGATACATTGTAAAACGGACAAAGAAAACCAATGTTGATGTTAAGGTACCAGCGCATGATTATGTAAAAGAAATCTTTGCGAAGTATAACGGTAACATACCTTGCGGCCTGTGCATCCAGTATTTTAACAAGTACCTAAAAGTCATCATGAAGGAGATCGGGCTGAATGATAAGATTACCTACTCATTTACCAAAGGCGGGAAGTTGCAAACTGTCACCCGTGAGAAATGGGAACTTATTAGTAGTCATACAGCCCGCAGAAGTGCAGCTACCAACATGTACCTCACTGGCCGGATGAAAACCTTTGAAATCATGAAACTTACCGGACACCGGACTGAACAGAACTTCTTCCGGTATATCCGGTTGACAGGTGACGATACAGCCCGATCAATTTCCGGGGATATGTTTTTCAGAAAGTAATAACCAATAAACAGTAAATATAGCTATGAATGTAAATTCCAATATCAGAAAACGTAATAAACAAGTTATTTCAGACAGATACAAGAAAGTTGATACAACGGTCAACGCAGATGCCGAACGCCTCGTGGAAGAGCACAGGGAGATTGAGAAAAGGTTATATCCTCTACGCATCGACCAGCGTACTGTTATCTATGTGACCAAAGATAAGTGCACCAAGGAATATGCCCAAAAGAGGCGGCGTCAGTTTGGGATTGAACCCTCTCCAGAAAGGAAAGGAGGAAATCCTCGCGTGCATATTGAAGTTGAAGAGGTAAACAAACTTGTACAGGAAGGGATGCATCTTAAAGACATAGCCCGTACACTTGGAGTAAGCCGAACTACGGTTAGTAAATACATACAGAAATATGATTTAAGAAGAAATGGAAATAAATAAATACTTATATAGCAAAGCTTTTGATAAAGCTTTGAAAGTAGAGTTCCTCACCAATCGTGAAGAACTCTTTTTATATGCAGGCGCTTTGTATTCTGCTATGATGTGGAGTAGGGAAGTGAATGAAAAGAATAGGGTTATTCTGAAAAAGAATAAATATGTAAAATAAGAAAGGAGAACCAAGCGCACGACCACTCAATCCTCCCTCACACGATTATGATGCAAATATACTATTTACTTTTAAAATAATTGTGTTATGGAACTGGATTTTAACAAAATAATTCGTCTTAAAAAAATCAGAATTGAGAAATCAGAACTTTCAGAAGAAGAAAATACCTTAGCTTCACCGATTTTGAGAGATAAAAGCCTTATTAGGGATATCTATAAAATCTTCGTTGAGTTATTGAATAGCCGAAGTCTTCCCCCTTGTATTGATAGTGTAACACAACGAAAGAAGTTCATTTTCATTATCCTGTACCTGTTTTCTCCAAGCTCGCTTGCCGGTGGGAAAATGGCATCAGGGTTACGTCCAGAAATAGCAAAGGTTCTTGGAGTTCAATCAGAATGTACCATTTCCGACAACTGTGCGGATGTCGTGTTTCTGTATCAGAACTATGGGGATTTCAGTGGGGATATAGAGTATCTTTACACCGAAATCGTAAATCGGTTAAAATTCAAAGGGCTAATCAATTAATGAGCCGGAGTTTAGTGCTCCGGCTTTTCTGCGTTACCTACTTTAATTGGTGGAATTATTATTTTAAGTATGTCTTTTATATACTTCTGAACCTTCTTTGTTATGGGACGATAATTTGTAAATTGAATATCTCTTCCGCTATCTAAATCAATATAGACACCATACATTTTATCGCATTCTTGTATTAATTTGTTGAAGTTCTTTAAATTTGAATATCTAGATTCGTAACAGTGTAAGAAATCTCCTAAATCATTGATAGATTTAATAGCTTGTCCTAATTGTCCTTGTGACTCATAACTTTCATCCATTTCAATGTCTTTTTTACATTCAATTAGATGATTTATTAACTCTTTGTCTAAATTATTGCATATTTCAAAAAGTGATTTTGAAAACTCATATTCATTGAGTAATTCCATTTTGAACAATTCTAATGAATTATTGTATTGGGATTCTACTGATTTAATGATATTAGTAATGCTTTCTATGTCTTCTTTGGTAGCAAGATTCTTCCCTTTTTCTTCGTTATATGCTTTCTTTCGAGATATACTGCACAAGAATATAAAGTTCCCTATGGCTAAAATGACAGCAATAATATTGATAATTGTATTGACATCCATATCATTCTCCTTTCTCTATTTTTATCTTTTTTCCACAATGGGGGCAAATAATAGCGTTTTCTTCTTTATCCTCATTCAGTAAGTCAATTATTCCTACATCTAATGCCTTTGCTATTTCACCTAACTTCCCAATGGTAGGGTTGCCGGACACTGCGGCATACAAGGCCTGATATGTCACTCCCATTCTTTTAGCAAGGTCTTGCATGGTAATGCCCTGCTGTTTGCAGATTTCTTGTACTCTTAGCATGATATTCAAATTATAATTTGATGCAAAGATAGGAATAGTTTTCAAATTATACATAGAATATATAAAGAATAGTATCAAAAAATAATTTGAAAAATTTTCTATCAAAATTTGTTTTATTCAAAATAAAATTTGATATTTGCATCGTGATAATAAAAACATAGTTTGAATAACAATTAAAATATATAAGATATGGCAACAAAGAAGATTGATGAAGAGAAGACATTGAAATATGCAGTAGCATTTTACTTCTGCACGTCAGGTAAGGTAAACTTCATGTTAGGCAATAAAATGTATCAGCATATAAATACTGTTTATGACCAAAGAGAAGATGGTAGAGGTTTCAATACTTGTGAGATCGTTTACAACTACAAGGCTCAAAAGTATGAGGTTCTGAATGTAGATACAGAAATAGGTAGCAAAGAGATTACAATATTATAAGTTTAACCGGCAGGGCTTTTGCCCTGCGCAATATAGAAGATTATGAATATAAAAGAAATAGAAATTGGTTTGAGATACAGAATTTCAGGTGATTTAGCTAATGGTCACTATGCAGATGGCACACCACGCATATCGCACGATGATGTAGTAAGAGTGATAAAGAGAGTCACGGATACTCATGTGATTTTAGAGTGTGGACGTATGTTTATCATTAACGACAATCTCAAAATAGAGAAGTTCTAAGTTTTAATCCGGTAGCCTTCGGGCTACCACAATACACACGATTATGAAAGCGGATTTAGTTTTAGTTATCAGCCCCGAAGCCCCATTGATGAAGCAACTGGGCAAAGTGTTGGGTAAGCTATGTACGCCGTACGACTTCTCTACTATAGAGAGGGGTGAAAAGTACATCACCATACAGCATGATGAAACTGGTCTTGTTGTGGCTTATACGAGTGAAGAGAGATTGAATGTGAAATTTTAAATGTTGGATTATTATGGAAACATTGGATAATGAAGGGTGGATAAGGATTGCTGATTGCATTCCTCCCGTTAACGAAAAGGTGAAATTACATACCGGTGACTATGAATATACTGGCACTGTAGATAAAGATGGTGAAGTTTGGGTGTGTTTAGGTTTAAGTGACGAAGAAGAGTATTATAGCAATTTAGATGATGGATATATTACACATTGGAAACCAATAAAATAAATAAAAGCGTATGAATAGAGCAGATGTAATCACGTATTTTGTAATGTTTGTTTTCATTTCAGCCTCTCATGTTACAAAATCAATTAGCAAAACAGATTGCTTATTGTATATTATCTGTATGACATTGATATATATATTACTTGTGTTGTGTAGAATTAAAAGCAATATTGAAAAACGTAAATGATTATGAGCAAAGAATATAGAGTTGTAAGATACTTCGATGGCTATCCCGAATACACCATGTGCAAATGCGATACAATTGAAGAAGCAAGGGTTAAATGCAAAGAGCATAACGATAAAGAGAACAAGCCTTATATCAGCTATCATATATTGGTAGATGGCGATGAGAAATTTGGTGGTAAAACTTATAGAACTGAATGATTATGAGAAATGAAGATATAGAAGCAATGGCAGATATATTTCAAGAATATGATATTTCTGCATCAACCGATGTAATCGAGAAAGTTGCAAGTGATTTTATAGACCATTTGGATGCAATGCGAGATATGGAAATGACACCATTTATGAAAGATAACGGTGAATCGGATTCTCAAAAAGTATTAAGGTTAGAGCGTGAATTAAGCCAAGTTAAAACTGAATTTGCGAGAATATCCAAAGAAAATCAAGTTTACCATGATAGTGTGATGCAAAGACGAAATGCGTCTGAGGTTTGGATTGAAGATAATACAGTAAAATATAGCTTATGAACTCAATAAACGAAAACGGTTGCAGCGTATGCCAGCCCGGTAAAGAGAATTACACTACCTACACAACGAAGTTAGGCAGAAAGAGAGTGAGAATGTACCAGTACGACTATCGTACTGAAAGTGGTGAGCTATTCTCTTGTTGTGCGCCTACCTTAGAGGCATGCAGAGAAAGACGTGATATTTGGCTTAGTTCACGACAATAAACCGATTGTCGTGTATAACGATTGAAGATATTTCGTTATCTTTGGTTGTGGTAGTACCTTTGGGGTACTATCGCGGGGTAGAGCAGTGGTCAGCTCGCTACTTTGACTTGGTAGAGGTCCGGGGTTCGAATCCCTGTCCCGCAACTATGAATATTAATTAAAAAAATGACACGATTATGAAGGTACTTGCATTAACTATTAAACAACAGCCTTTCAACGAAATTTTGACTGGCGAGAAAACTGAAGAATTTAGAGAATTAAGACCTACCATGTATTGTTCAAGATATGTTGTTTATCGTGGCGATGATGGTAAAATCTACAAAATGGCATCACTCGTACCTAAAGGTGTTGACTGTAAGCCTGAAATAGTAAAATATGATGCGCTAAAGCTAATAACAGGTGAACAAAAAGGTACACGCCCTTATTTGATTGTTGAGGTAAAATCAGCACAAATAGAAGTCATAACAGACAAAAACGATAATGTTATAACGTATGAGAAAGACGGTATGATGTATGCTATGGCTCAAATAGTTTATAAGTTGGGCAAAGTTTTAGAAAAATTCAATTGTTAAACCATAAAAATTAATTGCCGAGTCTATAATTATCAAAGAGGTGACAATATTGGCGCACGAAGAGGTGTGTCAGGTCGTATTCAAAACAGAGAGCAGCAACAGAGGGACTATAACCGTTTGTTTGGTGCGAAATGATGAATATACAGCAACATTCATCAAAAGTTATAGCCACGGTCAGAAGTCAGACTGACCGTGTGCTATTGTTTTATTCATGTGGCAAAGATTCTATCGCAATGCTCGATATGGTTGCGCCACTTTTTAAAGAAGTGGTATGCGTATTTATGTATTTTGTCAAAGGATTGAATCATATAAATAGATTCATAAATTACTCAAAATCAAAATACAGTAACGTGACATTTCTTGAAGTGCCACATTGGAATTTGTCAAGGGTATTGAAAATTGGATTATTTTGCCAACCACAGAAAGACATCAAAATACTGAAATTAGCAGATGTGATAGAACGTGTCAGAGCGCATATAGGCATTGACTGGTGCTTTCTTGGTATGAAACAATCAGATAGTCTGAATCGCAGGTTAATGCTTAGGACATACGAAGATGAAGCGATAAACATAAAGTCAAAAATAGCCTATCCTTTATCATTGTGGAAAAAAAAAGAAGTGCTTGCATATATTAAATTCCATAATCTTCCAACTCCTGTTGAATACTCTAAAGAAGCCGGTAATGGGCTTTGGTTTGATATAAAAGTATTCTTATGGTTAAAGAAAAATGAGCCGGAGGACTTACAGAAAATATTAAAGGCATTTCCATTATCAGAAAAAATATTATTCGATTATGAGCAAAGAACTAAACAGATACTTTAAATCGGAGCCGGTAGAAATCGCTCGCAGTAGCATTCGTTTTGCCAATTATAATCCAAGGAAGATAACGGATTCTGCGTTGAAAAAGTTAAAGCAGAATATTAAACGTGTTGGAATGCTTGGAGGTATTATATGGAATGAGCGGACAAATAATTTGGTTTCTGGTCATCAACGTGTAACCGTTTTGGATCAACTCAATGGATATGACGGTACAACTGAAACGGATTATATACTTCGTGTTGACAAGGTAAACCTATCAGAAAAAGAGGAAAAAGAACAGAATATCTTTATGAACAATCAATCTGTTCAAGGAGAATTTGATATAGAAGCCTTGCGCAATTTATTACCTGAGATTGATTTTAAGAGTGCAGGATTAACAGAACAGGATTTATCAATCATTGGTATAGACTTTGATATGCCTGTTTTAGAAGATATACGGGCAGGAATAGAAGATATGTCCAGCTCTTATAATGAAGATAAGGACAGAGAAAAGAAAATTGCTGAATTATCAAGAGAAGCCAAAATTGCACATAATAAGGAAGTTAAGCAACAAGTAAAGGAGAATGCGCAGAAGCAAGCCGAGGATATGGATGCTTATGTGATGTTATCCTTTGATACCTATGAAGCTAAAGCCGTTTTCTGTGAGAGATTCGGTTATGATCCGGATATGAAATTCATAAAAGGAGAAGTGTTTGATGAACAAGTAGAACGGGTAGATTGATATGAGCAATAGTGAATCTCAAAACCAAAAAGGTCGTGGAGGAAGAAAGCCTAAGTTTGACTATACAAGCGAGGACTTTCTTTCTCTTGTAGAGTCGTATGCCAAAAAGGGATTCACTGATAAGGAAATTGCTCATGCCGTTGGGTTATGTCCTCAAACTTTTTGTGAGAAGAAAGGTGAGTACCCCGAATTGAACGAAGTATTATCGCGTGCGCGTTGTGCTATAAACGCTCTTGTACGTGCTAAGTTCCTTGCTATGGCTCTTGGTGGTATTAAGACTAAGAACACCACTATCAGAAAAATTAAGGACAGAGAGGGCAACCTGACGGGCGAGGAAGAAGTTCAAATCGTAGAAGGTGAACTGGCTCCAAGTTTACAAGCGCAGTCTGTTTGGTTATATCATTACGATGAAGATTGGAGAAAAGTTGAACGTAAGCAGGATGAAGAAGCTGACATTCCTACTGACATAAACCACGGTATCAGTATTGATTCCTGGATTAAAGACAAACTGAAATGATAACTCCCCAAACAATATATCACCCCTTATACACCGATAACGAGAAATTCATTATCCTTATCACCGGTGGACGTGGATCGGGAAAGTCTTTCAATGCTTCCACTTTCATCGAGCGATTGACCTTTGAACTCACAGAAACTGAGAAGATAGTCCACCAGATTCTCTATACTCGCTATACGATGGTTTCCGCTGGTATGTCTATCATCCCCGAAATGATGGAGAAGATAGACCTCGATGGAACTACTAAGTATTTCAAGACTACCAAGACGGATATAGTCAATAAAATGACTAAGAGCCGTATCATGTTCCGAGGTATCAAGACTTCATCTGGTAATCAGACGGCAAAATTGAAGTCTATTCAAGGTATCACTACTTTTGTCTGTGATGAAGCGGAAGAGTGGACGAATGAGGAAGAGTTCGACAAGATAATGCTCTCCATTCGTAAGAAAGGGATTCAGAACCGGATTATCATCATAATGAATCCTTGTGATTCCAATCACTTCATTTACAAAAAGTATATTGAGAATACTCACAAGCTGGTAGAGATTGACGGAGTTCAGGTTCAAATCTCCACTCATCCTAATGTACTTCATATCCATACGACATATCTTGATAACTTGGAGAACCTTTCTCCTGAGTTCCTTAAAGAGGTAGAGGACATGAAGGAGAATAACCCGGAGAAATATGCTCATGTGGTTATCGGTCGTTGGGCTGATGTGGCGGAAGGTGCCGTATTCAAGAAGTGGGGTATTGTGAAAGAGTTCCCACAGGAATGCAAAAAGGTAGGAATAGGGCAGGATTTCGGATTTACTAATGATCCTTCCGCTGCTGTAAGATGTGGCATCATTGATAACCGTTTGTATGTTGATGAACTTTTCTATGAAACGGATATGCTTTCGTCGGCTATTGCCAACAGGTTAAAGCCTTTCTCTATGAAAGTTTTTGCCGATTCGCAAGACCCTCGATTGATTCAAGAGATAAAGAACAGAGGCGTGAATATCTATCCGGTAGATAAGTTTCCCGGCTCAATTAAAGCGGGTATTGATAAGATTAAAGACATGGAGTTCTTTGTAACAGAACGCTCTTACAATCTTATTACTGAACTTCGGAAATATGTTTGGGACAAAGATAAGGATGGAAACTACATCAATGAGCCAGTAGATGAATATAATCATTTGATGGATGCCATTAGATATTATGTATTGGGTTGTTTGCTTGGACGCATTTTGAAACCGAAAGATTTAACAGGAATATTCACACACTAAAAATGTAAGCTATGCCATTAAGTTTAGAAGAAATATTAGCATTACCCGATATCGGACAGAAAATAAGCTATTTAAAGAAGGGGCGGAAAACCGAACTTCCAGACCGTTGTAAACTTTGGGATGATTGGAATCCTGAACGCCATGAAATCATGGTTGACAAAGAGAAGTACCCGGATAGAAAAGTTCTTGAAAAGGAAGCGGAAAAGGTCTTCGATGAAAAGACAGGAAAGACCTACGAAATCGAAGCGAAATACAAGACCGAACCAGTGAACCGTATCTCCATTCCTTTGGAGCAGGATATAGTGAACATTCAAACGGCTTTTACTGTCGGCACCGAGCCGTCAATGGATTGCACTCCAACAGATGATGACGAAAAGAAACTGTTGGATGCGGTCAAAGCTGTATTCAAATCCAACAAAATCAAGTACCAGAACAAAAAGATTGTCCGTTCTTGGCTTTCCGAACTGGAAGTTGCAGAATATTGGTATGTTACCGATGATGATTCGTTTTGGGCTAAGTTCTGGAAAAAGGTAAAGACTACCTTCGGAGGAAAGGTAAAACCTACCAAGAAGCTGAAAAGCGTATTATGGTCTCCGTTCCGTGGGGATAAGCTTTATCCGTTCTTCAATGATGAAGGTAAGATGATTGCTTTCTCACGTGAGTACAAGAAGAAGCTCATGGATGATTCGGAGATAACTTGCTTTATGACTATCACTGATAAGATGGTCTATCAGTGGGATTTGGCTAAGGGGTATGAGGAAAGAACTTCATTTGCTCATGGCTTCTCTAAGTTACCGGTTCTCTACGCTTATCGTCCTGAACCTTATTGCAAGAAGATAAAGACCTTCCGGGTCCGGTTGGAAAAACTGTTATCTAATTACGCAGACTGTATAGACTACCATTTCTTCCCATTGCTAAAATTAGTCGGTGATGTGGAAGGCTTTGTCGGGAAGAATAAAGACAAAATCGTGAAGCTTACCGGGCAGGGTGCAGATGCTCAATATTTGACGTGGAACCAAGTCCCAGAAACAATACGTTTTGAAGCCGAAACACTTACGAACAACGCTTATGATATGTCCAATACTCCAAGAATATCCTTTGAGACATTGAAGGGTGTAGGCAAAGCATCAGGAACCGCTTTCCGTTTCATGTTCATGGGTGCCCATATGAGCGTAAGTAATCATGCGGAAGTGATAGGTGAGTTTTTACAGCGAAGGGTTAATTTCCTTGTTTCTGCTTTAGGCTCTATCAATCCAACCGAGTTTAGCAAGGCATCACAGACCATCGACATAGAAACGGAACTTGCTCCATATATGATTGATGACTTGAACGATAAGGTGGCTACTGCCGTCTCCGCTGTCAGTGGTGGCATTTGGTCAACACGTGAGGGGATTATGTTTGCCGGGAATGCTGATAGGGTAGAAGAGGAACTTGCAGAAATCAAAGAGGAGCAAGCAGCAAAGAATGAGCAAATCGGAAATAAGGAAACATAATTTTAAGAAAGAGGGGAGTAAATCCCCTCTTTATATTTCTTTTTCTATTTTTCCGATCGGAAGATTATGATACCGAAGGCTCTCCAATATGTGAATAAGCACCTCTAATTTCACCTATAGGTACAAGTTGCAGTGGTATTTCTAGTACATCATCATTATAAGCAATTTCAAGTCTCCATCTATATAATGGAAGTTCATCATAACCATCGGATTGTCGTACAGTTATTATATTATCCATAAAGGTAATAGACTTAATCTCATCCTTCTGGACTTTCAAATCGGTCATGGGGAAAGATATAGTACTAAAAGTGTCTTTAACTTGTTTGAGAAAACTCTGTTCTTCTATTTGTTTTATATCCAACTTGTTCAAGGGAATACCTCTAAAAAAAGTTATCTCATTTCTTCCACTAAAAATATCTCCCACAAAATCAAATTCATTTTTTAACTTCACTTCCTTAATAGTGATGAGTCCATCTTTTGCAAAAAGGCGAATATTTAACTGCATCTGATATTCTCCTGCATGCACATACCGTGTACTAAACGATACAAGTTCAGCTCTTAAGTGAGGTTTACGTATAAAATCTTTATATACTATAATCCCTAAATTTATAATACCAAGAGCAAAACCACCAAAAGCGGCTATCGGTGTCAATGCTGAAAAGTCCATATCCAATTTCTTAATATATTATATCATCAACATATCCAATACAAGCATAGGAACCTTGGAAAGATGTAAGCACTAAGTATTTGCCATCTCTAAAGTCGATCTCAATATTAGATATTCGATGTCCTATGCTTGCACAGTATTCAATGATATCATTTAATGAAGTTACAGGAACTTGTGTGTACCCGTTGGGGTGAAAATAAATCGTTTTCATAATATTACCTCCTTTTTTTATTGGTTTATAATTTACCAGCCAAATTCTTCACATCTTCCGCTGATTTAACTTCATGCACTATATCTCCGACCTTTACGAAGCCGATAACATTACTGGCATTAGGCTTTTCAAATAGTTCGGCAAGAGGAATATTTAATGTATTTGCAATCTTTTCTAATGTTTGCAACTGCGGATATTCCCCTCGTAAAGTCTTATTCAGACTTATATCAGATATTCCCATTTTTTCTGCTAACTCTTTTTGAGTTATACCTTGCCCTTGACAAAGTTCTTTTATCCTTGTTCTAAAGTCCATAATACTATATAGTTTTATTCGGCAAAAATAGATATTTATACCACATAATACAATTATATGACTAAAATAAATCTACTTAGTTTTATTTTTAACATTATTTATTGCTTTAGATATTGTAGAATTAAACTAATTAGTTTTACTTTGCAATATCAAATTAAACGAAGTAGTATAATTAAAAACATATAAGAGTATGAGCACAAAATTTAGAAGTCAGATGAAAGAGGTTATGTCAATGGCATGGTCTTTTGTTCGCAAGAACGGTTATTCAATGAGTGAAGCATTAAAATGCGCATGGGCTAATTTGAAGCTCAAAGCAGCTTTGAAAGTAAAAGTAGTAGAGTTCTACTTCAAGAAAACCGATGGTTCGTTACGTCAAGCCTTTGGCACTCTCTTAGAAAGCAGAGTACCCGAAACAAAAGGTACAAGTAGAAAGCCAAATGATAACTTACAGACCTATTTTGATACAGAGGTCGGTGATTGGCGTTGCTTCAAGAAGTGTAACCTAATTAAAATCGCATGATTATGACACTAATAGCTGAAAATCAAGAAGTAAAAATATACCGTCATAAAACAGTAGGCGGTTGGATTAACGTATATCAGTTCAGAAATGGCGAATTGGTGTTCGGGTCAAAGAAAGTATCAGTTCTGAATAGATTTGAGAAAACTCAGGTTTATAAGAGAATTTGTATGGCGATCAACTACAACAATTAAATCAACACGATTATTAAAAGGCAGTCTTGCACGACTTTAAAGGCTGCCTTTATTATTAATAGAGCAAAAAGTATGAATGAAAATTATAAATATAATCAAAGAGAGCACGCCCAAAGTATTTATGTTGTTTTAAATGAAGAAACTAAGCGCGTTAAAATCGGGATAGCATATTGCGTAAAAACAAGGTTTTCAAGTTTGGTTTCTGCATCGGGATGTAGATTGAAACTTATGTATTACACAGAAAGAATAATTGGTGCTTGTGATATAGAGAAGCAAGCCCACGAAAGATTTAATGAAGATAGATACATAGGCGAATGGTTTAATATAAAATGGGAAGATGCTGTAAATTGTATAAAAAGTCTTCTTGTTGATTATACGAACCGTAATTCTAAAAGTATGGATGCTGTAATCGAGAGTGAATATGAAACTATTGAACAGCCTCAAATAATCTCTAAAAAGAAAAAAGAAACGTGGTATGGTAGTAATGAAAGAGTTTTAGATATATCTCTTGGTAAGTTTAAGAGAGTAGATAAAGATATATATCAAAACAAGCAAGGGAAATTATTTAAGATTGTATATCGAGACAAACAATGGCTAATAACCAATTTGTAATCTGCTCCTTAGTCAGAAAAATTGCGTGGTTTATAATTTTAGTATAAGAAAAATAGAATATTTAGCAGTGATTCTTACGGAGTTGCTGCTATTTTATTGGATCTATTGTTAAAAGTAACAAAAATGTTACTAATCTTATGGGGCATACTTGTTTGGTAGTAACAAAAACGTTATCTTTGTGTTGAATTTAAAAGCTCATTGAAATTATGAAAGTATCAGAATTAGTAAGAATGCTTACGAAAGCTGGTTGTTTTATTCATCGTCATGGTTCTAATCATGATATTTGGTATAGTCCAATAACCAAACAGACTTTTCCAGTACCAAGACATGAGAGCCAAGAAATGAGAGACGGCACATTAAAGAGCATTAAGAAGATGGCGGGGATTTAATCCCTGCCACTTACTTACTGAATTGAGAAGCATATTTCAATGGCTTTTAAATTTCAAATCAAAAACAAAGAGTTATGAAGATACTTGCTATTATTGAAAAGGGAGCAGATGGTTTATACTCCATCTATTCGGATGATATGTTACTTAATCATGGATTGGGTGGATATGGTTCAAGCGTGGAAGAGGCGAAGGCTGACTTCTTTGAAAGTATTAAAGAAGCAAAGGAAATGATTATAGAGGAAGGTAAAGTTCTTCCTGATGGAGCGGATGCTATTGATGTAGTGTTTAAATACGACCTTCAATCATTCTTTAATTATTTTGATTGGATAAATGTTAGCCAGTTTGCCAAGAAGGTAGGAATAAATGAATCAAAGATGCGACAGTACAAAAACGGATTGGCATTCGCTGGAGAATCAACCACAAAGAAGATTCTCGATACTATAAAGAATATCGGAGCAGAATTACAATCTGCTACTTTATAAATTCAAAGCTTTTAAATTCAAAATTAAGGCGTGAGGCTCCGGCTATTCACGCCTTTTTGGTTTTATACACCTGTATCTTCTATTAACTTCAACTTTGCTCCGTATTTGGGGCAGATAAAGCTATTCCCTCCAACCTCATCCGGTGATGCAAAGAGTTGCCACTAATTTTTATGTGCATTGGTTATAAATATTAGAATATTATTTTGAATTATAGAATTATATACATATCTTTGTCAAACGATAATTGAGTAACCAATGAGAATATTTACTGAACAAGCATTAAAAGAATATGCAGAGAACCATCCCGACTCGAAGGTCGCTTTGCAAGAATGGACCACCATTGTAAAGCAAAGCAAGTGGACTTGCTTTGCCGATATTAAGAAAACATTTAATAGCGTTGATAATGTAGGTAATCAGCACTATGTTTTCAACATCAAAGGTAACAACTATCGTTTGGTAGTAGTGATTAAATTCACCATTCAGTTTGTGTATATTCGCTTTATTGGTACTCATAAAGAATATGATAAAATAGATTGCGCTAATATTTAGGATTATGACAAAGATAGAAAATCAAGCCCAGTATGAATGGGCGGTGAAAAGAGTAGAGGAGCTTCTTCCATTGGTGAAAGATGATACTCCTTTGAATGACCCAAATAGCATAGAATTGGAGCTTCTTTCTAATTTGGTTGCTGATTATTCCGAAGAACATTTTGCTTTGGGAGAACCTTCACTTGTGGATGTCCTTAAACTTCGTATGTACGAAATGGGGCTTAATCAAAAATCACTTGCAAAGTTGGTGGGTATTAGCCCCTCACGTCTTAGCGATTATATCTCTGGTAAATGTGAGCCCACTTTGAAGGTAGCCAGGGAAATAAGTCGGAAGTTGAATATTGATGCAAATATAGTATTAGGGGTATAATGGGGGATTTTCTTAGTAAAATATGGGATTTCTTTTCAAATGAAAGAATTTCATTGACTCCGAAAATTACTATTCCTTTATTTCTTATCATAATAGTGTTTCTTTTTGTAGACTATTATGGCTTTTTTTATTATTATGCAAATAGTGAAAAGGTAGAATATCTATCAAAAATAGAGGAAGCAAAAGAAAGATGTTCTTCTGATACTATAATTGTTTCTTATTTGGATGAAATGCTATATGATGCTGTAAATAGGAAAAATATATTTCAGCAATTTGCTATGCTGTTTGAGAATGAAGATGTGTCTCATGTTCCTGAGATTTTGGATAAAAATGATAATAGCGACTCTTTTGAAATAGAACGTATTTTTCCATTATGCGAAAGAAACCAGTTGTGGCATACTGCAACTGCATCTTTGTTTTGGATACTTTGGTTAGTGCTTTTATCGATTATGCTACTTTATATACCTTTTTCACCCGGTGATAATAGATTGAATTTAATGTTTGGAATGATAATAGGAATAGGGGTGATTACTTTACTTATATGGGTGACCCAATGGTTATTTGGACTTATTCCTGTTATATTAGGAAGAGCGTATATTAATTATATAATACAACTTGCTGTAAACTTAGTTCCAATGGTTTTGTTTGCTATAAAAAGTAAAAAGAAATAAGTATATTAACGATTTTGCAGGCGTGATTCCATTTGGTTTCACGCCTTTTTTATACTCATTTCCCACAATCGCCTGATTGTGGTTTTCTACCACTCTAATTATTTCCCTTTCATCCACTTACTGACTACTTTATATACCGTATTTACGACAATCAATCCATTGTCGTAAATGGGAAGCCTAAATATTTATCAATCATCTGTATTGGTGGTATTTTTACTTCCGCAAATTGAATCTCAAATTTTAATTCATACGGTATGACAATTTTAGAACAAATTTTGGCAGGACTACACCAGAAATTCACTGGGGTAGACACTGCTATCTTAACCCGAATTGCCACCAAAAAGGCAGAGGGTGTAACGGACGAGACAAAGGTAAACTCCATCGTTGAGGGTATCAGTTTTTCGGACGTGCTTAATTCCTATGGTGATTTCCGTGCCGGGGATGCTTCAAAAACGGCAGTGACTAACTACGAGAAGAAGCATAACCTTAAAGACGGTAAGCCAGTCGAGACTACCACTACTACCACAACCATCAAAGCGGAAGACAAGCCGGATGATATGGCTACCATCATTGCCAATGCAGTGAGTGCAGCCGTTAAACCGCTTTCTGACAAGCTCGCTCAGTTTGAAACGGAAAAGTCGCAAGCAACCCGGCAGGAGCAGATTATGGCAAAGGCAAAGGAGTATGGTATTCCCGAAAACTACGCCAAGCGATGCGCCATCAAAGACGATGAGGACTTGGATACTTATTTCAAGGACTTGAAACAGGAGTTCGCAAATGACGGCTTCAAAGGCGTAACCCCTCCCGAATCAGCGGAAGCGAAGATTGAGAAAGAAGCTGAATCTATCGCCAAGATGATTGACGAGGGAACGAATGCTATTGTTGAACAAAACAAGAATTAATTATGTCAGCAGGATTTAAGTATGACTTGGTTCCGCCTGTTGAGCAAGAGGAACGTTACGATGTCCAGACAGGCATCCGTAGACGTGGCCCGTTCAAGCTCGACACGCAGAACCTTGTAGTGGGAAGTTTTCTTCCTGGATTTACACCGATTTGTGCGGACTTGAAAAACAAGTTCGCTTATGCGGTAATCAATGTGGAAGTAGTGGAAGCATACGCAACCGGTGATACTGCATTGTCCATTAAGGTAGCCAAGAACTCTTTGGCATACACGGGTATGTTCATCGGAAGCGGTACGAAAGGTGCGGAAGTAACGGCTATTGACAAGACCAACAAAGTGTATGATGTATTGACTATCAAGGCTGCTTTTGGTGAGGACATAGCCAGAGATGCGGTACTCTTTGAGGCGGTTGCGGTTGATGGTTTGAAGCAGAAGCACGTGGCAAATTCGGCTCTGTTTAACCGTACAAAGGTTGAGGACGGAATCACACTGGTTTCATTGCTTCGTACAGCCGCAGAGATTGAGCCTTCAAAATTGGTTATGCCGTTCTCTGAGAACGATAAAGCCAACATGAAGGGATGGTTTGAATTTAACGAGTAAGGAGGTAAGATATGTTTTTAACGATTCAAACATTATTCGATGACGCGAACATTGTTTCCGCTATCATCCGACGTGTGAACCAGACACGTAAGGACACAATCTATTGGCAGCAGTATCTTACTTTCCGTAGAGTAACTACTCGTGTGTTCAAAGATTATATCGGTTCTGTAACTGGGGTAATGGCTGGTTCTATCAACTCACGTTTTGGAGAGAAACCTATTCGTGAACGTAGGAATATCGGTTCTGGCTATGGTGAGATTGCCTATTTGGGTGATGCTTATCAGATGTCTATTGACCGTCTTTCCGAATTGCAGGATTTGATTGACAAGTTCAATGCAGCTAAGCCAGCCGACCAAAAGGCTGCAATGGAAGAGATTGTAAACTTCCTGGCAGACGACTACCGTCAGATTACCCTTGCAGCCCACAAGCGTATGGATATTATTGTCGGTGCGCTGTTAATGCTTGGTGAAGCCACCGTTTACAACAAGGATGCCGCAATCACTTCCGGTCAGACCAATAATAAACTGCTGGAGATTGCCCTTCCGTTCAACTTTATCAAGCCGACAAGTGGAGATGTGGTTGTGGACGGAAAGAATATGTTTATCTCTTATTTGAGAGAGAAACTTCATTCCTTGGCACCGGACTATGGCGTTTATGCCAAGATGGTTATGACTCGTGCATCTTTCAACAAGCTTATTCTTGGTTCATCTGAATTTGGTGAGCAGTACAAGATGATTCTCGGCAGCAACGAAATGAAGTTGAGTACGGGATTGGTTTCCTCTTCTTTGGCTTCCGAAGTGTTCACCGGCATCGGTTTGCCGCGTATTGAAATCAAGGAGGACTACGTGAAAGACCAGACGGGAAAGAATGTGCAGATTTACGCGGATAACCGTATTACTCTGTTACCTTCTGACAACATTGGTTATATGCGCCATCATACCCCGTATGAAGCGACAGACCCGGTACAGGGACGTACTTATATCCCGTCAGAGGGGCAGATGCTTATCTCTAACTACCGTGACAAAAACGGTCGCTACATGGAATATACGGCAGAGTGGATTCCGCAGATTTCCAATCCAGATTTGATAACCAATTTCGATTTGAGCGAAATTGCATCCATCCAATCAGCATAAGGGGGTAGGATATGAAAGTAAAGGTTATATCAGTTTTCCGCGACAAGTTCACCGGAAAGTATTATGCTCCCGGTGAAGTGATTGAAGTCGGTGAGGAAGCCCGTGTGCTGGATATGGAAAGCCGCAGACTTGCTGAACGGATTGAGGTAAAAAATCCCGAAGTGAAAGCCCCTGAAGAAAAGAAAGAGGTGAAAATTTCCCTCTTTGAAAAGGAGTTTGAGAAGAAGGCTTTGATTGATGCTTTGAAGTCTATCGGTGCGCAGGCTTCCGGCAATATGAAAGAGGAAACTCTTTTGTCTAAGGTTTCAGAACTGGATGAAGAATCAACAGCCAAACTGAAAGAAGCATTAGGTATCGAGTAAAAGGATAGGGTAGTGCTTCTACCCTTCCATTGTCTAATTTTATAAATCAGAAAAGAAATGAAGAATTTTATTTTTGCCATGTGTGGCTTTTTGATGATGTCTTTGGTCTCGTTGGGCGTGCAGGCCTCAAGTGTGGAATCTCCCAAGTGTGAGTATGTGAATCCATCTGTTGATGTTGGTTTGTCAGACATTCAGTGTATCACTTTTGAAGCATCTTCTGTTGATTGTGTTGTGCTGATCACTCCGCAGCCAATATTTAAGGTTGTGGATAGTCCGGTGAAGCAAACAGTAACTATTACGGCAATGCAAAGGAAACAGATTTCAGTTCCTAAATGCCCGTTCCGGTACGTCTATAAGCCGAAGTATTGCACACATTATAGCCATATAGCATATAGTAAACTGATTACACCATATTAAGATGACGGTAAACGACTACATACAACAGAAGTTTCAGACATTCGGCATTAACCTGTCGGAAGCTGACCTTTTGGATATGTGTCTTACCTCGAAGATAAGCGGAGAGGATGAGATGAACGAGGATTGCCAAACGCGGGTGTCGGTGGCAATTGCGAAGTTTATCCCCTCTCTATTGCTTCGTGCCACTTCTATCAGTGAAAGCGGTTTTTCTATGTCTTGGAATCTTGAAGGGATAAAGCAGTACTACTCTTTTATCTGCAGGATGTACGGATTGAAAGATGAATTAAGTAACAAACCTAAAGTGACCTTTTTATGATATTCGCTCCACACATATTACAGGTAAAGGTTATCACTCCGATGGATAAGGATGAGTTCGGAAGACCCATCCCTGATACTGGTGGTGAAAGCTGGCAAGATGTATGCAAGTGCCGTTGTGATGATAACACAACTAAAGAGTTTACGTCTGATAACGGTTCTGTGTATCGTCCTAACTACCATGTGGTGTGCGAGAAGAGAATCACTGTCAAGGCAGGGGATGAAGTCCGTTGCATGGATGGCGATAATTTGAGAGGGCAAGGCGAGGTTTATACGGTGAAGAGTACGAACTACTTTAACTACTCGGAATTATGGATGTAGATTTCGATTTTTCCGATGTCGATTCCTTTTTCGATGAAGGCGAATGGGAAGTCGAAAAGAAGATGATTGATGTGGGCGATGAAGCCGTGAAGTACGCAGAGGAACACGGCGATTATCAAGATCGCACACTGATTTTGAGAACGTCCAATGATTACGATGTTGATGAAAGCGGTTTAACTCTGAAAAACGAAGCGGAATATGCTTCATTCGTGGAATCCAAGGGGTTTGATGTTTTGAGTGGTGCCGCTTTATATGCAGAGAAACGATTAAAAGAAGAATTTGAATGATAGTAACTACCGACATAGGAAACATTCTCTATCGGGATTGCAAGGCTTTCAGGATAGATATAGTACCAGTAGGGGAAACCCTGACGGGCGAATTGAAGTCTGAAAGAATTGTCATTCACACGAAGAAACAACAACCGGAAACATATTGGAAGAAGTCCTTTGCCGAGGTAAATATCTGTGTGCCTAATTTGAGTGAGAATGAAGCGAACTCTATCCGTCTGAATGAGCTTGAAAGGCAAGCCAACAAGTTATTCGACGATGTGGTAAGCACCTATGACGACACAGCCTATCGTTACTCAATCGAATCAATCGGTACGGAAGCGGACACAGCTTTGAAGTGTCATTATGTGAATGTGAGAATTTTATTTGAAGTGTTAAATGTAAATTAGAAAAATATGAAACCATTTATCGGAATTAAAAAGATTTGGTACGGTGCGGTTATTAATACTGCTGTTACACCTGCCTCTTTAAAAACATGGCTGGCTTCTGCTACAGAAGTGAAAAACTCCCATAATGACACTTGGGGATATACAGAAGATGATCCGACTACAACGGATTATGTTAATGAGTTGACCGGAAAGGTCTACTATAAGGATGTTACCGCCAAAGGTGCAAGCACCATGGCGTTTACTATGGGTGAATATTCATTTGAAGACAAGAAGGAATTGCAAGGCGGTGAACTTGTGAAAGACGGCCAGACTGTTGTCGGCTGGCATGAGCCGGATGTCGCAGAAGTTATCAACAAGGCTGTTGTCGGTATGACCAAAACAGGTAACTACATTGTGTTTACCAATGCTTCCGTAATCGGCAAGGGCAATTTCGTAGAGAAGAACATCGGTTTAGGTGTTTCAGCTGTTGCAATGGAAAATCCTACCGATAGCGTAGCAGGCGAGTACTGGCTTGATGGTGAAAAGGTAGATGCGCCTACGGCATAATCGAGGTAAAAAGTAATGTTTTAGGATGGCGGTGGGTGATTGCTCACCGCCTTTTTAGCTTATGGAAAAGAACGCATCAAAAATAGTAAATGCAGCCGTTTTAGGGAAAGACTTTGAAACGGTATTCGTAAATGGCAATGCCTATATGATTCATCCTCTTACGATTCATAAAATAGCAGGAGCGGGATATTACCTCTCTGACCTAAAAGAAGCTGTAACGGTCATGGATATGCTTCGTTCATTGAAAGATGTAGAAATGGCTTCTCGTGCGCTATCGTGGCTTATTCAGGGCGATGAGAACCTCCATGAAGAATTGTCGTGTGGTACATTCGATGAAGTAGTGGAAGCTTTAGCAACTGGGCTTTCGATGATTTCTGCTGAAAATTTTTACAAGCTGTTAGCTTTAGCCAAGAACGTAGCAATCCTGACAGCAAAACAGAAACAGTAGGAAACAATTGCCTACTGGGACAGATAGCATCGTTCATGGAGTCTCTGCATCTGTCTTATGATGAAGTAGTATACAAGATACCATATAGGAATTTACTTATTATGCAAAAGGACAAACTCCATACAGTTTATGGTGAAGTCCTGGAAGAAGTATCAGAAGAAGAGTTTTTTAAAGCTAAAGGTAAGAACCCATTTAAATAAGAGATATGTCGAAACTGTATTTCAAGGTAGGAAGTGACTGGGAGGAAGTTGTAAGACTTCGTAATGAAATAGCAAAATTGAAGCAAGAGTTAAAGGGTATGGATGGTACGCAGTCACCTGCCGCTTTCAAAACGCTCAATACCCAACTTGCGGCATCCACTCAACGGATGAATGAATTGGTGAATGAAGCCGCCAAAGCCGGAGTTGCAATGGAAGGTGATTTTAAGAAAAAAATCTTTGATGCCTCCCAATCAGTAAACAGCTTTACGGAGAAGATTATCGCCCAAAAGAATGCCATAGGTTCTCTTCAAACAACTATTCGTAAAAATAAGGAGTTATATAAGAATATTGTTTCAAGAGGCAACGAAGATAAAGAACTACTCAATCACATCAGAGAACAAGAAAGAGCGCTCGGTAAAGAACGGGATGCTTTATTTGGACTTACCCAAGAGCAAGCAAATGCTCGGCTATCTGTAAAGAAACTCCGCGATGAATATGCACTGTATAAAAACGATGGGAAGCAGGTCGTTGAAGTAAACAATGGGATTGCCATTTCATGGAAGAAAGCATTAGCGGTTATCGGTGGTGCCGGTGTTCTGAAAGCGTTAGGTTCTGAAATCATTCGTGTGCGTGGAGAATTTCAATCCATGCAAACCACCATTGAGACGATGGTAGGCAAAGATGTAGCAGGGAAACTGATGCCACAAATCAAAGAATTGGCAAAGATATCACCTCTCGCCATGACCGATATGGTTGGGGCTGAAAAGATGATGCTTGGCTTCAATATCCAGGCGGAAGATACTATTAAGTATTTGAAAGCTTTGAGCGATATTTCAATGGGAGAATCAGGTAAATTCAATTCCTTGACTCTGGCATTCTCCCAGATGTCAGCTACTGGAAAACTCATGGGACAAGACCTGAATCAAATGATTAATGCTGGGTTTAATCCGTTACAAACTATTTCTGAAAAGACAGGTAAATCCATTGCCACACTCAAAGATGAAATGTCAAAAGGTGCAATCTCCGCAGAAATGGTACAGCAGGCCTTTATTGATGCAACTTCGGCAGGTGGCAAGTTCTACAATATGTCCGAGAACGCATCCCAAACTATCAATGGCCAAATGTCCATGATGCAGGATGCTTGGGATTCTGTGTTTAACGAATTGGGAACTAAGTCGGAAGGTGTTATCATGGACGGTATTCAGATGACGACTTCACTGATTGAGAACTATGAAACGGTGGGTAAAGTATTGACCGGATTGGTGGTTACTTATGGAACATATCGTACTGCTGTGATGCTTGTTGCTGCTGCTGAAAGCAAACATACACTTGTAGAGATAGGTTTGACTAATGTCCGGATATTGGCGAGAAAGGCTCAATTGGCTTTGAATGCTGCAATGCTCACTAATCCCTATGTAGCATTAGCTACGGTAGTAATCGGATTAACGACTGCTATGTGGGCGATGTCTGATAGTACTACAGAGGCAGAGAAAGCGCAAGAACGCTTTAATAAGCGGCAGAAAGAAGCCACTAAACAAGAGCAAGAGCATAAACAGAAAATAGACTCTCTTGTACAAAGTTCTCGTAACATTGCCTTGTCTGATTTGCAGAGGGGGCAGAGCTTGGCCGAACTACGTAAGGAATACCCTAAAATCTTTGCTCAATATGACATCGAAACAATAAAACTTGCAGATATTCTTGAACTAAAACAGCAAATCGCTGAAGAAGATGCAAAGCGTGCAGGTGAAAGAGTCGCAAGAGACTTTGAGGCTGCGAATAAAGCCGTATCCGACTATGAAAATACTCTGACAGCCAAACAGATTAATGGAGGTAAATTAACTCAGCAAGAAATAAATAAGCTAAAAGAACTTCGCTTCGATAGAGACCAGTTCCTTGTTGACAGAGGTAGTTCCATTTCTGAGCAATTCATCTCAAATCTTAAAAACATTGATATAAGTGAGTTTGACAACTATATATCAAAATTGGAGAACCAAATTAGAGGCAAGGGCGAAAATGGTATGATAAAAATTCGCTTGCCAATTGACGAGAAAGGCTCTTTATCCGATAAAGCCATCTATGAGGTTAAGGAAATTAAAAATCTCATAGATACCACAAAGTCAACAAAACAAGCACGCATTGATTCCGAGAAGAATAAAACAACTTATCAAGAAGACCTTGCCAAAGCAAAAGAAGATTGGGAGAAAGCAAAGAAAGGATACGAAGCACTTTTGAAAGATCAAAAAGCCACATCCGAGCAGGTAAAGGAAGCTCGCGATAAAATGCAGACTAAGGAGAAATCCTACAAGGATTTAGGCAGTGTTACTGATACCTCCAAACAAGAAAACCAAGCTGAAAAACTCCGCAAAGAACAAGAGATGCTCCGCTCCCAAAATGAAAAAGTTCTTCAACTCGAATCTAAGCAGTCCCTTGAACGTCAGCGTCAACAGCAGGATTTGGAAAACCAAGCAGCTCAAGCTAAAATTAATGCGATGACTGACGGCTATGAAAAAGAAAAGGCTCAGCGTGATTTGAATAACAAGATAGAGATTCAGAATGTTAAGCGTCAGAAAGAAGACTATATTCGTGCTGAAATACAAGCTCAAAAAGAAATCTTCGATGCCAAAGAAGATTTAAAATCCAAGCAGTCCAAAGGTTATGTAAAAAAGATATTTGATGCTTCTACTGTTAACGTAGACGAAATCATTGCAGCATGGGATAAGATTGTAGCTCATACAGAAACTAAACAAGGATTAGATGAATGGCAAGAGCGTGAGGATGCGATGAATAAATATCTAATGGAGTATGGAACATTTTCCCAGAAAAAGGCTGCAATTGATAAGAAGTTTCAAGACGATATCAACAAGGAGACTTCGCTTGGGGCGAAGAATGCTCTTCAAAAGCAATGGAATGAAGCTATATCTTCTCTCAAAGTAGATGAATTGAAGCAAGAGATTAATTGGGAGATGGTATTCGGAGACTTAAGCAATGCCTCCAAGGAAAGTCTTGATAAGATTAAAAAACAACTCAAAGAGTTTAGGGAAAGTCAGGAATACCAATCAATGGATATCGACCAAAAGAAAATCATTGATGAATCGTTAAATAAGATACAAACGACCTTAATTGATAAAGGAGGGTTATTGGGAGGTTTGCCGGAGCAACTTAATGCGCTCCGTATTGCACAAGAAGAACTGATTAAGGCTCAGGAAGAATATAATGATGCCCTCAAAAACGGTACAGAGAGCGAACAAGAGGCTGCTTTAATCAAAAAAAACAATGCAGAAAAAGGTGTTCAGAATGCACAAACAAATGTAAGTCAATCAGCCGAGAAAGCGACAAGTAACGTTGCTACTTTAGCCAATGTAATAACAGACCTTGGCAGCAATTCCCAAATGTCTCTGTCACAGGTTGGACAATTGGCGGGAACGCTTGCTGATACTTTCTCTGAATCTGGAAAGAAGATAGGAGGGATTATCGGTGCGGTATTTTCTGCATTAGATTCCATTGGCGAGCAAGGCCTTGACGGCTTTTTAGGAAATATATTTGACTCTATTTTTAATGCGGCTTATGGCGCATGGGATACTGTGTTCGGGTGGACAGGACTTGATTTTGGTGGTGAAAGTGACCCACAATTACAAAAAGATATTGAGAATCTTACTCAATCCAATCAAGACTTGGAAATGGCTATTGACAATCTTGCTGATAAAATGGAATCTACTTCTGTTGTGGAATCTACAGAAGTGTATAACCAACAGAAGTCCAATTTGGAGCAACAGATGCGTAATACCCAAGAAATGATGCGAAGAAGTGCAGAAGCTTATAGCAATGGTTTCTTAGGTATGGGAGGTAGCCATTCTTCAAATAAGAAAATAAATAATGCCATGTCTTCAAGCGACTGGGCACGCATTAGTGGTGTTGTCGGGCATACAGTTAATAATGCCAGTGATTTCTGGAATTTAACGAGTGAGCAGATGGCGAAAGTTGCATTAGAAGCCACAGACTTATATACTAAAATTAAGAATTCAGCCGATGATGGATATAGAGATGCCGCTCAATACATGGATTCTTATATATCATACTACAAAGAACTTGAGGAACTTCAGAATGCCTATTATGAAAAACTTACTTCTACATCTTTTGATTCGGTAAAAGACAACTTTCGTACCTCATTGCTTGAAATGAAGGATAATGCAGAAGCGTTTGCTGAGGACTTTGAGGAGATGATGCAAAATGCTCTGCTTGAAATAATGATGACCGGTGTATATGATAAGAAGCTCCAAGAGTGGTATACTAATTTTGCCAAAAGCGTAGAAAGCGATAAAAAGCTTACACCAGAAGAGATGGAGGCTTCCAAACAAGATTATTTAGACATCGTTGAAGAAGCTAAGGCAGAATGGGAAAATTATCAGAAAATGTTTGGATGGTCTGATTCTACTTCAGATTCTGCCAAAGAGGCTCTTGAATCATTTGTCAGTGATATGCAAAGTGCTCTAACTTCTTTGGACGTGACAGCTAAAGATGTCTCCGATAATATCTATGACTACTTCCGTCAAGCCATGATAAATGCTCTGTACGAAAAGGAGTATAAGAGCAAGATGGAAGAACTATACAAGACCTTTGAAGGCCTCTCAGCAGACGGATTATCAGAGAGTGATATGGCGCAACTTGGCTCCCAAGTAGACCAGTACATTGAACAGATGATGAAGGGCGTTGAGAGCGTGAACAGTATCTTCGCTGACAAACTGAAGGATGCCGAAGACCTACAGTCATTCGTTGATAACGTGAAGTCTGCAATGTCCTCCATCGAAGCTACCGCCGAAGATGTGACAGATAATATCTTTGAATACATCCGTCAACAGATGGTTGACAAGATGTTTGCCGATACCTTCCAACCGCAGATAGAGGAATTCTATAAGAAGGTTCAGGAAGCCATGTTTGACGGTGATATAACCGATGCTGAACGTAACGCACTGAGAAGTGAAGCTGAGAAACTGGCTAACGACATTACGACCGCCAAAGACATTCTATCCGATACTCTCGGTATCACTGAGAGCAGCCTAAAGAAGGAGCTTGAAGAGGAATTCAAGTCTTTCTCTGATGGTATATTAAACTCCTTGTACAATGCAGAAGTGACAGCCGAGTCCGTCGCCAAGGACATTGCTGAATCCATGCGCAAAGAGCTTATCGAGGCAATGTATATCGAACAGTACGAACCTCGTATCAAAGCTATCTGGGAGAAATGGAAAGAGTATTCCGCCGATGGACTTGTAACTGATGAAGAGCGTGCCAATATCAAGACTGACATTGACGAGCTGAGCAAGGAAGTATCAGATGCAGCAAAAGAAATCAGCGATGCTTGGACGGATTCTGGCGAAGAAGTCAAGAAAGCCTTTGAATCTTTCTCTGACAGTATCAAGAACGTATTGTATGATGCGGAAGCCACTGCCGAGGATGTAGCCAACAATATTTATCAGTACATGCGTAACGCCTTGGTTGATTCTATGTTTACCGCTCAGCTCCAACCTCAGATTCAGGCTTGGTATGACAAATACACCGAGTTTATGAAGGACGGTGCCATAGATACCGCCGAGCGTAAGACCTTGGACGAAATGATAGCCGAGATTCAGAAAGCCGGTGTTGATATCGTGGATGCTGCTAATGCTTTGTTCCCATCTCTTGATACGGGTGCAATAAAGCGTGCCGAAGAAGCCGCACAAGAGGCTGAGAATGCAAGGAATGAGGCAGAGCAGGAATGGGAGTCATTCTCTGATGGCATACTAAACTCCCTCTATGATATTGAAGCCACCGCCGAGGATATCTCCGACGACATGAGCGAGTACATGCGTAAGGCTCTCATTAAAGCCATGTATGTGGAGAACTTCAAACCCCAGATGCAGAAGTGGTACAACGAATGGCAACGTGCCATGGGAGATGACAACCTGACTTCCGAAGAAAAGCAGCTCCTTGACTCCATGAAACAGACTATGGTTGATGACATGAAGAAGGAAGTGGATGCTATCAACCAGTTCTTTGGAACCATGTTTTCACAGCAGGCATCTTCCAAAGGCTTTGAAGCCATGTCACAAGACACCGGCGAAGAGCTTAACGGGCGTTTTACGGCTTTGCAGGTTGCCGGAGAAGAAATCAAGAATCAAGCTGTTCAACAAACTGGCTTATTATCATCCATCGACAAAAGACTGTCATTGATAGACATTACAAACGATGATATTCCTGCCTTAATGTCTGGTACGCCCAATTTCGTTGATAAGACAAGAGGAATCATCACTAATAGCTATCAGTCCCAGATAAATGTTGTATTTCCGACAGAAGATATAAAGGTATTGACTGAAAAGGTTTCCAGTATGGAAAGGATTGTAGACGAGATGAGGACATTCCAAGTGGAGGGTAATATTGCTCGTAGGGATATAGTGGAAAACTCAGCTATACTTGCGAAGAACAGCCCCAAGATACTTGCTGGCACCGATGAGATTAAACGGAACTTAAAGAACCTTTAAAAACTTATAGATATGGCCGAGTTGATAATTAACAACAAAGATGCTCTTAAAGAGTGGGGTGTTAGAATGGGTAATAGTTTCTTTGATGTACTGGGTGCACCGGTTTCTCTGAAGGAATTCATTGAAAATAAATCCCGACTGGAACATGGAAAAGAAGTGGTGGTAAAGTCGCCCAAGCTGGATGAACGCGAATTGGCTCTGACGTTTACAATACAAGGTAGCTCTCCAGAGGATTACCAAAGGAAGAAGAAGGCCTTTTCCGAGGAACTCTACAAAGGGGCGGTTGATATCCAAGTACCGGACAATAGCAGTGATATCTATCACCTAGTCTATCTTGGGAAAAGCGTATCTTATGCCCAAAGTCTTGACCGGACGTTCGGTAAGATAACAAGTAAGTTCTGCGAGCCGAATCCGAGCATTAGAGGCTAATTTACGACATTAAATTCATTGTCGTGTATGGAAGCTCTAAATTTTAGGGCTTCTTTTTTTTATCTCCGACATTTGTAGTTATGATAGATATTAAGGACATACAAGGCAATACTCGCTTTTCAACCGGTATCAATCCCGGTGCAAAAGGTAGGTTCTCTTTGATGAAGGAGGACTATGTTGTGCTTCCCTTTAATACTTTGCATCCAATCGATTTCCAAGTAGGTGATTACGTAGACCTGCGCGGTGTCTTCGATGCCTCTATGGGTGGGAAACTGGCTAAAATCTATCAGATAGTAGACTTGTCCTATCCGACCTACAACGCATCCACCGGAGGGTATGACTACGAGCTTCGTTTGGATGCTTACTATTGGCAATGGAAAACAAAGATATTCAAGTACACCCCGGAGAGTGGAGGGCAGGAAGCGTCTTGGTCCCTTACCGCTTCACTGGATATCCAGATGGGTGTATTTCTTCGTAATTTGAAAGCTCTTGGTTATAAGTACGAGGGAAAGGACTTTGAGTTTTCCATTGACAGCAGTGTAGAGAGGTCTTCCAAGCTGATGACCTATGAGAACATGAACCTCATTGATGCCATGTTCTCTATGGCTGACCAATGGGGCTGTGACTGCTGGGTAACGGACCATGTCATTAACTTTGGTAGGTGTGAGTTCTCCGACGCTGTTAAGATAGAACTGGATAAGGAAGCCAAGGACATGAGCCGGAGTGACAGCAAGGGTACTTATGCCACCCGTATCTACGCATTCGGTTCAACAAGAAATATCCCTACCAACTATCGCCCGGTAGACCAGAGTACTGTTGTTAATGGTATCGTTCAGAAGCGCCTTATGCTTCCGGCAGGCACTCCATACGTGGATGCCTATGAGGGCATGAGTGACTTTGAAGCCATTGAAGCTGTTGTTGTATTTGACGACATCTACCCTAAAAGAGTAGGTGAAATCACTGATGTAAGCTCCTACGAAAGCGAGGTAGACAATGAAGACGGTACTAAGACGAAAGCTACCTTTTACCGCTTTACCGATACCGGAATCAACTTCTCAAAGGAATACATCCTTGAAGGTCAGGAACTCAAAATCAGGTTCGAATCCGGCAAGCTCAATGGTATGGAATTCGGAGTTGCTTTCAATCCTCTTGGCTTGACCGAAAAGAACGACGACGGCACATTCAACCCGGACGCTCAGCTTTGGGAGATTGTACAGAACGAAGACTACGGCCGTCCCTTGCCGGATGAAATTCTTCTTCCTGCAGAAGGTGATAAATACGTCCTTAGTGGTTGGAATGCCGAGAAGATAGCCGAACTGGGTTTAGTTGCCACCGCCGAACAGGAACTACTTGCCGCCGCCAAGAAATATGTAGCAAAGACCTGCATTGACGATGGTACTTATACCGCTACCCTCAACTCCATTTGGGTGCATGATGACCAAATCAATCATAGCTTTGATATCGGTCAGAGAATTAACCTTGTCAACCCCGCCTACTTCAAGGACGGGCGCTTGTCCCGTGTCATCGGCTTTGAAATCAAGCTGGATTTACCTTACGACTCCCCACAATATACCATCGGTGAAAGTACTGCCTATTCCCGCCTTTCCGATATTGAAACGCAAGTCGAAGAGTTGACTTTCAAAGGGCAGACTTTCACCGGTTCTGGAGGGAGTAATATCTACGTTATTAAAACTAACGACGCTACGGCCGCAAGTAACTTCAATGTATTCTCTGCCTTGCGTACACTCAGGATGTTTCTGAGGAAGGACTTCCCCGATGTGGCGGAAGAGATTATCACGTTCCTCAAGGGACTATTGATTGGTAAGAACGGCAGTGGTATCACAGTACGCGAAGACGGCACTTCCCAAGCTGTTGTTGACCGTCTGTATGTGAAGATAAAGGCAGTCTTTGAAGAATTACAAGTTAAGAAAGCTACGCATGTCGGCGGTGAACAGATTATCACCCACGCTGGAATGAAGTGTATTCGTGTAGAAGAGCTGAAAGATGTCTACAGATGCTATTTTCTTGCCGAGCAGGAAGGGGAAGCAATTGCGAACGAATTCAGTGTTGGTTCGCTGGCGCAGGCCAAGGAATGCAACATTGTTGACGGTACCACCCTTAATGCATCCAACCGCTACTACTGGCGTGAGGTCATGGAGGTGGGGCGTGATTATATTGACCTTTCCAAGACTATTTGTGACGGGGGAAGCGATATCCCCCAAGCAGGTGATGACATTATCGGTTTAGGACACCGTACAGATGTGGACCTTCAAAGTGCGATTGTTCTGTCATCCACTAACGAGATATCCCCATCTATCACCTTCTACGCTGGTATCAATGATTTCAACCTGACAGAGAAGGACATCATTTCCTTCGGGCTTGACAAGTCCACCGGTCACGCCTACATGAAGGTGTATGGCACTTCTTATATCGGTGCCCGTGACGAAAGCACTTACATCAAATATACCCCGGAAGGTGGAGTCGAAATTAAGGGGCGTTTTCTTACCATGGCCGGTGAGGATATTCTAACGATGTTTACCGTCATTGAAGGTTTGATAAAGTCTGAAATCTCTTCCGTGCGCGATGAAATCAATGCCCTTGACAACTACCTGAACAATGCGTCTTTTGCCGCAGATATGCAGTATTGGACTGGTAGCAGCAACATACGTATCTTCCGTGTAGATGGTCGATTGCTGTACTTCAATAGCAACTTCTATGCGAACAAGGAGTCTTTCGCCGATATTGTAAGCGAGGGTGCAAAAAGTGTCTTGCGCTTAAAGAACAGCTATATCGAGCAGGTTAATTCAAACTTTTACCGCCATCCGGATTTTGAGACTTTCGACGAACTCAAGCGCCCCCGGCAGTTCACCGTCTCTTTCAAGTATCTGGTGAAGCGTCCCGGTATTCTTACCGTTCATTTCAATGATGAGAATGAGACGGGCTTCGAAGAATATACCCCGATTTCCTTCTCAAAGGACCTGTATCCCGGTACTGAATTCAAGCAGATGGAGATAACCGGCAAGTGGAACGGTACCGGTGATTTCTACATGTCTTTCACCGGTGACATCTATGTCTATTCACTGACTCTTACCGATGACGCTCTTGCCGACTTGCGCGAGGAGTTCAACATGCGTTTCGAACTCACAGACAAGAAGATTCAGGCGAACCTTGACGAAATCAGAAGCACGGCCGGCAAGCTTGAAGAGTATCACAGTGAATTCCTTCTGACTGCCCGTAATCTTGAAGCGAAGTTTACGGAAGACCTGACAAATACCGAGGGTCGTATAACGGAAGCTTATACTTCAGCCATTGATTTATCCGCCCGTGGATTACGTGCAGATTTCTCATCATCTATAGCTGACCTTGATGGTAAGCTGACAAAGCATCTTTCCAGCTTCCATGTGACTGCTGAAAAGATAGATGCAATGGTATCTGCTACCGATACTATCAATAATACCATCAAGTCGGCTGGTTGGATCACTACTGCTGACGGTAACAAGTTATGGGCTACCATCTCTACGGTGAATGCTATTGACGGCCGGTTAACTTCTCATGAAGCTTCTTTCCATGTGACTGCCCAGAAGATAGAGGGTATAGTTGCGGACATAACCGAACAGGGGACCAACTACTCAAAGCTCACCCAGACAGTCAGTGGTATTTCTGCTAACGTAACCGATATCACCGGTAAGTATTCTACTTTAAAGATAGAGGTTGATTCTATCAGAGGTATTGTCGGGGATGGTTCCGGTGGAACTTTCAGTGAGTTCCAGCAGTCCATCAGGGAGATAACACAGAGGGTAACAAGCGTAGAGGGTGGCTTGGACAAGCATGAAGGCAGCTTCCATGTGACGGCCGAAAAGATTGATAGTCTGGTTACTGCAACCAACAGTCTGAAAGGTACGGTAGAAGAACATTCATCCGCTATCAGCCAGACAAGTAACCGGATTGACCAGTTTGTACAGAAGATTACTTTCGATTCCAAAGGTAATATCACCAACATCGACAGAGCCGGTTTAGTGACAGAAAGCAATATTGCTACTGTGTTTGCCCAGAAGGTTGACCCGTATGGCGAAATAGTCAGACGGGCTGAAATAAGTGCGTTCATCACAGAGGATGAAGCTGGTAACCTGATTTCCAATGCTACGATTCAGGCTGATAAGATAAACTTTACCGGAAAGACCATCATCAACGGGAAGTTCATAGTCGATACAGATGGCAACCTTACCCTGAATACCATTTCAGTCAAGAATGTCAATAAGCCTACTGACCCTTTCTACATTGATAGTAATGGTGTTTTCCATGGTAAAGGAGGTACATTCAGTGGAAGTATAACCGCCACTGACGGCAATCTTGCAGGTTGGATCATAGACGTTGATTCTATTCATAAAAATAATGTTGTGCTCGGTGCTGACGGTTCAATATATAACCAAAACGGTTCTTGGTATTTAGGCAACAATAACTCTGGATACCTTGCCAACAGTAATATCACCTGGGATGCTTCCGGTGATGTTGTTGTGAATAACATGACTGCTAATAATGGAACCTTTAACGGCACTATCAACGCTTCCAGCGGTCGGATAGGCAGTGATTTGTATTTGCACAGTAGCGGTATATCTACCAATCCGAACAGCCAGTTAGTTGATTTTACCGATGAGACCAGCCAGTTCTCATTAAGCAAGCCTTATTATATGCATGGCGTCATGGAGAATAAATACTTGAACATGCTCACTATCAGGCCTTATTGCTTTAAGGAAGGTGAACCCGGGTATTCCACATCTCCTGCCGTCCTCAGTATCTCTGCTGCAATTGAAGGCCGCAACAAAGCCATACATGTATCTGCCGGTGAGTGCTACTTTGGTGACAAATGTAGTTTTGCCGGTGATATGATGATCTATGGAAAGTTGACTACTCCTTCTTCCCGTATTTTAGAGATAGATGCGCCTGTGTCGACACGTGGTGTCAATACACGCTTTATCACAGCATCCGGTAGTGTCAATGTGCATGATGACTTCCTGCGCTTTACCAGCAATGTGAATGTTACCATGACAATGCCTTCTCCTTCGTCTTGTCCCGGGAAGGTTTATTATGTCAAGCAGACTGCCGGTAGTGTCACTTTTACAAATGGACCGTTCGTAGCTCCTAACGGTTGGGAGATGAATAATACCTACAAACTTACAGGAACGTACTCCATGATGTTGGTTTCTGATGGTAGTAGCTGGTTCTTCTTTTATTGTGGATAGTTTAATTATAATTTATAGAATATGAAAATCAATTTTAGACAGATCGAGGCACAGACCTCTTTTGAAGGTGGAAAACAAACCTTCGATGCAGCCGAGACAGTCGGTAACGAGATGATGTATAACGGAAGTATTCTTCTGGATATCGGCTTTGAAGATTTGGCAAAGAAAATCTACTATTCGACTGATGCGGTGGAGATTCCGGACCAGTATTGCAGGGCTTTAGAACTTGTAGTCAAAAACTCCCGGCTAATAGCTGCGGTGAAGCGCAGTATAATTAACCTGCTGAGTGGTAATTAACCGTTTAAAATCAATTCAAACCATATGGTATTAGATTCAAATCAGTTTAACCAGCTTGTAGAAGAGGTAAAGAAAGCTCTCCTTACGGGTTCCCAAGGTGTTGGTGATGTCGAGGTAGTCGATTCACTGGATGACATAGTGAGCTTGCCCGCACTTCGTCTTTCTGGTATGGACGAGTCGGTTGTTGAAGCTCCTTTGGAACTGTTGTCTGCTCCTGCCAAGGAAGCTGCCGAAGAACTGCGTAAAGCCGAAGAAGGACGTGTCTCAGCGGAGAACCTGCGTAAGGATGCGGAAACAAAGCGTGTTTCTGCTGAAGGTACCCGCGCATCTGCTGAAGCTACGCGTATCAATTCGGAGAAAGATCGTGTGACGGCCGAAGGTACCCGGAAAACAGCCGAGACAGAACGGGGCAAGGCTGAAACTACCAGACAGGCTTCCGAGACTGCCCGAGCTACTGCTGAGTTCGGACGTGCTGATGCTGAATCCAAACGTATCAGTGCCGAAGATGAACGTAAAAATGCTGAGACTACGCGGGCTGGTGCTGAGTCTATCCGGCAGACAAATGAAACAGGCCGTGTCAATGCTGAAAAGAACCGCGTTACTGCAGAAGGTTCCCGTGTGACGGCTGAAAACGGGCGTGTTACTGTAGAGAATGCCCGCGTTACAGCTGAGGATGTGCGTAAGAGTGCAGAAACAAGCCGTCAGATAGCCGAGAGTGTACGCGTCAATGCTGAAAGCGGCCGTGTAACTGCAGAAGGTAACCGTGTTACTGAATTTGCTACCCTCAAGAAGAATTCGGAAACGGCCACTGCAAACGCTACTGACACGGCAGAACATCCTACCTATATCGGGACGGACCACTATGTATACCAATGGGAGAAGTCCACTAAAAAGTACGTAAAGACGGATATTTATGTTAAAGGTAAGCCGGGAGATACGTTCACTCCTCTTGGACAATATGATACACTTGCCGCCTTGAAAGCTGCTGTTCCTGATGGTTCCGGTAGTAGCGGTTTCTATGCTGTGGGTGCAGCTTTACCCTACACATATTACGCATGGTATAACGGTGACTGGCAAAGTCAGGGGCGATTACAAGGAGAGAAAGGCGATAAGGGAGAGAAAGGGGATACAGGAGCACGAGGTCCTCAAGGTGTACAAGGTCCACAGGGGATAAAAGGTGATACTGGTGCAACAGGACCGCAAGGAGTAAAGGGCGATACTGGTGCTACTGGCCCTAAGGGGGATACAGGAGCAACCGGTCTTCAAGGTCCCAAAGGGGATACTGGTCCGCAAGGGGCTACCGGTCCTATTGGTGCAAAAGGTGCAACTGGTGCGACAGGTCCTGCCGGAACGACACCTACGATTGGTTCGAATGGTAATTGGTATCTTGGGACTACCGATACAGGTAAACCTTCAAGAGGTGCAACAGGAGCTACTGGGGCAACCGGTGCCACTGGTGCACAGGGAATACAAGGTCCAAAGGGCGATAAAGGAGACAAGGGTGATACTGGTGCAAAAGGCGCAATCGGTGCCACTGGTCCTGCTGGAACAAACGCAACCATTACCGGTGCATCCGCTACAGTGGATGCCAATGTCGGTACTCCTGCAGTAACAGTTTCTCTTGGTGGTACTGCTTCTGCAAGAACCTTTGCCTTTGCCTTCAAAAACTTGAAAGGTGCCACTGGTGCAACCGGTCCTCAAGGCGCGACAGGTCCTGCCGGAGCTAAAGGAGCTACCGGTGCGACTGGTCCACAAGGTGCAACTGGACCTGCTGGGGTCAATGCCACTATTACGGGAGCGACTGCTACAGTTGATGCGAATATCGGTACTCCCTCTGTAACGGTCACTGCAGGTGGAACGGCATCTGCAAGAACCTTTGCTTTTGCTTTCAAGAATCTGAAGGGTGCAACCGGACCACAGGGGGCTACCGGTCCTGCTGGTGCGAAGGGTGCTACGGGTGCACAAGGTCCTCAGGGTGTTGGAGACCCGACCGTCACGGGTGTCAATACGGTTACAACCCTTGCTTCTTTGCCTGTATCAAAGAGAAGTATCGTTGCTACCCTTGCTTCTGCTACAAATCTGTCTGTCGCAAGTGGTATGTCAGTAGGGCAAGACTTATATATTAGATGTAAAGCAATGGCAACTTTTATTCAGCCTATACCTAATAGTGGTGCGTACACTTCGATGTCAGGCTCATCGCTAAGTGTTGCTTCGGGAGATGTTTTTGAGATTAGCATTTGGTGCTATGCAGCAGGTGCGTACTCTATATCCGTAAAAATGAAAGAATAACGATTATGAGTATTATACAAAGAAGAGCGGATTCAGGCGTTAAAAGTGGGAAATATGTAGCAGCCATATATATGGGTAAACAATTCTTTTCTACAGATTATGGTCTGAGCTTTACTGAGAAGAAATGTAATTTTATCTATCTGTCTGCATCAGTTGCTATATTAGAGGATACAGGTGATGTATTTGTAGCTACTCGCGGTAGTATAAATAATATATATGTTTCGAGAGATGGTTTGGTTACCACTAATCTCATTAAACCCAATACTTTATTTGAAGATATAACAGGGATGGATATTACTAAAGACGGAAACACCCTGTTTGTATTAGGTGAATATCAATATTTACGTAAAATTGATATTCAAACGAACACTATCATTGAGGGAAACTGGTTAAATGTTGATTATAAAATGCATAAATTAGCTGTATCAAGGAATGGCAGATATATAGTAATTGCCGGGGATTCATTTATGCATGGTTCTAATGATTATAGTTTGACTTTGAAACTGTCAAAACAAATAGAGTACCCATATTCAACTAGTAATAAATTAAATGATATGGTGATGAGTGGTGATGGTAAGTATATCTTCTATTCTTTTAAAAGTGCTTCTCTTGATTATAATGGCATCTTTAGGGTACATTGTGATGATTGGGATACAGTAGACCGGATTTCTGTAGCTGAGATTAATAACTACTATATACCCACTCAGATATGTGTGTCCCATACAGGAAAGTATATTATACTGATATATGGTAGTAGTCAAGGAAATTGGATATCCCGCGATTTTGGTAGGAGTTTTACCAGACTGGTTGGTATGGATGATGCAACCCAGTTTGTAATGTCCTCCAATGGTAAATATATTTATTGTATAAATGGTTCTGCATTATATAGGTCTGCTGATTATGGGAACACTTTTTCATTGGCACTATCTGGGATTAATAGTTCTTATATGATTGCAATAAGTAAGTAATTTAAAAACAGAGATTATGTTATATGTAAATATCGATTCAGTAAGTAAAGTTATTAACCTCGATTTTGAGCTTGATGATAACTATGAAGTAGGTACAACCTATGAAGATTACCTTGATGGTAAGTGGGTTAAACTAAACGAGGAACAAGAAGCGTTCTATAATGCTAATTCGTCAGCTTCTATAAAAGAAGTGTTTGATTGTGTGCTAAGGTCTCCCTATGAACCTACAATCGAAGAAGTGAAAAGCCTGAAAATCTCTCAGATAACCGAGTATGACCAATCGGATGCTGTTAATCAGTTCTTGTTGGGCGGAAAGCGGATGTGGCTTGATAAAGATACGCGTGTCGGTCTTGTAAATTCAATCACTATCGAGCAGACAGCAGGGAAAGAAACGACTGTGTTATGGCATGATGCGATGAAGTACGTGATACCTATTCCTCTTGCCTTGCAGATGCTTGCTGCTTTGGAACTCTATGCTCTGGATTCCTACAATGCTACGCAGGAGCACATAGCTGCTGTCAAAGCACTTGCCACGAAAGAAGAGGTAGAAGCCTACGACTATACTTCCGGCTATCCTGATAAATTAGTGTTTAACCTTAATCAATAATGATATGATTTACTTATACCTTATATCGTTGATATTCCTCACTATGTACATAGTGTATGCGGTGAGAGTGTGTGGAGTGCCTTGGTCACTCTCTGATACTTATTATCAGTTGAAAAAGCGGAACCGTCCGGCATGGTTGTTCCAAATGGCTATGATTATTCCTGCCATGCTCTTGATGCCGGTGTGGCTGGAGTGCTCTTCCGGGAACTTGCAGTTCCTCGCATTCCTCTCATGTGGAGGACTCATGTTCGTAGGTTCTGCACCGTTGTTTAAGGAGGAGTTCCAAGGCAGGGTGCACTATACCGGAACCGCCATCAGCGGCATTGCGGCTATCCTCTGGCTCTGTCTGTCAGAAATGTGGTGGCTGCCTGCTACTACTTTTCCAGTTGCCGGGATTGTCATGCTCAAATACCGCAAGTGGTTGTTCTGGGTGGAGATGGCGGCATTCGTATGTGCGTATGCAGGGGTGTTGATTGTCCTGATATAAAAATTCCCGTCCTACTTTCTCAAGCTGGGCGGGATGAACAAAACTACTATGTGACCTTAACGGTCATGTTGCAAAGATAATATTAATAATTAGATAATATTTGAGAATGGATAGATTATTGACATTAGACCAAATTCGGGTGATATGCGTGTCGTTATTTAGTTCGATGTTAGCGTATCTGACACCCACCAAAGGCTTCCTTATAGCTTTGGCAGTGATGTTTGCCTTTAATATCTGGTGCGGTATGCGTGCCGATGGCGTGAGTATTGTTCGGTGCAAAAATTTCTCTTGGGGGAAGTTTAAAAATGCATTGGCAGAGCTGCTTTTGTACTTGGTTATTATTGAAGTGGTATTTATCTTTATGAACTCGATAGGGGATGGGGAGAGTGCTTTCATTGTGATAAAGACTATTACGTACGTCTTCTCATACGTGTATTTACAGAATGCATTCAAGAACCTGATTATGGCATACCCAAAGAATAAAGCATTCCGGATAATCTATCACTTGATTAGATTTGAATTCAAACGTGCGATGCCCTCACATGTCCAGGGGGTTATTGAAAGAATTGAAAACGAAATTGATAAGGAGGAAGAAAAATGAACTACTTTACAATTGCTGAACTCTGCAAGTCAGATACAGCCGACCGGTTAGGTATTGATAACCGGTGTAAGAAGGAACATGTAGTCAATATGACTGCATTAGTAGATAACGTACTGGACCCATTACGGGAGGCATACAGTAAGCCAATCACTGTGAACAGTGGTTTCCGTTGCCCGGCACTCAATAAAGCCGTGAAAGGTTCAGCTACGAGCGACCACATGACTGGACGGGCGGCAGATATAACCGGTGGAAGTCCGAAGGAAAACAAAAGGCTGTTTTATCTGATTCAATCGCTGGGGCTCCCTTTTGACCAGCTCATTGACGAGAAGAACTTTGCTTGGGTACACGTGAGCTATCGTGAAGGGGCAAACCGTAAACAAGTGCTTGCTCTATGAAAAAGCTACCTTGGATATTAGTAATATTGCTGGCTGTGGCTTGTGTGGCTGTTTGGTTCCGTCCGCACGAGCCTTTGCCGGCAGAAATACGTACCGAAACGAAGGTAAATACAGTAGTCAAGGTTGATACTTTGCTTATCTCTGCACCTATGGCACCTCTGTTAGTTTTCCAGCTAACAGATACTATTCGTATTGGTGACACTGTTGTTCATCGTGAGCAGGCTTATTATGAGGATAGTCTTTACCGGGCATGGGTGAGTGGTTATCGTCCGAGGCTTGATAGTTTGCAGATATTTCCAAAGACTGTATATCAGACGGTGACGAATGATATTTACCATACTATCACACCTAGAAAGAAACGCTGGGGATTGGGGATGCAAGTCGGCTATGGCTATCCATCTGGAATATATGCCGGTGTAGGTGTTAGCTACAACCTTTTTCTGTGGTAACATGTTATAAAGAAGTAGAAGTAATTCGTCATTGATGAATTTGGGCCTCGGCTGGTGACGGTCGGGGCTTTTTCTTGTTCAAGTGTTAAAAATGAAGCAGAATAGGCTACCTTTTCCTTTCTATGATTTATCTTTGCTCCCAAAACAATATGGAATACAATCATGATGAAAATAGCGTAAAATCTCTAATTATAATGTTTGTTTTACAACTGTTTTACTAAGATGTTTTTATTGTGATGTATATCTTTGTTTTATAGCTTGTTATAATGTTATGTGTCTCATAATAATATCATGGGGCTTCCTGTACAGAAATTGTACAGGGAATTACTGAAAGTATAGTTCAATACTCCTTCTCGTTTGCCAGATTCCAGGCATTCAGAAAGGATGCTTTGGTTATCTCCACTATCTTCTCCCAATTCAGTTTGTCTGTATGATCGGAGGGTTGATGGTAATCCGGGTGCCCATCTGTATGATACCAGATAATAGGAACTCCCGCTTTGGCAAAAGAACCGTTATCACTACCGCCTATGGGATTATCCCATGGACGATAGTCGGGGTCCAGTTGGAGGTTGTATTTCTTTATATCTTCTTTTAGCCATTTTCCAAAAGTCGGATTGGCCTCCGTATAGAAATAAACTACATGCATGGGTTGTTGCGGCTTATTATTACGGCCTATCATGTCGAAGTTCAGATATCCTTTGATCTGCGAAATGAACGGACAGGTTTGTACAAAGTATCTGGAACCCAGCAATCCTTTCTCCTCACCGTCCCAGAAGGCAAAAATAATATTTCGTTCCGGTTGCTTGCCGCTGACAATGAACGCTCTGGCTATTTGCAGAACGGCTGATACACCGGAAGCATTATCATCAGCACCATTATAAATCTGATCACCTTCAAGAGCAGGATCTATTCCCAAATGATCAAAGTGCGCACCGACAATAGCGTACTCACTGGTGTTTTTACCGGGGATCATTCCCAGTACATTTGCCATAGAGAGCTTCTGATGTACTTCTCTTTTGAATATGGTTATTGAATCGGGGTGTACTTCCAACCTTCCCCTTTTCTGGCGTTCTCTTCTGTATGCTTCAAAAGGTTGAAAATAGCTATCTCCCAACGGTTGTATTCCCATAGCCTGAAGCAATGAAGCAATATATTGGGCAGCTACCTTTGAACCATGGTATCCGGCTTCCCGCCCTTGTAATTCATCGTGAGCCAGAAAACCGATATATGCTTCGGCAGATGTCCGGTTTATGCTTTTCAGTCCTTTCTCTACAGGACTTTGCGCTGTAGCCAGATAGCTAAGGCAACAGAATACAGCCAAGATACAGTATTTCTTCATTAGCTACTTATTTATGTCTTTATTCAATCATATCCAGCATTAATGGAATTTCTTCTCCTGCAATACCTTGTTTGAGAAGACTGCTCCGGTCTCTGTCGAATATTTCAAGGAAAGCATCTTTACTTCCGCTTTCTGCCATGGCCTTGCCATATAGCCCGACTGCTTTTTCTATGTTTCCCAGTACCCAGGCCACGTGTCCGGCATTGAGATAATCCGTAGCAAGTGGCTTGGCTGCAAGGAGTTTATCATAATACTTCATAGCCTGTTCATGCTTACCACTGACAAATGAACACCAGCCAATGCCGCGCCATGCCTTCATACAGTCGTTTTCCAGGAAGTCTAACTTGAAGAAATATTGCAGGGCATCGTCATACCTTTTTTGTTCTGCCAGGCAACTACCGGTATAGAACAATACATTGCGATTTTCCGGTTGAATGGCTTCTACGCGGTGATAGTATTCCAAAGCTGCATCGAAATTCTTCATCTGGCGGTAACAGGTAGCCAGGTGGCGAAGTGTCCACAGGTGATCGGGCTTCAGCATATCGGCTTTCAGATAAGCATCTATGGCTTCTTTATAGCATTTCACCTTTTGTAGGCAGAAGCCTGTTTTCTGGAAGACGTCCGCATTGGCCTGTTTCCGGTCTATCAATATCCGGTAGAGTTCCAATGCTTCGGCAGGGTGCTCTTTGCGGAAGTGGAAGTCGGCAACGGCCATTAGTAGTTCGGGAGCACTCAGCAATTCCTTCAGTAGAGGGTTGCTGTGCAAAGCAATCTCTTGCTGGAAGATATTATGAAACTCGAATCTGCGTTGGCTAAGTTTGAAGAAACGGTATAAATCGTGAATGTACTGGTTACTGATAACATCAGGCCGTTCAGCATATTGTTTCAGACTGGCACTATTCTTTTCTTCCATAAAGTCGCTTTGATCCTGAGGGGTCATCTGGTTTAGCATCATGTCACGTTGTCCCTGCGGAAGTTGTGCAATGGTGAAGCAAAATGAATACTTATCACTGTTGCAGAAGAATCCTGATTGCAGGATGATAGAGAGGACAGAACTCTCACCACTTTGGTTCAAACCCACCTGATGGATAATGCTGGAATGCATCCGGTCGAAAGGGTAGAACCAGTTATGTGGTTCGCGGAAGAAAGGATACCCTTTGAGTTGTGCGAATGTGCTCATATAGACATCTGCTCCTTCCAGTTGCAGATCGTTCATCTCGCGTATTTTATCTCCCAAACCCGATTGCTCGAAAGCTTGTTCCCAGTCGGGATTGCGGTCGTTTTCATCTGTTTCTTCAAAACCGAACTTCATGTTGCGCATGATATTCACGTTCTTCATCATTTCGGGAATGATTTCTTCCCGCATCTTTCTGTCGATCTTTTCCGTTTCCTGGCTACGAAGTAGCTGGATATAAATACGGTTCACCTGTTTGCTGAAGTTAGGGTCTTCTCTGAAAAGAGAAATACGTGCTTCCAATTCCGGATAAAGTGCAATGCGTGAAGGATAGAGATGCAAGATAATAACAAGTCCTACCAATGCTCTCTGATTGATTTGCGGATTGGTATGGCGAAGCCCGTCGAGTAACCAGTTTACTTTGCGCTCATCGAAACACTCCATTAAACTGAGTGTGACAGCACTGACAAACAGGCATAAGTCATTGGTTGGCAATGTCTCCGAACGAAGCATATCTTCTGCCTGGGCAAATTCTTCCAAAGTCCAACCACTGTTGCTCCAGGTAGTAAGAAACATCACCTGATGTGTTTCTTCATGTCGTCTCAGGATAGCGTCCAAACCTTGGTAGTTTGCTAACTGTGATACAGCCATTTCATCTGCAAAGCCTTCCAGGATCTTTTGCTGGCCGGAAAGGTCATAAGCTTTCGGAAGTTGGTTGGGATTCCTGCGCAGGGAGTGGTAATAGTGGGTGGATATTTCATCTAATAATGCAATACGTGTCTGGTCGGCAATCTCCCATGTATCAGCCAATAGCTGACGATACAGTTTCTGCCGTTCCGGGTCTTTCATACCCAGTTTCATATATTGCAACATATATTGATAGGAAGTCTGGATTTGTTCCAGTCGGCTACGTAGACTCCAGTCGTTACCATTATATAAGAAAGCATCCAGTTGAACGAGAGCTTCTTTCAGCCGTTTATCTTCCAATAAACTGGCTATTTGGTTATATTGTTTTTGGATGGATTGTTCATTCATATTCAGTCCTTTCTTTAATACTTTATTAATATAAGGTACAAAAATGATGCCAAAAAGTTCGGGGGTTTAGAAAATACTGATAGCTGTTTTGGTTGTCAGCAATTCAAGAGCTTTCATTCCCATTACAGAGTTGCCTTTAGGGTTAAGTCGCGGACTCCATACTGCTACCGCATACTTGCGTGGGCAGACAGCTGCAATACCACCACCAACACCGCTTTTTCCGGGTAACCCCACCAGATAAGAGAATTCTCCGGCTTCATCGTAGAAGCCGCAGGTCTGCATAATGGCATTGATACGTTTCACTTGTGAAGTCGTCAGTTCGATTCCATCAAAACTGAACGGTCTTGTATGATCGGCGAAAGGAAGGAAAGAACGTGCCAGTTCCCGGCAACTCATGCCTATGGAACATTGAAGGAAATAGAAGTGGAGTACCTGCTCAATGTCGTTTTCTATATTACCATGATATTTCAGCATATTGGTAATGGCTGCATTCAGATAGCCATGTTCCCGTTCGGAAGTTGCCATACCTTCATTATATTGAATCTGGTCGTTGCCGCAGAGTCTTCGTACGAAAGCGAGATAATCCTTTTCCGGATCATCAAGTACTGAAAGCAGGATGTCTGCCATTACTAATGCTCCCGCATTGATGAGAGGATTGCGGGGAATTCCTTTCTCCATTTCCAGCTGGAAGATGGAGTTGAATGCATTACCGGATGGTTCTACACCTATACGTTTCCAGAGTTCATTGCCCATCCGGCTGAAACTTATCGCAAGAGAGAATACTTTTGAAATACTTTGTACGGCGAAACGCTCGTCACTGTCTCCCTGGGCATATTCTTTTCCTTCAATAGTACGTAGGCAAATGCCATAGCAATCAGGATTGACTTTCAGCAACTCAGGAATATAGCTTGCCGGTTTACCCATTTGGGCGTATGGCTGTATCTCTTCGTATATTTCTTTCAGAATTTCGGTGTAGTCCATGGTATATAAGGTTTTTCTTTAGAAACGCACCTGCAATTGCGCTTGCAGCAGGTTACTGTTATCTCCGATATGGCGGTTGCAGTATGTATACTGTGCCTGTACCCTGCATTTAGGATAGAACCAATATTGTAAACCTACTACATAATTACTTTGCTTATCATCGAGTACTTTGCTCTTATTAAGATAATCATAAGATGCTATTACATCTACTTTCGGGAATACATGTGCAGATGCTGTTACATAATAACCGTTACTTTTGATGTGTCCGTCTTTTCCGGCCAGGTATTCCGTGCGCACATCCACCGGTTTGGTTTTAATGACTGCACCTGCCGACCACCGGTTACGGGTATAGTTTTCGCCTACCTGTATGTCGGGATTAAGGCTGGAAACGGCCACAGCACATCCTTTCCCTTTTACAAATGAACCGCCTACAGACAGCCAGTCGAGTGGATGAACCATCAGGCTACCTACAATATCCTTCTGATTGTTTTTATCTTTCAGGTTGATGCCTTGCCCGTTCATTACCGCAAGATTATAGTTCACCAGTTTTCCAAACAGATCACCATAGAGCAGGAGTCCCATATCGCGTCCGCTACTGGAACCATACAAAGGATCACTGCCATTGATGCCAGCCAGATAATTGACAGATTGCGAGTAGCAATTAATCAGTTCTACATAGCAGGGAGACATTGGGTTTTCAATGGTATACATGGTTTTAAATTGTCCGATGCGGGCAGTCAGTTGCGGAAGGAATTTATATTCGGTATATGCTTCAAGGATTTTTCCCGTATTGGCAAAGCTGTACATGAAGTAGCACAACCAACGGTCGGTAATTCTACCTTCTGCCATAAAGATAACCCGCTTGATGTCGAACGTATTACTGCTACCATCGGCATCATCGTAGGAATAACCCACCTGTGCGTAGCCTGCGAGTTTGATGCGGTCTTTAAGGGTATTTACTACATCGTTCAAACATGCATCTTGTGCTGTTGCTATCAGTGCGGAAAGTAGGAAAGCAAAGGATAACAAAGTTCGTCTCATTTCTATGATAAATGTGTTAGGGAAGATAATTGATCGTTTACTATAAAAATATAAGATTAAAAAAGGCAACCCTTCTTTTCAAAGAGCTGCCTTTTGGTATGATAATGTTTATTCTTATTCGTTGATAGCAGCGATACCCGGAAGAACTTTTCCTTCGATTGCTTCGAGCAATGCACCACCACCTGTTGAAACGTAAGAAACACCGCTTGCCAAGCCAAACTTGTTAACGCAAGCTACAGAGTCACCACCACCTACAAGTGAGAATGCACCGTTTTTAGTAGCCTCTACGATAGCTTCGCCTACTGCACGTGAGCCGTGAGTGAAGTTTTCGAATTCGAATACACCTGTCGGGCCATTCCACAAGATAGTCTTGGAGTTTTTGATAACGTCTGTGAAGATTTTCTCAGTTTCAGGACCGATATCCAGACCTTCCCAACCATCAGGAATTTGGTCAACCGGACAGAACTTGGTGTTAGCGTCATTGGAGAAAGCGTCAGCAATCTTAGCATCAACAGCCAATACCAGGTTTACACCTTTTTCTTTTGCTTTTTCTACCAGTTCGAGAGCCAGATCCAGTTTGTCATCTTCGCAGATAGAAATACCGATCTTACCACCCATAGCCTTAGTGAAAGTATAAGTCATACCACCTGCGATGATCAGGTTGTCAACCTTGCTCAGCAGATTTTCGATAATTTCAATTTTAGAAGAAACTTTAGAACCACCCATGATAGCAGTGAACGGACGTTTGATGTCATTCAATACTTTATCAACAGCCTTCACTTCTTTCTCCATCAGGTAACCGAACATTTTGCTGTCTTTGTCGAAATATTTAGCGATCAAAGCTGTAGAAGCATGCGCACGGTGAGCTGTACCGAAAGCGTCATTTACATAACAGTCAGCGTAAGAAGCCAATTTCTTGGTGAATTCTTTCTGGCTTTCTTTAACGGCTTTCTTTGCAGCAGCTTTTTCTTCGTCTGTAGCGTCTTCAGCCAAACCACGGGGTTTGCCTTCTTCTTCAGCATAGAAACGAAGGTTCTCGAGCAACAATACTTCACCCGGTTGCAGAGCAGCAGCCTTCACAGCAGCTTCTTCGCCCATACAGTCGTTAGCGAATTGTACGTCAACACCCAGCAACTCGGAAAGATGATTCAGAATGTGTTTCAGTGAGAATTTGTCAGCCGGACCTTTCGGGCGACCGAGGTGAGAACCAATAATTATACTACCACCGTCAGCTAGAATTTTCTTCAACGTAGGAAGAGCAGCACGCATACGGTTATCATCTGTAATGTTGAAGTTTTCGTCCAGAGGTACATTGAAGTCTACACGAACGAATGCCTTTTTACCGGCAAAGTTGAATTGATCAATTGTCATAATACTCTATTTTATTTAAAAGTGTTATTAATTCGTTTTCGTGAGCGCAAAGTTAGCATTTATTTCTTTCTTTTGCTATGAATCCGTCGTTTATTCTTTATCTTTCGGCTTCTCTTTGCTAACTTTATACTTCTCGCAATAATATTTGCACATCAATTGCAAACCGCACTTATCACATTGCGGTGTACGTGCCTGACAGACGTATCTTCCATGTAAGATAAGCCAGTGATGTGCAATGGGAATATCCGCTTCCGGAATATTTTTCACCAATTCTTTTTCTACACTGAATGGCGTGGTACATGCATCCGAAACCAGTCCGAGGCGGTGACTTACACGGAACACATGAGTATCTACTGCCATTGCAGCTTTGTTAAATACAACGGATTGTATAACGTTCGCCGTCTTTCGTCCTACGCCGGGTAGTTTTATAAGCTCTTCCAGTGTATCGGGCACTTCGCTGTTGAAGTCTTTCACCAACATTTGTGCCATGCCTACCAGGTGTTTTGCTTTATTATTGGGATAAGATACGCTGCGGATATATTCGTATATCACTTCCGGTGTACTGGCTGCAAGAACTTCCGGGGTAGGGAAGTCGCGATACAACGGTGGAACAATCATATTCACCCGCTTGTCTGTACATTGGGCGGAGAGGATGACTGCTATCAGCAGTTGGAACGGGGTTTCGTAATGCAGTTCCGTTTCGGCTACAGGACGATTCTTCCGAAACCAGGCAAGAATTTTTTCGTAACGTTCTTTTTTTCTCATCGCAATTTATTTTTATGGTAATGAGGAGCCACTTTCCCATTGAAGTAGAGCATAGAGACAATGGTGAGACAAGCCCCGAACAAATAAGCTTTATCGAAAGTGCTGACCTCCGCAATATATCCTCCTGCTAGCATACCGATACCGATGCCTACATCCCAGGATGTCAGATAGGTAGAAGTGGCAGTACCGCGTTGACTGTTGGGGGCGAGGTTGACAAAAAGGGTGTTGTAAGCCGGAAACATAATACCAAAACCTACTCCCAATAGCAGGGCTACGGCAAAGAAAACAACAGTACATAACATGTTGTTCCAACTGATAAGATATACACATGCTGAAAGGAGGAAGAAACTGAATACTACGAGATACAGTCCGGCTGAAATGACCTGTGTTATTTTACCCCTGTCCACTATCTTTCCGGAGAAAATACGCGAGATAGCCATACCTATTGCCATGAAGGTGAAGAAAAATCCCGTAGTGGCATTGATACCAATCTGCTTGGCATACATAGCCACATAGTTCGTTGTCATTCCGTATGGAATGGAAAGCAATAAGAGGCTAATGCCTGCCGGAATACCTTTCAGTAATATGAACCGGTCGAGAGATATCGGTTCCCGCTTTACGGGTGGCTTATAAGGTGTCCTCACAAGAGAAGCACAAACAAAGCCTGCTATACAAGATCCCAACGAACAGCAGAAAATAGTGGTAAAGCTCATTCCTGCATCGTGCAGAAACAATCCGGACATCGGCCCTACTGCCATTGCAATATTATTCGAAAGTCCATAGTATCCTAATCCTTCTCCGCGTCGTGAAGAAGGCATGATGTCGATGACCACTGTATTGCCGCCTACGGTCACCATTCCGAACGATACGCCCTGTATGATACGAAACAGAATGAATAACGTAAGTGAACCGGCAATGATGTATCCGGCAAACATGGTCATAAAGATAAAATAAGCCATCAGATACAGAGGCTTACGTGCGAAGCTGTCCAAAAAGTAACCGGAAAAAGGGCGGATACATAAAGCTGCTACTGTATAACAGGAAAGAATAATGCCGATTGTTGAATTTCCGGCACTAAATACTTCGGACAGGTAGAATGGAAGTACCGGTATCAGCAACCAGAAGCCGAAGTACAGCAGGAAGTTGGCTGCAAGAATAAAACAATAGCTGGGAGTGACAAGTCTATCTTTCATAATGGGCAGCTTGAGTAAGAACTAAAAAAATATATCCGGGCGAATGATTATGTATAGCCTACTTGTTTTGTGATATCCGGAATGGTATATCATTGTAGGAGCGGATAATCATTCGCCCGGTATATGTCGGTTATTAGTAAGCGGCTTCGAATTCTTTCAGGAATCTTGTGTCGTTTTCAGAGAACATACGAAGGTCCTTTACCTGGTATTTCAGGTTCGTAATACGCTCGATACCCATACCGAGGGCATATCCGCTATATACTTTACTATCAATTCCGTTGCTTTCCAATACATTCGGATCTACCATACCGCAACCGAGGATTTCAACCCAGCCGGTATGCTTACAGAACGGGCAACCCTTTCCACCGCAAATGTTACAGCTGATGTCCATTTCCGCACTGGGTTCCGTGAACGGGAAGTAAGACGGGCGCAAACGGATTTTAGTGTCTTCACCAAACATTTCTTTGGCAAAGAGTAACAATACCTGTTTCAAGTCGGTGAAAGATACATCTTTGTCTACATACAAAGCCTCTACCTGATGGAAGAAACAGTGTGCACGGTAGCTGATAGCTTCATTACGATATACACGTCCCGGGCAAATGATGCGGATAGGAGGTTGTGAAACTTCCATTACGCGGGTTTGCACGGATGAGGTGTGTGTACGTAATACAATATCAGGATGAGCTTCGATGAAGAAAGTATCCTGCATATCGCGTGCAGGATGATCTTCGGCAAAATTCAATGCAGAGAACACATGCCAGTCATCTTCAATTTCCGGACCTTCGGCAATGCTGAATCCCAAACGGGCAAATATATCGATGATTTCGTTCTTTACGATGGTGAGCGGGTGGCGTGTACCCAATTCTACCGGATAAGCGGAACGTGTAAGATCAATATCATCACAGCCCGTATCCTGACTTTCGAACTGTTCTTTCAGGGCAGCAATCTTTTCCTGTGCCTTATTTTTCAGTTCATTCAGTCTCATGCCGACTTCTTTCTTCTGTTCGGCAGCCACGTTACGGAAATCTGCCATCAAGTCGTTGATTGCACCTTTTTTACTAAGGAATTTAATGCGGAGTGCTTCCAGTTCCTCGGCGTTGGCAGCTTTCAGTGCTTCCACTTCTTGCAGAAGCTGGTTGATTTTATCTATCATATCGTCGTTATTATTTATTTCCGAAATACATAAAACGGTGCAAAGATACAACTTTATCATGATTCCGGTTGCAATCTTTTTATAAAATTAATCGGATACAAGGAAAAAGCCTATGTGTGATATGAAAATGAATTTATTTCCGGAGGTTTTGCAGGTCTGATTCTTACCAATTCCCTGCCCATTCCCTACCAACTCCGGACCTTCTCCCTATCCTTAGACAAGGACTATGTAAGGAGTAGGTAAGGAGTAGGTAAGGAGTAGGTACGGACTTGGTATATCCCGGAACCTTTCCGTTTTTGTTATGTACTTCGTTATATCGGCAGTGGAGAAGGTTAGTTGGCTTCTTTTTTGTGCTTTTTTAGTGCTTCCTGATAAAGCTCTTCCTGCAGCACGCAGAATTCTGCTACCAGTTCAATAGAAATACATGCGTCATTTTCATCTTCTGCATTATTCATCAATTGCTCAATTTGTTTAGAGAGGGAAAGATAGCGTTGTACTTTCGGATCGTAAGGGCTCAGTGTACGCAAAATAACGTCACTTTTTCCTGATTTAGTTTGTTTCATCTTTAGAATTAATTTGTCCGGCAAAGGTAGCTGTTTTTTTACTATTCTTAAGCATTCTGCCGTAAATAATCTTTTTGCTAAGCAATTTTGTCAAACAGATATTAAAAAAGCATATTTATGAATCTCTTTGATAACAACTTAACAGTTATTCAACTACCTTTAATACAGAAAATAGTGGCCACAAGTGTTTTCGTATTACTAACAACATCTGTATAATGTTCAATTTAAACAAATAAACATTATGCGGTAACTAATTTGTAAACTATGGAAACCAAAAAAACACCCAAAGCAAACCTGGAAAACAAGAGGCCAACGTGGCTGCTTGTCGGTTATGTAACTGTACTCGCCTTCATGTTCGTTGCATTCGAATGGACTCGTGACATCAGGGTTGATACGAGTGGTCGTATCAACGAGAATGTATTTGAGCAGGACATGGAGATCCCTCTTACAAGGCAGCCTGAAGTTACTCCTCCACCCCCTCCTCAGGTAACTCCTATTAATGATGTTTTGACGATAATAGATGATGACGCTACTGCAGAAGAAACGAATTTTGCATCTTCGGAGGAAACAGGTGAAGATGTAGTAATTAAGCACATACCGGTTACAGTGGATGAAGATGTGGTGGTAGAAGATGAAATTTTTGTGATTGTGGAAGAAAATCCGCAATTTCCTGATGGTGGCACAGCCGGACTTTTACAATACTTGGGCAAGAATATCAAATATCCTACTATTCCACAAGAGAATGGAACTCAGGGTCGTGTAACGGTGCAGTTTGTTGTTAATAAAGACGGAAGTATTGTAGATGTGAAAGTGATAAGAGGTGTCGATCCTTATCTGGACAAAGAAGCAGTTCGTGTAATTTCTACTATGCCGAAATGGATACCTGGTAAACAACGTGGTGTGCCTGTACGCTGTAAGTTTACAGTACCTGTGACGTTTAAACTACAGTGAAACAATGATATAAAAATAAAAGCTGCATTCAAAACCGAATGCAGCTTTTGTTTTGTGGAGAGTATCGGACTCGAACCGATCACCTCGACACTGCCAGTGTCGCGCTCTAGCCAGATGAGCTAACCCCCCTTTTCGAACTTTCGCTAACGTTTGCGAGCTTTCTCTCTTTTTGGTGGCGCAAATATAATGCATTATTCTGAAATAATTGCTATGTTTGCGAAACAATTTGAAAGAAAAAATATGCTGATCTATAATACAACCTATCAAGTAGAAGAAGGACAGGAAGATAACTTCCTGATCTGGATAAAAGAATTCTATTTACCCGAAGTAGAGAAAACCGGTGCATTGCATACACCGCGTATTGTCCGCGTACTAAGCCATCGTGAAGAGGGTAGCACATGCTATTCCCTTCAGTTTGAAGTGGAAAACTCTGGTATTCTGCACCGCTGGCACATGGAGCAAGGGGTGAAGTTGAACGAAGAACTGGTTAAAATATTCCAGGATAAGGTGGTTGGCTTTCCTACATTGATGGAGGTAATAGAGTGATACAACCGGTCAAAGAAAAGATAATTTTAGGTATTGACCCCGGTACTACCATTATGGGATATGGAGTGCTGCGTGTGGTGGGGACAAAGCCTGAGATGATTGCTATGGGGATCATTGACCTGCGCAAACTTGGTGACCATTACCTTAAACTACGCCATATACACGAACGGGTGTTGAGTATCATCGAGAGTTACCTGCCTGATGAACTTGCTATTGAGGCTCCCTTTTTCGGCAAGAATGTACAATCTATGTTGAAGCTGGGGCGTGCTCAGGGAGTTGCTATGGCTGCTGCCCTCAGTCGTGATATCCCTATTACGGAATATGCCCCTCTTAAAATAAAAATGGCTATCACAGGAAATGGTCAGGCTTCCAAAGAGCAAGTAGCGGATATGTTGCAACGCATGCTCCACTTTGCAAAGGAGGATATGCCTACATTCATGGATGCCACGGACGGGTTGGCCGCTGCTTATTGCCATTTTCTGCAAATGGGGCGTCCCACAGTAGAGAAAGGATATCACGGATGGAAAGACTTTATAGCCAAGAATCCGGATAAAGTGAAGAAATAAGATATGATATTTAATACTTAAAACTTAAAATAACCACCATGAAACTGAATGAACTTGCCTTGATTGGAGTAGCTACAGCGACAGTTGTCAGCTGTGCCCCGGCAAAGAATGAGTACGCGTCTTATGAGTTGTATCCCGTTCGTTCGGGCAGCTTGACGGAAATGGAGTATACTCCCGAAGTTACGAATTTTACATTGTGGGCGCCGACTGCCGATGAAGTACGCCTCATGCTGTTTGATGCGGGTGATGGCGGCCATGCTTATGAGACTGTTTCTATGGTATCTGATAAGGAAGGAACCTGGACGGCAAAGGTGGAAAAGGACCTGATTGGGAAATTCTATACATTTAATGTGAAGATCAAGGATAAATGGCTGGGAGACACTCCGGGCATCAATGCGAAAGCAGTAGGGGTGAATGGAAAACGTGCTGCTATCATTGATATGAAAGCAACCGATCCTGAAGGTTGGGCACAAGATAAGCGTCCTGCTTTGGCTTCTCCGGCCGATGCTGTTATTTATGAAATGCATCACCGTGACTTCTCTATTGATCCTTCATCGGGCATTCAGCATAAAGGTAAATTCCTGGCACTGACGGAAGAGGGTACACTTAGCCCTGAGAAGCTGGCAACCGGCATCGATCATTTGAAAGAACTGGGTGTGACACATGTTCATATTCTGCCGTCCTATGACTATGCTTCGGTGGATGAAACGAAATTGGATGAAAATAAATATAATTGGGGATATGATCCGCAGAACTATAATGTACCTGACGGTTCGTACTCTACTGATCCTTATGATCCTTCTATCCGTATCAAGGAATTCAAGCAAATGGTACAGGCTTTGCATAAGGCAGGTATTAGGGTAGTGCTGGATGTGGTATATAATCATACATTTAACACAGCTGAGAGTAATTTTGAACGTACGGTACCGGGGTATTTTTATCGCCAGATGCCGGATGGTAGCTTTGCAGATGGTTCTGCCTGTGGTAATGAAACGGCAAGTAACCGTCCTATGATGCGGAAATATATGGTAGAGTCTGTGTTACACTGGCTTAATGAATACCATCTTGATGGATTCCGCTTTGACCTGATGGGAATTCATGATATTACCACAATGAATGAAATCCGCAAGGCTGCTACGGCGGTTGATCCGAGTATCATTATTTATGGTGAAGGCTGGGCGGCTAAGGCTCCCCAGATGCCGGAAGATTCTTTGGCTATGAAGATGAATACGTATCGGATGCCCGGTATCGCTGCTTTCTCCGATGAAATGCGTGATGCTCTGCGTGGTCCGTTCAATGATAACCACAAAGGTGCTTTCCTTGCCGGACTTCCTGGTGGAGAGGAGAGTGTTAAGTTTGGTATTGTGGGTGCCATCAAGCATCCGCAGGTGGATAATGACTCAGTGAATTACAGTAAGGCTTCGTGGGCTGAACAGCCAACACAGATGATCAGCTATGTATCCTGCCATGATGATATGTGCTTGGTAGACAGGCTTAATGCGAGTATTCCAGACATTACGCCGCAGGAACTTGTCAAGTTGGATAAACTGGCACAGACGGCGGTATTTACTTCACAAGGCATACCGTTTATTTATGCAGGTGAGGAAGTGATGCGTGATAAGAAAGGGGTACATAACAGTTATCAGAGTCCTGATTCTATCAATGCGATCGATTGGAAACGCAAAGCTGAATATGCTGATGTATTTGCTTATTATAAAGGTTTGATACAGTTGCGTAAAAATCATCCTGCTTTCCGTATGGGAGATGCGGAACTGGTGCGCAAGCATTTGGAATTCCTTCCGGTAGAGGGTAATAATCTGGTTGCATATCGCTTGAAAGAGAATGCTAACAGAGATGTTTGGGAAAATATTATCGTGGCACTGAATTCTCGTAAAGAGCCTGCAAAGCTGGTTGTGCCTGAAGGTAAATACACGGTGGTGTGCAAGGACGGATTTATAAATGAAAATGGACTGGGTACACTTTATGGTTCGGAAGTTATGATTCCGGCACAATCTGCACTCATCATTTATAAGTAAGAATTAGTATCTATAAAGTTATCGCCCCTGTTAGTAACAATACTGACAGGGGCGATAACTTTTCTATAAATGATGCTATATTGTCAGTTCTATTTTCAGATTACTTACTTAAAAATAGACAATTTGCGCAAACAGCCTGTTTGTTTGAGTAAGTAAAACCGGAAAACTTGGTATCTTTGCGGCATTACAAAACAAAATATGTCTCCAATGATGCAATCATATACTATATCTTTGAAGGGCGGGGTGGCCCGTAATCCGCTTGTACGATTGGCTGCACCTGCTTCCGTATCTTTTCCTGCAGATGAGCACATTGCCATTGTAGGGCCTAACGGCTCAGGAAAGAGCCTTTTGGTAGATATGCTTATCGGGAAATATCCATTGAAAGACGGGATGCTTATTTATGACTTTTCCCCTTCCGCATCACAAACGGCTTATGATAATATCAAATACATTGCTTTCCGTGATACATACGGTTCGGCGGATGCTAATTATTATTATCAACAACGTTGGAATACTCATGATCATGATGATGTACCATTAGTTAAAGATATGTTGGGAACGGTTAGGGATGAGGCTCTGAAACAAGAACTTTTCGATTTATTTCGCATTGAACCTATGCTGGATAAGCCGATGATTCTTCTTTCCAGCGGCGAGTTGCGCAAATTTCAGTTAGTGAAAGCATTACTTACTGTTCCTCGTGTGCTTATCATGGATAACCCTTTCATTGGATTGGATGCACAGACTCGTGAGTTGCTGAATACTCTGTTGGAAGGATTAGCCAAACGGTCTACCGTGCAACTTGTCCTGATACTCTCTATGATGGATGATGTTCCCGTATATATAGATAAAGTACTGCCGATAGCAAATCGTACAGTAGGACAGATGATGTCACGTGATCAATACCTTACCATATTCCGGAACGCAGATATACCTGTACCCGAAGATTTGCAACAACGCATTATCGACTTGCCTTATGATAATACTAATTATGTTTCCGACGAAGTGGTAAAACTGAATAAAGTCAGTATCCGCTATGGTGACCGCATCATTTTGAAGGAACTGGACTGGACGGTGATGCGTGGTCAAAAATGGGCATTGAGTGGAGAAAATGGAGCAGGAAAATCGACTTTATTGAGCCTTGTATGTGCCGATAACCCCCAATCGTATGCTTGTGATATCAGCCTGTTCGGGAGAAAACGGGGAACGGGTGAAAGTATTTGGGAAATAAAGAAACACATCGGGTATGTCAGCCCTGAAATGCATCGTGCTTATTTGAAGAATTTACCGGCTATTGAGATTGTTGCTTCCGGTCTGCATGACAGTATCGGATTGTATAAACGTCCGAAAGCGGAACAAATGTCTGTTTGTGAATGGTGGATGGATATTTTTGGTATTGCCGCCCTCAAAGATAAACCTTTTTTGCAATTATCCAGTGGCGAACAACGTCTGGCGCTCTTGGCACGGGCTTTTGTTAAAGATCCGGAGTTGCTGATATTGGATGAGCCTTTGCATGGCTTGGATACTTATAACCGTCGCCGGGTGAAGAAAGTTATCGAAGCCTTTTGCCGTCGGCAGGATAAAACGATGATTATGGTTACTCACTATGAGAGGGAGTTACCCGCCACTATTTCAGATCGTATATTCCTGAAGCGTAATCGGTAATCGTTCAATACTATGAAGAAACTGCTACTCTTGCTTTTGATGCTAATTGTCCTTCTTTCTTGCGGGAGAGGAGGGAAAGCACTGGACGCTGACTCTTCCCGGATAGTGCCTGATTCTTTTGCAATTGGTTTAAACTTGTTTAATAAAGGAAGAGTAGCTTCTCATAACTCCGCCAATATGGATAGTGTCTTGTTTTACATGCAATTGGCTGAAAACTTTTTTAAACGTGAGGGGGACAAAGCGCAGGTGAATCGTTTCATTGCTTTTATTTATTCGTCAAGAGGGATGTTAGATGAGGCTATGCCCTATTTTTTGAAAGCCAGTCGTATGGCAAATGAATGGCAATATAGCTCTATTTGTCAGGAAGTGGCCAACGCTTATGCTGCTGCCGGACGTTTTCGGGAAGGAGTGTTAGTATTGGATTTAATACGGAAGAATATGAATGATAGGAAAGTAGTACCCTACTATCATTTGGCAAAAGGAAATCTTTGGGCAGGTGTCAATGAATACGATTCGGCTGTTACTTATTACCGTACAGCATCTATATCATTAAATCGATGGGTTGCAGCAGAGGCATCCAGACGGTTGAAAATGTTGTATTTTTCACAGGGAAAAGATAGCTGTTCTTTCTATGCAGCACTTGCTGCTAATGAGCATCTTGTAAATGAGTTGAGGAGAGAAGAAGGTTTTGAAAATCGGACACAATACGAAAAGGCTAAGCTCGAAAATGAACTGAATCGTCTGAAAATAGATAAGCAGAGGCGTGAAATCTGGCTTTTGAGTTTAGGGCTTTGTTTTGTCGTAGCATTTGCGGTAGGTTATATTGTTTGGCAGCGTCGCAAACGCCAGATGTATAAGCAACTTTGGCGTGAGCAATCTCTGCGGCTGAGCCAGACGGAGCAACTATTGCAGCAATCAGAGGAGTTGAATATGCTACGTGAAAAAGAGGGTATGCTTCGTGAGTCGCTTTTCCGACGAATGAAGTCATTTCATAAAATCCCTTCTTTGGAGAAAGAAGAAGAGGCTTCCGAGGAAGAGAGTGATAGTCAAAATAGGCGTATAGCCTTATCTGATGAAGAGTGGGAAGACATACGTCAAACGGTAGACGGAAGTTATGATCGTTTTTCTGTGAGGCTGTTAGAAGCGTTTCCGGGATTAAGTATGAAGGATATATATTTCTGTTGCCTGGTGAAAATAAATGTTAGTATCAAAGATTTGTCTGATATCTATTGTATCAGTCGCACCTCGATTAGTCGCAAGAAACAACGCATGAAACGAGATAAGTTGGGATTGACGGAAAATAATGAGACTTTAGATGATTTCTTGCGCCGTTTTTGAATTTTTGTCTATACTTATTTTAGCTGTTAAAGGTTTAATCTTTTTAAAATCAGCGTTTTATGTGTGATGCAATCTGCCAATTTTGTCTATAGGATAATTTGCTTCTCCTTCCCAAGGCAGCTATCTTTGTCTTATTGTTTCACGTAAAAAATAAGAATATGAAAAACAAGCAATGGAAAAGTGTTAGATGGCTGGCAAGCCTAATGTTTATTTTGGGGCTGAGTTCCTGTTCGGATGGAGGACAAACTCAGAAAAGTTCAGCATTGGACACACAGCCGATAGCGGGTTCAGTGGAGGTTGTAAACGGAGATTCTATATGGGTTTGTGACCTGTCGGCATTGAAAGATACTGTGGTACTTCCGTTGAGTTATTTTGCAGATGAATTGCAAATTGTGAAGTTGGACAATCGGGATGAGGCATTGGTACCTGTGCGAAATGTGATTGTTTCCGACAATTATATATTAGTATGGGGTAAAGATCAGACTCCTTTTAAACTTTTTGATAAATCAGGGAAATTTCTTGCTAATGTGGGAGCTTTCGGACAAGGGCCCGGTGAGTATCAGCTGATTTATGATGCTCAGATAGATGAAGCTGGTGGACGTATATATTTACTTCCCTGGAATGCTAAATCTTTGCTGGCTTATGATTTGAAAGGACAGGCTGTGCAGAGTATTCCATTGCCCGGTTTGGTGCCGAAAGGCGTTTTCAAAGCCAATACGAAAGACTCTCTGTTGTCTGTATTCCTTTTACCTTTTGAATATTTGCCGTATGTGGCATGGACTCAGAAGTTCGATGGAGAAATACAAGATACGATACGTTCACGTCATTTAGCCATAAAGCCGGACTTCAGCAATGAAGTGTATAGCAATAAAAATGGTGGAGACTTTGATGTGTCTCTTTTTGTATTTTGGGAACGTCGTCCGGACAGTCTCTATCATTATGCCAACGGGCGTTTGAATCCTCGTTTCACTATGGATTTTGCTAAGAAAGAAATTCCCATTCATGATTACAAGGAACTGCCGCGTCATTTCCTGGGAAGTACATCTGTGGAAAAACAATTGGATGAAAATAATTTCACCACAGAAGTGCCGGCCGATTTTATCATGGACAAACAATCTTTGAAAGGTGCTTTCTATAAGGTAGAGAATGACTATCTGGGTAATCTGCCTATTCCCTGGTTTCCGTACAGTTGTTCAAACGGATATTATACTGCCAATATGGAGCCTGTAACTCTGAAAGAAACATTGGAAAAGTACTTGGCAGGTGCTAAAGATATTCCGGCTGCCGATCGGGAGCGTTTACAGAAATTGGCAGATAGTATTCATGAGAATGATAATAACTATATTCTGTACGCCAAGTTGAAATAATAAATGAAACACTTACTTTACATTATATTGCTGTCTCTATTGTTTCTCTCTGCCTGCAAGTCGCGGGCAGAGCAGAAGCAACAGGAGGCGAACGATACGATTGTTGTAGAAACTCCAAAGATAATACAAGATGCTCCTCTGGTGGCTGGAAGTGTGATATTAAAAGATGAGGACTTCGGAGAACTAATAGAATTGACAGGTACCCATCAGATACTGGATGAGGAAGGTCCCATCTTCAAAATGGCAGAGCCGGAAATGTTAATTAGAGATGGGTATTTCCTTTTGCAGAATCGCCCTGCTATGTCCTATACCCGTCGTCCGGATGGAACGGTTGAAGTAGTGAAATCGGCAGACGAAGGTCTGAACTGTTTCTTCCACTGGTATCGTTTGCCGGATTTCCGTTATATCACTTCTTTCGGAATAGGAGGAAATGGACCTAATGAATTTAACTTTCCTCATTTGGTATCTTCAGGTGTATCTGCCCCCGGTACATATGTTTATGAGACGGGGACTATGCAACTGTTTGAAACTGATACAACGGGGGTATTGAAACCTTTTCCTTTTACCTTTAAATCGATCAAAGGTTCTTCTTATTCAAACCGGCAGATATGTGCAGTTTCCCGGGATACTTTCTATTATGCTGATAATGTGCCGAGAGGAAAGGCTATTATTCGTACTGTTTATCAGGGAGACAGTTTGCAGACGGAACAGATATATAATCTTGCATTTAGCAAGAAACATCGTTCCTGGAGTCCGTATATCGGTGATTTTATTGTTTCACCTTCCGGTAACCGGATGGTATATGCTTATAAATATTTTCGTAAAATCCTGATAATGGATACATCTGCTCAGGTTGTACGGGATATTACTTTTGATGCTGACGGCGTGGAAGCCAAGAATGATATACTTACATTAGGCCCGGATAATGTGACCTATTATTGGGGAATATCTGCTACTGACGATTACTTCTTCCTTACTTATAGCGGACGTACTCCGCTTCAGGTATCGCGTGAGAATGGTAAAGGTGATGGATATATCTTTGTAGAACAATATGATTGGGGTGGTAATCCGGTGGCACGTTATAAACTTGACCATTGGGGCAGGGTTATATCAGATGGGAAGTTATTGTATCAGGTATGTTACATGTATGACGATCCGCTCTTTTTGTATACATTGCCCGGAAAAGAATGAAAGAGGTTTGCAAGATAAAGAACTAAAATGATTTATCTCTGAAAAATACTTTTTATATTTGCAGCCGTTATGGCGAAGTATGTACTTTTGTGTTGTATATTGTTAGGTGTATTCCTTATATCAGGATTCGAATCTGTATCCGGTGATGTGAAGGAGTATAAAGAACTTCGTCTAACGGAACTGCAACCGGGAAAAACGGAATGTAATGTATCTAGTGCGGATGCCGAGCAATGTAAAAAGGTGGTTTATGGTGGAGAATATGCAGGTAAGGCTATTGGAAATATAGCAACATCTGTTTCACGTACGAATGTTCCTTCCTCACAGCTTTTAAGGTTCAATGCATTTTCTGTTGTAGCTAAGATCGTTAAATCCATAAAAGTCTTACTTCCCGAAGAAAAAAGAATTTCTTTTCCACATCCTATTTCACTTACTCAATATTCCAGTAGATATTATATCTATGCTTTAAGACATATTATTATTTAAATCTTCCTTTCTTTATAAGGCATTTGTGTCTTATAATCTTCTTATTACTTCAATTCATATATATTTCTGTCACAGGGAATAGCTGGAGAGCTTTGCCTCTGTTGTGGGATATGTATATATTTTATATGCTAATAATCAATATGTAATGGAATTTATATTAGATTTTATTCTTCACATTGATCAATATATGATAAACATTGTGCAGGAATATCACACTTGGACTTATGTAATATTATTCATAATCGTTTTTTGTGAAACGGGTTTGGTGGTTACTCCTTTCCTTCCGGGGGATTCATTGCTTTTTGTGGCAGGGGCTATAGCTGCGTTACCCGGAACTCCGCTTGAAGTAAATATCCTTGCTTTGATTTTGTTTTTTGCTGCTGTGTTGGGAGATTCTTGTAACTATATGATAGGGCATCTCTTTGGGCGCAAGTTGTTTAATAATCCCAATTCCAGAATATTCAAGCAAAGTCATTTGGATAAGACACATGAATTTTATAAAAAATATGGTGGTAAGACTATAATCATAGCAAGGTTTGTTCCCATTGTGCGCACTTTTGCTCCATTTGTAGCTGGAATGGGGAAGATGCATTATTACTATTTCATGGTATACAATCTGGTGGGAGGAGCTGCTTGGGTAGCGCTTTTCTGTTATGCCGGGTATTTCTTCGGAGACCTTCCGGTGGTACAAGAGAATCTTAAACTGCTGATCGTAGCAATCATCGTAATTTCCATATTGCCTGCCATAATAGAGGTGGCACGCGCAAAAATGAAATCAAAGAAACAAAAATAATTAGATACATTTATTCTTATGAAAAATTCCTTTTTTAGTAGGTTTACTCCCAAAGAACCTAAATTCTTTCCTTTGTTGAAACAACTGTCTGAGATTTTGACTGCATCATCGGCTCTTTTAGTTGAAAGTCTGCAACATGATAAACTGGAAGAGAGAGCTGATTATTATAAAAGAATAAAAGACCTGGAACGTGAAGGAGACAAATTGACCCACTTAATCCTTGACGAACTTGGAACCACTTTTATTACTCCTTTTGATCGTGAAGATATTCATGCTTTGGCATCAACTATGGATGATGTTATAGATGGGATAAATAGTTGCGCCAAACGTATTCATATTTATAATCCCCACCCGATCTCTGATAGTGGAAAGGAACTTAGCCGCTTGATTCAGCAAGAGGCTGTTTGCATTGGTAAAGCAATGGATGAATTGGAGACTTTTCGCAAGAAACCGGCGGCATTACGTGGATACTGCAATAAGTTGCATGATATAGAAAATCAGGCAGATGATGTATATGAACTCTTTATCACGAAACTTTTTGAAGAAGAAAAGGATTGCATTGAACTCATTAAAATAAAAGAGATCATGCATGAACTGGAAAAAACGACCGATGTGGCAGAACATGTGGGTAAGATATTGAAGAACCTGATTATCAAATACGCATAGAAGAAGCTGAGAACATGGAATTATTAGTAATAATTATTGTATTGGCTCTGATATTCGATTATATCAATGGTTTCCACGATGCAGCAAATTCAATAGCTACCATTGTATCAACCAAAGTTCTTACTCCTTTTCAGGCAGTAATATGGGCAGCTTTTTTTAATTTTGTTGCATTCTTTATTGCCAAGTATCTGATTGGAGGTTTCGGTATAGCTAACACGGTGTCTAAGACTGTGGTGGAACAGTATATCACACTACCGATTATTTTATCGGGAGTGATCGCTGCTATTGCATGGAATCTGTTTACCTGGTGGAGAGGCATTCCTTCATCTTCTTCGCATACCCTTATCGGTGGATTTGCAGGAGCTGCTATTATGGCTCACGGTTTCGATGCCATTCAACTCAATATCATTCTGAAAATCGCAGCCTTTATTTTTCTGGCTCCTTTGATAGGAATGATTGTTGCTTTCGGATTTACCTTATTGGTTTTATATGCTTGCCGACGTGCACATCCCCATACGGCCGAGGTTTGGTTCAAGAAATTGCAACTGGTGTCTTCGGCAATGTTTAGTATAGGGCACGGCCTGAATGATTCACAGAAGGTAATGGGTATTATAGCGGCAGCTATGATAGCTGCTCATTCAGAAGGTTTAGGCATGGGAATAAACAGTATTGAGGATTTGCCGGATTGGGTCGCTTTTTCCTGCTTTACTGCTATTTCGCTTGGCACGATGTCCGGTGGATGGAAGATTGTGAAAACAATGGGTACCAGAATAACGAAGGTAACACCTTTGGAAGGTGTTGTTGCAGAAACTGCCGGTGCCTTTACCCTGTATCTTACGGAGTTTTTAAAGATTCCGGTTAGCACTACACATACAATTACCGGAGCTATTATTGGAGTTGGTGCTACTAAACGGCTTTCTGCTGTACGTTGGGGTGTAACGAAAAGCCTGATGATTGCCTGGGTGTTGACTATTCCGGTGAGTGGTCTTCTGGCAGCCGGGGTTTATTGGGTTATTACCTTGTTTTCCTCTTTATTGGGATAAAACGGTATAAACTGAAAACATTTAACTAAACTATCTGTTTTTATATTATATATGCTTCATATTTTGATATTTCATTTTATGTCGATTTATATTTTAATCACAATAAACAGTTTATGCCATGAAATTCTTTATTGACACTGCAAATTTAGACCAGATCAAGGAAGCCTATGATATGGGCGTTCTCGATGGAGTGACCACCAACCCTTCGCTTATGGCGAAAGAGGGCATCAAAGGAGTAGATAATCAGCGGAAACACTATGTGGATATCTGCAATATCGTACAAGGTGATGTCAGTGCCGAGGTAATTGCTACGGAGTATGAAGGTATGATTAAGGAAGGCGAAGAGCTTGCCGCACTCAACCCGCATATCGTAGTAAAAGTTCCCTGTATCGCAGATGGTATCAAGGCTATCAAATATTTCACTTCCAAAGGTATTCGTACCAATTGCACATTGGTATTTTCTGTAGGACAAGCTTTGCTGGCTGCCAAAGCGGGAGCTACTTATGTATCTCCGTTTGTGGGACGTCTGGATGATATCTGTGAGGATGGTATTGCACTGGTAGGTAAGATTGTGGAAATGTATCGGTATTACGGCTATACCACACAAGTTCTTGCGGCTTCTATTCGTCATACAGCACACATAATGCAATGCATTGAAGTAGGTGCCGATGTAGCAACTTGTCCATTGTCTGCCATTAAAGGCCTGCTTAATCATCCATTGACGGATTCCGGACTGAAAAAGTTCCTGGAAGACTATAAACGTGTAAACGGATAATAAAAATACTCTTATAAGCCTATCTTTCACGGTTTTCTTGAACAATATTGGCGTAAAATAGAATAAAACAACTATTTTTGCGCTCAATATAAATATAAAACAAGAAAAAGCTGATGAAAGAAAGGCTTATAGGATTGATAAAGACGTACATCCTTTTCGTCTGTATCTTTATATTGCAGAAACCGTTATTTATACTTTACTACAGTTCTTTGTATGCAGGTACTTCCTGGACAGATCCTTTCCTGGTTATCTGGAATGGTTTACCCCTTGACCTCTCACTGGCCGGATATTTAACGGCTATCCCCGGATTACTTTTTATTGCGTCCGCCTGGACACTTTCCAAGACACTCCGTAGTATCTGGAATGGTTATTATTTCTTCATTGCTATTTTACTCGCTGTCATTTTCATTGTTGATTTAGGTTTATATGAGTATTGGGGATTCCGTTTGGATGCCACCCCGCTCTTCTATTTCTTCTCTTCTCCTAAAGATGCATTTGCCAGCATGAATATATGGCAGATGACAGGCGGAATAGTGGCCATGATCATATATGCATCCTTACTTTACGTGATTTTCCTTTGGGTACAGAAAGGCATTTGGAAAAGGCTGAAGTTGCCTTATCGCCGTCTGTCCGTATCGGGTATCATGTTGTTACTTACTGCCCTGCTTTTTATTCCTATCCGTGGTGGCTTCACCGTTTCTACGATGAACACTGGTAAAGCCTATTTCAGTTCTAACCAACGACTGAATCATGCAGCTATCAATCCGGCGTTCAGCTTGATGGAATCTCTTTCCAAGCAAAAAGATTTCAGTAAACAATACCGTTTTATGGAAGCGGCACAGGCAGATGAACTGATGAAGAAGCTGGTAGATCCGCAGGTACTGGATAGCACTGCGGTAGTTCCCGATACTTTGCGTACGGCTTTATTCAAAACAGAACGTCCGAATGTCATTTTCGTCATACTGGAGAGTTTCTCATCTAAGTTGATGACCACTCTGGGAGGAGAACCGGACATTGCCGTGCAGATGGATAGCCTGGCAAGTGAAGGAGTACTCTTTACGAATTTTTTTGCCAATAGCTTCCGTACAGACCGTGGATTGGTATCCATTCTGAGCGGTTATCCAGCACAGCCTACCACCAGTATCATGAAGTACCCCCGCAAGACCCAGAATCTTCCTGCTATTGCAGGCAGTCTGCGCGATGCCGGATACCGTACCAAATATTATTATGGGGGTGATGCCGACTTTACGAATATGCGTTCTTACCTGATGTCTTCCGGTTTTGAAGGTATTGTTTCGGATCAGGACTTCTCCGTATCAGAGCGTTTGAGTAAATGGGGGGCACACGATCATCTTGTCTTCAATCGTCTGTTGGAAGATATAAAGGCTGAAGCGGCGGATACAATTACGGCAGATAATCCCCGTCCGTTCTACCGGGTATTGCAGACCTCCAGCAGTCATGAGCCTTTTGAGGTTCCCTATCGTCGTCTGGCGAATGATCGTTTGAATGCTTTTGCCTATACTGACAGTTGTGTAGGTGACTTTGTGAAGCGTTTCCGTGAATTGCCGCAGTGGAAGAATACGGTAATAGTTTTTGTGCCCGACCATCTGGGGGCATATCCCGAACAATTGAATAATCAGTCGGTAGACCGCTATCAGATACCTCTGTTGTTGGTTGGCGGTGCAATTAGCGAACCAAGACGTATTGATGTGTACGGTTCCCAACATGATATTGCTGCTACTTTGTTGGCACAATTATCCTTGCCTCATCAGAAGTTTGTATTCAGCAAAGACATGCTGAATCCTGCTTCTCCTCACTTTGCTTTTTTTGCAGTTCCGGATCTTTTCGGTATGGTAACACCGGAAAACCTGCTGATATTTAACTGTGAAGCAGATGCTGTAGCAGTAGATGAAGGCAGTGCGAAAGGAGAGAACTTGCTGCCAGGCAAGGCTTATTTACAGAAATTGTATGATGACATTGCTAAAAGATAAAACAAGATGATGCTATTAGACGTTTTGAATCAGGTAGTCGATATTGATACTGATATATTCCTCTCCATCAACCGGATGCACAGTCCGTTCTTTGATTATTTTATGAGTGCATATAGTGGTAAATGGATTTGGGTTCCTATGTATGCTGCTATCTGGTATGTCATGCTGCGCAATTTCCACTGGAAAGTGACTTTGTTCTGCATGATTGGGTTAGCACTTGTCATTACCATTGCCGACCAGACAGGTGCAACATTGATACGTCCTTATGTGGAGCGTCTTCGCCCGGCTAATCAGGAAAATCCGATATCCGAAATGGTACATATTGTAAATGGTTATCGGGGTGGGCGTTATGGTTTTCCCTCTTGTCATGCTGCCAATACTTTCGGGCTGGCATTCTTTATCTGGTTCCTTTTCCGTAAGCGATGGCTCACCGTGTTTATAATGGGATGGGCACTGCTGACCTGCTATTCACGCATTTACCTGGGAGTACATTATCCGGGTGACCTTCTGGCAGGTACGCTTATCGGATTGATTGCAGCATACATTGTATATCGCCTCTTCCTGAAAGTCAGTGGATATAAGACCATGAAGAAAGTTCCCTGTATTTATGCTCCGATATTGGTTGGAGGATTAACCATATTGGGAATACTCATCTATTCCACAGTAATGGTATTATAGATTAAAACTGATAATTTACCGTCATCATGGCTTCCCTCGGACGTATATTCAGTCGCGAAGTATAACTTTGGGTGGCTGAATACGTCGTGTAAGCATACTCCTTCTTGTTGAAGAGATTGTTGAGACTTGCTTCCAATCTCCATTTTTTTCTTTTATAGATAAGGGATGCATCTGCAAACACAGTGTTGAGATGCGTATGTTCTCCTAAGTCATTCCGGTAATGTTCGCCGGAAAGGCGCAGGTCTACTTGTCCGATGCTGAATGTGAGGTGTAGCCGTTGTACAAAGTCCAGCAGTGGGCTGAGGCGGGTATCGCTTCCTATCTTGCTACCACCATATCCCAATGTCGCATGATACTCTGCTTCAAAGAGATCTGCGGGCGACCATATAACCTTAGGTTCTGCTTTCAGATAATCATAACGGTAAGTTTGCAAAAGACTTTGCGGATCGCTATCAGCCAGGCGCGTAAGTTGCTCACCGTTGCTACGACTGAGCAGCAGGGTAAGAGAGGTTTTCAGATGCCAGTCGTATATGCCTTTGGACAAGGTACTGCTGAGGTTCCAACTATCGCTGTGATTCGGCAGCTCACGTCGGGTGTAGACGATTGCATTTTCAGAAACACTTTGCTCAAAGAGGGTATTCCGGTTACTGCGACTGTAGGTCAGTGAGGCTGTGACAAAGAATTCCTGCACGGTGTTTTTATATTCACCATAGAGATTATAAGTCTGCGTAGTGCTTGTAGGGAAAAGGCCGTTACCGCTTCGCCAGGTACGGTAGTCGGTTTGGTAAAGTCCCGGATATAGGTCGGAGAAGTCTCCTGCCGAACGTTTCAGGCTGCCATAGAGAGAGAACGTCCAATGATAATCCAGTTTGTAACGCAAATACGTGGACGGATTGAAGAAGAGGAATGAACGTTGTTGTGAGAAGTATCGCTGGGCTTTTAGGGGTAACGAAAGTGTAGCCAGCCATTTACCCCGTTGCAACTGGAAATAGGGGTTGAAATACAACGACAGGTTAGAGGCGTTGAAGTCATTAGGTTGTGTAGGTGGAGTATACCTCATTGTTGCCCGTTCTCCTTGTATTCCTGCTTTGTATTGCCGGGTAAAGCCGTTGTACTTGCGCAGATATGCCGCACTATTATCAGTATAGAAGCTGTGCTGATTGAATTTGCTTTTTCCTTCTTCAAGCAATAAAGATGCGGGCTGGTAAGCATACTGTGTTGCCGAGCGGAATTCCCAGGTACTGCTTTCCCGGTTCCGGATGAGATTGAAATAATTTCCCGCACTCAGCCGGGAAGTTCGTAGAGTTTGTCCGAGCTCTTCCGAACGTCCATGGTTTAATTCTCCATCCATTGTGAAGCGGTTGGATATATAGTTGCGATTGCTGTTATCTTCATAACGAAGTTCCAGATTGGCGGCATCGCTTCTCAGGTGATAATGATAAGTTTCATCTATTTGTATGGTATCCGTTGGCTGATAATAGACTTGCGTATTTCCCCGTTGTTGCCGGATCACGTCATGGGTGTATCCGGCTTGCATACGTAAACTGCGATCTTCATTCCATTTGTACATCCGGTTGCCATTCAGGGTGTGCGTCTCATTAAACAATAACCGTTTTTTATCCAACGGTGCACTGATGCCCGGCTGTGATAGAAAACCGGAAAGTGGCACTTCCTGCCAACCGCTTCCTGTCAATATTGTCTGTTCGTCGCTGAGGTCCTTGCCATTGTTATTCGTCTTGTAATTATAGACACTCTGCTTACCTTTGCCCAGTTGAAGGGCATTCAGCCCGCCTTCCCATAGGAGTTTATCATTGTCATCGCTCCATCCGGCACCCAGTGTGATGTTAGCTATCCATTGGTCCCGTGCTTTCGGATCGAGTTTCAGGTTCAGTGCCACTTCTTCAGAGTTAATCTTTCCTTTCAGTGCCTTTACGGACTGATAGTTTTCCATGATTTCGGCCGTTTTCACAGCTTTGGCATTCAGGTTATTGTTGATCTGGTTGTAGCGTCCGCCTGTGACGTCCATTCCTTCTACAAAGTAGTGGTCGATGGCTTTCCCTTTGTACTTAACTTGTCCATTTTCATCGACATCCACGCCCGGAAGTTTCTTCAATACATCCTTGATATGCAAATCTTTAGAGGACGCAAACTGTGCCAGATCATATCTTACCGTATCTTTCCGGGTATTGATGCGCCCCGGACGTATCTGTACTTCTTTCAGCACGATAGCTTCCGGTTGCAAGCTAAGATTCAGGGTTCCTGCCGCATTGATATTTCGTATTTCTCTCTTATAGCCTAACAAAGAGATACTGAGTTGCAGCGTTCCGCTATGCTTCCACGGCAAAGAAAATTGCCCTTTGGCATCGGTTAGTGCATAGTCTATCGTTGTGTTTCCGCGCAATACACTGATCATGACTGCCTCCAGCGGTTGATTGGTTTCTGCATCTGTTATCTTGCCGCTCAATGTCTGGGCGTAGGTAGACGACAAGAAAGGAAAGAGAAACAGAAAAAACAAAATAATAAGTCTTTTATTCATATGCTGAAATAATTGAATAATTAGTATTTGAGACTTGTCTTAATTTATATACAATTATTTATCTTTTGTAATCTCTTGATTATCAGTGGATAAGAAGGAAACTGTCTAAGTATAGGACTGAGGTACCCTAAGTATGATACTGAGATACCCTAAGTATCATACTGAGGTACCCTAAATATGCGACTGAGTTCAGAAACAATCATGTATGTAATGAAATAGCACCTTTTATAGACCGATTGTCAGGTTTTATTTTTCTACGAGTATAGCGTAGCTACTTGTCACTGGTAGCCTGTAGCTTGTAGCTCATTTTTCTCGTTCCAACGGATTATAAGGAACATTCTTCGGATTCTTGGTTGCATTACCCTGTTCATCGCTTATTTTAACGGTAACATTCGGCATACTTCCGGTGATAAATCCTACCGGGTCGGCATAATAACGTTCGTGTACTTTGTTGTATGCTTTGCGGTTCATCGGTTCGTGCTTCTTTCCATCGAAGAGTATCGGCCTGTATGTATGGCACTGTTCCATACCGGCAGCGGTAAATGAATAATGCCCTTCACTGTCTTCGGCTTTCAGTATCAGCCCGGGTAGTCCATAAAGTTTCCAGGGACCTTCGCTGACGGGTATTTCTGCAGTAAACCATGCCGTCCATGTCCGGCCTTTGAATAGACATTCGGCTTTGCTGCAAAGGTAGGAGAGGACACTGTCGTTTTCTGCCAGTATCTTCCACTGTGGACGTTCTTCCGCTTCTTCGCAACGCAGGCGCGTCATGCCTGCCACTTCATCGAGGGTAGTTACTTTTCCTGTAGGATAGCCTTTGAAGGTACGTTCGCCCAATTTGCTTTTCCCATATTGGTTCAGGTGTTCATTGATGGTTTCCTGTGAGGCTTTGTTAGCGAAATCCACTGCCAGTACGGAGTCGCAGACATACTTGGTGTAACTGTAGAACTTGGAGAGATTTTTGCCTACTTCCAGCATCATGGTTTCTTCCGTAACATTTTCCGGTTTCTCCGGATTGATGATGCAGCGCGTTTCATATTGCACAAGGAGTTGTGCGTCGCCGATGGTATCATTCTGTATTTTCGTTCCATCAGAAACAATAATTTGTGCCTTTGCTTGTGATGCGCATAGCATGGCGAGACACAGATTGAAGAAAATAATTCTTGCACTCATAGTTTTTACTTTTTTAGAGGTTTGACATGCTGCTTCCAGCGATTATTGTACTGCAAAACTATGCGGATTTTGCTTCAGAAGAGGGCGAAAGTTATTACTGAAATATTACGCAACGTATAATATCTGCCTCGCACGTACTTATATTTGCAAGCTAACTTCTACCTTTGCCGGTACCAAATGAAGGTCCTTTTGAAAGAGGTCTTAAAAAGAGGAATAATTATGGAACGACGGATAAAGATAGTTTGGATATTCTCCATTGTAGCGATGCTGCTCATTACATGCGGACAGGCTTACTGGCTACGTAACCAATATCAGTACATGAATGATGAACAGATCAATGATATCTATGATCGCATCTTGCAGACCACCCAACAGTATGACTCTATCCGTGCTCCCCAACCCAAGAAGGTGCTTAGTAGCAGCAATATGTTTTTCTATCAACTAAGTAAATCTATTGATTTGGAAGCACGAACCACCATCGACGAAGTAATTTTAGGGGTTCTGAAAGGGAGGGATCTGGAAAGTGTGGGCCAAAAGAATATAGAAACTCTTAAAATAGAGCAGCAGGATTCTGCCAGCGTGGATGATAAAGAAAGAGAGGCACAGCGCAGGGAATGGGCATTGGCATTAGACACCCTTCTACCGGAAGAACGGATCATTGTGAAGGATTCATTCAAAATCAATATGTCCGATAAAGATGCTCCTAACTTGAACTCTATTATTAATCTTTATCGTTTGGAGTTGGATATACCTTTTGCATTGCAGCAGTTTGATTCCTTGCTTGCCATACGTTTGGACGAACAAATGTTTACTACGCATCTGGTCGTTTCTGAAGATTCCACTTACCAGTGGAATGCCGAACTGAAGCGGCAAGGCACTTTGTTCAATCCGTATATCGAAGTAAGCTATCCCTATAATCCCCTGAAACATCAGTTGCTTCTTGTTACTGTGAAGGTTTCGCCTCATGCAGTACTTGTGCGTATGGGTTGGCAGCTATCCGGCAGTATCTGTCTGATTTTCCTATTGGGGCTTTGCTTGCTGTTTCAGATAAAAACCATCCTGAAACAACGTCGGATCGACGAATTGCGAAAAAGCTTTGTAAACACCATGATACATGAATTGAAACGGCCTGTACAGGCTCTGAAAATGTGTATTGCTTTCCTGAATGACAAGTCTTTGCGGATGGATGAGAAAGCAATGGACGAAGTGATCCATGATTCTATGTCCGAACTGGATAATCTGTCGGCTTATCTTTCAAAGTTGCGCGATATGACGCGTGCCGATGATGAACATACACAACTTTCCGTTCGTACGTTCGATATAAAAGCGAGTCTGGAAAAGCTTGTCCGCCTTTATCATATTCCAGAGGATAAAGATGTTTCTATTGAGACACATTTCAGTACGGAGACTTTGGTGACGGCAGATCCGGTACACGTTTCCAACATCATTAGTAATCTGATAGAGAATGCTGTGAAGTATTCAGGTACTTCTGTGCACGTCGTTGTAGATTGTCTTTTGCAAGATCATCAGTTGATAATACGGGTATCCGATGACGGTATCGGTATTCCGGTTTCCGAACAGAATCGTGTATTCGATAAATTCTACCGGGGCAGTAATCTTCCTGATCGCTCATTACCGGGTATCGGTCTGGGTCTGAGTTATGTGAAATTGCTGGTAGAGGCACACCATGGGACTATCTCTTTAAATAGTCAGGCGGGTAAGGGAACGACAATAGAAATTAATATACCTCAATAAGATGAAACCTTTGAAGATACTTTTTGCCGACGATGATTTGAAATACTCAATGCTGCTGAAGCGCTTTCTTGAAAAAGAAGGTTACGAGGTAACTTATGCCGGGAACGGAAGCATTGCTATCGAGCAATTTCCTCTTGTGAAACCAGATTTGGTGTTACTCGACATTAATATGCCCGGTCACAATGGCTTTGAAGTTGCCGAACGTATCCGCGAGACGGATAAGCATGTACTCATATTCTTCCTTTCCGACCGTAGTGATAAGGCCGACCGTCTGCAAGGTTTCCAGCTCCGTGCGAATGATTATCTTGCCAAACCGTTTTATCCGGAAGAGCTTATAGCCCGTATTCGTGAACGTTTCGCTTCACAGCGTTCTGATACGGTGGAGGAGGAGACTTATCATTTCGGCCAGTCTGTCTTCAATTACAGTACCAATGAAATACGAACGGGAAATAATAAAGTGCTTATAACTTCCCGTCAGGCAGAGATTCTCCGTTTGTTGGCGAAGAACCTTAATTTGTCTGTAGACCGTGACTTGTTGTTGAATACAGTTTGGAGCAGTGCCTCTTATGCAAACTCTCTGGCGCTGAACGTGCAGATTACTTATTTGCGCAAGGCACTTCGCAATGACTCTTCGGTGAAGATAGAATCGTTGATGAAGAAAGGCTATGTATTGAAAGATAAGTAGTTTATTGTTTACTTTATTTCTTCTAACAATGTTTCTCCCTCATTTTGCATAAAGAATTTGCCTGTCCACTTTCCTGTGATTTGCAACTCTTCACCAGTATTAATCTCTGTGAAGAGGGCACGGTAAGTAGCGTTTACTTCTCGCAAACTAATGATGTGATTGTAAATAAGTCTGTGATGAGGAGGTATAGTCGATTCATGAGTTATTTCTACCATAAGGGGAATATATTGTTCCTCCAACGAAAAGAGTGTTTTAGGGCCACTATTTATATATGAAAAATGGTCTGATGGGAGGAGAGTAGAACCATCTGGGACATAAATTTCATTAGGGGTTTGGGCTAAAAGTTGAAACAACTTTGCATCATCTGTGTAGAAGCATGAAGATTGTCTTACATCTGCTGTTGGCTTGACTGTTACTTTCATTTCTTCATCAGTGTTATTATCAGTAAAGAAACCTGGTATCGTTTGCTTAATGATTTTAATTTCATCATCTTGCATAATCCATGCTACTTCTTTTAATTTGTAATCCTTTGCGAGTTCATCATCACCATCATCGTTGCTACATGCTGAAGCGCCGCAAAGTACTATAATAACAAATAGCCCGATTCTTAGTAGTTCTTTAATTTGTGTCATACCTTTAATTTTTTAGTTAGTCTATAAGTGTAATTTTCAAATATACGCCAATAAATTGAAACAATGACTGTTTGTTGTGTTAAAAGTTCAGCTATACTTTGAAAGCAGACCCTTTCTTCACTGACTGTTGTTTTATCCTTATGCAGAATGTACAATGGTATCTATACAGACTCTAATGTTTTTAAGTTGATGATGCAAAGATTTGTATAGAGGTGCGCAATGTTTTTGCGCAGTGAGAATTATTTTTGAATTTTACTTCTTTTGCAGATTTCTTTGTATACTTTTGTCGGGCTATATAGATGAATGAGAGCAAACTTATATAGAACACTAAATAATATATGAAAATGAGATTGTTTATGAAGAACACATGGCAGTTATTTATCTGTCTGGTATTTCTGGCTGCTTGCAGTGATGATGCTGTAGAAGACCAAACTACTATTTCGTTGCCCCCTGAAACGGAGGCGCTGTTTGAGAAAGGACTGAACTTTACAAAAGATGCAGATACTCAGTCTTTAGAGTTCACAACTACGGAGGACTGGAGCATTACTGCTGCAGAAACTCGTAATGGTGAAAAGTGGTATCGGATTTATCCTACCAGTGGAAAAGCCGGAGAGAAAGCTGATGTTTCCATTAGTGTCGATAAAAATGAGACTTATGACGAACGTAGTGTTGCCATTACTATCAATGCCGGTAAGGTAAAAAAGACATTAATGATTTCGCAGAAACAGACAGATGCTCTGCTTGTGTCGAGCGAACGCATGGAAGTGAAACAGGAGGGAGGAACTATAGATATAGAGGTCAAAGCGAATGTGGAATACAAAGCGGTAATTGCAGACGATTGCCAAAATTGGATAAAGCTTGCACCTTCTACTACTCGTGGGCTGAGTACTTCTATCATTCGTTTCAAGATAGAGGCAAATGGGGAACGGGATAAACGTGAAGGAACAATATACATCACTGATGGTAAACTGACAAAGCCGGTAAAAGTATACCAACATGGTGGCGACATCATACTGTTGAATGAAAATGAGTATCCTGTTGGCGACCGGGGAGAGACTATTAAAGTAGAGTTGCGTAGTAATTGCACATATGGCATTCAGATGCCCGATGCAGACTGGATTAAAGAAGCGATCATGAATCGTGGAATGTCCAGTCATACCATTTATTATACAATCAGCCCTAATGAGACGAATGAAAGTCGTCGGGCAAAAATAATCTTCTATAATAAAGAAAATACTGCAATAGCCGATACTTTGACTGTGATACAGGCACAGAAGGATGCTGTTGTGATTGATAATAAGAATATCGAACTTAAAACTCCCAATGATACCATTATTGCTATAGATGTAAATGCTAATGTAGATGTAGAGATACGTCCTGCAGATACTTGTCAGTGGATTACGGAAAGTGCCGCAACGCGTGGTTTGCAACTTCGCAAAGTTTATCTGAAAGCTGCTAAAAATGAGAACTTCTCACCTCGTCGCGGAAGAGTATTGATTAAAAGTAAGAATGGGAAAGACTGTGATACGCTGAAGATATGGCAGGCCGGGAAACCGACTACGGTGAAACTGGAAGAGTCGGAGTTGGACGTGCCTATGGCAGGTGGGACTTATCGCATCAAGATAGAAGCCAATGTGGCTGTGAAAATGAGTAAATGGAAGTTATTATGGCCGGAAGGGGAGCTTGGAGATGAACCAAGCAATGATATGACGGATGATTCTATTTGGAGTAAGGATTTGTTTGAGTATAAAAATAAGCCGGGAATTCCTTATCAGGCAACTCTGTCGGCTGATGGCCAATATCTGGAAGTTAAAGTAGATCCGGCAGTGAGTGCGAAAGCTACTTCTGTAGCAGTAAAGGTTTATGGTGAGTATGAAAATAAAGAGGCGCAACTGATTATTCGGCAGGATCCTGATCCGACCAAAGTGGTTCAGTTACAATTGGCCGAAAATGGTGCGGCAATGTTTACAAGTATCTGTACTTTTTCCTATCAAGCTTTGCAACAGATGTGTACACTTGAAGAACTTTATTCCCGCCAGTCCGAAAAGGAACAAGGCTATAATAGATATTTAGATTTTATCAATCATACTTTAAATCCTTATAATTCGTATGTATCAAATGCATGGGATGCTTGTTATACTACGATAAACAGGAGCTTGATAATAAATATGGGGTTGGAGAATGCTGTAAATGATGACATAACTTCTTCTGATAGCACAGCTGTCGTAGCTTTGATGGAAATGCACCGCTTCTTGTTATATTATGAAATGGTAAATTTATGGGGAAAGGCAGTGTATATAAATAAGCTTCAAACAGATTCATACACAGGCATGCCTGCAACTTTAAAAGCGGAATTATTGAAATTGTTTGTAGAGCCATTATTGCGCTCACGTGACTATTTACCTGGGGAAAAGGTGGCACAGACTACGGTAAATGATTGTTTCTTCCCTTCCCGTGATTTACCTTCTTTACTGCTGGCGCGTATTTATATGGAGCAAGAGGATTGGAGTAAGGCAAAGTCTATGTTGGCAGAAGTGATAAATAGTGGTAGGTATCAGTTGGGAGATTTGGTTTATCAACTACCTGCATTCCAGGCATCCTCTGGCAATCAAAATGATATGGTAGCCAATATTTGTTTTAGTTATACAGAAGTCTTGCTGAATTTAGCAGAGTGTGAATTCCGTTTAGGCAGTTCTACGCAGGCTGAGGAATATTTGAACAAGGTAATAGTAGCTAATATCGGTTCTCCGGCATATTCGTCAGAGAAGTTGTCTGCTGCAAAATCAGGTGATGGTTTTATGGAACGTTTAGCAAATACGTGGCAGTCGCAGTTGAAAGGTACAGGTACCTATTTTGCTTTTTTGAAACGTAATGGAATTGCTGAAAAATTCTTGGATGTACCTGCTTGGAGATTGAAATTTCCAATTCCTCAGAGAGAACTGGATATGAATAGGTATATGTCACAGAATGAGGGATATTAGAATTCTGTAATTTGTATATTTAAAGTATTTCGCGCCACTTCCTTCCGGTTATGGAGAAAGTGGCGCGAACTATGAAGAGATTAAAAGTTGAGCCACAGCTTGAAAGAAGATACTTTTTCTTCGCTCACCGTTATCTTATCTTTATGAGGCGGTTTCACGTGAAGTATTATTTTTCCGTTAAAATAGGGCGCTGCATGCACTATGGCATCAATACAGACAATAACCTGACGGTTGGCACGGAAAAAACATTGAGGGTCCAATTGTTCTTCAAGTCGGGTGAGGGAAAGGTCTATGATATGTTCCTGTCCGCTTTTTGTAACGGCAAAGGTGATTTTATTTTCTGAATAGAAATAGGCAATATCACTGACTTGCAAGGCCCAGAATTTATCTACTCCGGCAATGAGGAAGCGGGTACGGTAGCTCTTTTCCTGCTTTTGCAGACTTTGAATCAAGTCTCCTATGTAATTCTCTTGTTTGTAGTCTTTTCCTTTCAGGGTTTCATATTTCACAATGGCATCCAGTAGGCGTTTCTCATCTACAGGTTTCAATATATAGTCTATGCTGTTCACGGTGAAGGCACGGATGGCATATTGATCATAGGCTGTTGTGAAGATAATCAATGAAGAAGGTTGTGCGGCAGTGAGGAAGTCGAATGAATTGCCATCCGATAGCTGAATATCCAGAAACAGGATATCCGGATGAGCCTGTGTCTTGAACCAGGCAATGGCATCCTCCACACTTCCGGGTAATACGGTAACCTCCCAGTCGGGACGCAGCCGTGTGATGATGGAAGATAGCAGGCGGGCAGCGGGTACTTCATCTTCTATAATGGCAGCAGTCAGTTTACTCATAGATTAAAGGGACTTTTACAGTGAATATTTGGTTCTCATTATTGATAAGAATGTCGGTACCTATCATTAGTTTGCAACGGTTCGATAGATTCTGCAGACCTACTCCCGAACTTGTATCGCTCTTCTTGACGTGTATCGGATTGCTGACCACCAGAAAGTGATCGGCAATGTATATCGTAATTTCCATCGGTTTATTGCTGTTGATGGAATTGTGCTTAATGACATTTTCCACTAATAATTGCAGGGTGAGCGGAGGAAGTTGATACTCCATAGCCTCGGTTGGTATTGTGATATTGCAGGTGATGCAATTGCCTAATCTGACTTCGTGCAGGAAAAGATAGGACTGAATAAATTCTAATTCTTCACCTAATGTAATCAAGGTTTTATCCTGCGATTGAAGCACATAGCGATATACATCCGAAAGATTTCGTGTGAAGCGTACGGCATTTGCCGGATTATATTCGATTTCGGCTATCAGCGTATTCAGACTATTAAAGAGGAAGTGAGGGTTCAGTTGGTTCTGCAGGGCGGTATATCGGGCTGCGTTATTCTCTTTCTGTAATTGTGCCGTTTTTTGTTGTAGCCGGAGGGCATTTTTAATGGAACGGTTAGCAAGTAACAATCCCAGGATGACAAGTTCCACCAACCACACCACTAATAAAATACGTATTCCTCCTATCTGGAAAGTGAATGGATTTTCTGCTCTTCCTATTAACTTGGCAGCTACTAACAGACCATAATTCAATAGCAGAAACAATAGCATTACAGATATATATACCGCTATGAACTTCCACTTCCAGCGCAAATTGTTGGAATATAGGCGGTTCATCCATGAACTGATGCGAAGAGTACAATAACCCAATATATTGAAAGTGGCAACGACAAAGAAGAATGCACCCGGTGTGTGGATTGTATTCGTAACTTGCGGAGTAAGATTTGTATAATTAGCCAGAAGCAGGAATGAGAAAACTCCCAATCCTGAAAAGAGTAGGCTGTATAAAAGAGTGTTCCACTTCATAAGTACAAAGTTACGAATTTCCACTTATCATTTATATTGGTTCAATGCTTTTATTAATGCCGAATACTGTCCTTGTGCAGAAGCTTTGGCCTGTACATGGTTTATTTCAGCGTTTTGCCGGTAAGTCTGCGCTTCAATAACCTCTACAATGGATATTTCGCCTTCATTGTAGCGTTCCATGGCTTGGCGTTCGTTTTCGTGAGCTTTCTCCAGCGATTGCTGGCTTAGCTGTACCTGACTTAATGCCTGTGACAGAGAGAGACGGGCAGTTTGTATTTCCAGATCGACTTTATCCTGAATCTGATTCAGATTGTCTCTTGCCATACCTATCTTTTGGCTGGAAGCCCGTTTCTCATTCCGTCGCTTTCCCCATTCAAACAAAGGTACGCTGACTTTGGCATACACTGCATAGTTAGGGTCCAGATCGGCACGCAAGTCATAACCCGGAGAAGAATAACTGCCATCTACTCCTACATATAGTTGTGGTTTATATTTTGAATCGTTCAGCTTTCGTGAACTCTCCGCCATTTTAATCTGATCATGTGCTATCTTGATTTCGGGACGTGGAATAGCAAGTGCCAACCGCGAATTGTCCGAAGTATCCACTTGTGGAATAATTGTATCTATAGGAGTAGGTTCCTCCAGAGGTAACCCGATCAGGGAATTGAAAGCCATTAATCCGGTATCAAATTCTTTTTGTGCTTGAAGCAATTGAAACTCAGCATCGTTTAGTTTCACCTCAGCCATTAGCAGGTCCTGGGGATTAACCAGTGAGACTTCCACCCGTTCACGGATTGTTTGAGTCAGTGAGGCAATAGAGTTCCGATAGTCTGTAACAATGCCTACGATCTCCTGGCGGGCTACGGTATTCCAGTATTGAATATCCGTTTGAAAACAGACTTCCGATAAGAGCTGTTCCTTCTGGTGTGAGGCCAGAGAGTATTGATGCTGTGCCATGCGGATGCTCTCAAGTAAGCGCCCGCCTGTATATATAGGTTGCAGTAGGGTGAGGGAAGCACCATATTTGGTATCGCGCCCTTGTATATGGAGTGGGTTATCCATACCCGGCAGGTTCAGGTTGAGCTCCAACGGATTTCCGGTATATTGAAAATTGGCATCGCCTGATAGTTTCGGTTTCAGGTCTGCACGGGCAGATTTCTCCAGTTCAATGCTGGCTGCCAGATTTTTCTCCGCCGCTTTCAGGTCGTGGCTGTATTCAAGAGCCATCGACCTGTACTTCTCCAGCATCGCACTTTGCTGGCCAAAAGCGAACGGACCACACAACGATAGAATAAAAAGGATATATAATTTCTTCATAATCTATTTCTTCTTTACTTTATAAAACAATGAATAGAGCGCCGGAGTGACGAACAGAGTCAGCAACGTTGCAAACGTCAATCCGAAGATAATAGTAGCCGCCATACCACCGAAAGCCACGTCGAACAATAAGGGAACCATACCCAGGATCGTAGTAGTGGCCGCCATCAGTACAGGTCGGGTACGCGATACGGTAGATTCGATAATGGCAGTATAGACAGGTATTTCCGCGCGTCGTTGTACCTGTATCTCATCCAATAGCACAATCACATTTTTGATAATCATTCCCAGCAATCCCAGCCACCCGGCAATGGGGAAGAAGCCAAATTCAAACCCTGTCATCAGCATACCTACAGCAACACCGATCAGGGATAATGGTAGCACACACAGAATGATTAGCGGATCGCGGAAGTTACCGAACAAAGCAACAAGAATGACTACCAGTGCAAGGAATGCCAGCGGGAAGAATTTGGCTATGGCTTGCATGGCTTCGCGCTGGTCCTTGTATTGGGCGTCCCAGAAGAAAGTGTAGCCTTCGGGAAGCTGGATCGATTCTATTTCCTGACGAATTTCACCGTGTACTTCTGCCATGGTATGTCCGGCTTTTACCCCACACATAGCTGACATGGAGAGTTGCCGGTTATAGGTACGCATCTGCGGCCATTCCCAATCAGTTTCAATCTTTCCGGTGACTTGCGACAAAGGAGCAGAGTTTTGCCCGTTCCATACAGAAAAGTCTCCTAATCCCTGCGCATCGGTAATATCAGTACCTGCCGACTTAAGTTGTACGGGAACTTTCTTCTCATTGTCGCGGTAGATTCCTACAGTCAGCCCGTCATTGATAGATTTAACAGACTCCATCATGGCCGACTTTGTGATACCCAGTGCACCGGCTTTTACCGGATCATAGACAGGGCGGATAATAGGTGTCATATTGCCCCACTCATTACGGGCATCCGCTACTTTGGGGTTTCTGCGCATAATCTCGATAGCCATACCTGCCAGTGAATCGAGTATAGCAGGATCAGGTCCCAGGAAACGAGCTTCGATGACAGCTTCCGTCAGTGGACTCAGTTCGAATTTGTTCACCTTGATAAGTGGTCCCGGGAAAAGCGTACGAATGGAATCCTGCAATTTGTTACGCAATTCTTTTGTCTCTTTAGAGGAATGTGCCTTTACCAGCAATTGCGCATAGTTGGGTTGCGGACCAAAAGATACATTGGATAGATAGTATCTTGGTGGAGTGCGTCCCACGTAGGTTGAAACCATCTCTGTTTGTTCTTGATTGCGGATGTATTCAGCCATTTCCGAGGCCAAGCGATCGGTTTCCGTAATATCTGTTCCTTCGGGCAGCCATACGTCCAATGTGAAATAGGGTTTCTCCAGCGCAGGTACAAAGACTTTTGGGACGAACTTGAAACTCCAAGCGGAAACAACGAGCAATACAATCATCAGTCCCAGTGTGGCATAGCGGTGACGAATAACGAAATGCAGTGCTTTTCGGAAAGAATCGTATGCCCGACCTGAGAATAATTCGCTTTTTAATTCCGATGGTCGCGGACGACGTACAAATTCCTGAATAAAGAATGGCGTTTGTGTCAGTGCAAATACCCAACTGAACATGAGTGATACACCGATGACAATTACCAAAGAGGATAACAATTCACCTGTGATATGCGGTGAATAGTAAATAGGCAGGAATGTCAGGATAGCTATGACTGTAGCTGCCAACAAGGGTAGAGCGGTAGCAGAACATGCTTTCATGATGGAGGTTCGTTTTCGCATCCCCCGTTGCATATTCACCAGTGCAGAGTCGGAGACTACAATGGCATTATCTACCAGCATTCCCATAGCAATGATAATGGCTGCCAATGACATACGTTGCAGAGCAATCCCGCCCGCCAGCATCACTATTAATGTAGCAAAAATGGAGAATACCAATCCGCTGCCTACTAATAAACCATTCTTGAAACCGATGAAGAAGAGCAGGATGGCTACTACAGTAATTACAGATACTATCAGATTGATAATAAATCCTTGGTTGGCTACGGCGGACTCATGTCCCTGGTCATAGATAGCGGTGAGTCCGAAGCCTTCCGGCATATCTATTTTCAGTTCCTCGATACGTGCTTCGATGGCTTTTGCCATATCTACCACATTACCGGTAGGTACAGTAGAGATGGCAATGCCTACGGCCGGTTTCCCATCTATGCGCATCAGGTTGCTGGCAGGAGTTTGGTAACTTTCGTTGATGTCGGCAATATCTCCCAGACGGAAATGCTCTCCACTACGTGAAACAATGGTGAGCTGACGTATCTCGTCCAGCGAATAGAAATTACCTGTGGACTCAATACGGATACGCCCTGTTCCTGCCGTAATTCCGCCGGCATCCACCACCTTGTTCTGGGCATTGAATGCATTGACTATGTCCGCCGTAGTGATGCCGCTGCGAGACATCACTGCCGGACTGACTACTACATCTATCGTAGGTGTTTGCGTTCCGTAGATTTCGATACGGGCAACGTCCTTTACTTTTAGTAACTCATTCTTGATAAGCTTTGCCTGATCTTCCAGTTCACGATAGCTACGGCCTTCGCTTGTCAGTCCATAGAAAACGCCCAATACATCGCCGAAGTCATCATTCACAACTGATGGACCGGCACCGGCGGGGAGCTTGCTTTGTGCATCGCCTACTTTACGTCGCAGTTTATCCCAAAGCTGTTGCATCTCATCGGCACGTGTCTCTTTCTTTACATATACGGTGATTTTAGAAAGCCCCGCGCGGTTTTCCGTTTTCAGGTAATACAGTTCCCCTAAAGACTGGATGGCTTCTTCCAATACATCCGTCACCTGGCTTTGTACCTCTGAGGGAGAGGCGCCGGCATAAGGAGTCAGTACCAATGCCTGTTTGATGGTGAAAGGAGCATCCTCCAGTTTCCCCATCTTGATGTATGAAAAGAGTCCACCGGCAAGTACCAGTACCAACAGGAGAATGGTAACCGAGCGGCGTTGTAGGAAATATTTAATTAGTTTCATGATGCTTACTGTTTCATTGGATTTTTACTTTCATACCATCCGACAGGAAACGCAGGCTGCTTGTGGCTACTATTTCACCGGGTTGCAGTCCGGCGGTGATACCTGCATTGCCGTGTGGCAGTAAACTGCCGACGGTTACTTTGCGTTGGCTGACTATGCCGCTTTCTGGATGGACTGCCCACACATAACTGCCCGCTGTGGGACGGTTGCATAAGGCTGCTTGTGGAATACAAACCAACTGGGTGGCAGTACTATCTGATAATTCCGGAGAAGCTTTTTCAAAGCGTACCTTGCCTGACATACCGGCCAGTAACCGGGCTTCCTTATTGGGCAACAGTGCCGTCACCAGATAAGAAAGATTGTTCTGTGTCGTTCCTTTGGAAACTTCTGCAATCTGCGCTTCTAACTTCATGTCCGGTTGTACGTCCAGTGTCAGTTGTATGTTTTGCCTGGGTTGAACGCGGTAGGCAATATCTTGCGTCACGTAAGCTTCTATTTTAAGTTGGTCTATATCGATAAATGTTAATATGGGTTGACTGGCTTTAACCTCCTGGAATTTCTCTACATAGACTTCACCTACATATCCGTTGAAGGGGGCTATCAGTCGGGTATCTTCCAGTTCGTTGACCGCTGTATCAAAAGCTGCCTTGGCAGAAGTGTATTCCGCCCGTGCTTTCTCGTAAGCACTGGCAGAAAGATTATTTTTCTGGTAAAGCGCACTGATACGTTCGTACTCTGCCTTTGCCTGGCGGTAGACGGCTTCGGCGCGTTCACACCGGATGCGGTAATCCCGCGGGTCGATTTCTGCAATAATGTCTCCACGTCGGTAATAGTTTCCGGCATAGACATCCAGCCGGTCGATGGGCCCACTGACACGGAAAGAAAGTTCTGTGGTACGGAACGGTTGGGTGATGATGGGGAACTCTTTGACTGTTTCGTTACTGTAGGTGCTGGCAGTAGCAGTTTTCACAATTAAAGTCTCTTCCTGTGAAGAAGAGTTGTTGCTACAAGCACCCAACATGAGTCCGAGGCTAAGAATACTGATAAATGTTACGTTTCGGTTCATACTTTTTTCGTTTAATCCGAGAACGAAAGTAAACTGTTTCTGACAGATGTATCGGGACTTTTTTACCGAAGCCGGAAAACTAAAAGATGAAACCGGAAAAACGTTTCATTAAACAACCTGCCCCCTTTATCTGTTATTATTCTTATAAGCAACTAAAATAGGAGGAATATATGACGACATTAGGAGGGTGGATGAATAAAACCCTTGTAGGTTGGGGAGTAGATCCCAAATTTGCGAATACATTTGATGAAACTATCATCGCCATATTGATTATTGCTGTAGCTGTAGGATTAGACTATCTATTCCAAGCAATATTGGTGGGCGGTATGAAGCATTATACGAATCGTTCGCCCCACCGTTGGAATACCTTATTAATGAAGCGGAAGGTAGTTCCTCACCTGATACATACCTTGCCGGGCATTCTGATTTATTTCCTGTTGCCCCATACTTTTGTGCATGGAGTAGAGCTGTTGGGCTTGGCCCAGAAGGTGTGTGCCGTGTACATTGTAGCTGCATTAGCCTTTGCTCTGAACGGACTATTGCTGGTTTTTCTGGATTTTCATAATCAAAAAGACAATAGTAAGAATCACCCGATGAAAGGTTTTGTCCAGGTATTGCAGGTACTGCTGTTCTTTGTAGCAGCTATCATTGCCATATCTATTCTTATTGATAAATCTCCCGCAACCCTTTTTGCCGGATTGGGTGCTTCGGCAGCAGTATTGATGTTGGTATTTAAAGATAGTATTCTGGGATTTGTGGCCGGAGTGCAACTCTCTGCCAATGAAATGCTGCGTATTGGCGACTGGATTGCTTTACCCAACGGTTCTGCCAATGGTATTGTGAAAGAAATTACCCTCAACACCGTGAAGATACAGAACTGGGATAACACAATTTCTACCATTCCGCCTTATACCTTAGTGAACGGTTCCTTTCAGAATTGGCGCGGCATGCAGGAGAGTGGTGGCCGTCGTGTGGATAAGAATATTTATCTGGACATGACCACATTGAAGTTCTGTACTCCTGAGATGTTGGATACCATCCGCAAGGAAGTTCCTTTGATGGCGGACTATCAGCCGGCGGAAGGAGAGGTGCCTACCAATGCACAACTCTACCGCATTTACATCGAACGCTATCTTTGTAGCCTACCTGTTGTAAATCAGGATCTGGACTTGATTATCAGTCAGAAGGAAATGACAACTTACGGAGTTCCTATTCAGGTCTATTTCTTTTCCCGGAACAAGGTATGGAAAGAATATGAGCGCATTCAGTCCGATATATTCGATCATTTGCTGGTAATGGTACAGAAGTTTGATTTGAAATTGTATCAGTATTCGGATTAATAAATGAGCCGGAAATCTGCCCATGCAGGCAGGTGATCGCTGTAACCGTTCTGGTACTTCATCCCGTAGTAAGTGCGGAATGGCTGCACACCGCCATACTTTTTATCATCCGTCAACAGGAAAGAAGGACGAAAGATATCGGCTTTGCTTTCACTGGTGCAAAAGTCTGCATCCGGCTGGAGAAGCGTGCCGGAGACAATGATATGATCCAGTAATCCCCATTCACCCTGATATTTATAACTGCCGAAATCTTTTTGTGTAGCAGCCTTACGGGCAAGCAAGTGATAGAATCTTTGTGGTTGCAAACTACTTTTGTCTTGAGGAGGCGCTTTTGCTGAAACTATTTTGCTGACCGATGCATTATCGGGATAATCGTTAAAGTCTCCCATGATAAGAATTTGCGGATGATACCGATGAAGGTAGACGCTGTCTGCCGCAGCTTTCAACTGTCGGGCGGCATGTAGGCGGTAAGGCTCGCTTTCTTTGGCACCTCCTGAGCGGGACGGAAGATGAACTACAAAAACATCCAGTGTATCGTGGTTTAATAACATCCCGCAAACGTGTAGTATGTCCCGTGTAGGGCGAAATTTCGTTTTACCGGATATATGAGGTATGGAGATTCCCTGATAGGAAATCAGTTTGAAACGGTCCCGTTGGTAAAGCAATGCCACATCAATTCCCCGCTGGTCGGGTGAGTTGGTCATCACATAGCGGTATCCGGCTTCCCGAAGAACCGAGCGCCGGGTCAGGTCGCGTAATACACTGTCGTTTTCCACTTCACAGAGGGCAACAAGTGCAGGTGGAATCCAACCGCCTACGGCTGTGATGGTGCGGGCTATGTTATCCAGCTTCTTTTTATATTTCGTATAATTCCAGTGGCGTACTGCATCGGGTAGGAATTCATAGTCGTTTTTTAGCGTATCGTGGCGGCAGTCGAATAAGTTTTCAACGTTATAACTGACAACACGAAGAGAGAGGGTGTCCTTTTTCGTTTGTCCGCAAAGGAAGAAAAAAGGAGCGAACAGAAATGAAAAAGTAATATATAGTTTAATGTTCATTGAGAACCATTTTTAGTATGATGGCAAGATCATAGATTCATAACATCCTGCATCCGGTGCGGCATCCTGTAGGCGGGAATGTCCATTTCTGTCAATTGGGTAGGTGTTTGCATCTTCTTTTCTTCCCCAATTAATGGCTTTGGATTTTTCACCAAGATTAAAATTGTATTCCTGTGTATGGTTATCCATCAGCATGAAATTGTCATCCTTCTCCCAGATAACATTGACTATCTTGTCATTCTCTTCTTCTATCGAGTTGATGAGGCAGTGTGAGAAGTAATAATTGAAAGCTATATTCTCATTTTTAGAGCGTCCTCCGTTAATTTCGTCCGTGCCTGAACCCGCAATAATGCAATTACGGAAAATAGCCGATGAAAGTGGATATGCAGTATCATCCAGTTCATTCCGGACTTGCAATGCCGCCCCTTTCCGTACATTCCAACTAAAGTAATTTGCCAGTGTACAGTGGGTAAATGTATAATCTCCCCCTAACAGGCTGACGCAGTTTTCTCCCGCATTACTGATCTCACTGTTTCCTACCACTACCTGACACGACGTCAACTCCAATCCATTGCCCGATACTTGTCGTATGAGAGAGGATTCCAATGTCAACTTCCTGCGGTCCGTCATCGAAGAATCGCAACGAATGCCGAAACTACCACCATGAATATCCGCATAGACCAGATGATTCTCATAGCTGGTTTTGTAAAAACGTAAGCCTCCCCATTGTCCCGGTAACCGGTCATAAGGAAGATAGGGGAACATCCGGTCTGTACGATCCCCCCGGAAAACAACCGGAGCGGAAAGGGTACCTTCTACTGACAGGCGTCCGTGTACCTGCATTCCTGCCTTGCCGTGGAAATACAAACGGGTGCCTGCTGCGAGGGTTAAGTGTGCATCCGGAGCAATACTGATACTGTCATAAATCAGTATCGGACGTTGAGATGTAATCAGTGTATCTTTTTCAATTACTTTTCCCCGGAAAGTAAGAGCATCTTGTGCGTATGCTTGCAGCTTTACTTCTTGCCGGATGCCATTCAGTTGAAAAAGAATGGAGTCTTTTATTAACCTGATGTCGGTATTGTTTTGCTGAGGCAGGGTCGCTTCTACAAAAATATACAGGCTGTCTTCTCCTGCAATTTCTATATCGGAGAATTGATTTCCCTTTATGCCATCCACATTGATACGAAAACCGGATTTACCGGCATCGGCAAGAATTATGGAAGATATTAACAATGCTTTCTTATTCGGGTTGTATACTTTCAGTTGACGGGTGGAAGTAGGAATGCCGGTGAGAACGGTATCCATGCGTAGCGTATCCTGCGAGAAACAAAGTGTATGCTTCGGGTCGGACGAATAATCGTCCATGTCGTCACAAGCGTTGAAGGACAACAGGAAGAATATAGGGAATAGATATATGAGGCGCAGGGCTTTTGATTTCATGCCGTTATCGGGTTTTTACTAAATAACGGGGTTTGAGAGGTTTTATTATATGACTCAAGTTTCGCAAGCTCAACTTTCAAGTTTTTAAATCTTTTCACTACAGAAAGAATGTTATCTTATTTAATGCCATCAGGGAAGTTGCTATATTGATAAAAATCACCACGCTAACATTCTCCGCCTATAGGCTATAGACAACCAATATTGACGCTTTAATACATCGGACAAGAAAGAATGCTCAATCAGTACCTTTACCATCGGATTCTCTTTAGCGAATGTATCCAATTCCCGTTTTACCACTCGTTCCGGAAGTCCAATGCGGTTACCAAATTCTTCAAAATCGGCTCTATTCACTTGATGTGTATCTGAGAGCTTCATGCCTTCTCGGAACAAACCTTTGTCAAGGGCAAAAATACGTGGTTCAACTAAATGTAAGGAAGTGTTTATCAAATCATAAGCTGGAGAAAGACGATACTCTCCGTCTCTATCAATCAGCGAAAAATTCTTCAGATGAGCATCGTCATTAAGAGTGATAAAGTTGAACACCACCAAACGAAAGAAGCGGGCTACATCGATGGAAGCCGCCTTAACGTACTGACGAATCACTTCGGCACACTCTTCATAACTGGCATTGCAATATTTATAATCGCTTCCTCCATTTGCTTTGGTATATCCCATCAACGCGGCAAAATCCTCCTGCTGATACTTTCCGCCAAGATGCACGTCAAAACGACGAGTAATGTAAGCTGCTTCGTCATTCTTGAAAAAGCAGAGGCCATTGGCCGCTGTTTCGATGCCATATACTTGCGAAGCAATCTGCATAGTAAGATGTTCGTTGGCGGCACAATACTCCTTATTTAGAATATGATAACCGTTAGGACGAGGTTTCAATATATATGTTCCCCGTTCGTCTTCACGAGCATAGCGCAAATATGAGCTCTTAATATCTACCACCATAGCAAATTTGGGTTGCACACCCGACAAAGAAATGCGTCCCACATTGCGAATTGCCTCTTTGGCTTCAGCACTATCTTCCGATGGACTTGGTGCATCAACGTAATGTGACACCTCCTTGCCGTCGAACAAGATTTTTCGAGCAGCAGAAGAATAGGTTATGTAGCCTTCAGCTAAAGTAGAGGGACAAATGTGTATCTCTCTCATACGGCAATCGGTTTAATAGTGACAGCTCCTATGGTATCTGTTTGTGCGGTGGCAAGCAAAATGCCGAAATCATCATCCGCATCGATACGGAGCATTTGGGATTGGATTTGACGATTCTCCCCTTCAGAAAGCATGTTGAAGAAGAATGCAAACAAATACGGCGAATGATAAGGTTCACTACGTAAAGGCAGAGTAAGGCTGACAGGAGGATTTCCTTTACCCAACAAGTAAGCAGCATCGTAAATGAAGGTGTACTTCCGATTGTCATCTTCGGTAAGTATCCCGGCACGAATACCATGTATATAAACTTCGCATTGTCTCATAACTTTAATCTTTTAGCTTGATTTCAACCTGCAAGCCTAAGGTATCAAGGATAGCAAGTAATGTTTCCAACTTTGGATTCCCTTGTCCACGTTCAATGGCAACCAATGTATTGATGCCTACACCGGATAAATCAGCAAGCTCCTGTTGTCTCACCTTCAAATGTTGGCGCCGCTTCTTAATGATTATTCCTATTTCTTTTGTATTCACGATACAGTGTGATTTTGAGCAAAAATAAAGAATAAAACTGAAATATACAACTAAAATCACAATTAACTGTGATTTTAAGGAGGATTAGTTATACTATAGCTTTTATATATTCAAAAATCACAGCGTATTGTGATTTACTCAAGTTTCGCAAACTTAACTTTCGCAGTTGACAAGGTTTCAGTTGACAAGGGAATAAGGCAAGAATGTCAGGCTTTTCATGAAAGTTATATTTGAATATTTGCCAATTCTTATTTAAGAATGATATTGACTGAATGGAATGAACTGTTTTATATGTTGTAAGTGGTTGATTAGTAGTAGTTTTTGACTTGAAATGGAGGGTGAATAAAAAACGTTCGTTTAATGTGCACTATTTTGAACGCAAAAAACAGATACCAGAAACTATAAAAAGGAGAAGATATTAAATATATTTATTATCGAAGATATTTCTTTGATTATCAATGCAATATGCACAAGAATATATTCTTAAATAAATATTTTTATTAAACATCTTGTTCATCTCAAAAATACCCTTTATCTTTGTGCACATTAAACGAACGATTAAAAGACATTTTAGTTCCCTTAATCTCTTCGTTAATAGCTTTTTCACATAACTGTTTCACTGCTTTTTGACCGTGATGGCGGAACGCTTTGAAATAATATGAATGCAATATAACTTCTTAAAAATAACTGCATTACATAAATTAATCGGTAAGTATTTCACTACTCCGGTGTCCCCAAAGAATATTCTGACGTGAACATTACTTCACACTCTCCACATCTTCACTGGTTTGCAGTGCGAGTCACTTATAGCCGTGAGTTAGCTTTGAAAGCTTTTCTCGACGAGGAAAAGATTGAGAATTTCATACCCATGCGTCGCGATTATATCGTGAAAAAGGGGCGTCGCATTCGTAGGCTTGTTCCTGCTGTGCACAATCTTGTTTTCATCCGCTCTACCCGTAAACGTATTGATGCTTTAAAAGATAAAGCCGGTATGAATATCCCCATGCGCTATATTATGGATCGTGAGCAACATCTTCCTATTGTTATTCCCGACAGCCAGATGCGTAGTTTTATTCTTGTTGCCGGTACCTATGAGGAGTCGATTGTTTATGTGGAACCGGCCGAACTTCAACTGATAAAAGGTCAGAAAGTACGCGTTATAGGCGGTGTTTTCGAAGGAGCTGTGGGGGAGTTCGTTCGTATTCGTCGTGATCGTCGTGTAGTTGTGAATATTGAAGGGGTCATGGCTGTTGCCACAACCTTTATCCACTCTTCGCTGGTAGAGCCCATAACTGACTAACTTCAGTGTTATAAATCATAAATTATAAATCTTAATTAAATATATGAGTGATCAAGTTTCATCCTTATTTTCCCTGGCTCACAGTCTTCTCACTCTGGGGCAGGATGACCGTCCGATTTATGTCGATGATTTCACCCGTCTGAATCGTGATGTTTATGAATCGGCCCTGAACTCGTATGGAAAGCATGGTTCTACTCCTGAAGCTGAAGCCGAACTTTGTCTGGGGCTTTTAGTGGCTTTCAATGCCACTATGTACGATAATGGCCATAAACAGGAATATATTCAGAAGGTTCTGGACCGTAGTTTTGCAGTGCTTCCCACACTAAAGCCTTCGCTTCTGAAAGTTCGTCTGCTGACTTATTGTTATGGTGAAGTATATGAAGAAAAATTGGCTGAGGAAGCGCATGCTATAATTTCAAGTTGGGAGACTTCCCGATTGACATTGGAGCAAGTTGAGATTATTGAGGAATTGCAATATATTGAGGAGAATCCTTATCCTTTTGAGGAAGTTGATTTGTTGTAAAGAAATATTCTCTGGGGATAAAAGTCTATCTTTGTGTAAAATGAGTATTTAATTGTTATGAATCCGGTAAAGACTGACATCTTACACTCTATAAAATAATACGTTGCAGAACGTTCTTCCTTCAGGTGGACATGCTTTTTTGTATGGTTCACAGGCGCGAGGCGATGCATGTGTTGATTCGGATTGGGATATACTTATTCTTTGGGATAAGCCGAAGATTGAGACTAAAGATTACGATAATGTTTCTTATCCATTAGTTGAGCTGGGATGGTATTAAATGAATGTATAAGTCCGATACTATATACCATGCAAGACTGGTTGAAGTATCATTTTACACCATTTTTTCATAATGTAAAAGAAGAAGGGATACAATTGTTATGAGTTTTGGTTCGGAAGACATGCAAGCGGTTGTTGCCTATAGAAAAGAAAAAGCATAACAGGTGACTATAATGATTTCTTTGATTTTGCACGTGAAGATGTATTTCCTTTGTTAGAGCCGATACGTAAATTGTTGGTCACGCTTGACAGATTGATAACTCAGTTCTAATAATCTTTTTTTATTTTTGGTACTGCATCATTTTATCGCAGTTGATATGTGTGCCGGCTTACCTGAAGAGTGAGTTGGTCAGAATTTTATATTCCCATTCATATGATTGATGTTACAGATAAAACGCTGTAGTGCCTGTGTTGACGTGGGAGGGCATGATGCGATTATTTTCAAAATGATATTGAAAGTTTTGGTATTTGGAAATAGATAAGGATAGGTCTGTTATAATGGCAAAAAGTATATATAAGCAAGGCGCTATGTTGGATGACGCCAAAATAGAGCGCTAGCTAATCATTAAAAATTAATGCTGAATGTCCGTATCCGATAACGACAAGCGTATAGCAAAGAATACCTTTTTCCTTTACATCCGGCAATTGTTGGTAATGGCGGTAGGTTTGTATACGGTTCGTGTAATACTTGCTGCATTGGGCGAAGAGGATTATGGTATTTACAATGTGGTAGGTGGATTCGTGGCCATGTTTAGTATCTTATCCGGTGCCTTATCTGTAGCCATCAGTCGTTTTATAACTTATGAGATGGGGCAGCCGGATGTCACTACTTTCCGTTTGCAACGGATTTTCTCCTCTTCGCTTGTCATACAGGTTGTTATAGGGCTAATTATTTCTTTGTTGATAGCCACGTTTGGAGTATGGTTTGTTGAGAATAAGATGGTGATACCTTCCGAGCGCTTGGACGTTGCACTCTACGTGCTATTATTCTCCACGTTGAGTTTCTTTATCAATTTACTCAGTGTCCCTTACAATGCATTGATTATTGCCCGTGAGCAGATGAAGGCATTTGCCTATATCAGTATTCTGGAGATCGTTTTAAAGTTGTTAGTGGCTTATTTGCTCATGGTTACATCATCAGACAAATTAATGCTTTATGCTTTTTGTATGGTAGTGGTTTCTTTGATTGTTCGTAGCGTTTATACTATTTATTGCAAACGCAATTTTGAAGAGTGCCGTTTTGTCCGAGGATTCGATAAGAAACTGCTTTCCAAAATGTTTGCATTTTCCGGTTGGGCATTTCTAGGCAATGGTGTTGTCGTTTTGAAGGAACAAGGAAGTAGCGTGCTCTTGAATCTGTTCGGTGGTCCGATGGTGAATGCTGCGCAGGGAATTGCGATGCAAGTAAATGCCGCCGTGTATAGTTTCGTTTCCAATTTCATGATTGCATCTAACCCACAAATCACCAAGAACTGCGCTGCCGGAGATTTGAATTCTATGCACTCTCTTATAATCCGAAGTGAGAAGTTCGGTTTTTTCATCCTGTTGATAATCCTTCTTCCACTTTGTGCCGGCATTGATTATGTACTTGGGGTATGGCTCGTTGATGTCCCTGCTCACACGACGAACTTCATCGTGCTTATTCTTTTGTACTCGCTCATTGAATGTTTCGTAAGTCCACTTACTACGGGCGTTTTGGCACAGGGGAAAATAAAGTCTTTCGAAATAGTGCTGACCTTTATCTATTTGGGAAATTTCATCGCTTCGTATGTGTGCCTGAAGATTGGTATGGCTGTCGAATCAGTTTTCGTACTCAATATTATATTTAAGTTTTTCGTACTTGTGGCGCTGCTTTTGCACTCGCGTTCGAAATATTCCTTTCCCATCGCCCGCTTTTTTAGGGAGTGCTTATTGCCGTCATTGTTAGTATTCCTTGTTTCTGCACTTTTCGTTTATGTCTTGCCCGGGAAGGATACTCCGTTTATAGGTATTTTTGTCGTGAGAACTCTGGCGATAGCGACTTTTACTTGCGTGGCTGTATTCGTGATCGGTATGGCGAAGAGGGAGCGGCTTTATGTGAAAAAACTCCTGAAGGAAAAAGTTTGTAGTAAGATTTGATATCGTCATTTACGATAAAAAATAAAATATATTAGGAGAAACAGATTATGACTAAAACAATTGAAATTACGAAAATTGTCGCAGTGGATGACACTATCAAGTACGAGATACACGACCATACGGGATTACATCTCCTTAAAAATGAGAAGGTTGAGGCGTGGGTGAAATATTATAATGCGGAAAGCTTCGGTTTCTCTCCGGAAGGTCTTCCTGAATCAATACTGGCACTGCCCGTTACACTTTACCTGATACCTGTGACATGGTTTTATGGTGTGAAACTTGTCGTACCTTCAATAGACAAGACGCTTTACGATGACCTCTCTACAATTTATGCCGCTTATTCTAAAATTTATGGTCCTTTCAAAGAGGAATGGCGTGGCAAAGTGACGGCTAAAACCGTCGTAGAGAATAAAATGCCCGAAAGCCGTTTCGACAATATTGTCTTTTTTTCGGGAGGTGTTGATGCACTACATGCGGGGATAGACAATCTTGGAAAGAGAAGTGTTCTTGTGAGTGTGCCAAGTATAGAGAGCGTGGAAAAGACTAAAAAAGAAAACTCAGGGTGGGATTTTCTTAATGCCAAGTCACAGCTTATACGTGAGTTCTCCGCCATTTCAGAAAGTGATTGGCTTTTGATCACAAACAATTTTCTTGTGAATATTTTCGATGATGCGAGGATACAGTACGACTTGAAGAATTCCTTTATTCTTAACAGCGAGGCATTTCTTTTTGATGGATGGTTTGGCATAAAATACTTGAATAATATTCTTTCTGCTGCACCTTTCGCTTATGCCATGGGCATAAGTAACCTGATATTGGGTTCTGCATTTGAGCAGTTGGAGGATAATCTCGCTAGTAATTTGGATGGCGCGAATCCGGAATTGTCGGATTCCATTAGGTTCGCTGGTGTCTTTTTCGGGGAGCAGGATGGGCTTTATACGCGTCGTTCCCGAAAGGTGAAGAATATCTTGGAGTGGTGCATTGCACGTGGTGAAAAGACAAGGCTATGGACCTGCTTCGCTGACAGTACTGAGCAGTGCTGTGTATGTACCAAGTGCGTGAGGACGCAGCTTAATATACTGTGTGCGGGCGAAAACCCTGTGGATTGGGGGTTTGCAAACTTCAATGAAAAGAACTTTTCGCGCCTTGTACGTTCCTATCGCTATCATGATCGGAATTTGTGTTGGCTTTGGGACATTGTGGATTCAATCGATGATTCTACAATTTATCCGTGCTGTGATAAGTTACTGCACTGGCTCAAGAAGGTAGGGTATAAGAGATATTCCAAGAGGGCTCGGTTCGTTAGCAATGTGCCGAGAATTCTCAAACTTCACAGATATCCGCATTATGTGAAGATTGTGTTCCTGAAAATTACAGGGAAAGGGTACATGTGAAACTGTTCAATGAGTTTTGGGGGTACAGTTGTACAATAAATATTCTATATCCATAGACAATAAATATGGCAGTGAAGACTTTTCTGAAGAGAAACATTAGGCGAATGATGAACTTATTTGCTCCAATGACTGTGGCTAATATTACGGAATTAGCTCCGAACGAATTGTTGAGAGGACGCTTTGCATTGGTGACAGGGGGGACAAGCGGCATTGGTTTTGCCATTGCTGAAGCTTTCCTGAAGGCTGGTGCTTCAGTGGCCATAACGAGCCGTCGTGCTATGAGTGCCACTGAAGCCGTTACGAAGTTACGGCAGGTATGTGGTGTGGACGAGTGTCGAATCTTAGGCTTTGAGATGGACAATTCCAAGGTTACACAGTTGCATGAGAATTTGCGACGAATAACGCAGGCATTGGGTAAAATCGATATACTCGTGAATAATGCCGGAATACTCGGTGCCGACTCAGAGGAACAGTGCTATGACATTGTACTCGATACCAATCTTAAAGGTGTTTTCTACCTCAGTCGAGAAGTGGCACGCTACATGAAGGACAACAACATACGTGGCAATATATTGAACATAGCATCATCATCAAGTTTGCGACCAGCTACTTCGGCTTACGCCTTAAGCAAGTGGGGAGTACGAGGATTGACTCTTGGTTTAGCGAAGTCCCTCGCTCCATACGGGATAGTGGTCAATGGTATAGCTCCGGGGCCGACTGCTACGCCGATGCTGCTGGGCGATGATACGGATAATATCGCTCGTTCCCGAATTCCTTCCGGACGTTTCGTTATGCCGTGCGAAATAGCCAATATGGCAGTCGTGTTGGTGAGCGATATGGGACGTACTATTGTTGGTGACATCGTTTATATGACTGGTGGAGCAGGAGTCGTGACGTTCGATGACGTAGATTATTCATTTTAAAATCCAATGTAGTATATGGACGGAAAATATTATAGCAATGAACGCAGCATACAAATACTTATTTCTTTGCTGAAACAGCACGGTATAAAAAAATGTGTGCTTTCTCCGGGAGCAACAAACATAACGTTTGTTGCAAGTCTTCAGCAGGATAGTTATTTTGAACTTTATTCATCCGTAGATGAACGTAGTGCTGCATATATTGCCTGCGGCTTGGCAGCAGAATCGGGCGAACCAGTTGTGTTAAGTTGTACGGGTGCAACAGCTTCTCGTAACTATTTGCCGGGACTCACAGAGGCTTATTACCGCAAATTGCCTGTGTTAGCTGTGACCAGTACGCAAGATATCACCCGGATAGGTCATCACATCGCCCAAGTTATTGATCGCCGCCAAATGCAAAATGATGTAGCATTACTAAGTGAATATATTCCTGCTACTTGTAACGATAGGGATGAATGGAGTAATACGGTGAAAATAAATCGTGCTTTACTGGAACTTCACCACCGTGGAGGAGGACCTGTTCATTTAAATTTGGAAACAACTTATAGCTGTGATTATTCGGTGAGAGAATTACCAAAGGCACACATGATTAAGCGCATCTGTGCAAATGATGAATACCCTGAATTGTTCGAAGGTCGGATTGCCGTTTTCATTGGTTCTCACCAAAAGTTTACAGAGGCTGAAACAGTTGCACTTGATGCATTTTGCGGAACATACGATGCGGTGGTGTTCTGTGATCATACAAGTGGATATAAGGGCAAATATCGTGTACCTATTTCTATTCTTTCTTCTCAGGAAAAAGCTTATTGCAGTTTGATTGATATTGATTTGTTGGTACATATAGGTGAAATCTCCGGAGGATATATCGCTATGCGTCCCAAGGTTGTTTGGCGTGTCAATCCGGATGGAGAGTTACGGGATACTTATCATAAACTGACCTGTGTGTTCGAAATGAAAGAACAGACATTTTTCGAACATTATGTCAATAATCCGTCCACTTTACATCACACATATCTAGATACTTGCATGAATGAGTTGAAGGCTACATGGGCAAAAGTTCCTGATACACTTCCTTTTTCTAATGTTTGGATTGCTCAGCAGACAGCGTGTCGGATTCCGGAAAACAGTGTACTTTTTCTCGGCATTCTTAATACATTGCGTACATGGAATTATTTTGATATTCCTGATACGGTGTATGGCTATGCCAATACAGGAGGATTCGGCATTGACGGTTATATATCTTCGTTCATAGGGGCTTCATTGGCGCATCTCGATAAGTTGTATTTCTGTGTAGCAGGTGATCTTGCTTTCTTCTATGACATGAATGTGGTTGGTAACCGGCATGTAGGTCGAAATATTCGTATACTATTGGTGAATAATGGTAAAGGCACAGAATTTCGTAATTACATACATTCTGGCTCGGCTTTTGGAGAAGAAGCAGACAGATTTATAGCGGCAGGGGGGCACTATGGTAATAAGTCTCACTGTTTGGTAAAGCATTATGCCGAGGATTTGGGATATGAATATTTATCGGCTGATAGCAAGGAAGAGTATTTGAAGAATCTTGAGCGTTTCCTTACCCCTGATGTGACGGAACATCCGATGTTGTTTGAGGTGTTCACTGATAATGAGGATGAGAGTGAGGCTATAAGAATAATAAATAACCTGAATGTATCGGCCACAGGAGTGTTGAAGAATACGGTGAAAAGAATAGTGGGCGAAAGAGGAAAAGAAGTTATCAAGAAAATGCTAGGAAAGTGAAAGAACGGGTAGCATGGTTTGAGGTTTTACGTGGTGTAGTTATTCTTAATGTTTGCTCGTAAAATGTGCCTTTTGCTACTTATAAGTGATTTATGCATGATTATAACTAATAGTTCAATCTAAAAAAAGATGTTATTTAATTCTTTTGAATTCTTGTTCTTTTTACCGATAGTCTTCTTGTTCTATTGGTTTGTATTTAAACGATTGAAGTGGCAGAACCTTTTTCTGGTAATTGCCAGTTACGTGTTCTATGGTTGGTGGGATTGGCGTTTTTTGATACTTATCGCCCTTACCACGTTTTTTAGTTATATCAGTGGGCGGCTCATTGTTCAGTATGAAGGACGACGAAAGATTCAGAAAGCTGTCAGTGGTACTAACATCATACTAAATCTTTCTATTCTTGGTGTATTCAAATACTACAACTTTTTTGCGGAAAATTTTGCAGTTCTGTTCCGTAATATAGGTTGGCAAGTGGATTGGGTGACGTTAGATATTCTTTTACCCGTGGGTATCAGTTTCTATACTTTTCAGGCATTGAGCTACAGCATTGATGTTTATCAAAAGAAACTACCGGTTTGTAAAGATATTATTGCCTTTTTTGCTTATATCAGCTTCTTTCCGCAGTTGGTGGCTGGACCGATTGAACGTGCCACAAACCTGTTGCCACAGTTCTACAAGTCGCGCACATTCGACTATGCACAAGCCGTGGATGGCTGTCGGCAAATGCTTTGGGGATTCTTCAAGAAAATAGTAGTGGCGGACAACTGTGCCGAAGCCGCCAATGTGATTTGGGGAGACTATTCCAATCAATCCGGATTCACACTACTGTTGGGGGGATTCTTTTTTACATTTCAGATTTATGGTGACTTCTCCGGTTATTCGGATATTGCTATTGGTACGGCGCGTCTGTTTGGTATCAATCTGATGCGTAATTTCAATTTTCCTTATTTCTCACGTGACATTGCAGAGTTTTGGCGTCGTTGGCATATCTCACTGACTACCTGGTTTCGTGATTACATTTACATACCTCTTGGTGGTAGTCGTTGTGTACGTTGGAAAGTAATGAGAAATACACTAATTATTTTCCTTGTCAGTGGGTTTTGGCATGGTGCAAACTGGACGTTTATTACTTGGGGAGCTTATCATGCACTGCTTTTCTTCCCACTGATGCTTTGGGGAAAGAATCGGAAATATACAAACAGTGTAGCTGCCGGACGATTCTTACCTTCTGTGAAAGAGTTTGGTCAGATGCTTTTCACTTTCCTGCTTGCATTGATTGGTTGGATTATTTTTCGGGCAGAGAATATAGGTCAGGCATGGGATTATCTTGGTAGAATGTGTTCATCATCACTACTGGATATTTCCATACGATGGGGAAAGTCAGCCTTGCTTTATATAGTACTTCTTGTCATCGTAGAGTGGTTTCAACGTGACAAGCAACACGCATTGCAGATTACTGGGAAGGGAATATTACTTTATACTCCAGTGAGATGGATAATCTATTTTACGATTATACTATTTGTTCTCCTTTTTGCAGGTGGCCAAACTGATTTTATTTATTTTCAATTCTAACTAAATAATGAAGCAATTTATGAAGCGAGGGGCGCTGTTTGCGTTACTCCTCTTGTTAGTCTGTGCGGGGATAGAACTGTATTTATTGACTGTTCTGAATGAATACTCCTACAAAAAACAATATGTAGAACAACATAGCGAAGATATACAATTACTTATTTTAGGCCATTCTCATGTCGCAAACGGTATAAATCCTAAACTTTTAGATATTGGAGCCTTCAATATGTCAAATCAAGGCAGGACTACTTACTATGATGCGGTTTTGGCAGAACGTTACATTCCTCAACTAAAGAATCTTCAATACGTAATATGGCCTTTAGGATATAATTTTCAATATTCAAGCTATCGTTATCTATGCATTCATCGTAAAGATGTAGACTATGCATCTTCTTATAAATGTATGTATGAGAAGTATATGAATATCCCTTACGACATTTCGGGCATTTATTGGTCGGAACTGCTTCATTCAAAATTGAATTATGGGCGAAGGATTTTCTCTTCATCGAAAAACTTTTTTGCAAGTGGAATTTGCGATACATTAGGTTTTGAAGGTTTGGATATAGCAAAGCGCAATTTGACTTGGCAAACAGAAAAATTACCTTTTGAAGTTGATTATAAGAATTCGAATGCTGACCTTGCCTTAGCTGAGAATATATCGTGTATGAAAAGAATAGCTAAGGTTTGCAAAGATACTCATGTGACACTAATAGTGGTTTCTACTCCTTGTTATAAAACATATCTGGAGTTAACAACTCCCAAAGGATTAAAAGAAATGTCAGATTGCATAGATTCCATGAAATCAGTGAATCCAATGTTGGAATACTATAATTACATCAATGATGATCGTTTTGTGGAAGAGGATTTTTTTAATTCCTGCCACCTTTCTATTGTTGGAGCTAATAAATTCACGCGTATCATTGCTACAGAGTGTTTGCAGCGTTGATTACTATGTTAATAAGATTGGAAAATGATAGCTTAACTTAGTAAATAAATATAGGTAGGATTGCACTAAGACAGCCCTACCTATATAATGAAATATGCGGTTTTACGTTTTATAAATCACTGTATGTTGTTTTTGCATCAAAGCACGGACACGCTTTATGCACAGATTTACTGAGTTGATAATGTCCCAGTATTTTCGCCTGCGGATAATCCGTTTTTAACTGTCGTAGTAAATCAAGTAGCGAGCATTTCTGAGCATACGTCCTTGTATCAGCCGGTTGCCCACTTTCATTCAGTCCGCCCTCGTAGCAGATACCTATACTTTTATCATTCCACCCCGTTGCGTGGGCCCCGATTTGATGAACCGGACGGCAGATGTGTACTTCACCGTCACGTGTGATATAGAAATGATAACCGATGCTTGCAAAACCTCTTGCCAGATGACAACGGCGAAGAGCCTCTACGGAGAAATTCCTGTCACAGCGTGTTGCCGAACAATGAACTACCAGGAGGCGTACCTCCCGATAGTTCTGATAAAAACTGCCTGCTTTCATGCCTTTATGCCATGCAGGCATTAAGGCCGAGTACTCCTGCCAGAGCAGAAGCCACGGCAATTACAACTTTGATGATAACACTCCAGGTTGATTTTGATTTTTTTTCCATGTGAATTGTAATTTAGTTATTAGTTATAAGTAATTAGTGATAAGTGATTGGCAGCGCAGCCTTTCATTATTAATTCTTTCATTTTTAATTTCTGAAGGCTGCGTCTTTAGATCCTATCCCAACGGATCATCTTCAATACCTCCGTCACCGCCGGTGTCGCCACCGCCATCAGGTTTTCCGCCTGAGTTTGAGGAACCGGAAATATCTACGGTGGTTTGCCCTGCCTTCTGGGCTTTGAGCAATGCACGCGTTGCAGCACGTGTAGGTACGGGTGAGAAACTCATTCCGGCAAAGATGTCCTTCAGGTCCTCTCCGGGAACGAATTGGATGTTTACTCCGGTAATATTGGCAGCCGTGAATTTTTCGGCCGTGTCTGCCGCACGACTGTTGATTTGTAACCGGAATTTTCCCAAGTCTCCGAAGTCCACCTGTTTGCCGGCTCTCAGGCCTCCAATCATATTCTCCACAGTGGAGATGATTACGGCGGCTACGTCCGCTCTACTAACGGTGGTCTGGCTTGCTACCTGCTGTCCCAACTCTTTCAGAGTCAGTTCTCCGGTGATTTGTGACTTGGCATAAGCCTTGGGCTCTTCGTCCTGCTTTTGAGGATTTTTGAGCATTGCAATACTGTAATTCAGTGGCATAATTGATGAATTAAAAATTAATAATTAAAAATTAGACTTTTGTCGGAGAAGGACTTTTCTTCTTTCCGACAAGTCAAAGATACAACCTCTGAGAGGTGTGAAAATGAGTGACATTGAGCGGTGATAAACCTGCTTCAGGATGAGTGTTATCTGATGACTTTTTAGTACTTTTATAGCATATAAAGAATCTAAAAAGTTATCGGAAAATGAAGAAAAATGTGAGTGAACAGGAATCGGATGCTGCCATTGAAGAATGGCCGGTGCGCCCTTACTCCAAGAGTGAATTGGCGCGTGCTTATGCACCCGAAATCGGAGAGCGTTCCGCGCTTAACCGTTTGTCTCGCTGGATACGTTTTAATGAAGCGTTGTATTCCGCTTTGCAGGCAACCGGCTATAGACCGACCCAGCAGATTTTTACATCTAAGCAAGTCGGCCTGATTTTTGAATATTTGGGAAGACCTTGAAGAAGTGGAGAGTTGAGAATTGAGAGTTTTATACTTGCGGCTTCGTTGCCGTTCACTTGTGCAAGTGTTGGCTGACAGAGCCGCAAGCGTCTGCCTTTGCAGCCGCAAGTACAAATACCTTCACTCTCAATTCTCAACTTCTCCAACTTCTTCAAGCCAAGGATTCCGGTCTTTGGTCATGATTTTGCCTTGTGCTTCAGTCACGATCTGTTCTTCTGATTCACGTTCATCGTAGCGTCCGCAAGTCTGACGAACATACAGTACGCTTCCTGTCTGGCACTGGTCTTGGTCGCGAACTTTCAGCATATCGAGTCGGGTGTAACTCCGGTCCTGTTCCTTGATTCGGGAGATGGAAAAGATGAAATCGGCGAGATTGGCCCAGTTGGCACTTCCCGAAATGGTGTACATATCTATGTCTTCCAGTTCGTTTTTTCCGTTCTGCTTTTTCAGACTGCGTGGATGTGCCACGATGATTACCCAGATGTTGTTGTTGCGTCCCCATGCCTGCATTTGCGTTAGCATGGCCTTTATGGCTTGCGTTTCGGTGCTGTAGCGTCCCGTTTCCATTTCCATGAAGAGGTACGGGTCGATAATCAGATATTTCAGTGGAGCTGTTCGTCGTACCCTGTCTGCCCGTGCAATGATGTTGGTCGGGGTGGGAGAGACTTCATGCAGGTCGAGGTGCACCATGTGTGTGTTCAGGAAACTAACTATGGGTTGTAGCTGCTCGCGGGTGTAATTGGCTGTGTTTACTTTGCCCAACATCAACTGGATGAGGTGGGCGATATGCTTGTTCTTATCCGGCACTTCAAAAGATAGATAGCAGACGTAACGTCCGGTTTTTGCCATCAACCGGCAGGTGAGGTCATTCAGGAAATCGGTCTTTCCGCTGTTGGGCTTCCCGGTGGTGATTATCAGTCCGCCCTGATCGGTGGGATGAAAGATGTGATCCGTCAATGGGCCGTATCCCACGTCGTAGCCGTGGTCATATTCTCCATGCAGAGCATCCAGAATTTCATTAGTCCGTTCGCTTACAGTGATGATGTCTGAGGTGTGTTGCGGCTCTGCCGATTCGATGATTTCGCGCACCACATTGATGCCATAGGTAGCAAGTACATCGGATATGTCCTTGCAGTCGCCGGGCAGGATGGTGAGCAGACAACGGGCTCCGAAATAGTCGGTAAGATGTTTGATGAGTGTACGTCCGGGCAAGTCCCGGTCTCCGCATATCACGATGTCTCGTACTTGATCCAACCAGGGTTCAAAGGCTTCAAAGGTCTTGGCTAAATCGCTGGCAGCACCGTTGGGTACGCTGATAACATAGGGATAACCGGCTTCTTGCAGGGTAAGTACATCTTTTTCGCCCTCGGTGACAATCAGTTGCGGGATGTGGTCTTCGGATACTCGCAGCGGATTGATGCAGTCGATATTGTAAGGTGCGCAAGGGGTGGTTGGTGAGTCCTGACTCCAGAATTTAGTATAACAGACGGGATTTTCTGTGCCGGTTGCATTTTCATCGCTTGTAATTTTAATGGTTGACGGATCACACGAACGGTATTTGACATTTACTGGCTGTCCGTTCACATAGTTTACGTAAGCGATGCAGTGATACTGGGTTCCGGTGGACTTTTTCTCATCGTCCTTGCCATAGCAGCGGTGTGTGAGACATCCGATACGAGCTTTGATGGCTTTCTCTAACGAAATACCTTGGTCTGCGAGATATCGTCTGGCTGCCAATTGATCCTGATCATTCGTTTCCGGATCATTGGTCAAGGGTTTGATTTTGGAAAATACTTCGGGTGAGAGCTTTTTATAATCTTCGGGAATCATGGGTACTTCCGATGTGCTTTTTCCGCTACTTGTTGAATTATTGCCGCTGGCAGCGTCATTCCCTTTGCAGGAATAACGGGCAGTCTTGTTAGTTCCTGCATAGTTTCCGCCAGTATTGCCGGTAAACGATGAATCGCTGTACGGCCGTTCTTCCCAGAAGTCCTTCAGCTTTCCGTTGAAGTCACATCCGGCGTAGAAGCAATGAAAGGCTCCGGTCTTTTTAGAAATTGAAAGATGTTTTTTCCCGCATTTGGGACATTCGGCAACGAAATTCTGTCCCGCGTTCTTACGTTCGGGAAAGTCAGAAAGATAATAAAATGGTTTCATTATGATTTATGATTTATAAATTATGATTTATGTAGATTTTATAAGCAGAACTATCTCAATTCTCCTCCTTCCGGAAGGAGGAGTCCCCGCAGGGGGAGGTGGTAGGTAAAACCCATTCCTTGCTCAGCACATTCCAAACCGCATTTCCGAAAGGTCTTGCCTCCGCATCAGCAGGAATATTCACCGCCCCTTCATCCTTGTCGTCGTAGAATCTCATTCCCGTCTCCGGGTCTGTCCATTCAAACTCATTGACAGGATGATTTTCGCGTTGATTCTTCTTCGTTTCCAGGGCAACTTGTTCCCGTTTCTGCCTGCTGCCCCGTGCTGCATCATTCAGCAAATGCTGTCCGTGTGCCGACTTCAGCAGATTATTCAACCAGCAGAGCCGTCCGGTATGATTCGACTTCATAAACCGTGTCTGTCCTGCGAAATAGGGAATCAGTAATTCATTGACCAGATAGACCAGATTTTCGCACGCGTGTTTTCGGGTAAGTCCTTCATGCATCTGGAACCAGTTGATGAGTGGTGTTAGTATCTGCGCTTTCTGAGCTGAATTTCTGTTGATGAGATGGAAAAACTCTTTGGCGGCAGCCAAAGATTCTTCTGTAATAATATCTTTCTTCGAAGATTTATCTTCTAAAGTTGCTTCGCCTTCAGGCGAAACCTCTTCGTCAGAAGAGTTCCCTTTAGTATATATATTATATATATTATCCACCGCAAGAGTTTGCGCAAAAGCTTGTGGTAAATTTAGTGATGATTGGGGTGTTTTGTTATCCTCTTTTGTCTCTAATTTAGAATTTTCGTCGTGGCATAGCGGAGAATAAAAGGCTTTAATCTGTTTTTGATTCTCGTCCACAATGAATTTGAAAGACTGACTCGTCTTTACAGCTTCGATGAGTGATTGGGTAGTGGAAAATCTCAGTGACATCTTGATGTCGTAGAAGTTCTCTACCGGATAGATGTGCTTATCATTCATATAGGCAGTCAGTCCGAGGTACAGATCAAGCAGTTTGGGTATAGTGGAGTCTGTTATTTTTCGACTTCTCCATATCTTGATTGTTTTTTGCAGTTCTGTAATGGAAATGGTTGTTTTTAGTGCTTTCATTGCTTGTTGTTTTTAAATCTGCGGTGAAGTTATGTAGAAAGGGGAAAAGCATCGTACCAACATGTTGGTACGATTGATAATATAATTATCGAATTTTAACATTAAATTTTATAGAGAGCCATGCTTGAAGAAACAGAAGAATCATGTGACCATGAGAATTTAGGTGAGTATATCAATCAATTCCGTCTTAATTTAGGAGTAAGTATCAAACAGCTTTGTGAGGACTGTCATATCAGTCGTCGCACCTATTACGAGAGTTCGGGATGGTAAAGATATTAAGCTGAGTTTTTATGTTCGCATCTTCAGTGCTTTTCATGAGTATGCTACGGAAGAGGAGTTCGGGGAGATGTGGAAAGAAGTTGCTGCGTTGCTGTTTTGAACTGTAGGAGATAGGTAGAATCTTTTATTTTATATTTATGAAGATATTAATTCTTACACAACCTTTGCATACTAATTATGGTGGATTGCTTCAAGCTTACGCTTTACAGCAAATATTGAAGCGAATGGGACATGATGTTGTTACAGATCGACTTGGAGTTATACAAAAACTGCCATTGTGGAATAGAGTTTTACGTTTTTTATATCATGCAACTCAATTCTATATACTAAAGAATTATCGTTATTATCCATACCGTTATTTATTCTTTTCGTTTGATAAAGAAAGTAAGGCTAAAAGAAGCATTGCTGCTAATACAGAGCGTTTTGTCAATATCCATGTTGATACAATTGATTTATTTACAAGAAGTAATGAAGATGTAATCAATACAGTGAGACAGTTTGATGCAATAGTAGTAGGGAGTGATCAGGTTTGGAGGGCTATAATGAGTGATATACCTACTTATTTTTTATCTTTTACCAAAGCTATGAATGTGAAGCGTATAGCTTATGCTGCGTCATTTGGTACAGATGATTTGAGTGAATATTCAAAAATGGATATGAAAATAGCGTCTGAGTCTATTAAATTATTTGATGCGGTTTCTGTTAGGGAAAAGTCTGGTGTACATCTTTGCCGAGATTATTTTAAGATGGATGCGGTTCATGTTTTAGATCCGACAATGCTTTTAAGTAAGGATGATTATTTGAAATTGATAGAAGGAGAGGATAGTTCTTGTTCAGCGGATGTGCTTCTTACTTATATTTTAGATAGAGTACAAGAGAAAAATGAAATAATAAATAAAATAGGTAATGCTTTGCATCTAACTTCTTATGAGAATGGGCCTGTGAAATACTTTTCCAATATAATAGAAAACAATGTGTCAGAATGTATTTTTCCGTCTGTGTCCAAATGGTTGGCAGGATTTCGGGATGCTCAATTTGTTGTGACAGATTCCTTCCATGGAACTGTGTTCTCTATTATTTTTAATAAACCATTTGTAGCTATTTTGAATTCTGAAAGAGGAGCTTCAAGGTTTATCTCCCTATTGAGTGTTTTGGGCTTGGAAAACCGTTTGATCTCTACTGGTAGTGAAGTGTCAGAGGAACACTTAAGACCTATAGACTATACTGGGATAAATAAAATTTTGAATGATTGGAAACTTAAGTCTATTAACTATATAAGGAAATGGACATGATATCCAATAATATGTTAATCATATAATTATCTGTTTTATAACTGATTTTAAATGAAAACTCCTCAAATTTCAATTGTAGTTCCTGTATATAACGTAGAGAAATATTTGGAACGATGTATAGATAGTATTCTAGCACAAACCTTTACTGATTTTGAACTATTGTTGATAAATGATGGTAGCAAGGATACTTCTGGATTGATATGCGATAAGTATGCTGAAAAAGATTCACGTATTCGAGTATTTCATAAAGAAAATGAAGGAGTTAGTCGGACGAGAAATTTTGGAATTAGTAATGCAAGAGGGAGATGGCTTTGTTTTATTGATTCTGATGATTGGGTAGATAAAGAGTATCTTCATTGTTTTGGTGATGTGCTTAATTATCCGGATGATATCATTGTTATTCAGGGGATGGAAAGAATTGATGGAATACAAGGATGTACTTTATGGCAAATAAAATATCCCAATAAACGTCTTGAGAAAACAGATTTGGGCAATGGCATAGCACATTTCCGTTTATTACATTCTGGTTTTCCGGTTTTGAAACTTTTTAATCTATGTATAATTAGAAAGTATCGAATACTGTTTGATACGAAGATATCTTACCATGAAGATCATCTTTATGTTTTTAATTATTTGAAATATGTGACCCAAATTTATTTATCCGAGAGTATTTCTTATAAATACATGTATAATGGTGGTTGTTCTTCACTTTCTTCTAAGACTCATCATTATTTGGAAAGTGAATATGCATATCAATGTATATCTGCACTATTAAATGAATTATTGAAGTCTTTTAATGTAACAAATGAAATGTATATCAAACAGATATCTCATTTTGTATATCAGATAAGAATAGAAGGACTTTTTTTTTGCTATTTACAGGAATGTAGAAAAAAGCGGATAGATTATTTGCAAAAGTTGAAAGATGATACTGAGGGTATACAAAAGAAATATAATCCAGAATCTTTAGGGGGGAAATTTCTGAAACTGGTTCTTGAGACATTTCCTGTCTTTTTTTTGGATCGACTACTTCTTCTATATGTAAGTATTAAAAAGTAGAATTAATGAGCTTGAATATTTTGTTTTTGACCTATCATGAGGTAACTCCTCAGAAAGGTGGTATTGAACGGATGACTGATGTTGTTGTAAACGATTTATTGAATAGAGAAGGATTCTATTGTTATTCAGCTTATTATTATCCCAATGAATTGGAACATACGATCTTTTCAGACAAACTTTGTTTGGAATGGGGAAATGAGTATAAACAATTGGCACGTTTTGTCGCAGATAACAAAATAAATGTTCTTGTTAATCAACAAATATATACACTGAGTAACATTTTAACGAAATTGAATCAGTATTATTCCGTACGCTATATTTATTTTCAACATGATCGAACAGCTGTTGATTTGTTACCTGCCGTTTCATATTATTGGTATGCTGCTACACATGGTAATGATAAGCAAAAGAAATTCATTTTTCTTACGAGGTTTTTGATATCTCCACTTTATGTGTTAATGCGCAGATTTTATTATTGGTATTCATTTCGTAACATTTATCGTAATGCAGACACTATAATCTTGCTGTCGCGTTATTTTATTCCTGTTTTTTTGAAAAGTATTGGTTTTTCGACAGATAGAAAACAGTGTATAAGGATTATAAATAATAGTATAACACTACCTATTGTTTCTACACCTGAAAATATTGATAATAAGCATTATGAAGTTTTAATTGTCAGCCGTTTGACAGAAGATAGAAAACGAATTTCATTAGCTATTAAGATTTGGTGGCTATATCAGCAACGCTATGATGAAGCAAAGAAGTGGATACTGCGAATTGTTGGTGATGGTGAATATGCTCTTGATTATCGTAGATTAGTAAGGGAGAAAAATATTCCGAATATTATTTTTGAAGGACAGGTTGATGATACAGTACAATTTTACCATAAAGCTTCGGCTTTCATAATGACATCTGATGCAGAAGGATGGGGACTAACACTGATGGAAGCTCAGCAAATGGGAGTAGTGCCTATTGCATTTGATAGCTATGAATCTATTCATGAGATTATTCAAGATGGAGTGAATGGTTTATTAGTGAAGGAAGGTAATTGTGATGAGTTTGTTAGGAAACTACATGATTTATTGAGTAACGATGGAAAGCGGAGGAGGATGGCAGTCAGTGGTTTGGATGTAGTTAATCGTTTCTCAGTAGATAAGATGATGAAACAATGGATGAAGATCCTGAGGGCTAATTAAACATGAAATGATATAACCTTATGTATTCTTATCCTCCATTAGTGAATATTGGGTATTCATTGCCTTATATTGTTGTCTTTTGCATGTACTTATGTACTTATTTAATTTCTGAGTCTAAAACTTGGAAGCAATACTTCAATTATTCACATGCAGTTTTCTTTGTTTTATTAGTATATTTTATATTTGTTGGATTCCGAGGATATATTTGTACTGATTGGTATAATTATTATCCGATGTTCCAGGAAACCCCCTGCTTACTTGATTTTGATGAATTTGTGAGTTATTCAAACTCCGTTTTTACAGAAAAAGGTTATTTGTTCTATATATCACTATTTAAGGTACTTTGTAATGATTATGTTGTGTTTCAGGCTTTTTCGGTGCTTATAGATTTGGTTCTTATTCATTTATGTATAAAAAAATATTCTTCAAATTATCTATTTACATTTTTGATTTTAAGTGTGTTCTTTTATGTACAATCGGTAAATCTTAATAGAAATGTAAAATCTATACTTTTGTTTTTATATGCTTTACGGTATATTGAAGAAAGAAAATTTTGGAAATATAGCCTTTTTAATCTTATAGGTTTTTGCTTTCATTCGATCTCTTTGCTTTTTTTTGTATTGTATTTTTTTCTAAGACATCGATTTTCTGTACGTACATTATGGATTGTTTTTATATTTAGTAATATATATTATTTTTCTCAGATACAACTCTTTTCATTGATAGCAATGGCTATTGATGGAATGATAGGTGGAAAAGTTGGTCATGCTATTCATTTTTATTTAGCTAAAGAAAGTGCTGTTCAATTTTCTACTATATCTATTGGATCATTGGAGCGGCTCATGACATTCATAGTCTTGATATTAAACTATAATAAGGTGTGTGCAACCTTTAAATATGGTAGGTATTTCGCTAATATGATGTTGCTTTATCTGTTATGTTATCTAATTTTTAATGAATTGCCAATCTTGGTTACGCGATTCAGTCAGCAGTTCGGATTTGCTTATGGTATATTTTATTCTTATATAATTTCTTTGTATAGCAATAGCAAGAATATAGCTATTTATAAAACAGCTATATGTTGTTATTTATTGCTATGGACATTGTCCACTCACCGTCAACTAATGGATAAGTATGACAATTTTCTGTTTGGGCATCAATCGTTTGAAGAAAGAGTACGCGTGTATGACCATTATGGCTCTGCTTATCTAGGAATGGATTAATATTTCGAATTATTATAAGTCTCCCAATAAATATGAAACTTGAAGTTTTAATATCTTGTATGCGTCAGGATGACCTGTCAATAATACATCGTAGTAATGTATCGACTGATGTTTTAGTAATAAATCAAGGTGACAGAGAAGATATTATTGAAGATACGGTAGAGAATCATTGCTTTCGGATGATTTCTACTGTGGAAAGAGGGCTCTCGAAAAGTCGGAATATGGCTTTAAGAAATGCGACCGGAGATATATGTCTGATTTGTGATGATGATGAGATCTTATTTGATGATTATGAAGAAAGAATATTAAAAGCATATAAAGAACATCAGGATGCGGATATTATCGCATTTCAAATAGATAATGCCGGTAAAGACTATCCGAAGCATGAGCGCAAGCTAAATTATTTGTCATCACTAAAAATAGCAAGTTGGCAAATCTCATTTCGCAGAGAAAGTGTATTGAATACAAAAAATTGCTTTGATGAAACTTTAGGATCTGGAGTATCAAAAGCTGGAGGTGAAGAGGTGATGTTTTTATATGATTGTTTAAAAAGGGGGCTAAAACTTTATTATGTACCTGTGTCTATTGGTAGAATGATTGAAGGAGAGTCACAATGGTTTCATGGATTTAATCGGGAATATTTTTATGATCGAGGTATTTTTACTCGTAAGTTGATGGGGCGTTGTTGGGCTAGTCTTTATGCTATTTATTATATAGTGTTTAAGTACCAAAAGTATAAAATGGATATTACAGTGTGGGGGGCATTACGGAATATTTTTGCCGGAATATGGTAGTTATTATATTGTTTTTGAGTGAAGTATATTTAATTTGTAGTGTATGAATAAAAAAAGAATTCTTGTCATTAGCTCTAAATCTCCTTTTCCTGTTCAAAATGGAGCTGCTATACGTACTATGCAGATGTTGCGTATGTTGAGCGCTTTTTATGACATCGATTTAATTTATACTTATACAGGACAAGATTCTCGTTCTGATTTAGATAAATTGTGTAGAAATGTGTATGCGTTTCGGACATCCGCATTAGGAATGGTATCAAGGGGGATTTTGGGACTTTTTATTTCTAAACCATTACAATGTTCGTATTTTTACTCGTCAAAAGCAAATAGTTTTATCAAAAATAATATATATAAATATTATTTGGTGTTTTGTAATAATATTCGTACAGCTCAGTATGTAATTGATATGCCATGTTATAAGATTATAGACTATGTGGATGCTATTTCAATGAATTATTGGGGAGCTATCAAGAATGCTAATTTGTTCTGGAAATATCTTAATAAGATAGAATATAAGCGTTTAGTTTGCTATGAAAAGCGTGTACTAATGGCATTTGATAAACATATTATTATTTCAAGCGTTGATAAAAAATTTATAAAGAGTGGGATTGTTGAAAATTCCAAAGAAATATTTGTGATAAGTAATAGCGTTCCTTTTGATGAAGAACTTATTGTACAAAACGAAGATTCTAATTTAGTGTTTGTAGGTTCAATGTGCTATGCTCCTAATATTGTGGCTGTAAAGACATTTGTGAAATTTGTTTTCCCGTTGATATTGAACAGGATTCCTAATGCTAAATTTTATATTGTGGGTTCTCGTCCTGTTAAGAGTGTTTGTGATTTAGCCTCTGGGAACGTTATAGTAACAGGCTTTGTTAATGAGCCTAAAGACTATTTGAGAAAAGCGACAGTAGTAGTAGTGCCTATGTATTCTGGTGCTGGGGTGCAAAATAAGATATTAGAAGCTATGTCTATTGGATGTTGCGTGGTTACAACTAAAATTGGAAGTGAAGGTTTGGAATGTATTTCTGACGGACAAGAGTTGTTTATCAGATCAGGATATAATGAAATGGCTGATATAATTGTTGACCTGATTGATGATAAGCAACAAAGAGAGAGAGTTGGTAAAGCTGCTAAAAAATATATAAACAATTATTTAACCTTTAATATAATATTTGATAGGTTTAAAAGTGTATTATATTCTTGACAGATACTGGTATATGGCATTTTGATATTGAAAATAATCATTGAATATGTTGTTTATTGATTATGAAATAGTGTATTAAATGTCTAGAATTCTTTTATTTTACTCGCTTTTAATATAAAAGTGTTGTTGTACACAGTAATTATTTATTTTATGAAACTTCTATTTACAGGAGCCTCTGGGTTCTTGGGTAACAACGTATGTCCCTTTCTACAGAAAACATGTGATATCACAACCGTTGGGCTAACTTCGCAAGATAATTATACCATAAATATAGCAAAGGACATTCCGAAGTTATACGAACGTTATGATGTTGTATTACATGCCGCTGGAAAAGCACATTCTATTCCTAAAACGGACGCTGAACGACAGGCATTTTTCGATGTAAATCTACAAGGAACGAAAAACCTTTGTACAGCGTTAGAGAAAGTCGGAGTACCGAGAGCTTTTATTTTTATTTCCACAGTAGCAGTATATGGTTGCGATTATGGAGTGAATATCACGGAAGAGTATCCACTAAATGGAACCACTCCTTATGCTATGAGTAAACGTTTAGCAGAAGGATATTTGCAGAATTGGTGTCGGAAACACAATGTTGTGTTGGGGATAATTCGCCCTTCCTTGATAGCTGGCCCTAATCCTCCGGGCAATTTGGGAGCGATGATAACAGGGATTCGTAGAGGAAGGTATTTCAGTATTGCAGATGGTAGAGCTCGGAAAAGTGTACTGATGGTACAAGATATTGCGAATCTGATTCCATTGCTGGCTAGAAAAGGAGGTATCTATAATGTATGTGATAGTTATCAACCTACATTTAGGGAATTGGAAGCACTGATTTGTAATCAGATGAATAAGTCGCTGCCTTTATCAATTCCTTATTGGCTGGCAAAAGGTATGGCTTTGATAGGGGACTGCTTGGGTAAGAAAGCGCCATTAAACTCATTGAAACTTAATAAAATAACCAAGTCGCTAACCTTTAGTAATGAGAAAGCAATGCGTGAATTAGGGTGGAAGCCAACAAATGTATTAGAAAACTTCAAGATAGAATGAGGATATGCTTTTGGATTGTAATGGCTGTAGTAGGTATAGCAGCTTTTTTATTTGTCTGTTTTCAGGTATGGTTTCATTGGATTAATAAAAACGGATAATGTATTACGTAATTATATTGGTTCTGCTATTCCTGGCAGAACTTTTTTATTTTAAAGTAGCTGATAAGTGCAATATCATCGATAAGCCTAATGAGAGAAGTTCCCATACCCGGATTACTTTGCGTGGTGGTGGAATCATCTTCTATTTTGGAGCATTAGCTTATTTCTTGACTAACCATTGGGAATATCCATGGTTCATATTAGCTTTAACCTTGATAACGTTTATCAGTTTTGTGGATGATATTCGTTCTGTTTCCCAAGGCTTAAGATTGATGTTGCATTTTTCTGCTATGGCTTTGATGTTTTATCAATGGGGATTGTTTACTCTTCCCTGGTGGTGGATTATTGTAGCGTTAATTGTTTGTACGGGCATCATTAACGCTTATAATTTCATGGATGGTATCAATGGCATTACAGGTGGTTATTCGCTGGTTATCCTTGGTGCACTGGCTTATATCAATGCTGAAATAACGCAGTTTGTAGAACCTGCTCTAATCTATACGGTTCTCTGTTCTGTTTTGGTCTTTTGTTTCTTCAACTTTCGTAAGAAGGCGAAATGTTTTGCCGGTGATGTAGGTTCTGTAAGTATTGCTTTTATACTTCTTTTCCTGATAGGAAAGTTAATTCTCAAGACTGAGGATTTCAGCTGGATTATCCTTCTGGCTGTTTATGGTGTGGATAGTGTTTTGACTATCGTTCACCGACTGATGCTTCATGAAAACATAGGTTTGCCACATCGGAAACACATGTATCAGCTTATGGCGAATGAATTGAAAATACCTCATGTGGCGGTGTCACTGGTTTATATGTTTACGCAAGCTGTAATAGTAATAGGATATATATACTGTCGGAATTGGGGCTATTTGTATCTTTTATGCGCTATTTGGGTGCTTAGTCTCATCTATGTGTGGTTCATGAAGAAATACTTTAGACTTCATCTCTAAAATAAGCATAGAAAATAAGATTAGTATGCCTTTTCAGCTTGGGTTATTTGCAGTATCATTGTAGAATGAAAGGAGAGCTTTTAAATCGACTTCGTCCTCGTATAGAATACTTACTTTATAAAATATATCACTAATAATCATATCTCTGGTCAATATATATTATAGTCATAGAATTTTATAACTAATGAGTTCTTAAAAAAACTCCCGGCAGATAACTAACATTCTGCCGGGAGTTTTTTTGTTACTTCTTTACGGGAACATTAGCCAGAATATCCAGCAAGTGTTTCCAGAATTTATCTACTGTAGGAATCAGCATCCGTTCATCGGGAGAATGTACGCCTTGCAAAGTCGGACCAAAGGATATCATATCCAGTGAAGGATACTTATCAAGGAACAGACCGCATTCCAATCCGGCATGGATGGCTTTTACCTTCGCATCTACACCGAATAAACGTTTGTAAGATTCGACTGCGATTTCCAGTATCTCAGAGTGTGGATTAGGCTTCCAACCCGGATAGCCGTCACCAAAACTAACTTTGGCTCCACCCATATCGAATACGGTACGTACCATATTAGCAATGTCTTGTTTGGAAGAGGCGGTAGAACTGCGCTGGCTGGTTTCGATACGAATCACATTGCCCGGCTTCATCTTGACAGATGCAAGATTGGTAGAAGTTTCCACCAGTCCGGGGATGTCCTGACTCATGGCATAAACTCCGTGGGGACAAGCATAGAGGCTTTGCAACAAACGTTTCGTAGTATCTTTGTCGATAGCTTTCGCACAAGCGTTTTCCGATTCTAAAACGAGTTGCAACGTCGGATCGACTACGGCATACTCTGCCTGTACTTCGGCTGCAAATATATTCAGATCGGCACGCAGATCATGTTTATTGTCTTCCGGTATAGCGATAATGGCGTGCGCTTCGCGAGCAATGGCATTGCGAAGGTTACCACCATCGATTTCGCACAGGTACATATCATACTTCTGGAAAGTCTGGCTCAGGAAGCGGTTCAGTATCTTGTTGGCATTGCCAAGTCCCATGTGGATATCTCCACCGGAATGCCCGCCTTTTAAACCTTTCACTTGTACCTTGCAACAGAAATATCCGGCAGGTACATCCACCTCTTTATATGTAAACTCTGCAACGGAGTCTACTCCTCCTGCACAGCCGATAAAGAGTTCACCTTCATCTTCCGAGTCGAGGTTCAGCAAAATATCCCCGTTCATGAAACCTTCTTTCAGGGCAAAAGCACCGGTCAATCCGGTTTCCTCGTCCACTGTAAACAGGCATTCCAAAGGTCCGTGCTGAATGCTGTCATCGGCGAGGATAGCCAGTTCAGTGGCTACACCGATACCGTTGTCGGCTCCCAGCGTTGTACCTTTGGCTTTCATCCATTCACCTTCAATTACGGTCTCTATCGGGTCGGTGAGGAAATCATGCTGCACATCGTTGTTCTTTTCGCACACCATGTCGATGTGAGATTGCAGTACCACGTTTTTCCGATTCTCCATGCCCGGTGTAGCGGGCTTTTTGATGAGGACGTTGCCGGCTTCGTCCACCAGCGTTTCCAACTTATGTTTCTCACCGAATGCTTTCAGATAAGCAATCATTTTCTCTTCCTTCTTTGAAGGACGCGGCACTTGGCAGATTTCATCGAAATAATGAAAAACGCCTGCCGGTTTCAGTTCATTCTTTTCCATATTAATTCCTTTATGAATGTTCGTATTTAACCTCTTATTGCTAAATATAGTTAAATCAATTGGCTATTTTATAACCGCTTCTCTTTTTTTATGGTAAAAAAAGCGGGTTAGTCCATACAAAGCCCTATATTTGCACCCACAAAAATAGAGCAAATTGAATGCAAAAGAAAATTTTATTTTCATTTTGCTGAAATGCAGTCTGTTTTCGTATTACAAAAATAGTAGAAATGCTCGATACAGTATTGATAAGTTTGTTAATAGTTGCTATTTGCATTGCATTATTAGGTGTAAAAGTCTTTTTTGTGAAAGGCGGAAAGTTCCCTAACGGGCACGTCAGCGGTAATAAAGCAATGCGGGAGAGAGGTATTGGGTGTGCCCAATCGCAAGACAGGGAAGCACAGAAGAAGCCGCGTTTTTCTATTGATGAACTGGAAAAAGCCTTAAATGATAGTATGAATTAATAATTTTAAAACTATATTTTTTACAAGTTATGAAGAGATTGAACTACCTCGTAAACGGTTTGGCTGCCCTTGCACTTATCGTTTTATTTTCTCAGTGTACAGGTAAAGCTGAAAATCAAACGGCAACTACGTCAGGCCAAGCTTCAGGTGAACTTACTGGGATGAAGATTGCTTATGTTGAAATAGACACGCTTCTGGCACAATATAATTTCTGCATCGACCTGAATGAAGGTATGGTAAAGAAGAGTGAGAATGTTCGTTTGACGTTGAACCAGAAAGCTCGTGAATTGGATAAGCAGAAACAGGATTTCCAGACGAAGTATCAGAATAATGCATATCTTTCTCCGGAAAGAGCACAGCAGGAATATAACCGTATTGCTAAACTGGAACAGGATTTGCAGACTTTGAGTAACAAACTGCAATCAGAGTTGATGAGCGAAAATGAAAAGAATAGCCTGCAATTGCGCGATTCTATCAATGCTTTCCTGAAAGAGTATAATAAGACAAAAGGATACAGTATGATTATCAGCAATACAGGTTTCGACAATCTGTTGTACGCTGACAGCATCTATAACATTACGAAAGAAATCGTAGAAGGATTGAACGCAAGATATTCTTCTCCGGCTCCTAAGAAATAAATAATTTTGATTTAGAAAAGGGTCGTCCCCTTACGTTGTAATCACAATGTAAGGGGACGATTTTTTTATATCTGCACTCCAGGTTTATAAAAACGTACCATTCTTTTGAAGTATCTTCTCAAACTACTTCCAGAGGGAGGTTATCTATTTTCGTTCATGTTTTAATCACCTATATTTGCTCTGTGATTTTTTAATTCTAATTGGAAAAACATGATGAAAAAACTTTGTGTTCTTTTGCTCCTAACGGTGTCGCTCTTTGCCAGTGCCAAAGAGTATACATTCTCACCGGGAGATGTGGAGGCAATGAAGCAGTTGCTGGGGAGTGGAAACTTGCAGCCGGGAGATGCCGTCGTACTGAAAGACGGAACGTATCATAATCTGGAAGAAATACATTTCACCGGTAAGGGTGTTTCCGGTAAACCGATTGTCTGGCGGGCCGAGAATCCCGGGAAGGCTGTTATTGCCGGTAAGTTAAGGCTGAAGATATATGGAGAATATCTGCAACTGGAGGATTTGCTCTTTTATAAGGCATGGGCTATAGGGCATGATATGATTGATTTTCAAGGAGAAAAAGGTGTGTATGCTTCTTATTGCCGGATGACTCGTTGTGTGATTGATGAGTGCAATGATCCTCAGAAAGGTGAACGACCGAATGAAGGAGATGAATATTGGGTCGGATTACGGGGAACCAATAATCGGATAGACCATTGCTACTTTGCTAATAAAAGAGTAGGCGGACTGGTGTTACAGGTGTGGCTGAGTGCTGATAATCACTTGAATAATCATTTGATAGATCATAATTTCTTTGGTGAACGTCAGCCTTACGGTGGCAACGGGGCAGAAATTATTCGTATCGGACATTCCTGGTCTTCCCAATTGGAATCGCGTACGATTGTCGAGGATAATGTCTTTTTCAGATGTAGTGGAGAAAATGAGATTATTTCTGTGAAGTCTTGTCATAATGTGTTGCGCAGAAACTTGTTTTATGAATCTGCCGGTGGATTGGTTTGTCGTCATGGACATTACAATGTGATAGAGTCGAATACATTTATTGGGCATAATCTGCGTGGAACTGCCGGCATCCGTATCATTAACCAAGGACATACGGTTTACGATAATTATATTAAAGATGTAAGGTCATTCGGATTGTTGGTACGTGTGGGAGTCTACGAACGTCCTGCGGCGGAAACGGATGTGAAGCAAGAACCCTTAACTTCATACCATCGGGTAGAGAATGTGGATATCGCTTATAATACTTTTCTGAATAGTTCCTTGGAATTAGGTTCCGGTCGTGGAGAAAAGATGCCGCGCAATGTTCGTTTTGCCCATAACCTGTTTGCAGGGCAAACTCCTGAATTGAAAATAGTAAGGGCGGATGAAGTACTTCCCGGTTTCTTATTTCTGGATAATCAGTGGGCATTTTCAGATAAGAATTCCTTTTCGACTGTCTCTTATGAACAGGTGAGAGAAGGATTTGAGCCGATTGATATGCCTTCCGGTTTGGCACAAAAGGAAAAAGAACGGATAGATGCCTGTATCTTTACTGCCGGTCCGACATGGTATAAGGCGGTGAAAGAGAATGTTAACCATATCAATACGAATCGCTAATTTATGAGAAATACATTATTGGATATGAAGTCTATATTATCAAAATCTTTTCTTTTGTTCCTGTTGCTGGGAGTGGCGGGAGTAAGCATACAGGCAGGTGAATTGTATCCCTGGCAATTAACGAGTGACTCTTTATTGTTGTTTGAAGGTACTACTTATCGTTATACAGTGGATACTCCCGAGAATGAAGGGTTAAGTTCCACTTTGCCGTCAGTTGAAACTCTGAAGGAACAATTGATTCATTCCGGTTACGGTGTTTATCGTCTTTTCACTTCTGCCGGACAGGAGAAAACAGAAGGTTTTCCGGTTCATGGCGATTATTTGCAATCAACTTCTAAAAAGCGTTTGCCTGTAGGGGTACGTAAAGGGGCATTGCCGCCTGTAATAAAGTTGAACCGTACTGCATTCACGATAAAGACTGCGGGAAATCTGACACTTGATTTTTATGCCGGACAACGTAGCCCGATGACCACAGTTTCTATCCGTGTACCGGAAGGAATTGATGTAACATTGGACAATACAACGGTAAATGTAATAGGTCGTGGAGAAGTAATTCTACGTGATTTGCCCAAACAATCTATCGGAAGAACCGGAACCAACTATTCTTATAAAAAGGTTGGAGATGTGGAAATTCGTAAAGATGGGAAGAAAGGCACTCTGTTGATCTTTAAAAATTTGGATTTCCGTCCCTCTAACGGACCTGATATCCGTCTTTGTTTCCGTGGAGTGGCAATACCAAAGAAAGGTAATTATACATTCGAGGCTGATTATATAACCTCTCAACCTGAAGTTTTGCATAGTCCGGTTGCTGCTGCAACTTTCGAGGGTGTTACGACCGTCTCCGATTTTACCCGTACTCCCTTACATGCATTTACGTATAAAAAGGATTGGGATTTATCATTCACTTCTTTCTACTGGACAGCGCCCCGTAATGCGGAGTCTGTGACTTTATTATTGTCTGAGGATCGGGGTAAGACTTGGAAACCTGCAAGAACAGAGATATTGCCGGACGATGATTTTGCTGCTGCCGGTCGGTTGACCCCTAATCAATTATACGCTTTTAAACTATTAGTGAAAGGAGGAGATAATCAGGGAGAATCAAATATAGCCTGGTTCTATTCCGGTCTGCAGGATATCAAAACTACAGGAGTAAAAGGAGATGGAATAGCAGACGATACGGAAAACATTAACAAAGCTATTAGTGAAATGAATAAGTTGGGTGGGGGTATTCTGAGATTCACGGCAGGTACCTATAATGTGCGGACGGTTCATCTATTGAGCAATGTCTGGCTACATCTGGATGCAGATGCCATAATTCAGGGACTTCCGGGTGGCGATGCGCCGGAAACGACTTGGTTTAGTGACCGGGCTTACCGTTCGGGACTTTCGCCTACCGATCCGCGCCCTTATGCCGATCCGGAAAACTATCTGACGAAGCAGGATGTGGGACATACATTTTTCCGTAATGCAATGTTCTTTGGAGAACGTATTGATAATGTGAAAATTGTGGGTACAGGCCGTATCACGGGTAATGGTAATTTGGTTACTTCTGATAAAGTAATGAATAACGCTCCCGAGAAACGCTGCGACAAAATGTTCTCTTTGAAACTTTGTACCAATATTGAAATTGGAGGCTGGAATATAAATAAGGATATGTGGTATGATCCGCAAAAAGATGAGCCTTACTATATAGATGCGGATAACCGGAAGAATTATGACGTCAGCAATATGCTGCATATAGACCAGGGAGGGCATTTTGTTTTGCTGGCTACAGGTACCGATGGTATCCATGTGCACGATACTTACTTTGCCAAACATAATACCCGGAATGCCCGTGATATCTACGACTTTATGGCGTGCAATGACGTAACGGTGACGAACATTTACTCGCGCGTCAGTTCGGATGACATCGTGAAACCGGGGTCGGATTGTTCATTAGGCTTTACCCGTCCGGTATGTAACTATATGGTACGTAATATAGTTGGAGATACCAATTGTAACCTGTTCCAGATAGGTTCGGAAACAGCGGATGATATTCAGGATTTATACGTGGATAATATCTATGTGCTGGGAGCCAATAAAGCAGGTTTTTCTATATCTACTAATGATGGTGGTCATATAAAGAATGTCTATCTGAATAGCGGGAAAACCGGACCGATACATTCTCGCTCGATAATGCATCGCACCCGTGCTCCGTTCTTCATATCCATATCCAATAGAGGTCGTGTGTTGGGTGCCGATGTTGCTCCGTTTACTTTCACGGAAAATGGAAGCGTACGTAAGGAATTGCTGGTGACCAACTCTGATATCGGACAAGTGGAGAATATTGTGATTTGTGGAGTAGACATTGATGAGGTTTATGGTGGAAGTTCTTTCCGGGGAGATCGCTGGAAAGCATACGATGGTTCTCAAAATACGGCAACTCCTATCATCGCTGGTTTCAAACTGCCGGATACGGAAGTTGTAGAAGGAGGACTGACATTCCGTTTGCCGAATGGTCAGCATACGGGGTATATTAAGAATGTACAGTTCCATGATGTGAATTTGCTTGTGAAAGGTGGACATCCGGTAGAAGATGCAGAGGCGTATCCGCCTGAAATCGGGGTGGGACGTTATAATGTAGGTGATTTGAAAATACAACCTTCTTTTGGTTTCTGGGCGCGTCATGTGAAAGATTTCATATTGGATAATTGTAGGATTAATGCTGAGCAGAAAGATGGACGTTATGCAGTAGTATTGGATGATGTAATTGGTGCTGAGATTAAGAATCTACAGGTAAAAGCAAGCGTTACGGATAAAGAAAATGTGAAATCAATGCGTAGTAAAGAGATTATTATCAAGTAGTATGAAGCGTATCTATTTATATTTTAAAGAAAAGGTTGAGAAGAAGGAGTTTTCCTCCAGAGGGATGCGAGTTTTCCTCTTTTGGGGACTCGGTCTTTTTTCCACTATCTGGTTTCTGGTACGGGTTATTCCGAAACCTTCCCGTGCCAGTTATCCATGTATGCAGACAGCAGCACCATTAATGTCCGCTTTTGTCATGTATTTACTCTCGTTCACGGGAGTCTGGGTGAGCCTGCGTAAGTTGTGCGAGGCATTCCGTAATAGAAAAGCAGTGATAGGTTTTTGGGCTTTTGCAGGTCTTTGTTTTTTCGGGACTTTGATGTTGGTAGAAAACAGTACTGACCTGTTGGCACAAGCTTTTCTTCCGGCGAGAGAACCGCGTATGGCATGGGGAAAGAATAATCCGGTGGGGGAGGCGAAAGGTATTTATCCGGGTCGGGTGGTATGGGCCCATGCGCCGGGTGCCGCCACATGGGAGAAAGGAGACGGCTTTTGGTTTGAAGATCGCTGGAATAATCAGGCAGATGCCGACTGGCTTCTAAACCAGTCTCTCTTGTCTTTGACCGGAGAAAAGAAAGAAAAGGCGGCTTGGAAATCTCTTTTTCTTTATTTCAATCAGCAGCATGGCAAAGGGAAGCGTGGATATAAGAAAGGAGAAAGGATTGCTATCAAGATTAATCAGAATAATACTTTCTCCCATGAAGATTGTGAGCAGTTGAATGCTTCTCCGCATCTGACGCTTGCTTTGCTTCGTAGTTTGGTGAATGACGGCGGAGTGCCTCAAGAGCAAATCACAGTATTTGATGCCAGCCGTTTTATTACGAAAGCTCTTTATGATAAATGTCATGCCGAATTTCCCGGTGTTGTATATCTGGATAATGAAGGTGGAAATGGGCGTACCCGATCGACTTATACGGCAGATGCCATTCCATATTCAGCTGATAATGGCCGTTTAGCGAGAGGATTGGCAAACTGTGCACTTGAGGCTGATTATCTGATAAATATGGCATTACTGAAGGGACATGGCGGACAGGGGGTAACACTCTGTGCGAAAAACTGGTATGGAGTAACGGACATCAACCGGGACTTCCGTAAAAATCAGCATAATAATTTCAATCAGGACCGTGGTGGAAAACCGCGCTATATGACCTTTACCGATTATATGGCACATAAGGATCTGGGACAAAAGACAATGCTCTTTCTGATAGATGGCCTGTACGGTTCGGAAAAGGTGAATGGAGCGCCTTCCGGTAAATGGAAGATGTCACCGTTTAATGGAGACTGGCCTTGCTCACTGCTGGCTTCCCAGGATCCGGTAGCCATTGACGCGGTGGGTATTGATTTCCTGAGTGCAGAGTTTCCGCGTATGGCCGATGTGGATTATTGCGATATGTATCTGGTAGAAGCTGCTCTGGCAGACCGCCCGTTGTCCACTACTTTTTATGATCCGGAAAGAGATGGCACAGGAGTTGGCAGTCTCGGAGTCTTGGAACATTGGAATAATCCGGAAGAAAAGAAATATAGCCGCAATATGGGGAAAGACATTGGAATAGAGTTAGTCTATTTACATAAATAAGATACTGTCTGCTTGGTTGAGACGATTTTTCAAGTATTTGATGGAATACTGATAATCGTCTCTTTTTTATCTGCCTATTTTTGTAACCATGAAAGATAATCCTTATATATCTAATGAAATGAATACAAAAATAAAAAAATGGTTCTTTAAGACTTGTCCGAAGAGTGGACGGATTGTTGGAATCAACAAGAAAAATGTTGTTTTGAAGATTTGTTTTCCTCTGTTCGGATTAGCTGCTTTGATTTGGTTTCTGATACGTGTTGTGCCGAAACCTTCGAGGATAGAATATCCCTGTCAGCAAATCGCTGCTCCTATCGCTTTTTCTTTTGTAGCTTTTATCAGTAGCACATTGGTTGGATTTAGTACGTGGAAACGTTTCAAACTTTTGTGGCATTCCCGTAGGTTCTATATGGGCTTATCCGTATTGGCAGTTGGTATATTACTGTCGGGTACCTTATATATAATGTCTGTGGATAATTCTCTGATGGGGCAGGTTATTCGTAAGCAGATAGATAATGGTACTGATATGGGACGTTTTGTGCCTATTGACGCTCCCAACACTCCGATGGGAGTAGCCAGAGGAATTCATCCGGGGCGGGTGGCATGGGCACATGATCCGAAAGCTGCTGTCTGGGATGGAAAAAGAGGACTTTATTCGGATCCGGATAATAACAGTCAGACACGGGTCGATGATATGATGGAGGGAGTGATAATTGCACTGACCCGCCAGAATACGATTGATAAAGCATGGGATGAATTGTTCAGAACCTTTAATTATAAGAAGGGTAAAGGTGCAGTAAAGTATAAGAAAGGTGAGAAGATTGTTGTCAAAATCAATCTGAATGACAATGGTGGAACTAATATCATTGATGCTACTCCGCAGTCTGTGTATTCTTTGTTGCATCAATTGGTAGATATCATGAAGGTTCCTCAGAACTGTATTACGGTATATGATGCACAGCGTCGGGGCATTTCGGCTGTTTACGATTATGTACATCCGGTTTATCCAAATGTCAATTATCAGAATTGGGGGGGATTTGTTCCCGATGTAATTCGTTATTCCAGTGAGATTACCGATGCCGGTGCCCGAAGTTTGGCACGTGCGGCTTATGAAGCCGACTATATGATTAACATGGCATTGATGAAAAGGCACTCTGAACCGACCGATAAATGGCGGGACAGTGCCGGACAGACAGCTATAACTGCTACCGGTAAGAATCAGTTCGGTTCAATAGGCAATGTACCGCCCTTGCATCTTTCTATTCGTGATTGGTCTTCTTTCCGTGGTATGGGTACTTATAATAGCATTGTCGATCTGATGGCTCACGAACGTATAGGTGGAAATACCTTAGTATATCTGGTGGATGCTATGTACGTAAATCCCAAACATAACGGAAAAGCGGTACGTTTCCAACTTCCCCCGTTCAATAACGGTTGGACTTCCAGTTTCCTGGCTTCCAATGATCAGGTTGCTATTGAATCAGTGGTACTTGATTTTATTTATTCGGAACTTCCTTTGTGTGCCAATGCCGACAACTTTCTTCATGAAGCGGCGAATATAGGCAATCCTCCTTCGGGGATAGCTTATATCGGAAAAGAACAAGGTAGCCTGGGCGTACATGAACATTGGAATAACCCAACGCACCGGATGTACAGCCGTAATCTGGGCACAGGTAAAGGAATCGAATTATACAGAGTTCCATTGAATGAAAAGCGTCCGGCAATAGAATACTTCTACGCAGATGAAAATGCCTTGCATTATAAAACATCCCATGCAGAAGAAGTACGATTGAATGGAAAACGTTTGGAAGATGCAGAAGGTATCATCCCTTTATCTATCTCTAAAACGACTGCTTTTAATCTGGAGGTTTTGGTAAATAAAAAAGTAACATCTTCGCAACGTGTAGTGGTACGTCGTTTGGAGGATATAGGGATATGCCAGGCTAAAGATATGGAAAGGCAGGGTTCTGCATTCTTGAATGAGGATGGTTCGGTAGAATTCAAAGGTGAAAAAGGTAGCTCTGAAGGAAGTGTGAGTTGGAAAGTAAATATTCCACATAAAGGTGAATATTACTTAGTAGTATCTTATACGGGTGGCAATCCGGTTCCTTCTTACTTATATATTAATGGAGAGAAAATCAGTGAGAATATCGGCTATTTGGCTACATTGGGTGAGAAGCGCGGAGAGTTTGTTTTTCCTATAGTGTTGGCAAAAGGTACCAATGAACTGCGTTTGGAACATCCGGGACGGCGCAGTAATAAGATATATGCAGTGAATATAGCAAAGGAAATTAAATAGTTAATTTATAAATACTAACCATGAAAACGAAAAAGAATTTATTACTGTTGTTGATGTTATTTGTTCTGCCATTCACTTTGCAGGCTGAAACATTCAATGTGAAGAAGTACGGTGCACGGGGAAATGGTAGAAAGATGGATTCACCGGCCATTCAGAAGGCAATTGATGCTTGTTATAAAGCAGGTGGTGGAACGGTGCTTGTACCTGCCGGAACCTATTTGTCTGCTACCATCGTGCTAAAAGATAATGTAACTTTGCATTTGGAGAAAGATGCCCTTATTCTGGGCACTACCGATTATAAAGCTTACGATAACCTTGATCCTTTTACGGAAGGCCTGGGTATTGATGTCGGTTGGGCATTGCTGGTAGCGGTGGATGCTAAAAATGTGGCATTGGAGGGTGAAGGTGCTATCGATGGTCAAGGTTCGGCTTTGAAAGAGCGGCATATAAAAGTAGATACCCGCCCGGAAGGACAGCGTTGGGGATTGCGCCCTTTCCTGTTGCGCTGGGTTCGCTGTGAAGGGGTACGTGTGGAAGGGGTTACTTTAAAATATGCAGGTGCCTGGACTTCCCACTATTTTCAATGCCGTAATGTGAATATCCATAATGTGACGATCCGCAGCTTTGGAGTAGCCCATAATGACGGTATTAATATTGATGGTTGCCAGCATGTACGCATTAGTAATTGTGATATTGTCAGTGGTGACGATGCTCTTTGTTTTAAGACTACTGCCAGTAAAATGGGATGTGATGACATTATTGTTACAGATATGAAGTTGAAAAGTAATCAGGCAGGCATCAAGATGGGAACAGAATCTATGGCAGGATTTGAGAATATCAAGATTAGTAATTGCCATATTTATGATACCAAGAATGGAGGTATTAAGCTGTTCTCTGTAGATGGAGCCCATTTGCGCAATGTGGAAATCTCTGATATCACGATGGATGAAGTACGTACGCCGATGCTATTTCGTTTGGGTGCCCGCCTGAGTGTATTCCGTAAACAGGAAGATACCCAGCAGCCTATCGGCGTCTTTGAAAATGTAACAATACGTAATGTGAAAGCGGTGGCTGCCGATAAGGCTCAACTGACGCCTCCTTCCGGCATTCTGATTACAGGTATTCCAGGACATTACATCACAAACCTGACTTTGGAAAACATTCATATTCGTTTATTGGGTACAGGAACTCCTGAGGATGCCTTGTCTCAGGTACCTGAAGCTATCGATAAATACCCGGAGGTGAAGACTTTCGGTCCTAAGATTCCGGCATACGGAGTATGGGCACGCCATGTGAAAGGGTTGAAGCTGAAGAATGTTACGTTTGAGTTGAAGAACCCCGATGCTCGTCCTGAGATTATTTGTGAAGATGGGGATATGCAAATATATAAATGATGAATATGCGAAGAACTATTAGTGTAATGTTAGTTGGAATTTGTGTATTGGTTTCTGCCAATGCTCAGACACAGACACTGTTTCCTGTTACCAGTCCGAATGGTTCTGTTTCTTTATCATTGAAACTGAAGGAAAAGTCGCTTTATTATGAAGTAGAAAAGAATGGAGTAAATGTATTGGATGAGGCACCCATACGTTTTACTATCGATGGTTCAGAACTCTGTAATTCTGTGGATATATTATCTTCGGATAGTTATAAGACAGATAATACATATCCTATTCGGGGAAGCCATTCTCTCGCTGTGGACAAGAGTAATGGACGGACTTTCAAATTGCAGAATACGATTTTAAAGATAAATTTTACTATAGAGGCGAGAGTTTATAATGATGGTGTTGCTTTTCGGATAATACTTCCCGGGAAGCAAGGGGAGATGAGAGTTCCCGATGAGCACACTATATTTACATTGCCAAAGGGAAGTATCGTGTGGTATCATGATATGTACTGTCATTATGAAGGTATTCACCAGAAGAAAGAAATCTCTGAGATTATGCAGGGAGAATGGGCGGCTCCTCCCGTAACGGTCCAATTACCTGGAAAGACCGGATATCTTTGCATTACGGAATCCGCTTTAATGAATTATGCAGGGATGTCTTTGCAGGCAAATGGCAAGAATGGTTTTGAAACAAAATTAGGGCATGCACAACCAGCCGGATATCCTTTTGCTCATGATTATAGTTTGGCGGAGGCACGGCGATTGTCACAACCGGCTATTCTTGCTGGTACGATTACCACTCCTTGGCGTACCATTATAATAGCCGATGATTTGAATGAGTTGGTAAATTCGGATTTGATTACCAATTTAGCTCCTGCACCTGATGAACGATTATTTCCTAAAGGAGTACAGACAGACTGGATAAAACCGGGACGTTCCGTGTGGTGCTGGTTGGATGGTGGAGCGCGAACTGTGGAGGGAATGAAAGAATTTTCTAAATTTGCAGGAGAACTGGGATTTGAGTATAATACGGTAGATGCTTTCTGGTATCGTTGGACGGATGAGCAGCTAAAAGATTTAGTAGACTATTCATCTCAGTTCGGAGTGAAGATCTGGTTGTGGCGTCACGGACGTGATATGCGTGATCCGCAGAAGCGGAAAGAGTTGTTTGAGCGTTGTCATCGTCTGGGAGTTGTTGGCTTGAAGCTGGATGCTTTTTCACATGAATCCAAAGAGTTCATAGACCTATATCAGGCATGTTTGAAAGAAGCGGCAGAATATAAACTGATGCTTAATATTCATGGAAGCAATAAGCCGGCAGGAGAGGTGCGTACGTGGCCGAATGAAATGAGTCGTGAAGGTATCCGTGGTCTGGAATATGGTAAAAACCAGTATGAATGGAGTACACATAATACTACGTTGCCTTTTACGCGTTTGATAGCAGGAGCTGGAGATTATACGCCTGTTGTTTTTGGAGAACGCCGTTTGGAAACCTCGTGGGTACATCAAATTGCTACTGCCCTTGTTTTTAATTCTTCTGTCATATTCTTCGGTTCGCATCCGAAAACAATGCTGGATAATCCGGCAGTAAAATTACTGAAGCAGATACCCGCAACCTGGGACGAAACAGTAGTGTTACCGTCCAGCCGGATTGGTGAAACTGCTGCATTTGCGCGTAGAAGTGGTAAGACATGGTTTTTGGCAGTTCTGAATGGGCAAAATGAGCGTTCCTTACAATTCCCTTTGTCATTTTTGGGTGATGGTTGGTATGAAGGGATGGTGTTGAATGATCGTCCTGCTGATGCGGCTTCTATCAAGACGGAACGTGTGTTTTGTCGGAATACGGATGCTCTTACAGGGCATATGCGTGTGGGTGGAGGATATATTGTGATGTTTACCCCTCAGGAATAATTAGTGACTATACAAAAAATGAATACCATGAAAAAACTATTGAATACAGCATTATTGCTGTTTGCAGTATTAATGACGTCTTGTACAGCTCCTGATGCATGGGAGTTAGTATCTAAAGACAGCAACATCCGTTTTGTCTTGGAAAATAAACAAGAAAATCTTAGTTACTCTGTCTTTTATAAAGATGGAGTGGCGATGGAGAAATCTCTTTTAGGGCTGGTTATGGATAATTGTGAGTATGGAAAAAACGCACAATTTGTTTCCGCTTCTGCTGTGAAAGATATCTCTAATGCTTATCAGCTAAAATCCGGTAAGAAAATGAATACTACGGAAGAGTGTCGCGAACAGACTTTTACTTTCCGTACCAAAGAGGATAAACAGTTTAATTTGATTGTGAGAATATATAATGATGGAGTGGCTTTCCGTTATGAACTACCCGGAGAGGATGGACAAATGCACACTATCCAGGCCGAGCATACGGAATTTGCCGTACCCGTAAATGGAAAAGCTTGGATACATCCGTATGACTGGAACGATCGTCACAAACCGAGTTATGAACAATATTGCCAAAGTGAAATAGATATCCGTTCGGAATGTGGACATGGACGTGGTTGGGCATTCCCTATGTTATTCAACACCAACGGAGTCTGGATGATGATAACGGAAGCTCACCTGGATGGCTCATATCCTGCTACTCATATTGATAATGCCGGAACAGGTAAAGCCTATAAAATCCGCTTTCCGGAACCGGATGAACCAATTGTACCGGATGCAGTAGAACCGGTATCGGAATTACCGTGGTTCACTCCCTGGCGTGCCATTATCATAGGAGACAATCTGAATACCATATTCCAGACACAAATGATTTCACACCTGAATCCTGCATCTGTAGTGAATGATGAATCCTGGATAAAGGCAGGACGCGCTTCCTGGAGTTGGTGGTCTAATGGCGGTACTCCACGTGATTATAAAGCACAGCTGAAATATGTGGATCTTAGCGCTGAAATGGGTTGGGAATATATGCTGATTGATGCAGGCTGGCAACGCATGGGCAATGGTGGTACTATGGAAGATGTTGTGAAATACGCACAGCAAAAGGGAGTAGGTGTCTGGTTATGGTACCATTCCGGTGCAGGGCGTGACAGCGATTCTATACCGACGCACCGTCTGATGAGCGATCCGGAATTACGTCGTGCGGAAATGCAACGCATCAGTGAAATTGGCGTGAAAGGAATTAAGGTCGATTTCTTTGATACAGATAAACAACGCATCATCCAACTTTATCCGGCTTTATTGAAAGATGCGGCAGATAATCATTTGCTGGTAGATCTTCATGGTGCCACTTTACCCCGTGGTTTTGAACGTACGTATCCGAATATGCTGACCACGGAAGCTATCCGGGGTGCGGAAACTTTGGGGCGTCAGGAACGTTGCGACCAGGCAGCAAAACACAATGCTACTGTACCTTTCACACGCAATGTGGTCGGTTCTATGGACTATACCCCGGTGACTTTCTCTGATAAAGTACGCCAGGGGGTACCTGCTATACGTAAGACAACTATGGGGCATCAGTTAGCTCTTGCAGTAGTCTTTGAATCCGGTTTCCAATGTTTTGCTGATAAAGCGGAGTCTTATCTTTCCTTGCCGGAACAACCCAAACAATTCCTGAAAGATGTTCCTGCTGCCTGGGACGAAAGCATCTTGTTGGCTGGCTATCCGGCTGATTATGCTGTTGTGGCACGTCGTTCCGGTGATATTTGGTATATTGGCGGTATCAGTGGTAAGGAAGAAGAACGTGAAATAGAATTTACCTTGCCTGCCGGATGTGAAGGTAAATCATTCACTATGATTATAGATGGAAAAGATAAGGATAGTTTTGACTACATGCCTGTAGAAAATACAAATGGGACGGTAAAAGTGAAAGTTCTTCCGAACGGTGGCTTTGCCGGTATGATTCGATGATAATAACGCTATTGTAACAAAATGGAAAGAATGAAGAAAATTTTGATTGTAGGGGCGATGGCCCTGTTGATGCTATGTCCTGCCAAAGCACAGATTGCATGGCAGCAAGTGGAGCCTGGCGTCTGGAAAGGCGTGGTAGGCACTCCTGAAGAATATTCATTATTGGGTGTGGCCGGTGTCACGCCACAAAAGGAAGGTTTTGCCCGCTTGCCGGAGGTGACATTGCCTGAATTGGCGAACGAAATTGTAGGTTCCATACAAGATGGTAAAACAAGTCTCCGCATTCCTTTGCAACGCAAAGAACAGTTGTACGGCTTTGGACTGAACTTTCAGACGGTACACCAGCGTGGCAAGATCCTGAACTTGCATGTAGATCATTATGGTGGACGTGATAATGGGCGTACACATGCTCCTGTCCCTTTTTATATTTCCAGTTCCGGTTATGGAGTACTGATTAATTCGGCACGTTATCTGACAGTATATGCAGGTAGCGGCGCACGTAAGGACAGTCCGAATGCTCCGGTGGCTAAAGACCGTAATCTGGATAAGACCTGGACATCGGCTCCTTATTCGGATGCCGTTTCGATCTTGGTTCCTGCTCCGGGTGCTGAAATTTATCTGTTCGCCGGGCCTACTCCTATGGATGTTGTCCGTCGTTATAACCTGCTCTGTGGAGGAGGTACATTGCCTCCGCGTTGGGGGCTGGGTTTTACGCAACGTACAAAGAAGCTCTATACAGCCGAAGACGTGAAGAACGAAGCGGATGAATTTGAACAACGTGGTTTCCCGTTGGACTTCATCGGACTGGAACCGGGTTGGCAAAGCAAAGCGTATCCTTGTACCTTTGAGTGGGATGCTACCCGCTATCCGGATCCCGCCGGCTTTGTGAAAGATATGTTGGCTAAAGGAGTACGCATCAACTTATGGACAAACCCATACGTATCTCCCGATTCAAAGATATATAAGGATATGTATCCGGTAAGCGGCTCACACACTGTATGGTGTGGCATCGTGCCCGACTTGGCAGGTGAGAAAGCCCGTAAAATTTGGATGGATAAGCTGGAGCAAGAACACGTGAATATCGGTGTCAGCGGTTATAAAGTGGATGAAGTGGATGGATACGACCGTTATGTCTGGCCGGATGTGGCTACTTTCCCCAGTGGAATTGCTGCCGAACAGATGCGTCAGACTTATGGCTTGTGGGTGCAACGCACTACTGCGGAATTATACAAGAAGCGTAATCAACGTACCTTCGGATTGGTTCGTGCATCAAATGCCGGTGCTGCTTCCTTCCCTTATGTGATTTATAATGATTATTACAGTCATCAGGACTTCATTACCGCTCTGATTAACTCTGGATTTAGTGGTGTATTGTGGACTCCGGAAGTACGTAGTTCCAGTTCATCGGAAGACTGGTTACGCCGTTTCCAGTCTGTAGTATTTTCACCGATGGCAATGATTAATGCTTGGGCAAGCGGTACGAAGCCCTGGACATTCCCCGAAGTAGAGAATCAGATAAAAGAGTATGCAATGCTGCGTATGCAGATGATGCCATACTGGTATAGTGAATTTGCACGTTATCATTTCGATGGTATTCCTCCATTCCGTGCCATGAATCTGGAAGCGGGTTTCAATCCTGAACAAGGAACTACAGCGAAACTGTCGGATGCAAATCTGGAAGAGAATCCTTATCTGGAAGCGGTTTCCAAGGAAATTAAGGATCAGTATATGGCTGGTGAATATCTGTTGGTAGCTCCTATGTTCAAGGGCCAGAAAGAGCGTACAGTGGTATTGCCTAAGGGAGACTGGTACGATTTCTATACGGGGAAATATGTGGGTAATGGCGAGAAGATTACTGTTACACCGGGCTTGGACCGTATTCCGGTATATGTAAAGGATGGGGCTATCCTGCCATTTATGGAGGCTCGTCTGCATGCACCGAAAGCAGGCGAGAAGGTGAATCTGGAAATTCGTCATTATGGAAAAGCGGATGGTGCTTACCGGCTGTATGATGATGACGGTGAAACATTCGATTATGAGAATGGCGCCTATTCCTGGCGTGATATCATTGTGACACGAGATAAGAAAGGCAAGCTGAAAGGTGTTATATCAAAAGCTGAAAAAGGGAAACCGAACAGCATTGCCAATGTAACCTGGAAGTTTATGACAGAAGAATGATAAGATTATGAAGAATATATTGACGACCTGTTTATTTCTCTGCCTTCTCCTCACGGTGCATGCAGCAGATAATCCAAATGTGAAGAAACTCTTCACCGTTACATCCGGCGAACTGAAACTGACCTTTATGGTGGGTACGGACGATCGCCTTTATCAATTGGGCTTTGGAGATGCTGCCCGTGAAGTAGAGCCTCCTGCAAAGATACCCTCACGTGAGTGGGAATTTCTTCCTTCTTATGGAAACGGTGTCCTGACAGAACCGGCTATCCAGGCAACTCATGTAGATGGGAATACATCTACGGAACTTCACTACGCCGGACATCGTACTGAAGCGCTGGCCCCGGGTATCGAACAAACCGTTATTTCACTGAAAGACCCTGCCTATCCTTTCAGCGTGGATATCTATATCAAGTGCTATGCAGATAATAGTATGATGGAAATCTGGAATACCGTTACTCATAATGAGAAAGGCAAAGTCATCTTGCATCGTTTTGCTTCTGCTGCCCCGGTGGTAAAAGCAAAGGAATACTGGCTTACTCAATTCTCGGGTAACTATAAGCGCGAAGCGACCCTCAATGAAGAACGCCTTTCGGAAGGAGTCAAGATTCTGGATTCCAAGTTAGGCATCCGTGCGCATCAGATGCGTATTCCTTCTTTTATCCTCTCCCTGAACGGACCGGCTAAAGAGAATGAAGGTGAGGTACTGGCTGCTTCTTTGCGTTGGAGTGGCAGTTTCCAGTTTGCTTTCGATGTAGACTGGAACAAGAACCTGCGTTTGCTGACCGGTATGAATCCTTTGGGCTCGCAGTACAATCTGGAGCGTGGCGGTACATTTACTACACCCGCCATTCTCTACACGTACAGTAAGCAGGGTAAGGGAGAAGCCAGCCGTCGTTTCCATCGTTGGGCTATGGCAAATGCCATCCGCGATGCAGAAAAAGACCGCCCTGTATTGCTGAACAACTGGGAGGCTACGCACTGCGATTTTGATGAAGACCGCCTGAAGCAACTCTTTGACGGTGCCCGCCAGGTGGGTGCTGAACTTTTCTTATTAGATGATGGCTGGTTCGGAAACGGACCTTACTCCCGTGATGATGATAAGCATGGTTTGGGAGATTGGGACCCTTCTACCAAGAAGTTACCAAAGGGGCTGTCATATATTGCCAAAGAAGCATTGAAGCGTAAAGTTGGCTTCGGTATCTGGCTGGAACCCGAGATGGTGAATCCTCAAAGTGAACTTTATCAGAAACATCCCGATTGGATCATTACTCAATCCAAGCGTGAACCGATACTGGGTCGCCATCAGGAAATACTGGACCTTACCCGTCCCGAAGTACAGGCTTTTGAATGGGACATTATCGACAAAACCTTGCGGCCTAACCCGGATATCACTTATGTGAAGTGGGATTGTAACCGCTATATCACCCAGCCCGGCTCTTCTTATTTGCAGCCTGCCGATCAGAGTCATCTCTGGATAGACTATAACTGGGCGCTTTACCGTCTGATGGATCGTTTTGCCAAAGGCTTCCCCAATGTGATGGCCATGCTTTGTGCAGGCGGATCGGGACGTGTGGACTATGGCGCAATGCCCTATTTCCATTCCTTCTGGCCCAGTGACAACACAGATCCGTTGGGACGTATCAAGATACAATGGGGCTTCTCACATTTCTTCCCTGCAAATACGATCTCCGCTCATGTCACCCGTATGGGTAAACGTCATTTGAAGATGGCAATAGATGTGGCATTGAGCGGTGCATTCGGAATAGACTTGGCATTGGATAAGGCTACGGCTGAAGAACGCGCGCAGATTGCTGATGCTGTGAAATTGTATAAAGAGCGTATCCGTCCGTTGGTGATGCATGGTGAACTTTATCGCCTGGTTTCTCCCTATGAGTCGCCACTGGCTTCTTTGAGTTATGTTTCAACAGATAAGGAAAAGGCGGTTGTTTACTTCTACCAGACTAAAGATGGCAATGAACTCCGGGTAATGCTTGGTGGACTTGATGCCCATAAGAAATATCGTGTGGAGGAAGTAAGTCTGGCAAAGGGAGTGACTTCCCGTTTCCCTGCCAATGGCAAGGTATTTACGGGAGCGGAACTGATGGAAAAAGGTCTGGAGAATCCCTTGAATACCCAGTTTGAGAGTGCAGTATTGATATTAATAGCAAATAATTAAACACAATAACCTTATGAACTTGAGAAGAACCTTATTACTTTTCTCTTTCATCTTTGCCGGTTCGCTGGCCATTGCGCAGCCGAAAGATCGTTGGACTATTCAGGATGATGGAGCTATTCGCTGGGATATCAATGACAAAATCCCGCACAGTGATCATCTGGAGATGAGTGGGCAACAACTTTCCGTTGTCCTTCGTTACGGTGTGGATGCGCAGAAGCGTTTCCATCTGAACCGCAGTCTTGTTTTTCCTATGCTTCGTATGCATCCCAATAAGACACAGAACAATCTGAAGCAACGTTTCGATGTGAATATTCCCGCTTTAGTTACAGTGGATGATCAAACCCTGCTGAATGAAGAAGTACGCGACGTGACCTTCGATGGTATCATGCGCGTGGAAAGCAGTTTCGGCTATGTTCACCGGCGCAAAGAACTGAAAGATGCCGTGCAATTGACGCGTGTACTTTATCCTTCTACCAATGCTGCGCGCTATTGTGAGGAATATACTTTCAAGAATAGTAGTCCTAATCAGATCACATTGCGGGTGCCTGAGTGGCGAGTTGCCTATACTACTCCTAAAGAAGCCGGTGTATATGGTGCCTACCGCATTGAAGCGGGGCTTTCCAAAAGTGGTACATTTGTTTTGAAACCGGGCGAAACGCTTGAATTCTATGCCATCTTCTCGGGACGGAAGTTGGCGGACGCTTCGTCTGCCCAGGAGGATACGGCTTTTTCCCGCATCAATATCCTTAGCGAACGTGCCGGACGTGAAGCACTTATCAGTCAATGGTGGAGCAATCTGGTTTTGGACACACCCGATCCCGTGCTTAATCGCATGTTTGCCTTCGCCAAACTACGTGGTGCCGAAAGCATCTATCGCACGAAAGGCGGATTGATGCATGGTCCCGGTGGTGAAGCCTATTATGCGGCTGTCTGGGCTAACGACCAGGCAGAGTATATCAATCCTTTCTTCCCCTTTCTGGGTTATGAGATTGGTGATGAGTCTGCATTGAACTCTTTCCGCCACTTTGCCCGCTATATGAATCCGGAGTATAAACCTATTCCGAGTTCCATCATCTCCGAAGGTGTCAGCTTCTGGCATGGTGCCAAGGATAGGGGAGACGGTGCGATGATTGCTTACGGTGCCGCACGCTATGCGTTGGCTCGTGGAGACAAGGCGGAAGCGCGTGAACTGTGGCCTCTGATCGAATGGTGTCTGGAGTATTGCAACCGTAAACTAACTCCCGCCGGCGTGGTTGCATCGAATTCGGATGAATTGGAGAATCGCTTCCCGGCTGGTGATGCAAACCTATGCACTTCTACGCTTTACTACGATGCCTTGCGTTCAGCTGTTATGCTGGGACGTGAATTGGGAGTATCGGCAAAGCAGTTGAATACGTATCGTGATCAAGCGAATGCTTTAGAGAAAGCCATAGAAAAACATTTTGGTTATGAGATAGAAGGTTTCCACAGTTACCGCTATTATGAAGGTAATGATATCCTGCGTTCCTGGATTTGTATGCCTCTTGTTATGGGTATCTACACCCGTGCGCAAGGCACTATCGATGCGCTCTTTTCATCCCGCCTCTGGACGGACGACGGATTATTGACGCAAGCCGGTACCGAAACCTTCTGGGACCGTAGTACCCTCTATGCTTTGCGTGGCACCATTGCTGCCGGAGAAGTGGAGAAAGGTATGAACTTCCTCAAGAAGTATTCACATCGCCGTTTGTTGGGCGATCATGTGCCTTATGCCATTGAAGCGTGGCCCGAAGGAGATCAGCGTCATCTTTCTGCTGAAAGTGGATTATATTGCCGTATCTATACCGAAGGTTTGTTTGGCATCCGACCCACAGGATTGCGCAGTTTCGAGATGACTCCCCGTTTGCCACAGGAGTGGGAATATATGAATCTGAATCGTGTACGTGCTTTCAATTCGGAGTTTGATATTCGTGTATCCCGTGCAGGAAAGAAGTTACATGTAGAAGTATTGAAAGGCGGCAAATCAGTGCTGAAGAAGAGTGTGACGGAAGGGGCAACGATAAAGGTGAATTTATAATCTATTTGTATAAATTTATAGTCAATTTCGCTTTTCGAAAACGTGGTTTTTAACTACTTGTTTATCAAGAGCGTTAAGGTGACGCATAATGAGTATACGAGTGAATAGGGTTCAGTATACGACTGAACCCTATTCAGTATACGACTGAAATAGGATAAGATTTCGACTGATTTGCACTATAAAATTATTCTGTAACTATTTAGTGACGCCGGACTAACTTTTCTTTTCTCCTTATATTGTTTATTTCACCTTAATATTCTATGTTATTTCCGGGCTTTTCTTATTTTTGTGTGCAAAACATATCTATACTGATGAAAACGAAAATATTGATGATCTTTCTAATTTGCTCATTTCCAGTTTTGTGCTTATGGGCAGAACATTCCAAATATTCATTTTACTATAGCCAGAAACTGAATGAAGGGATTTCCCAACTTTCCGTGATGACCATTTGCCAAGATACCCGGGGATACCTTTGGCTGGGAACACGTAATGGGCTGAATCGTTATAATGGCAGTGAATATACCGTCTTTCGTCACCATCCGGGAGATTCTCTGAGTTTGGCAGACAATGAAGTCAATGAGATATGCGAAGATCATAGCAAAAATTTATGGATAGGTACCAGTCGGGGGTTAAGCCGGATGTGTCTTCGCACCGAACATATCCGCAATTATTATAATATAGATGGACTTTCCAGTGCAAGTATCCTTTCTCTTTTAGTTGATAGTTCCGGCAGAGTATGGGTGGGTACTCGTAACGGACTTTGTTGTTACATTCCCAAACAAGACAACTTTAAAAGGGTGGAGTTTGTGGAAAACTTCAATAGTTCTGTCACTGCCCTGATGGAAGATAAGGCAGGTAATTTCTGGATAGGCACGGCGGCAAACGGAGTTTACCAGTGTAACAAACAGATGCAGGTGATTAATCACTATGACCGTCGTGCCGGTTTACCGGACAATAGTATTTCCACTCTTTATGAAGATTCTTATCATCGTATCTGGGTAGGTTGTCAATTTGGAGGACTTAACTGCATTGATGTCCGTAACCGTAAAATAACTTCTTATACATCTGCCAACAGTGGTCTGAAGAATAATTATGTCCGTTGTCTTGCCGAATGGGATGGAGAAATGCTGATTGGTACTTTTGATGGTATTTATGCTTATGCACCGTTGAAGGACCAGATTCGTAAAGTCAGCAGCTATGACGAACCTGGGCGTGGCTTGGGGCATTTTTCCATTTATGCTTTTTGTCGTGATCATACCGGTACGTTGTGGATTGGTACTTTTGCCGGTGGTGTCACTTGGCTGAGTTCTCTTACCGACCGCTTCATTCATCATGCTCCGGGAAAGGCGGTGAATCAGCAAACGGGAATCTATGGAACGGCTTGTGTCGATAAACAGAAAAAATTATGGATAGCTACTGAGGGGTATGGATTGCTTCAATATGAAATTTCGACAGGAGAAGGGCAGTTTTATCTGATTGATAAGGACAGCTATTCCGTACATAATTCGAATGTTATCAAAACGGTATATGCTGAGGAAGACTGTATCTGGTGCGGTACGGTATTGGGTGAGGTCTATCGTTTTGATCTTGCTACCCGGCGTTTCTCTTTATTTTATAAATATCCCATAGAACTTGCTATTTATGGTATTGTGCGTGATGCAGACGGCAATTTATGGGTAGGAACTTCAAAAGGCGGATATGCACTGACTTGCTTTACTCCTGCCGGTGAGCGGAAGACAGAGTTTACCGGACCGAAAGGAGAGAAATTGCATTTCTCTTCCGTTCGTTGCATGGCGGAAGAGAGTTCCGGTGTGTTATTGATAGGTATGCGTTCTGCCGGACTTTACCGTTTTAATACCCGTACAGGGGAAATGACTGTATTCCGCACATCTCGTCCGGAACAAGAAATGCAAATTCCAAGTAACTATATATCTTCTATATTATCAACCAGATCCGGTGATGTATGGGTGTCTACCTATGGAGGCGGTATTTTTCAACTGGATAAACGCGGTGGTGTACTTCGCCGGATAACAGAGAAAGAAGGATTGATGGGAGGGGATATTTGTAAATTGCTGGAGGGAGCGGACGGAAATCTATGGATGAGTTCGTTGCAGGGAATTTCCTCTTATTCTCCATCCACTGGGGAGATTAAAAACTTTCCATTCAATAATGGTATTCATTTGCGTGAATTTACATACCGGGGTGGGGTAGCCATGCCGGACGGTACATTGTGCTTTACCGGTAATGATGGCTTTATTACTTTTTATACACCGGAGATGCCGATGAATCGTTTTGTACCGCCAATTGTATTGGAAAACCTGTTAGTGAATAATCGTGTGGTGCGTGCAGACGATGGAACAGGAATCTTAAGTGGGTTGCTTAATGAAGCGGAGGGTATCAGATTGCGGTATAATCAGAATAATCTGGCAATAGACTATAAAGCGTTGAATTTCATTAATCCGGATATGAACCGGTATGCCTATAAATTGGAAGGATATGATGAGGACTGGAACAATGTAGGAGAACGCAGTACAGCTTACTATACCAATCTGCGTCCCGGTACCTATCTTTTTCATGTCAAAGCCTGTAACAATGACGGGGTGTGGAATGAGGAAGGAAAAACTTTGAAGATTGTCATTACACCGCCTTTATGGGCTACCTGGTATGCTTACCTGCTTTATGGATTATTGGTGGTAGGAGTGCTTTACGCGATCTTCCATTATTTTAATGCCCGCCGCCGCTTGAGGGAAAGGCTGCAAATGGAGCAGAAAGAGAAACTTCAACAGGAAGAGTTTCATCAGGCGAAGATGCATCTGTTCACGAATTTCGCCCATGAGTTACGTACTCCCCTGACACTGATTATCACTCCCTTTGAAGAACTGGTGAAGCGGATGGATATGACTATGGAATTGCGGGATAAACTGATGGTCATTTATAAAAATGCCCAACGGCTTCTTTTATTGGTCAATCAACTGATGGACTTGCAGAAAAACCAAAGTGGTACGATGGAATTGCAAGTCACGGAGAATAATGTATATGAGTTTGTCACGGAGATTTACTGTGCGTTCAATCAGATAGCGCAAACTAATGAAATCACTTTCACACTGGATTGCCAGGACCGGGAGTTCCAGGCCTGGTATGATAAAGTGCTGCTTGAGAAGGTCGTATTCAATTTACTGTCCAATGCATTCAAGTATACTCCTTCCGGCAAAGATATATGTATGTCGGTAGAATGTATTCCGGCGGGAGAGTTGGAAGAATCGTATAGAAAAGAAGTAGCCCCTTCTGCCCTGTATATGATGTTGCAGGTAGTGGATGCAGGTTGTGGAATCCCACTTCAGGAACGGGATAAGGTTTTCACACCTTTCTACCGGATACCTGAAACCTCAGGGGTAAATGTACCGGGTACAGGCATCGGGCTTAGTCTGGTATATTCCATTGTGAAGCTGCATAAGGGAGTAATCCGTATTGAAGACCGGGAGGATGGAACGGATGGTGCGCGGTTTATTGTTCTGCTGCCTGTTTCCCGTGAAGCTTTTACAGCAGAAGAGACGGATTCTATGCCTGTGGAAACGATTGGCGATACGGCATTTGCACAGCCGGTGGAGAAACCGCAAGCATCTCCCATTGGAGAAATAGCGCCTAAAAAGCCGGTGCTTCTCTTGGTGGAAGATGACAAGGACGTACGGGATTACCTGCATAAATCTTTGGAAAATGATTATGAAATCATCGAAGCGGCAAACGGTATAAAAGGATATGATAAAGCTATACAGTTCTTTCCGGATTTAGTGCTGAGTGATATCATGATGCCGAAGCGGAACGGGCTTGAACTTTGCTCTATGATTAAGAATGATGTCCGTATCGGGCATATTCCGGTGATACTGATGACTGCACGCTCCATGGTGATGCACATCAAGGAAGGTTTTCAGGCAGGAGCCGATGACTATGTTATTAAGCCTTTCAGTATGGATGTGCTTCGGATACGTATTCAGAGCCTGTTGCAGTCGAGAGAGCAATTAAAGAAACTGTATGGCAAACGCTTCTCGCCCGAAGTGGTAGGTGTAAGTACTACCTCGGCGGATGAACGCTTCTCACAGAAACTATATGAGATTATTGAGAAGAATATATCTGATCAGAATCTGGGTATAGAGATGCTTTGTGACCAGATCGGTATCAGCCGCGCCAATCTCTACCGCAAAATCAAAGCTATATCCGAGCTTTCTCCCACGGAACTGATACGTAATAAGCGTCTGGAGGTGGCATTGCGTTATCTGAAGGAGACTAATATGAGTGTTTCGGAAGTGGCAACTTTGTTGGGATTCAACAGTCATTCCTACTTCTCCAATTCGTTTAAAGCATTCTATGGGTTCACACCTACCGAGTTCGTACAGATGAACAGTGCGAAGAAAGAGAAGATATAAGACGAAAAATAAGATTTAAGGCGGAAAGGAGTTTCCGCCTTTTTTGTCTCAAACGATTCCCACTACCGTCTCAAAATGCTTACTACATTTGTTTTGAGACATTATTACAAGTCAATGATACACGATTTATAACCCTCAGACCAGTGATGCCCTATCTTTGTGATGTGAAAAACAAGCTTAATTCAATCACTATGAAGTATAAAAGTCGTAGCATCGCAAAGGTTATAATACCTGTGTTTTTAGTGGTATCTCTATTTGCATTTACTACTCATACCACAGAACAACCGGAGGGAACTCCATTGTTTATAACGGGTATCACTCCTTATAAATCCGGAATGATCGTATCTCAAAAAGGTGTTCAGAAGGTTTCTATTTATTCATCAGATTATAAAGAACGCTTGCAAGAGTGGGAACTGGATGAAATACCTACCGGAGTTGCTACAGATGGAGACCAGATTTATGCAACAGTGGCAGGTGAACATAAGAATGGTGTTTATTTCCTGTCTGCTTCCAATCCTTCGGAGAAAGTCTTTGTAGAAACGGCATCCGGTGCTTGTGCTCCTTTGGTAAATACGGGTAATGGTAGGCTGTATATTTGTAACCAGTTTGCCGGCACAGTGTCAGAGTTGGATAAGAATGGAAAGAATATAGTAAGAACGGTGAAAGTATTGCGTGAACCGAAATCTGCTGTCTTCGATAAAGAAGGCAAACACTTGTTTGTTACCAATTTCTTACCTATGCAACGGGCGGATGTAGATACTGTAGCTGCTTGCGTATCGGTGATTGATATGAACAGTTTCCGGAAGATAAAGGATATTCAACTGGCCAACGGAAGCAATGCCTTGCGTGGAATGTCGCTTTCTCCGGACGGACGTTATTTGCTGGTTACTCATAACTTGGGCCGTTTCCAGGTTCCGACCTCCCAGTTGCAACAAGGTTGGATGAATACCAGTGCTATCAGTATCGTTAATCTGGCTACTCTGAACTTTGAGGGTGCCGTGTTGCTGGATGAACCGGAACGGGGTGCAGCAGGTATCTGGGATGTGAAGTGCACGGATGATAAGATTGTGGTCAGTCACTCCGGTACCCATGAGGTCAGTGTGATAGATTATCCTGCGTTTATTCAGAAGTTTGAGCAATATCCTCAAAAGGATGCTTTGGCGTATGATTTACGCTTTTTATATGGTATGCGTAGACGTGTAGCGTTGGTAGGTAATGGACCGCGTTGTATAATGCTGAAGGATGGAACAGCTGTTGTTCCTACTTATTTCTCTGATACATTGAATATCGTGGACTTGAATACGGCAAATGTTCAGTCGGTTGCCATGGTGAAGAATCGTACGGAAAACAGAATACAGCGTGGTGAGAAATACTTTAATGATGCGGAACATTGTTTCCAGAACTGGCAGTCGTGTAACGGATGCCATCCGGGAGATGCGCGTATGGATGCCATGAACTGGGATTTGATGAATGATGGCATTGGCAATTCTAAAAATTGCAAGAGCTTGTTATTTTCCCATGTAACTCCGCCTTGCATGATTTCTGGTATTCGTGCTCATGCCGAGATAGCTGTTCGTGCCGGATATAAGCTCATTCAGTTCAGTGATCTGCCGGAAGAGTTCGCAGAATGTGTGGATGAGTATCTAATGTCATTGAAACCGGTTCCCAGCCCTTATCTGGTAAATGGTGAACTTTCAGAGAAAGCTAAACGGGGGCGTAAGGTTTATGAGAAGTTTAATTGCGACGAATGTCATTCCGGTCCCTATTATACGGATATGAAGATGCACCGTATCGGCGAAGATATTGAATTTGAGAATGGGTGGGATACCCCGACACTGCGTGAAGTCTGGCGCACGGCTCCTTATCTGTTTGACGGACGTGCTGCCACTATGGAAGAAGTGTTCACGGTGCATAAGCATGGCATTGAAAAGAAAATATCAGCTAAGGAAGCGGAAGAACTTGCCGAATACGTGAATTCACTTTAATAAAACAAGAAAGAAAGCCATGATTATACACGAAAATATAGAGATCATTCATTATTTCCTGCAGGTTGATAAAGCTCCATTTGAGAAAATGCTGACTCAGTTGCTGGTGGAATATAAGGCTATCCATACTCCCGTACGTATGGTAATATTCGATGCACCGATGGATAATGAAGAATATATAGCCCGTTTTGCTTGCATCAGGGAAGCTGTGAAAGGAATTTTCAAAGAAAATCAACCTACTGTAAGTTATGTGGCACAACCCCCTCAGACAATGGGGTTGCTGATGGAAGTGCATGAAGTGAAGTTGACGGAACAAGATCACATTAAATACCGGATGCAAGGAGATTTGCCTTATATCACTATCGAAAGAGAAGGTTGTAAGCGCTTGTTCCTGAGTGGTGTGACGGGAGACGTGCTGCATCAAAGCATCCGCGAGCAATCTCATGAAGTTTTCTTCAGAATAGCCGGGGTCTTGGAAGCGGAAGATATGTCGGTTTCCTCAATTATACGTCAATGGAACTATATTGAAAAGATAACGGCTTGTGATACAACCGGACATCAGCATTATCAGGATTTCAATGATGCACGTTCGCTATTTTATAATGGCGTGGAGTGGACTACTGGTTATCCGGCGGCTACCGGTATCGGAACTCAGTGGGGGGGCATTATGATTGATGTGGATACTTTACTCTGTAAAGATAGAAGTGTCCGGGTTCTTGGGGTGGATAATCCTTTGCAGATTGCCGCTCATGCTTACTCACAGAATGTATTATTGGGAAAAAAAGATGCGGCTCTTCCTCAAAAGACCACTCCGAAATTCGAACGTGCCAAGGCTGTATGGAAAGAGGATCATGGTTTCGTATACGTATCGGGCACAGCCGCTATTCGTGGTGAACAGAGTCTGGAAGGCGTTGGTATTGAACAGCAAACCCTGACTACCTTGGAGAATATAGAATATCTGGTATCCCGTGATAACCTCAATCGTTCCGGTATCCCTGTTACGGAGAATGCTACCCTTATCACCTTCCGCGTGTATGTGAAACGTTGGGAAGATATGGAAAAAGCGAAACAGGTAGTGACAGAACGATATCCCGATTTACCTGCCATCTATACTTTAACAGATGTGTGCCGTTCGGAACTATTGATAGAGATAGAAGGAATGGGAGTGCTTTGCTGAGGCTGATTATTAACCATTAAAATAGATAAGTACATGAGATTAAAGCAAGTATTAACCTTGGCATTAATTGCCGCCTGCGGTATGGGATTCGTTTCTTGTACGGCAGAATCTAAAAAAACAGAACAAGTTATGACACAGGAAAAGGCAACGTATCAGAAGAAGTACACGAATGCTGACTTCTACAAGGACGGAAAGTTTGATCAGGAAGCTGCTAAAGAAGCATTCCTTGACATGTTTAAATTTTATGGCGTGCCTTACACTCCGCTGATGGAGAAAGATATCTGGTTCACAGATTTCGGTTTGGGCGACTTTGAGAATGTAGGTATGGGAGGCATCTTCTGGGTAAACGATCCTGAATATGGCTATTTTGCACATGCTATTTATTTGTTGCCGGGACAGATGATTCCGGAACATGCCCATGTCAAAACGGCATTCCCTGCGAAACACGAGTCGTGGATGGTAAATCACGGTTGGGTTTATAACTTCTCCGAAGTAGGAGATGAAACACCGAATGCTCCTGCGGTTCCGGCATCTCACGGTCCTATCAAGAGCAAGAATTTTGTGAAGCAGAATGTGGGTGATGTCCTCCGTCTGAAAGAGCTGGGTACTTTCCACTTTATGATGGCCGGTCCTGAGGGAGCCATTGTAGATGAGTGGGCATGTTACCATGATAACGATGGTTTGCGTTTTACTAATGGACAGGCTGCTTTGTAAATCATTCAATAATTAAGAATACCATGAGAAAGATTAATCATTTTGGAGTACCGACCACCACACCGCAACCGGGTGAGGTATATGCGGAAGGATTGAAGGTATGGCTGACTAACTTTAATGAAAGCCCCAATAAGATAGAATACTTGCGTTTTGAAGAAGGCAGTTGGATGCCTGAGCTGATTCAGAAAGTAGCACATATCGCTTACGAAGTAGATGATCTGGCGGCTGAACTGGAAGGTGCAAAAGTATTGGTTGAACCGATGCCGGGCGGAGAGAATCTGACAATTGCTTTCATTGAAGAAGAAGGTATTGCTTTGGAGTTAATGCAGTTTGATAAATAATCAATTAGTAGAAAGAAACTATGATGAATAAATTCATAAATGATCCGGATAATCTGACAGCTGAATTGCTGGAAGGATATGTAATGGCTTATAGTAATCAGGTAGCCATCGGCGGAGAAAATATTATTGTGCGTGCACATGCGAAAGCTGAAGATAAAGTAGCTGTGATCACTTTGGGTGGTTCCGGTCATGAACCCGCATTAAGCGGTTTCGTGGGCGACGGAATGTTGGACTGCTCCGTAGTCGGTGATATTTTTGCAGCTCCGGGTGCACAACGCTTGTTCCAGGCTTTGCAGATGTTCAAACGTGAGGCCGGTATCTTGCTTGTGGTGTTGAACCACTCCGGCGATATCATGAGTGCAAACATGGCATGCCAGTTGGCTGAACGTACAGGCATTAAGGTAAAGACTATCCTGACACACGATGATATCAGTGCCGGGCTGGATGCACCGGACGAAGATCGTCGCGGTCTGGCAGGTTGTGTTCCTTTGATTAAAATCGTTGGAGCTGCTGCTGAAGAAGGTAAGTCACTGGACGAGATTATTGAAATAGGTGAACGCTTCAATGCACGTTTGGCTACGTTAGCAGTGGCTATGAAGTCCTGTACCCATCCGCAAAACGGTATGACCATCTCCGATCTTCCGGACGGTGAAATCGAAATCGGCATGGGACAGCATGGAGAAGGTGGCGGCGGTCGCAAGCAACTGGTTTCTGCCAATGAAACAGCCGAAGAAATGATCGGTTTACTGATGAAGAAGCTACAGCCGAAAGCTGGTAACAAGGCTTTATTAATCATTAATGGTGTAGGGGCAACTACGCACATGGAGATGAATATCGTTTATCGCAAAGCTCATCAAGTGTTGGAAAATGCCGGAATCGAAGTGGCTGCTGCCCGTATCGGTGAGTTGCTGACTGTTCAGGAGCAGGCAGGTTTCCAGATGATTCTTGGTTTACTGGATGACGATCATATCGATTATCTGAACAATAAAATGTCTAATGCTCCTTATTGGACGACTATCGGTAAATAAAAGATGGATAAACTGACTATAGATGATTTCAAGGAGATGCTTCGTAATGCGCTGGTGTGCATTACGGAGCGCTCCGATGAATTCTCAAAACTGGATGCGGTATTGGGAGATGGCGATCATGGAACAGCTATCGTTCAATCCATGTCTGCTCTTGTTGCTACGGCTGATAAGGGCACTGAATTTAAGTCGATGCTGAATGACATGAGTTTTAACCTGATGCTTGAGATTAGTGGTTCGACCAGTACATTACTGGGTGGATTCTTCCTGGGAATGAGCGACCATGCGGAGGGCACCGAACTGGATGTGGCGGGTGTAAAGGCTATGTTTGCAGGTGGACTTGAAGGTGTGAGAAAACAAACAAAAGCAAAACAGGGAGATAAGACAATGATGGATGCCCTGATACCGGCGGTAGAAGCCATTCAGACTTGTGATTCTGCTGATGTGAAGGCTATCCTGACAGCGGGTGCCGAAGCAGCCGTGAAAGGTGCTGAAGCTACCAAAGATATGAAGGCAAACTTCGGACGTGCCCGTAATTACGGCGAACGCTCTATCGGTTATGCGGATTCAGGGGCTTCATCCTGGTCGTGCATGTTTGATGCGTTTGCAAAAGCTTTATAGTAAATAACTAATGAAAAGATAAGAAATGGCTGATTTAGATGATTTAAGAGAAGGCTGCAATTTCGGTTTGGGGGTAGCTTCTACTAATAATAGTTTTCATGTGAAGGGAGCGGAACATCTTCCGTGGGGTATGAAAGATCGTTTATCACGTATCTTCAATCCGAAGACAGGCAGAACTGTAATGCTGGCATTTGACCATGGCTTCATTATGGGACCGACATCCGGTTTGGAGCGTATCGATTTGAATATTGTGCCGTTGATAGAATATGCAGACTGTCTGATGTGTACACGCGGCATTCTTCGTACAGTGATACCGCCCAGTACCAATAAACCTGTTTGCCTTCGTTCGGATGCCGGCACTTCTATTCTTACAGAATTGAATGACAATGTCTTGATTGACATTGAAGATGCGATACGTATGAATGTATCTGCCATGGCAGTCATGCTCTCTATCGGTGATGCAGCTCACGAAGCAAAAACAGTTGCCAACCTGTACAAGGCGGTGGATAAAGGCACCCGTTATGGCATACCGGTGATGGGAGTGACGGCTGTAGGTAAGGATATGGCGCGTGATGCCCGTTATTTCGGTTTAGCTTCCCGTATAGCTGCCGAGAATGGGGCGAATATAGTGAAGACCTATTATTGTGATGGTTTTGAAAAGGTGGTGGCAGCATGTCCTGTTCCTGTGGTGATTGCAGGCGGAAAGAAACTTCCCGAATTGGAAGCGTTGGAATTGTGCTATAAGGCAATCAGCGAAGGTGCTTCCGGTGTGGATATGGGACGTAACGTGTTCCAGTCGGAAGCTCCTGCTGCCATGATACAGGCTGTTCATGCAGTAGTACATGAAAACCTGAAACCGGAACAGGCACTCGAACTGTTCAATGAACTGAAGAATAAGTAACACTGATGTACAAGAAGAATGATGAGGGTTTATATAATTATTTGGATCATTCTTTCCATGGGATTTCGGGCGGCAGCACAAGATAAACTCTTGGTTGCCGGTTCCGGAAATTCGAATATCCTGCTGTTGGATAAACAAACAGGGAAAGTGGAATGGCAGCATACTCTGGAGAAAGGGGAAGAATGTAATGCGGTTGCTTTGACTCAGAAGGGGGAAATCTTGTATTCGTATAAGCGGGGAGCAAAACTCGTGACGTGGGACCATCAAGTGGTCTGGGATTATAAAACACCGGACAAGACGGAATTACAATCAGCCACCTTGTTGCAGAATGGTGGCGTACTATTGGGAATATGTGGCATTCCTGCCCAATTCATAGAATTGGATAAGAAGGGTAAAGAAGTAAACAAAGTAACATTGAATCTGGAAGTGGAAAGACCCCACAGCCAGTTCAGACAAGTATTCCAGCTCCGGAACAGGAATTATCTGATACCGGTAATGGCGAAACAGAAAGTGCTGGAAATAAGCCGTAAAGGGAAGATCATCGCTGAACATCAGATTGACGGTAAAGCATTCTCGTCTCTTGAACTTCCTGACGGAAATCTGCTGCTGCCTTGTGGCGACAACCATTATTACATGGTGATAGACCGTAAGACGGGCGAAGAGTTGAAACGGGTGAATGCACAGGATATTGAAGGGGTTGCTCTATTGTTTGTAGGGCAAATCCTGCAACTGCAGAATGGGAACCTGTTGATTTGTAACTGGTACGGACATACCAAAGATACCACGGTAGACGAACCGCAATTGATAGAGATAGATAAAAACGGTAAAGTGGTGTGGAGCTTACATGATAAGAAGAATGTCGGTAAGATATCTGCTGCCTGCTATATAGACAATTTCCGCTTGCCGGACTTAAAATAGGAGATTAACTTTAGAACAAAGTATTATGAATAAGAAATTATTAGTAATGTCTGTATGTATTGCCCTGTCGCTTCCCACTATGGCACAGCGAAGGGCAAGTGCGAAGGTGAAAGTGCCTGCTACGTGGGCGGAAAGCATTGCTGCGGCTAAAAATCAGGCCCATACGGAAATGCAAAAGACCTGCTTGCCGGTTGCATCGAAGGTGATTAAGGCAAAAGAGGCGGCAGTACCTTTTTCGGCGGATATAACCGGACTGGATGAAATGGTGCTTTATACCTGGGGTACTGTAGATGGTACAGGCGATGACCAGGCTGTATGGGCAAATGCTAAATTAGTGGCGGCAGATGGCTCTTCCGTTTGGTTGAACGACTTGAAAAGTACTTTCAAGAAAACAGGTAGTGGCAGTCTGCGTTTTAATGAGAATGCCAAAGGACAGGATGTGATCATGAAAGGCAAAACCTACAAACGTACGATCATGGCGAATGCCAATGCACAAATTGTGGTTCCTCTGGATAAGAAATATATCCGCTTTGAGGCGGAGATCGGATTGGAGAACCGCTCTTCTGCGGGTACGGTGATTTTTCGTCTCCAAGGGATTACCGGTGCGGAAGCTGCTTCGGATATTGTTGCTAAATACCCGACTGAGGCTACTTTGTTCCTGCCATTCGGTGGAAGCGATATGAAAGCATTGGTTACAACCTATGATGCCGACATCGAAAAGCATATAGCAACGGAAGTCATTAATCGGCTGAATGATAAAGCCTATTTCACTGCCCAGATTGCCCAGATTGCTTCTAAACCGATCTTGGACGATCAAGTTATCGGCTATTTGAATCTGGCACAGGAGGCCATGAAAGTATATCAGTTGCAGGAGTCCCTGAGTTGGCTGAATATGCGTGCCATTGAAGAAGCTTATAACGATATGGCAAAAGATGCCGGTTATGATAAGAATGCGAACCAGGCCAAGCTTGCTGAACTGAAGCTACTGATTGGAAAAGGATTCTCCGGCATTTATAAGAATGAGGCTTCTGCCCTGGAAGCTGCCAACAAAGCTTTGCAACTGAAGCGTGATATCTTGCTGGCAAATACAGCGTTGGATATGGATAAGATAATTGTCGGTCGTTACAAGATAGGTACTTCTGCCCGTCAGGTGAATCCGCGTGCCCTGGGTACTCAGAATAACAACTGGTCCAATCAGACTTCAGCTTCACGCGGTGGTTTTAATGCTGAGATTGCAGAGTTATCCAACCTGCGTGGAGATGTTAAGACTCGTACTATCTTTAAGCCTACCAACGGTTCTTCTGTTCCTGATTTGAAACTACATTGGGATGCTGAACGTCTGATGTTCTCTATGATAGATACCGACCGCCGCTGGCAAGTATTTGAAGTGAAGCTGGATGGTACTGGTTTGAAGAAGCTCATAGAAACTCCGGAAAAGGATTTGGAATTTTTTGATGCTACTTATTTGCCTTCCGGTAAGCTTATCGCCGTATCTAATATCGGTTATAACGGTGTACCTTGTGTGAATGGTAATGACGAAGTAGGCAATATGTGCTTGTATGATCCGAAAGATGGTTCTTTGCGTCGTCTGACTTTTGACCAGGATGCTAACTGGGCGCCAACGGTTATGAATAATGGCCGTATCATGTATACACGTTGGGAATATACGGATTTGACTCACTATTTCTCTCGCTTTGTAATGCACATGAATCCGGACGGAACGGAACAGAAGTCTTTGTATGGTAGTGGTTCTTACTTCCCGAACAGTACGTTTGATGCCAAACCGCTGCCCGGTGGTTCATCACAGTTTATCGGTGTGATTTCCGGTCACCATGGTGTGACACGCTCCGGACGTTTAATGTTGTTTGATCCTTCAAAGAGCCGTAAGTCAGAGAAAGGTATGTTACAGGAATTGCCTTTCCGCGACCGTAAGATAGAACCGATTGTAAAAGACCGTTTGGTGGATGGCGTATGGCCTCAGTTTATCAAGCCTTATCCATTGACGGATAAATATTTCCTGGTTACTGCCAAGCTGAATGAAAGTGCCCTGTGGGGAGTCTATCTGATCGATATATACGATAACCTCACGTTGATTGCCGAATTTGAAGGTGAAGGTCTTATTTGCCCGACTCCGGTTGTGCAGCGTCCGGTACCTCCTGTGATTCCTGAAAAGATTAATCTGGCCAGTAAAGAGGCTACCGTATTTATTCAGGATATATACGAGGGTGAAGGTCTGGAAGGTGTGCCCCGTGGTACAGTAAAAGCATTCCGTGTGCTTGCTTATGAGTATGCTTATAACAGAACTCCGTCGGACCATTGGGCGCAGGGTGTTCAGAGCGGCTGGGATATCAAGCGCTTGTTGGGTACCGTTCCTGTAGAAGAAGACGGCTCTGCGATATTTAAGATTCCTGCCAATACACCGATCTCATTGCAGCCGTTGGATTCGGAAGGACGTGCCATTCAGTGGATGCGCAGCTGGCTGACCGGTATGCCGGGAGAAACAGTTTCTTGTGTAGGCTGCCACGAAGACCAGAACCAATTGCCTATACCGAAACGTGTGAAAGCTTCGGCTATGGCTCCCCATGAAATTACGAAGCCCGAAGGTGGCGTGCGTTCTTTCACTTTTGATCTGGAAGTACAGCCTGTGCTGGATCGTGCTTGTATTGCCTGCCACGATGGTTCCAATAAACTGGCTGACTTTACAGGTGGGAAGATAGATAAGTTCTCCGGTTTCGGAGTCAGTTACTTGAATCTGCATCCTTATGTGTACCGTCAAGGTCCGGAAGCAGAGATTGAAGTGCTCGATCCGTATGAATATCATGCTTCCGTGAGTCCGTTGATCAAGATATTAAAGACGGGACATCATGGAGTGGAACTGACTGACAAAGAATGGCAAGCTCTGTATAACTGGATTGACTTCAATGCTCCTTATCATGGCAAGTTCAAAGCCAATGAGTTTAAAGGAGTGGAACAAATCAGCCGCCGTACGGAATTGACGGAGAAATATGCCCGCTCCGGTGTAGACTGGCAGGCTGAGATCCGTTCGTATGCCAAATACCTGGAAGGACAAGAGAAACCGGTTCCAGTGAAACCGGAAAAGAAGGAGTATAAAGACAAGGATGTAAAAGTCAAAGGCTGGCCGTTTGATAAAGCCGCTGCCCAGACTATGCTTGCCAAAGAAGGAGAAACGAAAATGAGCATTGAATTAGCTCCGGGTATAAAAATGAATTTTGTCCGTGTTCCTGCCGGTTCATTTGTGATGGGTAGTAACAGAGGTCATTCCGATTACTCTCCTGCTCATAAGCAAGTTGTGAAGAAAGGATTCTGGATGGGTGAGATTGAAGTCAGCAATGAACAGTTCCGCACGATCTTCCCGGAACATGACAGCCGCTTTATCCGCCAGTTGTGGAAAGACCATGTACACCAGGGCTATCCTGCCAACAACCCTGAACAGCCTGCCATCCGTGTGAGTTGGGAAGAGGCAATGGCATTCTGCAAGAAGCTGAGTGAAAAGACCGGTAAGACTGTTACTCTTCCTACCGAGGTTCAGTGGGAGTGGGCTTGCCGTGCAGGTAGCGACGGTGAGTTCTGGTATGGTTCTTTAAACACAGACTTTGGTAAGTTTGAGAATCTGGCTGACAAGCACCTGAATCAAATGGCGGTGAAGGGAGTAAATCCGATGCCGATGAAGGAGAATGATCCCTGGTATAAGTACTATACTTATCAACCTAAAGAGAATGGTGTGGATGACGGCAATATGCTGATGGTGAAAGGCGGTGAGTACCAAGCTAATGCGTGGGGACTCTATGATATGCAGGGTAATGTTGCCGAATGGACGTCCTCTGATTATCTGCCTTATCCTTACAATGAAAAGGTGCAAGGTACGGGTACGGAGAAAGTGGTTAGAGGCGGATCATGGAATGATCATCCGAAAGCGTCCACCACATACTACCGCAGATCGTATTTGCCTTGGCAGAAAGTATATAATGTAGGCTTCCGTGTGATTATCGAAGATTAATTTAGTGGTTAGGGTTTAGTGATTAGTGATTAATAGGCTGCGCTATCATACCGCATAGTGTTAATCACTAATCACTAAACCCTAACCACTAAATATTAAGTGGAGAATGGAAATATGAAAACTATAGGTTTAGTGGCCGGTCCGTGTAGTGCGGAAAGTCGTACACAGATGTTGGAAACAGCAAGAGGGCTGAAAGAGATGGGGGTTGGCATTCTGCGTGCCGGTTTGTGGAAGCCCCGTTCGCGCTGTGGAACATTTGAGGGAGTTGGCGAAGAAGGACTGGACTGGATGCGAGAGATACAACAGGAACTGGGATTCCGGGTTATGACTGAGGTGGCACTTCCCTGCCACGTGGAAGCTGTACAGAAAGCTGGTCTGGATATGATCTGGATTGGTGCGCGTACTACGGTCAACCCTTTTATGATGCACGAACTGGCAGAAGCCCTGCGCGGGTGCGATATGCCGGTATGGGTGAAGAATCCTGTATGTCCCGACGTAGACTTATGGATTGGTGCGGTAGAACGCCTTCAACAGGCCGGACTGAAAGACATCCGCATCATTCATCGTGGTTTCTGCACGGTAGATAGTTCTCCTTACCGCAATGCCCCTCTTTGGGAGTTGGCGGAACGTTTTCATACTCATTTTCCTGAATTGCCTTTCTACTGTGATCCGAGCCATATCGGAGGAAAACGTGAATTATTGACGGCTATTTGCGAGAAAGCCATATCTTTGCACGCTGACGGTCTGTTTATCGAGTCGCATTGCTGTCCGCAGAAAGCTCTTTCTGATGCTGCCCAGCAGCTGACGCCACCGGCACTGGCAGAACTGTTGGATACGTTGAATGTTTCAATAGAATGATATACACATGAAAAAAGTAAGCTCCTCCCTGAAAGCGCTGTTCACCTCGTGGAAGATAACATTGGTATTGCTCGTGCATTATGTGATCCTGCTGGCTGCCGCAACTTTTGTCGAGAAGGCGCAAGGGACGGCAATGGCAAGGGAAATAATCTATAACAATCCGCTTTTCTATCTTCTGCAATTTCTTTTGATTCTCAATTTCTGTGCTACTGCCTGGCAAGCCCGTCTGTGGAGCCAGCGCAAATATGGAGTCTTACTGTTGCATATCTCCTTTATTGTAATCCTGCTGGGGGCATTGGTGACCAATATGTTCGGTTTTGAGGGCATTGTGCATATTAGGGAAGGAGAAACCGTGTCCCATATGCGTACGACGGAAGATCAATGTCCGTTGCCTTTTTCCATCCGCCTGGATGATTTTAAGTTAGTTCGCTATCCCGGCTCTCACAGCCCTTCTTCTTTTGAGAGTTTCCTTACCATTCATACGGAAGAGGGAGAACGGAGCGAACACATCTACATGAATAAGGTGATTTACGAGCAGGGATACCGGCTCTACCAGTCCTCCTATGATGCCGATGAACAGGGCACCATCTTGACCGTCAACAATGATACGGCAGGAACAAGTATTACGTATGCCGGATATCTGCTGCTGCTTGCCGGTATGTTACTGACCCTGGCAGATAAAAAGTCCCGTTTCCGCCAACTGGCAAAGCAATTGAAACGGGTGACTCCTCTTTTGCTACTGGCTTTTCTTCCCACCCTTTCTTTTGCGCAAAAGACTGAAACGGAACATCTGCTGAAGAACACCATCCCTGCGGAACAGGCTGAACAATGGGGACGAATGCAGATACAATGTCCTACAGGCCGTATTGAACCTGTAGATACTTATACGGACAAACTCTTGCGCAAGATCTACCGTAGCGATACTTTCGAAGGACTTAGTTCCGAACAGGTCATTATCGGCTTTCTTATGAATCCGTCTTACTGGGGAAATATTCCTTTTATCCGCCAGACTAATAAAGAATTGCCGCAAGCCTATTCTCTACCCGAAGGTAAATATATCCGTTTCTTTGATGTATTCAGTGAAGATGGCAGCTATCTGATTTCCGATGCCGTAGACAAGGCGTATTCCCGTCCGGCAGCCGAACGTTCGCGGCTTGAAAAGGACCTGTTGAAGCTGGACGAAAAGATTAATATCTTGTATTCCCTGCAACAAGGAAAGATGTTTGCACTGTTCCCGTTGCCGGGAGATACGAGTGGCAAATGGTATTCTCCGGGAGATGATTTAAGTGTGTATTCCGGGAAAGACTCTCTGTTCGTATCGAAAATCATGCCGTGGTATTTGGGAGAAGCTTTTGATGCCTTGCGTACCGGTACATGGGAGAGCGCAGGAGAGGTGCTTTCCATGATGAACGTGTATCAACAGAAGCAGAGCGCTACACCTTTGCTGACGGAGAAGCAAGTGTCGTGGGAATTGTTTTATAATAAAGCACGTTTGTTTTTCTGGTCGGCTATGGGGTATATGGCGGTCGGACTGTTATTGTTGATATTCGTGGTAGGGCAGTTGCTGAAACCCAGACGCTGGGTTAAAACCGTTATCATTCCCTTGGTGGCGTTGGTTGTGCTGATCTTCTTGTTGCATACTTCCGGAATCGGCATCCGTTGGTACATATCCGGGCGTGCTCCCTGGGCCAATGCTTATGAGTCCATGATATATGTAGCCTGGGCTACAGCGTTGGCGGGACTTTTGTTTATCAAGCGTTCCTCCATGACGTTGGCTTTGGCGGCTTTCTTCGCAGGTATCATCCTGTTTGTTGCCAACCTGAACTTCATGGACCCCGAAATCACTCCCCTGGTTCCGGTGTTGAAGTCTTATTGGCTGATGATACATGTGGCTGTAATTACGGCAAGTTATGGCTTCTTCGGTATCAGTTTCCTGCTCGGCCTGCTTACACTTGCATTCATGAGTGCCGGTAATCCGTCGAAAGTAGCCTTGTTGCAGCCCCATATCCGTGAACTCCGCATCATCAATGAAATATCCCTGCATATAGGGCTTTATCTGCTGACGGCAGGCATCTTCCTCGGTGCTGTTTGGGCAAATGAGTCGTGGGGACGTTATTGGGGCTGGGACCCTAAAGAGACTTGGGCATTGATTACGATGGTGGTTTATGCTTTTATTCTGCATGCACGCTTTCTTCCCGTTCTCCGTTCGGATTATGTATTCAGCGTCATGTCCGTACTGGGCCTTGCTTCGGTACTGATGACTTACTTTGGTGTGAACTACTACTTGTCCGGTCTTCATTCGTATGGCGGAGGTGATACACCGCCGGGACTGACTGCTGTATTCATTACATACGCCTGCGCTTTTGCGCTGATGATTTACGCAGGGTATAGTCAGCGTAAACAGTAAATTTCTTATTTATTCTCATCGCTTTGAGAATATTTACTCAATGCGATGAGAAAGGATTCTCAAAGTGATGAGAAAGGATTCTCACCATGGTGAGTATTTGATCCCAATAAAGCGAGAATTTGATGATTACGGTATATCTATTTGCTGATCTCTTATTCTATCACTAAACTATCCTCGTCTGTTGGCCTATATACGCTATTTTGAGCTAATAGTTCAAGCATTTGGAACGATCTTTCAAACCTTTCAGCCTCAAATTCCCTAATTTTGCCATAGTTATTAATCTGTTAACAATACTATGGAATGAAGATGCACAAGATTTTATTTATTCTATTTGCCGCCTTTTCAGGCTGGTGTGGGACTATGAACGCTCAAAATGCTGATTTGAAGAAATGCATGAAAGATGCCGATCCGAAAGTTATAGGTACGCGCATTGTCAATAAGTTCCTGGTCACCCCTCATACCCGCTTTGGAAATCCGCGGGCGGAAAAAGCTCCCAATTATGTGACTTATCCTGATGCCTGTACTTGGTTGGGCGCCTTATGGTTCAGCAAAGCCGTGAAGAATAAAGATATGCAGCAACGGCTGAAGGAGCGCTTTGAACCCTTGTTTACTACAGAAAAGAATATGCTTCCCCGCATGGTGCACGTAGACTATAACGTGGTGGGTGCTGTCCCCCTCGAAATCTATATGCAGAAGTTGGGCGACCGGAAATACTTCGATCTCGGAATGAAATATGCCGATGCCCAATGGGAAGTTCCTGCCGATGCCAAGCCGGAGGAGAAAGCTTATGCCGAGCAGGGCTATTCTTGGCAAACGCGCGTATGGATTGATGACATGTTTATGATAACCACCATACAGTCGCAAGCCTATCTGGTTACGGGTGAGCGGAAGTATATAGACCGTGCCGCTGCTGAAATGGCGATGTATCTGGAGAAGATACAACGCCCGAACGGTCTTTTCTATCACGCCCCTGCAGCTCCTTTCTTCTGGGCGCGTGGCAATGGTTGGATGGCTGCCGGAATGTCCCGTCTGCTTTCCGTACTTCCGAAGGATAATCCGAACCGTCCGGTTATTATGGAAGCCTATAAAAAGATGATGGCTACCTTACTCGAAAATCAGGACCCCGACGGAATGTGGCACCAGTTGATCGATGAACCCGCTTCGTACAAAGAGACTTCCGGTACGGCAATGTTTACCTATGCCATGCTGGTGGGGGTGAAACACGGTTGGCTCGATAAGAAAACCTATGCTCCCGCCGCCACAAAAGGATGGTTGGCGTTGGTTTCTTATATCAATGATGAAGACGAGATAACAAACGTATGTGAGGGAACCAATATCAAGAATGACAAGAACCATTACATGAACCGCAAGCAAATCACCGGTGACCTGCACGCTCATGCTCCATTGCTATGGTGCGCTACGGAGTTGTTGACGAAATAAGCCTATTACATCTTTTTTTTGACCTATGAGAAAACATATTCTTTTGCTGATAACCTTGTTGGCAACCTTGGAAGTAACCGCGCAGAATAATGAGAACTTCTATTTTTCAAACCTGAACCTGAAAGATGGTTTATCTCAGATATCTGTGCTTAAAATATTCCAGGATACCAAAGGTTTCATCTGGTTTGGTACGCGCAACGGATTGAATCGTTATGATGGAAGCGAATTCGTGATCTATAAACATGATCCGAAAGACTCTCTGACCTTGAGTGATAATCATGTATGGAGTTTGGCCGAAGATAACGACCGCAATTTGTGGATTGGTACGGCACGCGGATTAAACAGGCTCGACCTGAAAACCAACCGTATCAAGCCGTTTGTTGACGAACGATACGGCGCTTTTGCCAAAAGTGAAGTACGCTGCCTGACGGTAGACTCCCGTAATCGCCTTTGGATAGGAACTACCAAGGGGCTATACCTGTATGTACCTGCAATGGATGTATTTCAGCGTATAGACCTGAACGGGAAGATCAAAGATGAATTTATCTCTGTAGTCTACGAAACGAAGCAGCATCAGATTTTGATAGGCACTTCTACGAAAGGCCTGTTTGTCTGCGATATGAACATGAAAGTGCAACGGCAACTTACTACCCGAACGCCGGGGCTACATCTGCTTGGCAATAGCATCTCTACTATCTATGAAGATTCAAACGGGACGTTATGGGTGGGAAGCGGACTGAGCGGATTGTATCGCATAAACTTTGAGAAAGAGGAAATGGTGACCTACCATAAAGGCAATAGTATTCTAACGAGCAATAGTGTCAGAGCTATATCGGAGTTACGTGGGATGTTGCTTATCGGCACCTTCGACGGGCTGTATACCATCGATCTTTCTACTAATTCTTTCTGGAAACATACGGATGCTTCCCTTGAAAAGGGGAATCTGAGTCACTTTTCCATTTATTCGTTGTTTGTAGACAGGAGTCAGACGGTATGGGTGGGGACGTATGCCGGCGGAGTGAGTTTCTCCAGCCGCTTTAACAACCGCTTTGATTTCCATGATCCTGCTACGGTGTTTGATGCATTGTTTGGTATATACGGTTGTATGGTTTCTACTCCCGGCGGTTGTTTATATATGGCAACGGAGGGTAGAGGATTACTCGATTATAATCTGGAAAACAGGCAGTATGCGTATTATCCGATAGACAAAGCTTCAAAGTTGCAGTACAGCCAGAATATTATAAAAGGGCTTCTGTTGGAAGATGATATACTTTGGTGCGGAACGAATAAGGGATCAATCTATCAATTTAATACCCGTACTAAGAAATATACGTTCTATTATCAGTTGCCGGGGGAAATGTCTATTTACTCCATGTTTCGTGATAAGGATAATAGTCTGTGGATTATAACTTCCGATTCGCGTATGGGAGTGATGCGTTTGTCGGATAAAAAGGAACTTCAGAAACGCTTCCCTGTAAATGGTGGAAAGGACAGTTGCCTGTTTGCCAGTTCGCGCTGTATACTGAAGTTGCGTGATGGGGTAATGCTGATTGGTAGTCGTAATGATGGTCTGATAAAGTACGATGTAAATAGGGAAGAGGTGGTTTACTATGATACGGATGAGAAAGAGCCTCATCGATTGCTTAATAATTACGTGACGGGTATTGTGCGTGATAGTTCCGGTCGTATCTGGATTGGTACGTTCGGTGGCGGTATCGCTTTGTACGAAGAAGAAAAAGGAATCGTAAAGACCGTAACGAAGGAACAGGGATTGATAGAGAATGATATTTGCTCCATTGTGGAGGATAGCGACAATAATTTATGGATCAGTGCGAGCAATGGCATCTCGAAATACAATCTGAAAACAGAGGAGTTTACCAATTACAATTCTCTGAATGGAATCGGAGTCTATGAGTTTACTCCCCATAGCGGTTTATTACTGCCCAATGGAGAAATCTGCTTTAGCGGTAACAACGGCTTTGTGACCTTTAGCCCGCAGGAGTTGCAATTAAACTCTTTTGTACCGCCATTGGTATTCACGAAATTGGTAGTGAATAACCAGGTGATTGAGCCGGAAGACGAAACCGGAATATTGGATACCGTGCTGGACGGTATGGAAGAAATAGAGCTGAGTTATAATCAGAATAATATCTCTATCGGTTACTGCGCACTGAACTTTGTTTTTGCCCGGCAGAATCAGTATGCCACTTTCCTGAAAGGCTACGATAAAGACTGGAATTATATTGGCAATCGCCGGGAAGCCTACTATACGAACTTAAGCCCGGGAACCTATGTGTTTGAAGTGAAAGCCTCTAATAATGATGGAGTCTGGAGCCAACAGACGCGTAAGATACGTATTATTGTGCATCCGCCCCTGTGGAAAACCTGGTATGCTTATCTGTTTTATGCCATTGCTTTTGTCTTTATAATGACACTCATCATGTATTATATATCGAAGAAACAAAAGCTGGAGCGTGAATTGCAATTCAAGCAGAAGGAGAAACTGCAACTGGAAGAGTTCCATCAGGCGAAGATACGTATGTTTACCAATTTTTCCCATGAACTCCGCACTCCGCTTACACTGATTATTGCGCCTTTACAGGATCTGGTGTCTATGCCGGAATTCTCTTCCAGCGTGAAGAATAAGTTGAGTCTGATATTCAGTAATGCCCAGCGCCTGTTGCTGCTTGTAAATCAGTTGATGGATCTGCGCAAGAACCAGGAGGGTAAATTGAAGTTGCATATTGCCAAAACGGACATGAATCTGTTCCTGCAAGAAATCTACTATGCCTTCAACCATCTTGCAGCAAAGAAATTCATCGAATTTACTTTTGAGAAGAGTGAGGAGAGAATGTCGGCATGGTTTGATAAGTCTATCGTGGAAAAGGTGGTCTTTAACCTCTTGTCCAATGCGATGAAGTTTACTCCGAATAATGGTAAAGTTGTGTTTTCATTGTCCCGGTGTACCTTTGCCGAACTTCCATCGGAGCAGCAGGCGGAATTGAATAAGATGCCTGCCGATACTAAGTTTGCCTGTCTCTCGGTTACCGATTCCGGGAAGGGTATTACGGAGGAAGATATGAAGAATATATTTGCACCTTTTTATCAGGGTGAAGATGACAATAAAGAGAATGTGGGTACGGGTATCGGTCTGAGTCTGACACGCTCAATCGTGCTTCTGCATAAAGGCACTATTTCCGTCTCCCATAATCAGCCTACGGGCACGATCTTCAAGGTTTATATTCCAATCAGTAACTCTGCCTACAGCAAGGATCAGTTGGTGGAAGATGATGAAAAGCAGGTAGTGGAGGACGTTATCCCATCGGCCAAGGAAATGCATTTTGAGATAGAGAAGAAGTGGACTGTACTTTTGGCGGAAGATAATGATGAAGTAAGAGCTTACGTCAAAGAATGTCTGGATCCTTATTTCTATGTGCTGGATGTAAACAATGGTAAGGATGCGTTGGAACTGAGTCTGGAGAAATATCCGGATTTGATACTGAGTGATATCATGATGCCGCAGATGGACGGATTGGAACTGTGCTCGCGTGTGAAGCAGGATTTACAGCTTGGGCATATTCCGGTAGTACTGATGACGGCCAAGTCCATGGTGGTTCATATCAAGGAAGGCTTTTCGGTTGGTGCCGATGACTATATCGTGAAACCTTTCAGTATGGATGTGCTGATTTGCCGTATCAACAGTTTGCTGGAATCCCGTGAGAAACTGAAGAAACTATATGGAAAGAAGTTCTCTCCGGAAGCGATGGGAATCGAGATTGTTTCGGGGGATGATCGGTTCACGCAGAGTTTCTTTGAGATTATAGAAAAAAATATCTCTAATCCGGAGCTTGGAGTGGACTTGTTGAGCCAGGAGTTAGGTCTAAGCCGTGCCAATCTGTACCGGAAACTGAAAGCGGTAACGGAGCTTTCTCCAACAGAGCTGATACGCAATAAACGTTTGGAGATAGCTGCCAAACTCTTGTTGGAATCCAGTTATACGGTTTCTGAAATATCGGTTTACACAGGCTTCAATAGTCATGCTTATTTCACCAACTGCTTCAAGTCATTTTATGGATATTCACCTTCAGAGTGGGTACAAAGGCATAATGATAAGGGAGAAATTCCCAAATAGCTCCTGTTTTACATATTGTTTGGAATAGAATTTCAAATGAATAAGACAATATTGAAAGTTGCGCTAAGATAAATCGCTTATCTTAGCGCAATCTTTTTATAGACTGATTAAGTTATGAAAAACATTCTAATTGCATTTGTCTTATTCTTCTCTTTATCTATGAAAGCGCAACTGCCGGGTGATGATCCGAAGTTGTGGTCGGAGGGCATTGCGCAAACTGTGATGACTCGTTATCCATCGGCTTTGATGATTCCCTTCAAACCCTGGTGTTATCCGCAGGGGTACTTTCTGATAGGGCTCGATAAGCTATGGCAAGCTACGAGAAAAAGGAAATACTATGATTATATCATGAATTGGGCAAATGAAGTGGTTCGTCCGGATGGTAGCTTGGTGTATTTTCGGGGGCGTAGCATGGATGATATGATGGCAGGTTCAGTTATTGTCTGGGCATACCGCCAGACTGGTGATGAGAAGTTTAAGAAAGCGGCTGATTATATAAGGAAAAGCTATGATGATTATTCGCGCACGTCCGACGGAGTGTTTTGGCATGGACGCGGCACAGTAGGGCAGATATGGGTGGACGGCGTATTTATGGGGCAAATGTTCCTGACAAAATATGGCCGCTACATAGGTGATTCTAAATATTGCTTTGATGAAGCGGCTAAGCAGTTGATCGGCATGCACCGCCATCTTAAAAAAGGGAATACAGGCCTGCTGTATCATGGCTGGGATGAAGATAAAGATGCCCGTTGGGCTGATCCGCAGACTGGTATGGCGCCAGAAGTATGGAGCGAAGGCTTGGGCTGGTATGCATTGATATTAGTGGAAACTCTGGAGTTGTTTCCAAAGAATCATCCTCAATATGGAGAATTACTTTCCATAACCCGTGAACTCATGGCCGGTCTGAAACAAACGCAGGATTCGGAAAATGGTTTGTGGTATCAGGTTGTGGATAAAGGGGGAGAACCGGGAAACTGGCATGAAACATCCGGTAGCGGTATGTTTGTTTATGCCATTCAGCGTGCCGTCGAATTGGGAGTTATTCCGGCTAAAGACTATGCCGGCTGTGTACAAAGAGGATATCGGGGATTGCTATCCAAAGCACGTGTCAGTTCTGATGACGGTCTGATAGACCTGTGGGATGCCAACAACGGATTGGGTATTCAGAAAGATTATAAAACTTATGTAACCCGTCCGAGAAAGAAAAACGGACAGGAGGTAATTTCTTCCTTTCTTTGGGCTACGGGGATTGTGGAAAAGGGTATGAAAGAAGCTCCCTATGTGAAACCGGACCCCTGCAAAAACTTTGTGTGTACAGACTATTCACAAGGAAAAGTCTTCATCTTTGAAGACGGAAAGAAGGTATGGGAGCATGATGCACCGCTTTCTAATGATATATGGGTGTTAGATAATGGCAATCTGCTGTTTACTACCGGACACGGAGTACTTGAAGTAAACCGTGCGAAAGATACGGTTTTTCATTATACATCTCCAAGCCATATTTTTGCTTGCCAACGGCTTGCTAATGGCAATACGTTTATAGGCGAATGTAACTCCGGACGTTTGCTTGAGGTTACTTCTGACGGGAAGGTTGTTAAGGAACTGTGCATTCTGCCTACGGGGGTGACGGATGGGAAGAAATCGTTCATCAGGAATGCACGCAGACTGGATAATGGTCATTATTTGGTGGCTCATTATGGTGGGAAGAAGGTGGTGGAATATGATGAGAATGGAACAATTTGTTGGGAAGTGCCCGTCTCGGGAGGTGCACACTCTGTAATTCGTCTGCCGAATGGTAATACATTGGTAGCGGTGGCTGATGCTGACAAGAATCCCCGTATCGTAGAGTTTAATCCTGAAAAGCAAATTGTTTGGGAACTATCCAATAAAGATATTCCGGGTGCTCCCCTTAGGTTTATGAGCGGAATGCAATATATTCCTGAGATAGGATTGATACTGACTAACTGGACAGGGCACGGAGATAGGGAATCATTGCCGCACATGCTTTGGGTAGACAGGAACAAGAATATCGTGGATGTCTTTGCCCCATGTGAGGGAATTGAAACCTTTTCCTCAGTTTTTATTCCGTTGGCAGGAGAGAATATTTATCATTAAATCAATATCAACATTAGTAAGAATAACTATTATGAAATTTAAAACAGGATTAGTATCATTATTGGTCGTATGTGGAGCATGCAGCCAAGCGACAAAAGAAACGGATGTCGTAAAAGATAGTTTTGATTTTGCCGGACAGCAGTTGAAGTATGCATTTACGCAAATAGATTCTGTTAAAGCAAGTATGCCGGAGGAACAACTGAAGAGGAAGCCGGTTTCTCCGCGCACGATAGAAGATAACGGTGCCTTGCGCCTGGTAGCATCAAGAGACTGGACCAGTGGTTTCTTTCCCGGTGAATTGTGGTATATGTATGAGTATACACAAGATGATTTCTGGAAGCAGCAGGCACAGGCATTTACTGCTAATATAGAGGACCAGAAAACGAATGGCGGAACGCATGACATGGGATTCAAAATGTACTGTAGTTTTGGTAATGGTTATCGTCTGACCAATGACGCAAACTACAAAGATATCCTGTTGGAATCTGCAGCCACATTGATTACCCGCTATAAGCCGACGATTGGTTGTATCCGTTCCTGGGATCACAGTCGCGACAAGTGGCAATGTCCGGTTATTATCGATAATATGATGAACCTTGAATTGCTGTACTGGGCATTTAAGGAAACCGGCGACTCTGTGTATTATAACATTGCAAATACACATGCACGCACTACAATGAAGAATCATTTCCGCGATAATTATAGCTCTTATCATGTGATAGATTATGATACAATTACCGGAGACGTGCTTCATAAGCATACGCACCAGGGATATAATCACGAATCTGCTTGGTCAAGAGGCCAGGCATGGGGTTTGTATGGCTATACCATGTGTTATCGTGAAACGAAACTTCCGGAATTCTTGTCGCAAGCTGAGAACATAGCCAATTACATCTTTACCAATCCTACCATGCCGGAAGATATGGTTGCATATTGGGACTTTGATGCTCCGGGTATTCCGAACGAACCGAGGGATGCTTCTGCTGCCGCAGTGATGGCTTGTGCCATGTACGAATTGTCTATGTACAATCCGGAGAAAGCAACATTATACAAGAAATGGGCGGATACGATTGTTGAGAGTTTAAGCAAGAACTATCGTGCGCAATTGGATGGTGACCGTGGTTTCTTACTCCTGCACAGCACGGGTGCACATAATTTTGAAAGAGACGTTCCTTTGGTTTATGCAGACTATTACTTCCTGGAAGCTTTGCTCAAGAAAGCTAAATTAGAGAAAGAAGGTACGGCTATTCTGTAAATATGGAGAATCAATAGGTATGAGACGTATAATTGCATTGTTAGTGATGATTTGCTTTGTTGCAGGTACCTTTGCGAAGATACCTGTGATGGGCAATAAGATCCGGTTAACGGATAACTGGGAGTTTCTCCGTCAGGATGTGGGCAATATCTGGGAACTGGTACGCCCTGTAAAGAAAGGTCAGCCGGAAGAGCAACCTATATGGACAAAAGTTACGTTGCCCCACTGCTTTAATGCGGAGGATGCTGTTGATCCGGATTTGAATTACTATCAGGGGCCGGGGTGGTATAAAACACGCCTGAAGTTGAATAATCCGTATCCTGATGGACGGATTGTATTGGAATTCGAAGGAGCGGGACAGAAGACGGATGTATATGTTTATATGACCAAAGTGGGTAGTCATGTCGGTGGATATGATAGTTGGAATGTAGATATAACAGATGCCGTGCGAGCTTTTCTGGCAAGCAAAGATGCTGAACGTTTTGGAGGTGAAATTCCATTGAGTATTCGTTGTGATAATACCCGGGATGCTGAAATGATTCCTTCGGATTTATCGGACTTCAATTTGTATGGCGGTATTTACCGTTATCTGAATCTGGTGTATCTTCCGGAAGTTTCCGTGGCTTCTCTTCGGATAGAACCGGCATTGGATGCTAAATTGAAAAAGGGGACGTTAAAGGTATCCGGTACATTTTATAATCCCGCAGATGTGCGTGAAGCACTGGTGGAAGTTATAGTGAAGAATGCTAAAGGTGAAGTGGTATCTACCCGTACGCTGGATAAAATAACTCCGTTGGGAGATTTGGATATGCTGAATATTCAGATTGATAAGCCACAACTTTGGGATGTAGATCGTCCGGTATTATATACTTGTGAGGTTACTGTAACTGCCAATGGACAGAAAATGACAGCGAGTGAACGTTTCGGTTTCCGTTCTTTTGAGTTTATAGATAAGGGCCCTTTCATGCTGAATGGAAAGCGTCTCTTGTTGCGGGGAACACACCGGCACGAGGATCATGCAGGAGTAGCTGCTGCCATGACCGAGGAACAGATGATACAGGAAATGAAAATGATGAAGGAAATGGGTGTGAACTTCATCCGTCTGGGACATTATCAGCAATCTGAAATCATTTTGAATCTTTGTGATGAACAGGGTATTCTGGTTTGGGAAGAAATTCCCTGGTGCCGTGGTGGTGTGGGTAATGAAACTTATCGTGGACAAGCGAAACGTATGTTGACGAATATGATAACCCAGCACTATAACCACCCTTCTGTGATAATCTGGGGATTAGGTAATGAGAATGACTGGCCGAATGACTTTCCTGAATTTGAACAACGCGAGATACGGAGCCTGATGAGTGAGTTGAATACATTGGCACATCATCTTGATGCCGAACGCAAGACAGCAATTCGCCGTTGTGCATTCTGTAGCGATATTGTAGATGTATATTCTCCTTCTATCTGGGCCGGTTGGTATCGTGGGGTTTATACAGATTATCAGCAGATGTCCAAAGAAGAAATGGAGAAGGTGAAACACTTTCTGCATGTAGAGTGGGGGGGGGATAGCCATGCCGGACGTCATGCGGAGGCTACTGCTCCTATACGAAAAGAAGGTGAAAGTGATGGCGATGCAGCTCTGAATGGTTCGGCTCTGGTATTGAAGAAAGGAGACTGGTCGGAAAGTTATATCGTTAAGCTGATAGATTGGCATTTGAAGGAACAGGAGAATATGCCTTGGCTGACCGGTGCTGCTTATTGGCCGTTTAAGGACTTTTCTACACCGGTGCGTCCGGATAATCCGGTGCCATATATGAATCAGAAAGGAGTGGTGGAACGTGACTTTACGAAAAAGGAAAGTTATTATGTATTCCAATCCTATTGGACAGAAAAGCCTATGGTTCATATCTATGGGCATGGATGGCCTGTGAGATGGGGAGATGTCGATGAAGAAAAAGAAGTCTTGGTTTACTCTAACTGTCCATCGGTGGAACTGTTTGTGAACGGACAAAGCCAGGGGATACGCAAGCGTAATAGTCAGGATTTTCCCGCAGCGGGTTTGCGCTGGAATGTGAAGCTTGCTAAGGGGCAGAACACATTGCGTGCTGTGGCTGCTGGAAAAGAAGCTCTTGCTGATGAATTGAGCTTTGAATATCAGACCGAGAAATGGGGGAAAGAACATGCATTCCGGGTAACTTCTACTCCTAAAGAAGATGGAATTGTTGAAGTTGAAGCCCAGTTGGTAGATAGTAATGGCATCAGGTGTCTTGATTCCAGAGTTTTTGTTTCTTTCGATATTGCCGGTGACGGAGAACTGATACAGAATCAGGGTACGGCAACCGGTTCCCGCAAAGTACAGGCACGTAACGGGCGGGCACAAATACGGGTTCGTACGCAAGGCGGTACTTCCTGTATAGCTGTAAAAGCTGATAAAGTCCAAACATCATTTATAACGGTGCAGTAAGATTATGAAAAAGGTAGGTATGTTATTTTTAGGGATCTGTTCTTTTCTGGCTATTTCGTGTACATCGGATAAAGACGGTAAAGATTTTGTAAAGTGCGTTTTAAAGCAGGGTATACTGGAACGTGCCGCAATGAATATAAAGGAGGAGCCGGTAACGGTTACCGCCTTTATAGCGGAACGCAGTGCAGGGGATATACATGATTTTTATTCGGAGGGTGATTATTGGTGGCCGGATACTTTGAACCCTGACGGACCTTATGTGCGTCGGGATGGCGAGACCAATCCGGATAATTTTGTAGCTCATCGTCATGCTATGATACGTTTTAGTTCAATTGTAGGCAATTTGACATCTGCTTATTTATTGACTCAGGATAAGGAATATGTAGATGCGATATTGGCACATGTGCGTGCTTGGTTTGTGAATGAGTCTACGAAAATGAATCCTAACTTGCAGTATGCACAGGCTATTAAAGGAATTGCTACAGGACGTGGTATTGGTATTATTGATACGGTACATCTTATGGAAGTAGCTCAATCTTTATGGCAGTTAGAAAAGCTTGGAGTATTGTCTAAGGATGATATAAAGTCTACTAAACAGTGGTTTGCTGATTATTTGAAATGGATGTTCACACATCAGTATGGCATAGACGAGATGAATGCTAAGAATAATCATGGAACTTGCTGGGTGATGCAGGCTGCTGTATTTGCCCGTTATGCCGGTGATAAGGATATGATGGATTTTTGTAAGCAGCGTTATAAAGAAGTACTTTTACCTAAGCAGATGGCAGAAGACGGCAGTTTTCCGTTGGAGACAGCACGTACGAAACCTTATGGTTATTCTTTATTTAATCTGGATGCCATGGCAACAATATGCCAAACGCTTTCGGATAAGAATGATAATTTATGGACTTATACGGCAGAGGGAGGTAAGAATATGGAAAAAGGCATTAATTTTATCTATCCTTATGTTGTTGATAAAGAAAGTTGGATTTATGCGAAGGATGTAATGTATTGGGATGAATGGCCGGTAGCACATCCTTTCTTGATATTCGGTGCTTTACAGACTCATAATAAAAACTGGCAGTCAACGTGGGAGAAGTTAGAACATTTTCCTGTAACCGACGAAGTGGTACGTAATCTGCCTGTACGTAATCCGTTGATTTGGATTTAATTATTAATAATGGTGCTATGATAATAACGCGGAAAATAATAATAGGAGCTTGTGTCGTATGTGCAGTAGGTACAAATATTCCTTCTATGGCTCAAAACAGAGTAGTTACTCAACATGCAACCGGTACGGTAGTAGAGGGAGGGGTAACTATGCTGGTTACTCAGGAGACTACCACCCGCTATCGGCGAACACTTCTCAGGGAGTGCCGGAAGCTAAATTGGGATATACACCCGGAGTAACTCCTGAATATTTAGCTATACCTCTGTCGGAAACAGTGATGACGAGATATCCAGATTATCGGATGGCTTACTGGAAAGACTATACCTATGTGCAGGGATACATGTTTGAGGCTATGGACCGTTTGGGACAATTGACAGGCGATAGCAGGTATCTGGAATATATAAAGAAATATATAGATCATTTCGTTGATGAAGCGGGTAATTACAAAGGAGGCGGATTAACGAATCTCGATAATTTCATGACAGGTTCGGCCTTTTGTACATTATATGGGCGTACGGGTGATGAGAAATACAAGAAAGCTGCCTTGCAAATATTGAAAGCTGTGGATCAGTATCCCAGTTCCGATGGACAGTTTTGGCACGGAAACCGGAGTCCTAATATGTGGATAGATGGTGTTTTTATGATGCAGATGTTCCTTATACGTTGTGCACAGTATGTGGGGGAAGCCGATTATTGCTATGATGTGGCATGTAGGAATATTATTGCTGCTGCCCGTCATTTGCAACGCCCGGATGGACTTATCCTTCATGCATGGACTACAGAGCCTGAAAAGGCTGTGTGGGCGGATAAAACTACCGGACTGTCACCGGAGGTATGGAGTGAAGGCATGGGGTGGTACACTTTGGTGGTACCTGAACTATTGGCTTTACTACCAACAACACATCCGAATTATCAGCAGGTCCTTGGTATTTATCTGAAAATGTGTAAGGGGCTGAAAGAAGTGCAGGATAAGAAGACTGGCGGTTGGTTTATGGTTGTAGATAAAGGAGATAATCCTTTAAATTTTGTAGATCCATCCGGAACTGCTATGTTTGTGTACTCTATTCAGCGTGGTGTAGAGTTAGGGCTCTTAAAAGCAAAGGAATATACTCCGGTTGCATATAGGGGATATCAAAGTCTCTTTCCTTTTATACAGGTGAATGACAGAGGCTTACTGGATGTGATAGGAGCATGTGATGGAGTTGTGATTAAGAAGAATTTTGTAGAATATGTTACTGTTCCCAAAATATTGAATGCCAAAGAGGCTGTTGCCGGTATATTGTGGGCGGCTGTTATAATGGAAACAGAACAACTGAAAAAATAAACAGGAATGAGAATTTTGCGTAATCTGATTATAATTAGTGTATTACTTGTATCTGTTACTGTACAGGCAAGTGGTGTGGATGAGTTGGTGCGTATCAAGCAAAATTATGCCCGAATGTTGGTTCCTTCCGGTAAAGATCCGTTTGGCTTATTGTCCATCCTTTCGTCTATTCAACCGGAAACAGAGATTTCGGATCAGGTTGTGGTAGAGTTGCATCAGCGATATCCTTTTGATTTAAAGAAAGTAGAAACTTATCTGTCTTCTTTCACGGAAGCCGGAACATGGCCGGATATTAATTACGATGACAAAAAGCGTTCCGGCTGGGAGCCTAAAATTCATGCGGAACGTATTCTGGAACTGGTAAAGCTCTATAGCTCCGATCAGACTTCCTACTATCATTCTTCGGAGGTGGAAGCGGTTATTCATAAAGCTTTGAATTATTGGTTTACTGCTAAACCGGTATGTTTGAATTGGTGGTATAATCAAATAGGTGTTCCTAAAACACTGGGTACGGCTTTTATCTTGTTTGAGAAGCAGTTGACCCCTGTGGAGAAACAGAGTGCTATAACTGTAATGGAGAATGCTAAGTTTGGGATGACCGGACAGAATAAGGTATGGCTTGCTGGAAATGTGATGATGCGTGCATTATTACAGAATGATTATGAGTTGGTAAAGATGGCGCGTGATACCATTGCATCTGAAATAGTCACGGGTGGGGCAGAAGGTATAAAAGACGATTGGTGCTTTCATCAGCATGGTGCTCAGCAGCAGTTTGGTAATTATGGGCTTTCGTTCGTATCCGGAATGAGTTTCTTTTCTGGGTTATTTTCAGGGACGTCGTTAGCATTTGATGATAAACAGTTGAGTATTCTGAGTACGCTGATTGATAAGGGATATCGTTGGGTTATCTGGAAAGGAATGATGGATGTGAATGCTTTGGGACGTCAACTGTTTCATCATGCTCCCGTACATAAAGCACTGAGTCTTGCATTTGCAGCCTCGGAGTTAGGTGGAGGTGAATCAGATGAGTGCATGGCTGTGGCAACAGCTCTGCTTCGTGATAATTATCCTGCACCTGCGGTGAATGTGTTTACAGGACATAGGCATTTCTGGCAGTCGGATTATACAATTCATCGCCGTCCTTCCTGGATGGCGTCTATAAAAATGGCTTCTGACCGTATTATCGGTACGGAAATGATGAATGGTGATAATATGAAGGGGTATTATATGGCAGATGGGGCTACTTATATTTATAAAGATGGTAAGGAGTATATGGATATTTTTCCTCTTTGGGACTGGCGGAAGTTACCGGGAGTAACAGCTTTTGAAGATAATGCACCTATGCCCTTGATTAAAAGTTATCAGCCTCGTAATAAAGGAACTTTTGTAGGAGCTGTTTCGGATGAAAAACAAGGTATGACTGTTATGGAGTTAGATCGTGCCGGAGTGAAGGCTCATAAGGCATGGGTCTGTACGGATGACTTTATTCTTTGTTTGGGAGCTGGTATACAAGCAGATAGTAATCTTGTTGTTACCACTTCTATAGAGCAATGCCATAAAAATGGGGAACTGCTTTCTTGGGAAAATGCACGATGGAATGTTGTGAATACAAAGCAATCTGCTAAGGGAAAGGAACAACGCTATTTTCATAATAATACAGGATATATTGTATGGGGCAATACCCATGAAGTTGTAGCTGAAACAGCAGAACGTACGGGGTCATGGTATGATGTGATGCAAATGTATCACCCGGAAGAAACGCATGGAGAGGTGACTGCCATCTATTTGACGCATGGTGTTGCACCTAAACAAGGCACATATCAATATTTGATATTACCCGGAATGGACAAGGAAAATGTGGCTGTTTTTAATTTATCAGATATACGGATACTCCGTAATGATGCTACTGTTCAGGCTGTCTATAGTGAAGGAAATACTACTTGTTGGGTGGCCGCTTACCAGCCGGTACAATTAACTGTAAGTACGGATTTGATACTGAATATTCAAACTCCCGGAATCTATATGATACAGAAAAATGAATCCGGTCGGTACATAATAAACTATGCTGATCCGACTCAACAGAGAAATGTTGCAGAACTTGAGTTGAATCATAAAAAGGTGCGTTTTTCTCTTCCCGAAGGAAAAGAGAAGGGGAAAACAACTTTCATAGTGGGTTAATTCGTTAAAAAACGCATTTTGAACCATTTCTCCAAACGATTGAAATAATATTGCAAGCCTTGTTGGTAAGATACGTCTATTTTTGTTTTTATATAAATGATTATAGACTATGAATACACACAAGGCTTTTATTTTGGGCGTAGCATTGCTGAGCACTATTGGGGTGAAAGCTCAGTTTGCCATTGATAACTATAAAGCTGTCTTTACTTCATCCCCACAGCATGTTCCCACTACCAAAACTCCGGATGCTCCTTTAGCCGGTAATGGAGATATCGGTATCACAATGGGAGGTACTCCTGATAAACTTTGTTTTTATATTGGTAAAAATGATTTTTGGAGGGCTTATCCTGTTTATCCGGGAGGAATTGCGCTTCCGGGTGGACTGGATATTGAGATAAAAGAACTGCAAGGAGCTACTTACTATGCGGAACAATTGCCCGGATCTGCTGAAATCAGAACAAGATTCACAACTCCTCATTGTCAGTTGGATTTGTCTGCATGGGTTGCTGCAACGGATAATAAGATTATTATAGAGTTGCAATCGGACAAAGCCGTTATTGCCCATTTGCGTTTATGGGCTGCGGAAGGTAATACTTCGACTACTGCGGGAGGTAAAGATAAAGTAATGTGGGTAAGTCGTTCATTTGAAAATACGGAATTGCTGCGTTGGCCTACTCATGTGGCATTGGCTTTAAACTCAGATTCTGATGAGTTCTCCTTGATTCCCGGTAAGAAAGTACAATTGGTTATATCTGTTTATACGAATCATGATACACCGGATTGGAAAAACAAAGCTATTACAGAAGCAGAGAAAATAACGGAAGTGGGTGTTGAGCAATTACGGAAAGAACATCATTCCTGGTGGAATCATTTTTGGAAACAGTCTCATATTAATATAGGTGATAGTTATTTTGAAAAGTATTACTATCAGTCGCAATATTTGTTTGCTTGTTCTTCCCGTGAGGGTAAGTTTGCGCCAGGTATCTGGGGACCATTTGTTACGCGTGACGAAGCGGCATGGGGAGGTGATTATCATCTGAATTATAATTATCAGGCACCTTACTGGGCGTCATTTTCTTCCAATCATATTAGTCTGACGGATAATTTTGATCAGCCTCTATTAGATTATATGGAGGCTGGACGGAAGCATGCGCAGGAATTGCTGAATTGCAAAGGTATCTATTATCCGGTAGGTATTGGTCCTAAAGGCTTGTGTACGGCAATGTGGCCGTTAACTCCTGAAGAAATGCAGGAAAAGTATTCGACCCGTGAAAATACAATTGACGGTGGTTATAAGTTTCTGGGACAGAAAATCAATGCAGTGTTTAGTGTTGGAAATATGTTGATGCGATATTACAGTACGTATGATGAGGCGTATGCCCGTAAAGTATATCCGTATCTTCTGGCCTGTGCGGATTTTTGGGAAGATTATCTCTCTTTAGAGAACGGACGTTATGTAATCCGTATGGATCATTTTAATGAAATAATGCCCAATAAACGCAATGGGGGGATCTGGCGCAATCGATTGGGTGATTTTAATTCTACTCTTTCGTTGGGGTTGGTTCGTATGCTGTTCCAAGGGATGATGGATATGAGTGATTTCTTAGGCACTGATCAGATACGGCACCCCCGCTGGCAGGATATCTTGGAGAAATTGAGTGAATATCCATTGGGTATTACAGAAGATGGGCGTCAAAGTTTGAAGAATATGGAAAAAGGCCCTCAAGATAGAGAGATACAACCCTCAGGATTGAATAGAGTTTCTATTCATGGCTTGATTCTTCCTGCTGGTGTTGCGGGCCCCATGACAGATGCTACATTCAATGCTATTTTGTTGGAAGATGTGGCGCATTGGTCGGAGAAGCAGCGTGACCCGAATGATTGGGGAAATACATCTAATAATGGAATTGAAACCTGTTATCCCGGAGCAGTACGTGTTGGGTATTCTTCAGATCAGGTTTTATCTTATCTGAAGAAGCGGATTGAAATGGACGTGTATCCCAACTCTTGGATTGTGCAGGGTGGGGGAGGCATTGAAACTTTTGCCGCTGTTCCTCTGACTATTAATGAGATGCTGTTGCAAAGTTATGAAGGCATTATCCGTGTCTTTCCCAATTGGAATTATAAAAAAGATGCCTCATTTGAAAATCTGAGGGCTTATGGTGCTTTTTGGGTTACTTCTACTTTGAAGGAAGGACAAATTCAGAGAGTAACTCTGGTTAGTGAGAAAGGGCGTATGTGTAAGATAGAGAACCCATGGAAAGGATATCCTGTGCAAGTTATCCGGGAAAATGGAAAATCAGACATACTTTATGGAGAATATTTGCAAATACCGACTGTGGCAGGTGAGAAGATTGAACTGAATTTATATACAAACTAATAATTGAGAATAGAATGGATCATGTGAAGAAACTTGTAGGAGGTGTACTGGCTATAGCACTTTGTGTAAGTGTGTCCGCTCAGACAAAATTACCTCCGGGCTGGCAATCCAGTTATGTGAAGATTACTCCGAAGGGGGAGTTAACTTATTATCCCGATAAACAAGGAAATACGATACCGGATTTTAGCCGGGTCGGTTATCATCATGGTGATAAATCAATCCCTGATTATCCGGTAACAAAAACTGTATATCCTGTGGAAAAAGGAGATAGTCGCCAGAGAATTCAGGATGCAATAGATGAAGTGTCTCGTATGCAACCGGATAAAGACGGACATCGTGGAACAGTTCTGCTGAAGCGGGGAGTATATCATGTTTATGGAACTATTCATATAAATGCAGGTGGAGTTATTTTGACCGGAGAAGGAGATAATGTGAATGAAACCCGTTTACTGGCTATCGGTAAGCAGCGTTTTTCATTGATAGAAGTATCTGGTAATGGAAGAATAGAGGAAGTACCCGGAACAAGAGTGAAGATTATGGATGCTTTTGTACCGGTAGGAACACACTCTTTTCAGGTATCTTCTGCTGCTAGTTTTAAAGTTGGTGATCGTATCATTGTTTATCGTCCGGGAACGGATAACTGGATACATGATATTAAGATGGATCAAATCGTTGAGCGTCAGGGAACCCGCCAATGGACTGCACAGGAGTATAATCTTTCTTTTGAACGTGAAATTGTAAAAATAGAAGGTAATCGTATTTATATTGATAACCCGGTAGTAATGCAGATGGAAGAGAAATATGGCGGTGGTGAAGTCTTTAAATATACTTTTGACGGTCGTATCAGTGAGGTAGGAGTGACTAATATGTGTTTGGAGTCGGAGTTTGAACATTATGAAGATAATCAGCATGGTTGGGTTGGAGTTCAGTTTGATAAAGTGGAAAACTGTTGGGCACGTAATCTGACTTGTCGCTATTTTGGCTATTCAGCAGTAAGTTGTGAACGTAATGCGAAGAATGTAACAGTAACGGATTGCCGTTGTTTGGAAACAAAATCTCTGATAACCGGTGGATTACGATATTCTTTTAATAATTGGGGACAGCAAAATCTGTTTATGAACTGTCAAAGCACAGAGGGGCGTCACGACTATGTGACGGGTGCCCGCGTATGTGGCCCCAATGTATTTTATAATTGTACGGCTTCGCAAACTTATGCAGATATAGGTCCTCATCATCGTTGGGCAGTCGGGACTCTTTATGATAATGTGATAACCGATGGAGAAATCAATGTGCAGGATCGTGGTAAGATGGGAAGTGGACATGGCTGGGCCGGAGTAACTCAGGTGCTTTGGAACTGTCGTGTGAAACGTGCTGCTGTACAGAGCCCTTGGACATCAGGATATAATTATAGTTTTGGTATGAAGGGTGAAAAATATCCGGGAGTTTTTATCGATCGTCCGGATGGTGTTTGGGAAGGACAGAATGAAAAGAATGTCTTTCCCCGTTCACTTTATATAGCACAACTGATGGCTCGTCATAAGAATATGGACTTGCGAATACTGACTAAATAAGCTGGAATTAGCTTGTAATTTGGTATTGTAAAATTGTGATTCTTTGTAATGTATTGATTTGTAGATTGTTATTCTATATTCTGTTTACAGACTATAACACTTTGAGATATAATTGATAGTATTTGATACAATCTTTAAATCTTGTTTGAGGAAATTGTTGTTTGTTTGCGGTATGGAAAACAATGATGTTTAACTTTAAAATGATGTATTGATATTATGTAAAAACAAAAGTGTATTATTAACAAATGTATTAGGTATAACCTCTTAGCTAATTTAGGTCTAATTTTAATCAATCTATTAAAAATGAAGAACATTTTATTCTTTCCGTTATGTCAGCATGCAATTAAACAATTATGCAGCTATATAGTGATAACGGTTTTAGCAATTGTTCCTTCGCCATTACAGGCGAACGCCTTTTTTTTAGGAGGCATTCATGAGACAGAAGTACTCAACGAGATTACTCAACAAACAGTAAAAGTAACAGGACGCGTGGTAGATAGTACTGGTGAACCATTATCTGGTGCTGCAATTCCTAATACAATTTTCGCCCAAGGGATTTCAGTTCCAGATACTCTATCTAAATACATATTGACTCCCAAAGTATCTGATACTCCCCGAATCAATGGTGCGAAAATTTTTGGAGTTCGTCCTGGTTCTGATTTTCTCTATACGATTCCAGCCACTGGTATCCGTCCCATGAGTTTCTCAGTAAAAAACTTGCCAAAAGGATTACAAGTTGATACAAAAACAGGACGAATAATCGGAAAAATCAAAAAAACAGGTGAATATATAGTAACCCTTATTGCTAAAAACTCTTTAGGGGAAGCGAAACGCGATTTCAAGATTGTAGTAGGAGATAAATTGGCTCTAACTCCTCCAATGGGATGGAATAGTTGGAACTGTTGGGGAAACGCAGTCAGTCAGGAAAAAGTACTCAGTTCCGCTAAAGCAATGGTAGAAAAAGGATTAATTAACCATGGCTGGCAATATATTAATATTGATGATGGCTGGCAAGGTCTTCGAGGAGGAAAACATAGAGCTGTGATGACTAATAGTAAGTTTCCCGACATGAAAGGTCTTGCAGATGAGATTCACTCTATGGGGCTGAAAATTGGCATATACTCTGGTCCATGGGTTGGAACCTATGCGGGGCATCTCGGTTCCTATAGTGATAATGTTGATGGTACTTATGACTGGGTAGAAAAATATGCCAATGAGCATTACCGTTATGTCGACCCCAGCAAAAAGACAAAACACGGGATCAACTATCATCATGGCAAATATTCTTTCGTGAAAAATGATGTTCAGCAATGGATCGACTGGGGAATGGATTATCTCAAATATGACTGGAATCCCAATGATGTATACCATGTTAAGGAAATGATGGATGCTTTACGTTCACACAAACGTGATGTTATCTATAGCCTTTCCAATAGTGCTCCTTGGGGAGATGCTACTCAATGGGAAAAGATGGCTAACTGCTGGCGTACCACTGGTGATATAAAAGATACTTGGGAAAGTATGAGCCGTTTAGGATTTAATCAAACCAAATGGGCAGCCTATACAGGTCCTGGACATTGGCCTGATCCAGACATGTTGGTAGTAGGTATGGTCGGTTGGGGACCCCGTTTGCATTATACCAAGCTGACGGCAGATGAACAATATACGCATATTAGTTTATGGGCATTGCTTTCTGCTCCTTTATTGATAGGTTGCGACATGGCTCAATTGGATGATTTTACAATCAGCTTACTCACAAATGATGAAGTTATTGAAGTAAATCAAGATCCATTAGGTAAACAGGGAACTGTGGTTGTAGAAAAAGGTACTATTGTGATTTACGCAAAACCGATGGAAGATGGTTCTATGGCTGTAGGATTGTTCAATCGCGGTGAAACATATGAAGAGGCAACGATTACCTGGAAACATTTAGGTATGAGAGGTGAACAGAAAGTTCGTGATTTGTGGCGTCAACAAGACATTACTACTTCTGATAAAGAATTTACAACTAATATAGCGCCACATGGAGTGCGTTTAATCAAGATATATCCTGGAAATAGCCGTTTACAAGCAACGTCGGGTAAATAAGAATGTTTATAAGCTACAAATAAAAATAAACAACAATAAATCCATTGTTATTTTAAGTCTAATTAAAAAAATTGTTTCAATGAAAAAGAAAGAACGCAAATCAAAATGGCTTTCATGGCACATTTTATTGGTACTGTTGAGTTTCTCCCTTAGTACTATTGTACAAGCCCAGAATATAACAGTAACCGGAACTGTAGAGGATCAGAATGGTGAGCCACTAATTGGAGTGACAGTTGCAGAACTGTACACTACTAATGGAGGAATTACCGATATTGATGGTAACTTTTCTATTAAATGCACAAAAGGTGCAACTCTCAAGTTTAGCTATATTGGTTATAAAGAGGTAACCAAAGTTGTTACCGAAAATAATCTTAAAATTGTTTTATCCGAAGATTCACAGGCTTTGGATGAAGTCGTTGTAGTAGGTTACGGTACTCAGAAGAAAGGAAGTGTTACTGGCAGTATCACTAGTGTGGATGCGAAGACAATTGCCGATATTCCATCAGCGAACTTAGCAACATCATTAGCAGGTCGCCTCTCTGGAGTAATGATCACTTCTACCACTGGGAAGCCAGGAGCAACGAGTAGTCTGAGTATTCGTGCTAAAGGTACTACTAACGATGCCAGTCCGTTATATGTTATTGATGGGATTGTAAGAAATCAAGAAGCTTTTGAATCTTTGGATGCAAGTGAAGTAGAAAATATTTCGGTTTTAAAAGATGGTGCTTCTGCTGCCGTTTATGGTGCACGCGCTGCCAATGGTGTTGTATTGGTTACTACCCGTAAAGGTAATAGTTCTAAACCCACTATTAACTACTCTGGTACTGTTGGCTTTGACAATCCAACTAAAAATCCAGAGACTATGAGCGCTTATGATCAGGCTATTTTTCTAAATCATAATAGATACCAGAGTTGGATTGATGGTGGCTCAGATCCTAAAAAGCAACCGGAAAATCAGAAAACATGGTATACGGATGATGAATTAGAATATTTTAAAGGTGTTAATTACAGTTGGCTTGATGAGATGTGGAGAACACCGCTGACTACACGTCATGCATTAAACATCACTGGAGGTACTGAACGAGTACGTTACTTTATTGGTGGTGCTTACTACTTTGCGACTGGTGCTTTTGATAATTTGGAGTATAACAAAGCAAATTTCCGTGCCAGTATTGACGCTAATATTACGAATAACTTCAAAATAGGTTTGAATATAAGCACAGATAATAGAAAAGATATTAAGCCGCATTGGAAATCAGACGGTGGGAGAGATAATATGGACAACCTGTATGCCAGTATCTTAAAACGCTCCAAAATGAATCCATTTTATATAAACGGACTTCCTGTAAAAGCCAATGGTTTGGAACAACATCCTTTGACACAAATTAGTGAAGAAGCCGGACGTGATACTCGCAAATGGATGAATACTAATGTAAATATGTTTGCTGAATATGATGCACCTTTTTTAAAAGGCTTGAAACTGAAACTTCAATACAGTAGAAATACCTATAATCGAATATACAAAGAGGTAGCTATGCCATATACTCTTTATACATTTGAAACAAGTGGAACAAATGGGCATTATATTGATCCAAGTAAAAATCCACAAGTTACTGGGACAGATGTTCGTGGTGGTGATAATTTTATAAAAAAGACATCAGGACTTTATTCGGATTATCAATTAAACTTCTTTGTAACCTATAATCGTACATTTGGTAAACATGATATAGGTGCCTTGTTTGTATATGAACAAGCAGAAGGAGAAAATGAGTCTTTTGATGCACAACGTAATGGCTTATTAACTTGGACAATGCCTGAGTTTCATGCAGCCAGTAGCGATGCATCTCAATCTGTAGTTGGAGCAGGTTCAGTGGGAGAAAGTGGTCGTCTCTCTTACGTGGGCCGCTTAAATTATGCATATGCTGATAAGTATTTATTAGAAACAGCTTTTCGTGTGGATGGCTCTACTAAATTTGCTCCCAATAAACGCTGGGGATTCTTTCCTTCTGTTTCCGCTGGTTGGCGTGTTTCAAGCGAACCATTCTTTAATAACATAAAGTTCGTGGATTATTTAAAACTACGTGGTTCCATCGCTTCTTTAGGAAATGATGCTGTTGGAGGTTGGGATTGGATGCCCAAATATAATCTGACAACAGGAGCTGTATTTGGTTCTCAAAGTTATGGAATAGAACCGGGAACATTGGCTAATCCTGATTTAACGTGGGAAAAATCTCTGTCTTACAACATTGGTTTTGATGGCCGTCTATTCAATCATCTGGATATTAGTTTCGAATGGTTCTACAGACATACTTATGATATCTTGGATACCCGTAATGCCAGTGTACCAACAAGTTTTGGTGCTAAACTTCCTAAAGAGAACTATGCAAAGATTGATGCACGTGGTTTTGAATTTGAGATAGGTTATAATGGTAAGGTGAAAGATTTTACTTATTGGCTAAAAGGTAATTTTGGTTATGCTAAAAGCTGGTGGGTAGAAAAAGACGAGGCTTCCAACCTAGCTGCATACAAGTCTGAAATCGGTCAATCACTGGATCGCGTATGGGGATTTGATTGCGTAGGGATGTTGCGTACTCAGGAGGACGTAGACCGGGTTAATAAAGAGAATATTGAAAAGTATGGAAAAGAACTGTTGATTAAAGGTACTAAACTGACTCCCGGTATGTTACTTTACAAGGATGTACGTGGTGTTAATAGTGACGAGCCAGATGGCCAGATCACAGATGAAGATATGGTTGTCATTGTGGATAAACAATCAGCACCAATCACTTATGGGTTTACATTGGGTGGTAAATGGAAGGGATTCACATTGGATATTTTCTTCCAAGGTTTAGCTGGCCATGAACGAGTTATAGATGAGCGTTCACCTGGTGTAAAAGATTGGACGGGAACTTTTGCTTTCTGGAATGATCATTGGACAGAAGATAATCCTAATGCATCTATGCCATTCACTTTGACTAAGACAAATAATCAAAAATCTACTTTTTGGGTACGCAATGCTTCCTTCTTACGCTGCAAGAATATATCTTTATCCTACGATATACCTAAGTCTATTACCAGAACTTTAAAAATGGAGAAGATTAAAGTGTTTGTAAATGGTACGAATTTATTTTTATTGCAAGATCCATTAAAAATTGCAGATCCCGAGGTGCATAAAGATCACTTAAGTTCTTATCCGATTATGAGAAATATTTCTTTTGGTCTCAACGTAACATTATAATCTAAATAAAAGAAGAATATTATGAAATCAAAATATATACTAACTATAATCTTATTTGCAGGATTCGGTCTGACCGGGTGCAACGATGTTCTTGATAAAAAAAACCTGAATGCAGTAACTGCTGAAGATACATGGAATGATGTGACTTTGGCAACTGCTTTTCTTGATAAATGTTATAAAGATAACTTGCCTGATTGGGATGCAGATGTAGTACAAATTAATCAGTACAGTGATGAAGGTAGAGGAGGCGAGGACTTTTTTTATGAAGGCCAGTTGACATCTGAAGGTGGAGATGGACCGACTGCTGAATATTGGCCTTATGAAGGGATTTATAAACTAAATGTATTGCTTGATAATATTAATACTGGTAGTTTGACAGAAGATGTACGCAAAAAGATAGAAGCTCAGGCGCTTTTTCTTCGTGCATATCGTTATTTCGAACTGGTCAAACGATATGGTGGTGTACCTTTGATTCTATCGGTGCAAGACAGAAATCAGTCTGAGGTTCCAAGAGAAAAAACCTCAGTTTGCATCAACCAGATCGTCACTGATTTAGAAAACGCTTCTACTGCGCTACCAGCGTCATGGGGAAGTGCAGATGCTGGACGTATTACAAGAGGGGCTGCACTTGCGATGAAAGGTCGTGTTCTAATGTTCTATGCCAGCAAACAATTCAATAGAAATAATGATAAAGCCCGTTGGCAAATGGCCTATGCTGCCAACTTTGCAGCCAGAAAACAATTAGAAGAGGATGGATATGGATTAAATAATAGTTATGATGGAACTTGGAAAGATAATTCAGATGCATGCGAACTCTCCAAAGAGGTTGTTTTTTCTTCACGTTATTCTTATCCGGCTCGTTATACTGATATAAATGCTGGTATTCGTCCATTAGACTATTCGCAAGGTAAAACAGGCTGGAATCAGCCAACTCTGGATCTTGTATTAGCTTATCCGATGGCTGATGGAACAGAGCCAGGCATTGATATTAATGGTGATGGCAAAAAAGAAGCATTTAATCCGGAAGCGACTGATGAGACTGGTCTCTTTTGGTTAAATCGCGATCCACGTTTCTATAGAACCATCGTAACAAATGCAATGATATATCCGCTAATTGACAATCAATATCCGGAACAACGTCAATATACGTATAAGGGCGGTGAAGTTGAAATCGCAAACTCTACAAAAACAGGGTTCTACTCTTGTAAATTTATCAACTATAATTTACCTAAAGTGGATGTCCGTAAATATGATCTTGATTGGGTCGAAATTCGTTTTACCGAAGTTTTATTGAACCTTGCCGAATGCGCTGCAGAAGTGGGTGGTAAGGATGCAGAAGTATATGAGATATTAAAAAAAATTCGTGAACGAGCAGGCATTACTCCTAATGCAGATGAAATGTATGGTTTGAAACCAAATATGTCACAACAAGAATTAATAAATGCTGTGCTTTATGAACGTCGTATCGAATTAGCTTACGAAGGTAAACGCTTCTGGGATATGCGCCGTCGTATGATGTTTAGCGATTCTGAGTATGTAGGATATGCTCGAGAACGAATTGAAATAGAACTGACTGATGCAAAGAAAAATCTTTCATTGAGTGAATTAGTGAAAGATTTTGCAGAAGGGGGAGGAGAAGCTAAGCTGAACTCTTTGGCCTATTTTGACTACTTTAAAACCATTGTCACACGAATAGATAATAAGTTCCAATGGAATGTGGGAGAAAATCACTATTTCTTTGCATTGCCTAAGAAACATATAGAGCAGAATCCGAAGTTGGAGCAAACTAAAGGTTGGAATGATGGAACATTCGATCCACTATTATAATAATTAGCGCATAATTTAAGATATAAATAGGAGATTGGCTTTAAACTAATCTCCTATTTTTTATATGAAAAAGGTAACCCCTACGCTGATTTTGCAAGCATTTGAGACAATATATATAACGGGAATTCTTTTTTTCCCTTTTCTTTGCTATACTATTATTAATTCTATTGATAAAACAAATGAAAAACATCTATTATCTACTATGTCTTCTTTTTCCCTTGTCCGTTATGGGGCAGAAACCAACTGGTAAAAGCCAGTGGATTTATCCGGATGCATCTGGAAAGTTAGTATATAAAGCTACGAAAAAGGGTGACCGCATCATTGATTTTTCCCATGCTGGCTATAAAGGTGGTGGAGTTACATTACCTTATGTTCCGGCTAAGTTGACGGTACATCCTTTAGGAGAGAATGAAGATTGCACGGACTATATCCAAAAAGCTATTGATATGGTTTCTGCACTTCCCCAAGATGAAAATGGATTCCGGGGAGCTGTATTGTTGGCACCCGGACGTTTTGTATGCGAACGTACTATCCAAATTACAGCTGACGGTGTAGTTTTACGCGGTACCGGAAGTGACCCAAGTGGAAGTACCATTGTTATGACTGGTGGAAAACACACAGCTATAGTTGTGAATAACAATCTTCGTCAACGGGCAGGTAATCGTTTGGGAGAGACTTCTCCAGATGAGAAGAGCATAAAAGTCATTGACAAATATATTCCTGCCGGTTCCTGTCATTTCACAGTGGAAGACGCTTCGGGACTTTCAGTTGGAGATAATATCGAAATACGTAAACCTGTGACAGAGAAGTGGATTAAATATATGAAGATGCACGATCTGGTACGCGACGGAAAACCTCAGACCTGGATAAAGGCAGGAAGACTGTTGATTGCAGAACGGACGATTGCAGGTATCGAGAAAAATACAATCACTCTGACAGTTCCGTTAGTAGATTCTTATGATGCCCGGTTTACGGATGATAACACTACGGTGGTGATAGCCAATGATGTCCGGCGTATTCGTCAGTGCGGTGTGGAGAACCTCCGCATTGAATCACCGGCGCAGGCAGTTAATCATGGAAAAGCTTTATATTACGCATTAAGAATAAATGGAGAAGATTGTTGGGCAAAGGATATCAATGCAATGGAAACCATGGAAAGCGTAGGTGTAGGAGGTCGGCGTATCACCCTGCAACAAATTAATGTGGTAAGAAGGGCTCTACATCAGGGAGCCTCCAAACCAGCAGAATTTGCACCGAATGGAGGACAGATTTTACTGGACCGTTGCTCGGTTGCAGGCGACAATATTTGGTTTGTGGCACTTGGCGGTGGACAAACAGGCCCTATTGTATTCCTTAATTGCAGCTTCAGAGGGAACGGACGCATAGAAGGACATCAACGCTGGAGCACTGGTTTACTACTTGATAATTGTGTATTGCCGGACGGAGGCATCGATTTCAAGAATCGTGGTTCCATGGGTTCGGGGCATGGCTGGGGCACTGCCTGGTCCGTTGCTTGGAATTGCGTAGCAAAAAATTATGTGAATCAAATGCCACCGGGAACCTGCAACTGGGTGATAGGAAGTAAAGGGGAAAGTACACCACTACGCCGTCCTTTCAATCAATCGGGGCCGACATTGCCCGTTGGTATTTTCGATTCTCATAATACTCAGGTTGCCCCTCAAAGTCTTTATCTTGCACAACTTAAGGAGCGTTTAGGCGAATCTGCATTGCAAGCTATCGGATACGGATCTACTGCACAGTTACCTCCTCCCACTCCATCCGACTATGCCTTTCAAGGAGGTATGCAGGCTTCTTCCGAATTGATTGGAAGAGATTATGACGCGATACATGAATATATGCGCACTTTAGGATGGGACTACTCTGAACATCCTAATATATCGAAGAATGATCATTATGACGGAGTTCATTGTGAAGTAATATTCGATCCTATTTTGCAACAATACATATTTAAATTCACAAATCATGCCAATGCTGAAGCTTTGGATAGTGACCGCGGCAGGTTATTGAGTGATCGTCAGCGAAACGAAATGAAAAGCCAGACCAACCGTAATTGGCACCACCTGAATGGAAACTGGAATGAATGGCAACGATTGGAATGGAAATTCCGTATTCCTAAAGGCTTTCAACCCACTACTAAATTCTGCCACATCCATCAACTAAAGGCACAAGAGGGAAACAATGGTGCACCACTCATCACTATCAGTACACGCTGTGATGAGAACGGTGATAATAAACGCGTACAAGTAATCCATACAGGAGATACAAGAACATCGGGTAAAGGAATTCTGATAGACGATCTCCCCCTTTCTGATTTTGAGGACGAATGGATACAGGTTGAGACAGAAATGTATTACACCCATCATGGCACGTTCCGTATCAAGCTCACCCGCATCAGCGATGGCAAAGTACTTGCCAATCAATCTTTCTCTGATGTAGATTTGTGGAGAAAAGGAGCAACGAACATTCGTAATAAATTTGGTATCTATCGCAGTTTGGGACGGAAGATGCAAAGTGCATCCGATCGTCCGGACAATGGCCTTAAAGATGAAAGTCTACAATTGGCAGATTTTAAAGTATATGAAGCACATACTAATCCGAACCCACAACCTCATGATTAATTTGTCGCTTTGACATTTTGTATTTTCAATCACTGTACGTTTGTATTCTTTCGCCCTTCCTGCCATAAGTTCAAAAAGAATGCACGGAAATAGGATTAGATAAATTCAAAAAGAAAGTAGAAAAGGGTAATGCTTACGGGTTCTTCTTGTAAGTATTATCCTTTTCTGTCTTTCGGTTACAATTTGCAAGAAATGATCCTGTGTCTGTTGATAAAATGCTACTGAAAAAGTGAACGGAAAAGAAGATGAAATAGAAGATCTAAATACACTTTGGGGATTCTTGATGACGTTTATATAGGCTTTGTACATCAGGTATTAACTTCCTGTAGACAGGAAGTTAACTTCTTGCACGCAGGATATTAATGTCCTGCGTCTTGGATATTAATATTCTATCTCCAGATACTTAAGCTTTATTCTCTTTTTTATTCATTTTCTGCATATCTATTATTTTTTTATTCGACCTTCTTGCATAAGTATTCTTGGGTTGAATCACAAAAGATGCTATAATCTTTATCCTGTGAAAACCATGAGTTATAGAATAGATAAAACAGGCTTTCTTTTGAAAGTAAAACAGACAATAATATTGTAAAAAGATATGCGAATTGAATGAGAAAAGATTGAGGTCGGTGCTTCACTTAATACTTTAATATGATACAAAATTGCAAGAAAATGAGATTTCTCAATAAAGGGGGTAGCTAAAGAAAGGGTTTCTTTGTAAAACAAATAAAAAACTAATAAATATGAAGAAAGCGCACCTTATATCCTTATTTATAGGATTCTCTGGATTCGTAGGTTCTAATTTGCTCATGGCACAAGAAAGCTGGCAATCACAACTCGTAACTCAGGATAAGACCGGAAATCTGACTTATCAGAAAGATAAAGATGGTTTTGTCATACCCGATTTTAGCCAGGCAGGCTATAAAAATGGGAAAGATATTCCTGTAATCAACTTGCCGGAACGCACCATCGTTATTAGTCCACTGGAAGATAAAGAAGCTGACAATACGCAACATGTACAAAAAGCGATTAATGAGGTTGGACAATATGAGTTGAATGCTGACGGCATCCGGGGAGTCGTACTATTGAAAGCTGGGCGATATAATATTGATGGAACCTTGAATTTGACGTACGATGGAGTTATCCTGCGCGGTGAAGGTAATTGTTTTTCTGAGAATGATTCTACCGTCCTGTATGGTAGAAATGCTTCCGAGAAGGCAAAGCGACTCATTTTAATGGGAAATTCTTCTGCACACAACTGGGGCAATGGAAAAGGAAACAACCAGGTAAATATTACAACCCGGAAGGTAATGCCGGGAGATTATTCATTTCAGGTAACTGACGCAAGTGCTTATCAAGCTGGCGATTTAATCTGTATAAAGTACCCCACTACTACGGAATGGTTGGAAGCAGTCTGGTATGGTGGAAACACAAAACGGAATACAGATGAAAGTATGAAATGGAAGATTAAAGATATTGATATTTCCTATCACCGTTATGTGACCAATGTAGAAGGAAATACAATTGAAGTGGATGCACCTGTTTTCTATACACTCGATCAGCAATATGCACAAGCTTATATTTATAAGATTGAGAATCCGGGTACTGTTCGTCACAATGTAGGTATTGAAAACCTGCATATCTCTTTGGAAAGAAGCCCGGAAAATTCTACGGCCAATGTCGATCAGAACTGTATCTATATGAGTTCTTTAGAAAATTCATGGGTAAAAGGTGTTTCGATGTCAGGATTCGTTCATGCAGGTATCAAAACAACATCGACTACGCGGAGCACAATCGAAGATTGTTATGCAATTGATCCTTCAGGACTTTGCACCGGAGGTACATATTATAACTTTGAAAACTACCATCGTTCACAACTGATCTTGCTTAAGAACTGTTATGCCCGTAACGGACGCCATCACTATATCTCTAACGGTTGTGCCACTACCAGCGGTATTGTGGTGTTAAATTTCCGTTCGGAGCTTTCTCTTGCACAGGCAGAGGGACACCGTTTATGGTCACAAGGTATTCTGTTTGACAATTGGAAAGAATTGGGAACCATAAAATCAAATGCCGGTAAAATCGGCATGTACTTACGTGATAACATGGGAAGTGGTCATGGCTGGGGAGGTACTAACAGTGTCTTTTGGAATTGCGATGTACAGGGAGGTGCTATTTATCTGGACAAAGTACCTACAGGGCAGAACTATGCTATCGGTTGTACGGCGAAGACGATACGGCGATATCGTAATACGATGAGTGAATATATGGATGGATATATCGAAGGGCAGAATCGTAAGAATCTGCAACCAACATCACTTTATGAAGCTCAAAGAGAAGCTAGAGGTATATCTACGGGGTTAATGCCTGAAGTAAATAGAGAAAATACCCCGCATATCATTGTAGAGATAAACCGTGTGAGAGTAAAATCACAAAAAGATGCATTGATATCTATTTATACTACGAACGGAAGTATGGTGCAAACGCTTAAATCTTCTACTAATAACTGGGTGGAAAGTATGGCATTGAACGATGACTTTTACATAGTTCGTGTGGAAGAGGCCGGCCGGAAAGTTTACACTCAGAAAGTTCTTATCAGAACTACCGGAAAGTGATTTGATTATGCTCTTGAATATCAGAAATAAATCTACTAATTGTTATGACAAAAAAAACTTTTATCTCGCTCCTGTACGTATTGATGTGTACAGTTTGTTTCGGACAAGAATTTGTGCATCCCGGAATGTTGCATACGACCTCTGACCTCGAGTTTATGAAAACAAAAATCCTTGCAGGTGAAGAGCCTTGGAAGGAAGCATGGAATCAGCTCAAAGATTCAGAAATTGCCTCACTCCACTATAAGCCAACTCCATTTAAAGTTGTGGATAACGGCCCGTATAATCAGCCCGATAATGGCGGGAAAGAGTTTGTACGTGATGGAGCCGCCGCCTACACCATGGCGTTGCAATGGTATGTGGAAGGAGACAAAGCTTATGCGGAAAAGGCTATTGAAATTTTTAATGCTTGGGCAAATACCCTTGAATCTGTCGTCAATCACAATCGCCAACTGAAAGTGGGTACAGCAGGCATTAAGTATCTCAATGCTGCCGAGATCATCAAATATACCTACAAAGGTTGGAGTGACAAAGATCGTAAAGCATTTGAAGATATGGTAATCAATATTTGGTATCCTGTGATAACAGACTGGACACCTCGTTACAATGGCAATTGGGATGCTGCCAACGGACAAACCATAATGTGTATCGGCATCTTCCTTGATCGACGAGATATTTTTGACAAAGCATGCAAACAGTTGACAGACGGTGATAGTAACGGCTCTATAAAGAACTATTTTTATGAAAACGGACAATGTCAAGAGAGTGGACGTGATCAGCAGCATGTACAGATGGGGCTTGCTTTCCTTGCTTGTGCCGCAGAGATAGCATGGAACCAAAAAACAGACTTATATGGGGCGTTCGATAATCGTCTCTATAAAGGATTTGAATATACAGCTAAATACATGTCGGGTGAAGAAGTTCCTCATATACAGTATATCACTTGGTTTGGAAAACCAGTCTATGGACCTGAGATCTCGCCCAAACAACGCGAAAAGATATGTCCTGCCTGGGAACGCGCTTACCATCATTATCATGACCGCAAAGGAATGGATATGCCTTATACCTATAAAATGATTCAGAAAAGTCGTCCGGAAGGAACAGTTAACCAATCGTTTATGCCTTGGGCATCTCTGACCAGTGCAGATTTCCCAGTTCAATAAAACTGTGCGACCTCTTTTATTCTTAGTATACTCTTAGAGAATAGTTATAGTATTTCGATATTACACAAGTAATTTGTTACTTGTGTAATATCGTTTATTTCTTCTCATTTTATTTGCTTTACATACCGACAGACTTTCCCATCATCTGTTATACCTTCTATCACTATCGTATAAGTAGAAGGGCGATCTGCTGTATAAAAACTTAGTCCTGTTTCACCTTTCTCATTCAGACGGATATTGGGTTCCCAGTGAATGGTAGTACGTTTATCAGAGTTGATAATCTTACGGCTTTCTTCGGTAGGGTATTTGGGAGCATAAAATTCAGCATTCTTAGCATAAGATAAATAACCTATACGAGCAATGCTCGGAATAGAAGAACCGATAATTCCTTTAGAGAGATAAGTACTTATATATACTTTCTGGGGCTGAACAATCAAAGGTAGTGCATCACCAGTTCTCGGTGCATTAGCTATTGTCACAGCTTCTGTTTCTTCATAATTTTCCCAAGTATAATGATCCTCGCTGTTTGCAATATACATTGCCTTATCTCGTACAAAATTTATAGACTTCACATCTTCGGCACGCAGATTTTCCAGATCTTGTAGATTCTTTAGTTCATATCCATCAACTATTACGGGTACTCTTTTCCAGAAGCGTTCCCAGTAACCTGATATCGGACTTTGGCCATTAGAACCAGATATTTTGCTGTAAGAACTTTTTTCGTTGAAGTTTCTGTTTGGAACTAATACAAACATTTGGTTAACACTATTTCTAACTCCGGAATAAACCATAATGTTAGGAGTTCTCTTCAACAAATCCAAAGCCGTCTTTTCATTTATCTGCTCTATCTTTTCTGGTTCAACCACCTTATATGAGACCCACCCATCCGGTAATTGCAAAGCGGTGACCTCCACTTCCGGCAGTCGGTATATTTTTTCTCCATTTACAAGAGTATAATCTTCGCGCACACTTTTAATGAAAGCTCTACTTTTCAAAGGTATTTCATCTTTTTGCCAGTGCAAATGTCCGGTACCGGGATATTCCGTTTCATTCATATAAATCCCATATCGCCATTTGGGTTTTTTCCCAGCACCGTTAATCAAGAACTCTGTCAAACGATTCTTGACCTGCTGAAAATTATGGGTAAAACAAAACTCTCCTTTCTCATTGGAAATAACAATTTGTTTGAAAGCTTTTTGAGAAGTGCTCACAAGCAGTGCAAAATGAGACAATCTTTTCTTATCAAAATGACTTTCAACATATCCGCAGATTTGCTGAGTTTTCTCAACTTCATATTTATATTTCGCTTCTCTCAAGTTTGTATTCACATCATATCTACGCCAGCCGTGTGTCAGCATGAGTTGGTCCAAATGCTTTTTGATGCTCGGAGTGTGAAAAGAGAAATAGTAACCAGGAGAAAAAACATTGCCTCTTAAATCCGAGTTCAGTAATAGCTCACTGACCAGATGGTTGGCAGTAGAATCTATATTCACGGCGAAATCATCGGTTATACTCAAAGAGAAATTTCCCTGTACTGACATTTGCCGCTCATTCAACACCCGTAGCCCCATTTTTATAAGTTGGCGACTATTGGCTGGACTACCAGAAACAGCCAACTGAAATACTGTAGAAGGCTTCCTGACAAAGACAAGACGCTCACTTACCACTGTCGTATCCAGATTGAATAATGTGAAATGGGTAATTCCTTCAGGAAATAAATCGAGAGGGATACTATCGGACAATTTTTCGCAGGATATGACACGATTCATGAGAATCTTGCCACGTGTATGCACCATTAAGCCGAAATCCTCATTTAGTACTCTATCCGAAGGAGTGAGTATACGATAGTGTACGAAAGTGGTATCCTGATGTATGGCAAGAGCAACATGGGTGTTGGAAGCTTTAGGCAAAGTAAAACTCTGCTCATGTCCGAACTTATCTTTCACAAAAGCGCACAGTGTATCTGTCGCTTGGGTTTGAATCGTAAATGAACCTATGCCCGCATATTCGCTGCTGAGTGTAGCCAATGTATCTTTTCGCTGATTTAATACATATCCTTCTACATTTATTATTTCCCCAGTCGATGTTTCTGCTTTAAAGGCAACCTGCTGTTGTACTCCTACCAGTAAATGCCCTCCTTCCGGATAGAAGCCAACTGTATATTCATAATCCTGAGGCAGGAAGATGCGCTTGCGGTGTACATATTCCTTCTCGTATAGAGAAAGATAAACATAAGGTTCCACGCCTTTCTTCCGGTCGGGTAACTTAAAGCGTATTTGTCCATCGGCATTTGTTCTCACACGACGAAAGCGATTCTTATACTCTTTCGTGCGAATCATATACTCGACACGAGAACCTGCATAGGGAGTGCCCTCTTTACGCAACAAGGTGATAACGGCATATTTTCCATCGGTTTCATCCGAATCATATTCGATGTTCGCAGTAAGTAACGAAGAGGTATTGGCATATACTGGAATCTGCTTGGTAAAGAAAAACTCCTCTCCTTGATTTCTCATGAAATTGGTGTAAACGCGAATCTGATAATCGGCCTCTTCAATATCTTTTTCTAAAGGAATGAAGTTAGAAAAATGCCCGTTTTCTTCTTTTATTTTTTTACGCTGAATTACCTTATTCTTCCGGTTTATGAGTTCGATATATAAAAAACGACTTTGCGCATCTCTCTCTTTATGCGTTTGTGCATCTACAAGATAACCTTTTAGCCAAATGGTATCACCGATTAAATAGAAAGGTTTGTCGGTATGGAGGTAGACTTTCTCCTGAGTTGGAAAAGCTAGTATTTCGCCTCCATCCTTGAAAAACAAAGAAGGAAGAATAAAGATACAGATCATTGTAATAAACAACTTTTTCATCTTACCTTATTTAGGGCCGGAGTAGAACTCTCTATGTTATTTCTTACATTTTAATCGTGACTCTCCGGATTAGGGTTCGTATTTTTTTCGTAGACTTTAAAATCAGCCAGTTGTAGCGTTTCATCTTTTATTCCGTTTGTCGGGCGATCATCCACACCATCCATATTTCTGCCAAAACTCCGATAAATGCCATATTTATTACGAATACTAATAGCACCTTTTCTCCACATGTCTATATCAGAGAACGATTTATTAACTAGGATTTTTCCATCACTGATACGTGTCATCTTAATGCTAAATGAACCATTATGGGTATAATGCATTTCTGTCTCTACTTGTATCCATTCATCCTCAAAGTCTGATAGAGGTAAATTGTCTATTATTGTACCTTTATTAGTGGCACTTTTATCACCTGTATGAATAACTTGTATTCGTCGATTACTACCATTGCTATTGCAGCGGGGAGTAATCGTTATCAGTGGAGAACCATTGTTTCCTTCCTGCGCTTTTAGTTGGTGGATGTGACAGAAATTCGTAGAAGGTTTAAAATCTTTCGGAATACGGAATTTCCATTCCAAGCGTTGCCATTCGTCCCAGTTTCCATTCAATTTATACCAAGCAGCAGTTGTTTGTGTTTTCATTTCATTACGTTGACGGTCTTCCAATTTTCCGCGATCACCATCAAGTATCTCTGCATTGGCATGAATGATAAATTTAAAAACATATTGTTGTATGATTTTGTCGTATACAACCTCACAATGTATACCGTCATTGTGATCTTTGTCAGATGAATTGGGGTGTTCAGAATAATCCCAGCCGTAAGAACGCATATACTTATGAATCTCAGAATATTTTTTTCCAACTAATTGTTCCGCAGCCTGCATAGTTCCTTGCAATGTGTAATTGTTAGGTTCAGGCTCTGGAGTAGGGTCTGGCTTTGGAGCTGGAATAGACTGATCCGTATCTGGCTTATGATTCTCTTCTTTGGAACAAGCACTTATTCCGTATACGGCAATACAAAGTACGCACAACATCAGAAATAAATTAATATGTTTCATAGTTTTATCATTTATAAGATGTGACATTATCTTTTTAATAAATACTCATACCGACAAGGAACCCCCTTATCTGTTATCCCTTCAATAACTACAGTATAATAACTTGGCCGATCAGCAGTATAAAAATGAACATTGGCATTACCATTTTCATCAGTAAAAAGTTTTGGTTGCCAATAAATAGTAGTACGATTATCCGATACAGAAGATTGGCGTTCAATATCAGTTGTATATTTAGGACTATAAAAAGACTTATATCGATTGAAGCCAAGCAGGAAAGCTGTATCTCCCTGGGAAGTACTGGGAATTGCTAAATTACCGGTACGAGAGGTTAATACAATACATCCTCCGGAAATATTTTGAGATCCATCTTTCATTTTTTGAAGCTGCCTGTCAACTTCCAGTTCTTCCAATTCTTCTAAAGTAGCACCGCTTTCAAATGCCTCATTATATGCTGCCTCCAAATATTTCAGATTTTGAGTGATATTGACAGCTGCATCAATTTCCGGATCTATTTTATGTACACCAATAATATCTGCTGCATCGATAAGAGAAAGCACATTAAAGCCAACAGTCCTGTTATCTAACATAAAGCGTGCGGTACGGCCATAATCTATTTTTTCTTTCGGACGTAATGTATTTCGGTTATTTACATCATTAGACATTAAATGTTCTGGACGTTGAGAATATTTAGGATTAATATAGGGTCGATTATCGATAATTCGAAATCCTGGAACTTTCTTTACCAGATCAAGTGCTGTGCGTGCATCTTGTTGAGATAACATTTCTTCATCGTCCATTTTAAAAGAAGAAAAACGATCTTTCACCAGAGTTCTGGCATTGATTATGACTTCCGGAAGCCGTAACATTAAAACACCATCTTCTTTTACAAAGGGAGATTGCATCTCCTCAATATATTCAGTTTGGTGCTGATACTTTGTATTTATATAAGGGTGGGCATTAGTCGCTTCTGGAAAATAATCCCGGTCTATTTGAACATTGGCACGGAATATTTTTCCTTTCTCTATTACTTGTGCTTCCACTCTGGCTGTGTCTGCATAACTTAACTTATCAACAAGAAATACTCCATTACGATCTGTATATATTGAAGGATAAGGGCGCTTATTGACAAACACATTCACATGTTTTCCTGCAAGTGGCTTGTTGCGGATATCCAATACCTTACCGGAAACAAACTGTCCGACTTCCATAAAATACTGCGGATTCGTCTGCTGTTCTTTTAAAAGATCTTCCACATTAAATCGGCTCCAACCCTGTGTCAACATTAAATTATCCAGGCAAGCTTTTAGTCGCTGGGAATTATTTTTAAAATAATACCCAGGCGTTTCAATATATCCTTTTAAATCAGATGTTAACAGTAGATTAGAAAGAATGTTATCTCCTATCGAATCACATCCAATTGCATAATTATCAGTAACACTTAATGAAAAATTGCCTTTTATGGGTTGTCCTGACAGATCAGATAAATGAATGTCGAGAGAAACCGGAGAACGTGGACCATAAGATGATTTATCAGGAGTCAGTTTCCAAACAGAATTATTTTCCCGGCGAACGAAAGCAAGACGTTCACTATGCGGAAGATAGTTTCCATCCAATAGTGTAAGAGTCAGTATGCCTTCCGGAACGGATTGTAAACTGATAGCTCCTTGTTCTTTTTCGATAGGTTGTATAAATAGAAGAAATCCACGAATATGAGCTACTAAATACAAATTCTCTGAAAGCTTTTTCTGAGGAGTATGTAATATTGTATAGTGTATAACTCCATTACGTTCAGTAATAGATAAAGCAAGTCTATTCGCTTCTGGTTCCGGTAATGAGAATTCTTTTTTTATACCTTCTGTTGTACTAACAATTGCCTTATATTTTTCACCCATTGAAACTGGTAGCATAAAACTACCCATACCGGCATAGACACTCTTAAAATGAGTTATGGTATCGCCATTACTATTTAAAATGTCACCTGCTATCTCTACAGAATTCCCATTTATATCTATAGCTTTTATACCTATTTTTTGAGTACAACCTCCTATCAGGTTACCTCCTTCCGGAAAGAAATCAACTTGATAATCAAAAGCATCAGGAACGTAGAACGTATGCTTATATTTTAATTGTTTGTCTTCCAGTACAACATAGATATATTGTTCTATTTCTTCTTTTTCCGGAATGTCTATCTGTATTTCTCCATTTTTATTAGTTTGTTGCTGCCGAAATTTATTTTCATGTGTTTTAGTACGAACCATATAATGTACATAATTGCCTGCATAGACGCCATTGTCAGGCCTTTTGAATGTAATAATTGCCGTACGCCTTTTACCTTTCTGATCATATCGAATTTCGGGATACATAAAAGATGATTGCGAAGCTAATATTTTTAGATTCTTAGAAAAGTAAAAAGAAGAATCTTCATTTAGCATCCAATGAGTATATGCACGAAGATAATAATCACCCGCCTCCAATGTTTTAGGTAAGGTGAGATAATTTGCAAAGAGACCTTTATCTTGCTGAATTTTGATACGTTGCAAGACTTTATCTTTGCGATTTATAAGTTCTACATATACATAGTGGCTTCCATTTCCTGAAAAATGAGTAATGGCATTCACCAAATATGCTTTCAACCAAATAGTATCTCCTACAAAATAATATGGTTTATCTGTATGCAGATATACTTTTTCTTGCGGCAGATTGGTGATTTGCTTAAATGAACGAGCTACTTTATTCATATAAACAGTATCAATTTGCTGGGCATTGCATGTAAATATGCTAACAAAAAATATCACCCATATAGTTAGGAGATAACGTATTCGGCTGTTCCTCATAGTGGATATGTATTATGCTATTTTTTAATTGTAGTGATAACAATGACACCATTAGCTCCTTTCATGCCATAAGCTGCACCATCTTTCTGAATTTCCACTTTATCAATATCATTGATTGAGACTACTCCATCAACTTCACTGCTACTTTCATACAAAGTACCGTCTACAACAAATAAAGGTTCGTTATCCAAATCGAATGAACTTCCACCTCTGATTGTTATTTTATCTCCGTTTACAGTTACTCCCGGAATAGCTCCACCTTTGAATAAATCATAAATATTATTAGCTGATAGCTTCTGAATTTGCTCATGAGTCAGTACGTTGGAATTATAACTGGCACGAAGTATTTTGGTATATTCCCTTTTTTCGTCTTTTTGACCATCAAATAATATAAAGAATTTCTTCTCTATTTTAAGAGAAGCTTGTGACATTTTACCAATTGGAATAACAGCTTCCTCTTTTTTTGATATAGACACAACCAATGTATCTGTAGGTTTTAAACCGGAAAAGGAGAATACTCCCATTTCGTCAGTCTTCACACTCTCTGTAGTATTTTTCTTCCAAACCTTCATTCCTTTCAGAGGTCGTTGTTTAGCATTAACAATAACTCCTCTAAAATCTTGCCCTAGGGCAGTTAGTATAAACAGAGATGTACACAATGCGAGAAATAATCGTTTTTTCATAATCGTAAGAATTAAAAAAGTACCTTAGGGGTATAATGACTCCTAAGATACTTTTTGATTAATGAATATTATTTTAAAATACCAGTATTTGAAGCATAAGCATCATCAATATATAATACTGGAATTTCTTTTCCACCATTACCATTAGGAAGATAAAGTTCCCAGTTATTAATGGACATACGGCCTTCACAAGCATTTATACTACGGGCATTACTTAAAATGGTACTCTTCAAGACTTCCTGACCTGCTACATGGACAATGAGTGCCTCACTTTCGTCTACAGACATAGAAACTGTCTGATAAAGCTTAGCTGTAAATGTATTCATCGTATTCAGGTTATGATATTCGTTATACGTAGTTTTTTTACCTTCTGTAGATGTATATTGTACTATTAACTGTACGTTGTAATCGGAAGTTCCTTCCACCGTTACATCATCATTAGGTACGGCAGGATAAACCTCTCCACTTTTCAGTTTTCCCGGATACCACAATAAACGAATCTGATTAATATAAGCACCATTATTAGAAGCGTCAGAACTCAAATTCCAGCGATACTCCAACATAGGTTTGCCTGTCTTGGTTCCAACTTTAATCTCTTGCAGATTAGGAACATTAGATTCAAAACCGAGTTTCATACGAGTGCTAAACGGAGTATATAATGTATTATCACCAAAAGCACGACGCACATACCGATTCACTTCTGCTGCTGAATTAACTTTGGCCTGTAGATACTGGTTACCATCAGCTTCTTTCTTTAATGTACCGGTAGTATTACTTTGTAGAGACAAGGAATGAGGAGTTTTCTCAAACTTATCAAAGTAGTAACTGGAAACATACATTTTATGAGAACGCACTTGAGTTTCACCACCGATACTTGCACGACAAGTAATCGTATAAGTACCTGGAATACTCGGTGCCTTCCATGTCATTTCATTTAAACCTTGAGGCTGAGTCAATGTACCTGCATCACAATCCCACTCATAGTTAGTATGCCATAAGTCACTGGAGCGTACACACATCCATACTTTCACTTTCTGGTTACAATAGAACTCATCTCCATCTGCACTCAATGAGTCTATTTCGATAAAATCATCATCGCCGCAGCTTGCAAAGGAGAAAGCGCAAAGTAGGACAAGGAAAAATTGATAAATATATTTCATAATCGTAATCTTTTTAGGTTATTTCATATTCAATTGTTCTTTAGTAGGACGGTCCAACCAACTATCCAATACATGCATATATGATCCGTCAGAGTTGTACAAATTAGAAGTACGTGGTTTAATCGAAGATTTGTAATGACCATCAAAGTTGTTAAACACAATGTTAGGATTACGGTCTTTCAATAAATACATGTTTACTTTAGCTGTATCCGCAGGGGCTATTGTTTCAAACCAGGTAGGTTCTGCCGGCAGATTAGTAAAGGTATACTTACCTTGTACAATATGGTAAAGCAAAAACTCTTTTACTTGCTCTTTCGGATAAGCAGTCATACTTATGGGCGCATAAGATACCATTTCTCCAGTCTCATCATCGATATAAGTCAATTTATGAGTTTGAAAGTAACTTAAATCAGTGCTTGTTTCAGAATTAAAAGCTGTATTTGTAGGCAATAAGTAGGTAACGCCACTACGCTTAAATTCATTTTCAACTCCTGCATATAGAATAGCCTCTCCCAATAAAGAAAATATATCTGTGCGAGATTGAATAAATTCAAAAGCAGACATATCTATTTTATTACTGGGCATGCCTTCATTATAATCATAGTCATATGAATCTTGATAATCCAGTCCCAACAATTCACAGCTGATGAATAGGAAAGGAAGTACCAATAAGGCTAATGTTATTTTATAATATTTTAGTTTCATTATTCGCTTCATTTAAATAGTTCATAATTAACGTTCGGTATAGGGTGCATTTTGATCACCAACAAGTGCTTTATTGGACTCAAACTCACCATAGTAAATAGGCCAATATTTAGTACCTTCATGACCAAAACCAGTAACTGTTACATTAGCAGCTTCCTGACGTGCAGAATAGATAGGATCCATCACCTCTATTAAACGTCCTGTGCGCATCAAGTCGAACCAGCGATAACCTTCTCCAAAAAGCTCCAATTGTCTTTCATGCAAAATAAGGTTTTCCACTTCATTCGTATTATTGACACTGGAAACTTCTAACTTGGCATCTTTCAAATAGCCCACACGACTACGAATATCGTTGACAATACTTAATGCTTCATCTCCTCTATTTAATTTGTTCAAAGCCTCTGCACGAAGTAACATGATATTCGCCATACGCATCATTACCAATGCAAATTCGCTATCCGTTGTATTTTTGATTGCAAAGTATGATTTATATACTTGGTTAGCAGAATCATATTCACGTTCTGGATCAATATCACTATACTTGATGCATTTATTTACACTTTCTACACCGGCTGTATAACTGGCGTAAGTTAAAGGTACACGAGAAGCTTTATAGTATACTTTGACAGTATCAATTGTATTCCAGAAACGGGCATCAGAACCTTCGCCAGAACGTAAGCGATCAATGAATTCGTCAAAAATAGGTTGTGACATTCTATAACCATTATTGGTATTACTAGCACCCAAAAGTTGAGGCCAACCTCCAAGAGCACCATCTGTTTCATAATTCCATGCCATAGCAAAAACTACTTCTTTGGAACCTGAGGGATTGGTAAAGATGTTCTTCCATTCAACTTCTCCATTCGATAATGTCAGAGTCTTATGATCTATGAAATGATCTGAAGCTTTCAATGCCTCCTGATATTCATTGTACCACATGTATACTTCTGTCAATAAAGCATACATTGCATCTTTTCCTAAATAGAATTTGTCACTTGTATCAGAAATATTGAAATATCCAATAGCACTTTCTATATCAGACAATATTTGTTCTTTTACTTTCTCCAAAGAGGAACGGGGAACAGCTATGTTATTTAAAGAACCATCCCATGGCTCTGTTATGATAGGCATTTTACCCCAAGCACGGGTTCCCCAGAAATACAAGTAAGCGCGCATTGCATAGCATTGTCCAATATATGGGGCATATTCAGACTCCAGGATATTGGGAATAGTTGGATATTTCTGAATACCAATATTACATCTGGAGATACAAGTATAGAAAGGCTCCCAACTGGTATCTGAAATATTAGACATCAAAGCATTCATATAAATCTTTGAATCTTCATAAGTCGTACCTGTTACATTATCAGAACGAACATCACCGAAAAGTACTTGTCTTTTCGAAAGAGCACTTTGAAATGCATCATATATACCCGCATTCCAGTTTTTCATTTCAGCTTTGTCTTTGAAATAACTTGATGGAGATAAGTCTGATAAAGGTGACCGGTCCAAAAAGCTTTCACAACTTGTTAAAGCTAAAAGGCTTGCAAAAGCTAAAATAATATATTTCTTCATTTTCTTATCCTTTTAATTAAAATCCAACATTAAATCCGATACCAAATTCACGCTTGCGAGGATACTTGGAACTGTCCTTACCAGGTGTCAAAACACCGCCACTTAATTCAGGATCATAACCGGTATAATTTGTCCAAGTCAATAAGTTATTACCATAAATATATGCTTGTACAGAACGAAGCGGAGTCTTATTTAAAAATCTTTGATTTACATTATAACTTAAACGAACGGATTGTAAACGAATAAAAGTTGCATCTTCCAGGAATTGGTCACTCAAACTCATAGAATGATTATTGGTTTTACGTTGTCTGGAATTCAGTGCATACCAACCCGTAATCTCACCTGGATATTTCCATCCTTGCATAATATATTCAGGAGTCTGTTTATGAGTATTACCTCCCCATGAGCAATAGTAACGTTTCAAGTCATTCCAAACTTGACCGCCCCAACTAACATAGAAATTAAATGAAAGAGAGAAATCTTTGTAAGTAAGAGTATTTCCCCAAGAACCAAACCAATCCGGGGTAGCTTTACCTAATTCTGTCTGGTCATTAGAGTTAATTACATTATCCAATTCACCATTTTCGTTAGGCTTATTATACCATATGACATCACCACCGCCAGCTATCACACCATTCACCGTCATTTGAGCGACTTTACCAGTATATTCACTGCCATCAGAATTTAAATATTTCTCTAATGTCGGTTGACCATTCAAACCGATAATGACATTACCATCACCATCACGTTTAAAGACAGGAGTTAAACGAGTCTTATAGTCTTGAGTCCATGCATTGCTCGCATCATACTCATATACGCCCAAATTCTTGTAACCATAGAATAAACCTGCAGGTTTTCCTGCTGCAATCAACCAGGCACTGTTGATATAATCTTCACGAGCTAAATCCAGGATTTTATTATCATTTTTCCACCAGTTAACTGTTGTACTCCAACTAAAATCCCGTGTTCTGACCGGAGTGGTGGTGAGAGATAATTCAACACCTTTATTCTCAATACTTGCCAAGTTTACACGCATCTTATCATAACCGGTAGTACTTGGAAGATTATAATCAGAAAGCAGATCACTTGTTTTCTTTATATAATAATCAGCTACAAACATGATACGTCCATTTAAGAAGCTCAAATCCAAACCGATATTTGTCTGCTTGGTTTGTTCCCATTTCAAATCCGGATTACCATACTTAGATGCAGGGACTATACCTCCTACTGAATTATAATATTGAGAACCTGCGGTATAAACAGTCTGAGATTCATAACGACCAATCTTATCATTACCGGTAATACCATAACTGGCACGAACTTTTGCATCTGTAAGAACATTATTTGACCAACGCATAAATGGTTCATCCGAAATACGCCATGCAGCAGAAACTGATGGGAAAGATCCCCAACGATTATTCTTACCGAAACGTGAAGAACCGTCAAAACGAAGATTACCAGTTATGGTGTAGCGACTTTTCCAACTATATACAACACGTCCGAAAACACCAACCATAGCCTCATCCCAACCACTTGTATAGATATTTTTCACATCCTTTACTGTGGCAAGATTCATGTAATGAATATCTTCAGATAAGAAGAAAGAGCCAGCTATATTGTATTCTAATTGATTACTTACTTCAAAGCTACTACCAACCATTGCATTTAAAGAATGGTCTTTAGCAATTGTTTTATTAAAGTTCAAATACGCTTCACCTGCATATTTCCATGTCTGCTGACTTCTATCTGCACCCGTATTTTTTCCGTTATCACTTCCTTCCAGATACTTGGATGAGAATGTCAAGTTTCTATAAGATGTATAATCTGCTGAGATATCAGCATCTAATCTTAACCAAGGAGTAAATGTCCAGGTTACACCTTGATAGAAGTTTCCTCTATAAGTTGAACGCTCATCTAACTTTTGCTTTAACTCTGCAATAGGATTACGACGCCCGCCGGAAGAATAATAAGGAATTAATTCACCGTCCGGATACCAAATAATCATATCAGGGTCACGACGCATAGCATCCTGCAAGACTGATTCTTTTATATTGTTAACCTTATTATAGCTTAAACGAACACGAGTTGTAAATTTGATATTTTTCCATGGTTCATAATCAACATTAATGTTAGCTGTATATTTATCGTTTCCAGATTCCAATATAACACCTTTTTCACCAATATAATTTAAAGATGCACGGTACTTAAAACCTTTAGAACCACCACTAATCTGTACACTGGCATCATCACGCCCACCTGTGCGGAATAACAGATCTTGATAATAATAGTTTGTACTGTATTGCATACCAACGGAGTCGGTACGTGCAGAGAATTTTTCCAAAGTCTTAGATGGATTATCTAAGTCTGTGGCAGCCATACTCAAACGACTTTCAAAAGCATTAACCTGAGGAAGTTTACGTGCAACTGTATAAAAGGAATGTTGATAGCGTACATCAACACGTGGCTTACCGGATTCACCGGATTTAGTTGTAATCAATATTACACCATTGGCAGAACGGGCACCATAGATTGCGGAAGAAGCTGCATCTTTCATAACATCAATCTGTTTGATATCATTCGCAGAGATATCGTCGATGTTATCTACAACGACTCCGTCTACAACATACAATGGAGATACGCCTTCGTCACTAAAAGTGGAAGCACCACGAATAGATACAAATGACGAAGATCCGGGGGCTCCAGAATTTGAAACGATTTGCATACCAGGAGCTGCACCTTGTAATGCATCGAAGACATTCACGGAGTTTTTCTCTTCCAGAATTTTGGAATCTACTGAAGTCATTGAGCCTGTAATATGCTTTTTGTTCATTGAACCAAAGCCAACAATAACAACTTCATCTAAAGCTTGAGCATCTTCAGCCATTTCTATTCTCATTCTCTGACCACTCGCTTTATGTTCCACTGTCTTGTATCCCATAAAAGAGAAGACTAATGTGGCACCTTTATTACATTTGATGGAGAAGTTACCATCCAAATCCGTGATGCCACCAGTCGTTGCACCTTTTACTTGTACTGTTACACCAATCATCGGTTCATTATTCTGATCAACAATAACACCAGTCTGGGTTATAGATTGAGCCATCATATTAGTACTCAAAATCAATGCTGATAGAACTAATGATAATCGCCAGAATAGCGATTTGGACTTGTGTTCTTTCTTTTTCATTAAACTACTTTTTAAAATTAGACTTAAATTAACAAGGGATTTCACCTAAGATTCTTTTTGAGTTGTTCATAATAGATTGTTTTTACATAATATCAATACATCATTTTCAACTCTGTCTACGAAAAGCAGTTATCTATTTGATTTTGTGAAAAGAAAGGAATGGAAATGGCTTTTATCCGTCACTACGGAACATGCTATTTACATATATATATTTGTTTTATAGATCGAACCTTGTTAAGAGTATTGAGTTCTTTTTCCTTTCTTCAGCTTCAAAACTTGCGAGATAGTTTTCGGTAATGGCTAAATTGGAATGTCCAAGGCTTTCGGATATATAGGAAATGTTGACACCACTGCGCTTTAATACTGTTGCAAATGAATGACGCGCTGAATAGGTCGTGACACGTGGAATACCTGTCTTATGGGAAATTTTGTAAAGTATATGATTGCATTCGGTGACAACCTCCCTTACCAGTTTTACTCTTTCAAAAGGATTCTCTTTTCCGGTAGCAAAAGGAAAGATATAAGTTTCCGGTGACGTGGGTGGATTGCCCCATTTCTCTATTATCTTTTGCATCTCGGGCGTGATGACTGCATGGATAATCTTACTATGTTTGGTGTTTCGGGCTGTTTTTGCACGTATAAAGCAGATCTCACCATTGATAATATTGGAGTATTGCAGATATAATAAATCACGAAAATTGATACCATTACATAAATAAGAAAAGAACCACAGATCACGATAAATTTCAGTTTTCTGGGTGCCATCATTAAAAGTAATAATTTTCTTGATTTCTTTCAGGCTTAATGCCAATTTGCGTCCACATCCGGTAGGTACTTCATACTTCCCTTTTCCAAAAGGATACTGACTTTCCTTAATGATACCGTCTTTACGTGCTAAATTGAGAATACATTTTAAGTTTCTGAAGTAGAACCCCATACTGGAGTAGCTAATTCCTGATGCGGATAAGTGATGTTCAAAACGGTTTAGCCAATTGATGGTTATTTCATGAAAAGAAATGTGTTTCCCTGCAAACTGTTCTATTTTGTTTAATGAACCTTTATAAGAGAGATAAGTATTGGCCTGTCCATTTTCTTTCAACTCCTTCAACTTTTTATGGAATAAAGCATTGACTGAAAAATTAGAATATCTGCCTAAGCGCGCATTTAGAATGTCAAAATGAAATTCGCCTTGAAAAGATAGAAATTCGACTTGTTGCCTGATTAAAGAAAAACTGTTTTCGATGTTGCGCCGTATTTCGGATAAGTGGCGACTTTTGGTGTGTGGTAATACTTCCCAGTCACTGATGGAAACTTCTTGTCCGGTGGAGTAATATTTCTGTTTCCTGTTGTGGATAACTTGTACTTTTATGGGGAATAATCCATTCATTTTTTGTTTCCTTTTATCTAATACTGTGAGTACGGAAACTCCATCTTTAGAATATTTGTACATGGCTTTTTAAATTTGTTGATTATTAACTATGAATTGATATTGTATTTAGTAACATGCAATTTGCATACAAAGTTGATAAATAAAGGGCACATTAAAAGACATTTGAGATGGTATTAATAGAAACATAGATAATATTGATAATCGTCTATTTTTCTATTCCTTACTTTTGTAGTGCTAACAATTTAACAGAATAGTATGAAAAACAGATTTTTTATTTTATTGAGTTTTGTACTCATTATGGGACGGGATATTGTTTGTGCAAATACCTCAACAGTGCGTGAGCGCATAAACATTAATCGTGATTGGCGTTATCAGATAGATGATCCGGATGGGGCAGGTACTGCATTACATTACTCTCAACTGAAGCCTTATTTATTACCTTGTGCCAACGACTTTATTATATTTGGGAAGAGGTATCAGAGGCCGGAAGGCAATCCGGGAGAAAATATAGCCTATGTAAAATCTGATTTTGATGATAGTGGATGGAGACATCTGAATTTACCTCATGATTGGGCCATTGAAGGCCCTTTCAATATTGACTATAACGGTTCGACTGGAAAATTACCTTATTGGGGGATACGCTGGTATCGTAAAACACTGGAGTTATCGCAGGATGATGTCGGGAAACAAATCTATCTCGATATTGATGGGGCGATGTCATACGCTTCCGTGTGGTGTAACGGGCAATATGTGGGTGGGTGGCCTTATGGCTATGCTTCTTTTCGCCTTGACTTAACACCTTATATAAAGGCAGGACAAAAAAATGTATTGGCTATTCGATTGGATAATCCGGACGATACTTCACGTTGGTATCCGGGTAGTGGTATTTATCGGAATGTATGGTTAGTGAAAACGTCTCCTGTTCATGTGGAACAATGGGGAACTTTTGTGCGAAACCGACAGGTTGATTCAGAAAGTGCTGTTATGGAAATGGGAGTGAATATTGAGAATCATGCAAGAAAAGATGTTCAGGTTAAGTTGCAGACAAGTGTATATTTGCAAGGGAAAGATGGACGTCCTGTGGGGGAAGAAGTAACTCAAAGTATGACTAAGGATATTGCGATTAAAAAAGATAGCTGGTCGAGTGCCCGCTTTCAATTTAAAGTAGATAAGCCGAAGTTGTGGGATATTGATACTCCAAATTGCTATGTAGCGGTCAGCCGCGTGTTCATGGATGAAAAAGAAATGGATAGTTATGAAACTCCTTTTGGAATTCGTACAATTGAATTTACCCATGACCAAGGTTTCATGTTGAATGGACAAAAGGTAGCTATTAAAGGTGTGTGTATGCATCATGATTTGGGTGCTTTGGGCGCTGCTTTTAATGAAGTGGCTGCCGAAAGGCAGTTGCGTATCATGAAAGAGATGGGTGCAAATGCCATTCGTACTTCACATAACCCACCGGCACCGGAGTTGGTTGCTCTCTGTGACCGTATGGGACTGATGATGCAGCTTGAATTAGCTGATACCTGGCAAAAAGGGAAACGCAAGAATGATTATAATCTTCTTTTTGATGATTGGAGTGAAGCAGATATGCGCTCGTTGGTACGTCATTATCGTAATCATCCTTCTGTTATTATGTGGAGTATAGGTAATGAAATGCCTGATCAAACAACTGATCAGGGAATTATAATAGCTCGTAACCTGACAGCTTACTGTCATGATGAAGATCCTACACGGCCTACTTCTTTAGGGTGTAATAAGCGGGATGCTGTTTTCCGGGATATTGTGAATCAGGTAGATATATTTGGTCTGAACTATTTCCATAAAACTTATCCGGTTTTTAAAGAGCAGAATCCTACTCGCCGTTATCATGCCAGTGAAACTTCCTCTGCAACGAGTTCTCGTGGGGAATATTTCTTCCCTGTAACTACTGACGTTAACGATAGCCGTTCCGGCTTCCAGCTTTCATCATATGATATGACAACTATAGGATGGGGATGTGCTCCTGAGGTTCAATTTAAAATGAATGAAGAATATCCGTTTATGAGTGGTGAGTTTGTGTGGACTGGATTCGATTACTTGGGCGAACCTACTCCTTATAATAAAGACTTAACCAATTTGTTGAACTTCAGTGATCCGAATGAATTAGAAAAGGCTAGAAAGGAATTGGAAGAGTTAGGCAAAATAAAAACACCTTCTCGCAGTTCTTATTTTGGTATTGTCGATTTATGTGGTTTTCCGAAGGATCGTTATTACAATTATAAGAGCTATTGGCGTCCTGATGTGCCCACTGTGCATATATTGCCTCATTGGAACTGGGAAGAGCGGATTGGTGAAATAACTCCCGTTCATATTTATACTTCGGGAGATGCTGTTGAGCTGTTTTTGAATGGTAAGTCACTGGGGCGTAGAGAGAAAGCTCATTCGTATGACCGTTTGACCTGGGATGATGTACGTTATGAACCGGGAAGTTTGAAAGCCATAGCTTATAAGAACGGTCAGAAGTGGGCGGAAGAGCTTGTAGAGACCACTGGAAAACCAGCCGCTTTACAAGTAACGGCAGAGAAAACAGAGCTTAAAAGTGATGGTACTGATTTATCATTTATCCGTGTAGCTGTTGTGGACTCTCAAGGTCGTGTTGTGCCTCGTTCTAAGAATCATTTGAAGTTTTCTGTAACAGGGCCTGCTGAGATTATAGCTACAGATAATGGAGATGCAACAAGTTTATTACCATTCCAATTATCAGAAAGAGATGCTTATAACGGTTTGGCATTAGTCATTTTGCGTAGCCAGTATATGAAGCAGGGAAAAGTAGTACTTACAGTCGAATCTAAGGGGCTTCCGAAACAAAAGATTGCATTAAAGGTAGAATGATGTGTATGAGTATAAATTACAGTTTTAGAATTATTGTCATTGGTCTCTGCCTGTATTTGAGTGGATTAAATGTATCAGCACAAGTGCAAGTGAGAAATACGATATGGGACGGAGAGGACTTTTTCAGTACTCCTGCTTGTCGGGTAGTAAAAGAGGATTCTATACGTTCTCTTATATTCGAATCTGTTTCTTATAAAGGACAGGCCAAATCTGTTTTTGCCTATTATGCTACCCCTGCTATGCTACAAGGCAACAGCTCTCAGGAGAAAAAGTTACCGGGGATTATATTGGTACATGGCGGTGGTGGGACAGCTTTCCGGGAATGGGTTGTAATGTGGGCAAAGCGGGGGTATGCAGCCCTTGCTTTAGACACGCGTGGTAATGGTCCGGATAAAAAACACATTGATGGAGGTTTTGATGAGGATGGAAAGGAGACACCTTATTTTGATGTCACTTTACCTCAAAAAGAGCAGTGGGTATATCAGGCTGTCAGCGATATTTTCAATGCGCATTCTCTACTTCTGAGCTTCCCGGAAGTCGATGTGGAGCGTACTGCCATTACTGGTATAAGTTGGGGTGGGGTATTGACTTGCATTGCAGCTTCATTAGATTCTCGGTTTCGGGTAGCCGTTCCTGTCTACGGTTGTGGGGTTCTTTCTGAAAGTGGGCGAATGAAACAACAACTGGATGGTTTGCCTGATGAACAAAGAGAAATATGGCTGAAACAGTATGATCCATCCAACTATTTACCTCGGATGGAAAGACCGATACTGTTTGTAAATGGAACCAATGATGTGCATTTTTATTTGCCCTCCATGGCACAGAGTGCAGCATTGGCTTCTCAGTCCGGATTATTGATAAAACAAGGTTTGCGTCATAGCCACAAATATGGTTGGCAAAGTGAAGAAATAGCTGCATTTATAGGTCAATATCTTCGTGATATGGAGCCTTTAACCGAAATAATAGATGAGAAAGTGGAAGAAGGTATAGTATCAGGTGAGCTTACTTCTTCTATTCCGGTGGAGAAGGTCACTTTGCATTACACTACAGATACAGGGCAAGAGCGGGAAAAGTATCACTGGCAGACAATAGAAGGTAGTGTAGAGAAAAATAAATGGAAGATTCTTTTGCCAGTCGGTGTTACTACTTGGTATGTAAATGTAACTGATGTCCGGGGATACCAGACATCAGGTAGATTACATTGGTGATGGATTACTGATTCATTAATTCTGCAAGAGTCTTCATTTCACTTAGTTCAACGTTGTGCCAAGAGGTTCCGCAATCTATGGGGGAAACTGCTTGGCGCCGTTGAGCTTTTATTTGCTCAGCATTGAATGTCGTAATTTGGAATCCTTTTACATCGGGTGATTCATTATTTTTGAACTGACAGAAGTTATTGATAAATGTAATGCCGGGAAATATGGCAGAATTACTGATTTTGATATTGGGAACAGTATTCGGAGAATAAATTCGGTTATGAGCAAAACGTACATTCTGTGGCTCTTTATCTCCTCGTCCGTCTCCAAAGTTCAGTTCGGCACAATCAACAAAAGTATTAAAAGCAATGTCAATATCTGCTGCCCGATGATACGATTTAAGTTTTTCATCTTCATAATCTTCGGGTGTATTGGGGCGTTCATATACTCCCATGCGTAGTATGAAGGCGGCACCGGAGCCTTTTCCTGTTACACTTTCCACGTAATTATTGCTGACTGTATGTCCTTGATTGATAATGCGGATGCCCAAAGTAGCAGGCAGATGATTACCAATGATTACGTTGGAATCTATAATATTGTTGTGACCGTGACGACACACTAATCCGCCACGCGATTCGTAAAATAAGTTACGGCGTATGATGTTGAAACCGGATTTAATTGAAATAATCTCATTTTCTCCATCACAATGATAGAATATATTCTCTTCAATGATGCTGTAGGAAGGCAGTTGTGATGACCAGGAGTTACCCACGCGTATGATTTCCGCACCATTACCCCCGAAGGGTTTCCGATAACCAAATACATTATGATCTATCTGGTGGTGATTGTGATCTCCACCGTCTTCTACTGTAATTTGTATAACCAATCCACGGGCACGTTTATTGGCAAAATAACAGTGGTCTATACGATTATTGTTTCCATGCAGTCCAATCCAGTTTTCAGTTCCTCCCCCTGGTTTCTCTCCTTTGGCAGGGTCATTGCAATCATCAATGGCACATTGGGTAATCCGGCAATGAGTGGCTGGGTGTTCTTTATCCAGTTGAAATTCTATCATTTCAAAGTCAGATGCCCAAGCTTTATGAAAGTAGAGTCCCTCTAATTGTAGATAACTGCCTGCTATACGTATTTCTGTTGTTCCGGATATGATAGCCTTTCCGGTATTCGCTGCTTTCAGTATAATTGGATAATCTGCTGTTCCATTTCCTGTAAAACTAACCTTACCAAGATGGGAATAGGTTCCATCTTGTAAAAGCAGGGTATCACCAGGTTGTAAAGATCCGTCAGACATCTTGACCTTTAAACTTTCGATGTCGGTTGGTGTGAAGGTGTGTGTCACCGCCAAAACCGGACAAACGAGTATTACTGCAATAATAGTGGATGCAAATGATTTCTTATTCATGATATTTATATAATTTAGATAATACAAAAGAATAAAAAGCGGGTGTTCCACAACAACCGCTTTTCGATCAACAATCTACCTAAAAATGAGAAATAATACCTATTTACCAACTAACTATGAATTTAAAAAGCCTATGATTTATTCTATATTACAAGTATGATGTGATGTTTTAATAGCAGTTCTGATGTTATCCATTGGTGTTTGGGGCAAGATAGTGCAATCTGCCCCTAAAATAAATCGTTTCCCTTTCAAGGAATTCTTTAGTGCATATATTTCTTTTGCTACTTCATCAGAACTTCCTTCTAATATGGCGCCTTTACGATATAATCCTCCCATTGCAGGGCGCTTAAATAATTGTTCGCATGCTTGTAGACTGAAAGGCTGGTCGGCTACTTCACAGGGTGCATTAATTATTTGGCCCGGATATGACACAAAACGGGTTAAATCGTCATACTTGCCTTCGTAGTCACAGATATGGAGTATATTAAGCTGGGTTTGGGTATTACATTCCTGCATGACTCTTATGTCATATGGCTTAACGAAGGTTTCAAAGAATCCGGGAACTTCATAAAATTTAATTTCTCCCCCTTGTGTAGGTGTGTAAAACCCATCTACACCTATTTTTTTACACGCTTTTACGTAGCCGATAAGTGCTTCAGTAAAATATTCGAGTGCTTTTTTCACTCGTTTCGGTTCTGTTTTAGCATATGCTATCACAGTTTTAGCTCCTACGCTTTGTATCAGCATCTGGAATGGAGAATAAACAGTGGGTAATATCATCGCATTGTCACCGGCAATATCATAAATGTTTTTTACGACTTCTAATGTTGGAGTAAAGAAGTCTGAGGGAAGTGGCTTAATTAGTTCCCAATCTTCTGATTTCTCAATTCGAATACGTCCATATCCTTGTTCGAACTGGATTTTTACGAAATCCATGCCTGTAGAAAGAAAATAACGTAAATGTGCATCTGTAGCTTTTTCTCCGGTGCGTGCGTCTTTTCCGAAATGCATGAAAAATGCTGCCGGTACATATGATTCGTCCAATGTACCTGACAGGAATTGCTGCATTACTTCCCGCTTATTGGTGGGAATTTGTGCCTGAACTAATGTCGTGAAGCAAAACAATATAAATAGTACTCTTTTCATGGGATTCTGTTTTTCATTGAATTCGATAGAACAAAGGTACGCGTTAAGGTAATGCATGACTTAAAATATTGTTCCAATCATTATATATATTGTTTCAACCAGTCTGTTTTGATGTGAGAAATTTGATTTTTTGTTTTGTTAGTATGAAATTCTGGTGTGATATGTTCTAAAAGGGAATAAAAAAGAGGAGCCAAATTTCGTTTAGCTCCTCTCACATGAAATGTTTTGCTGATTATTTCTTCACTTGAATAATATCGTAGTTCAGGTCGCTGACAGCTTCCTGCAGACTATCGTTAACCAAACGTAAAGTGGTATCGTTCACTACTACGAAGTAGACGGGAGCGTCACCATCATTCGGTGTCAGTTTGTAGGCTGTCTTTTGTTTGTTGTCCACTGTCTTCTTGATGACTTGTTTCTTACCTTTGGAAGTGAAGCTCTTGTTCTTTCCTTGACCTTCCGCATCCAGATAAGTAGTAACCAGAGTATAACCGCTTTCTCCGTCAGGACCTACACTGTCCACGCTCAATACGTATTGGATACCCGGACCGTCGGCAGCAGGAAGAAGACCTTCGTATACGGCTACGGCAGAAGAATCATTCCCGGCAACTGTCAACACTCCTTCACCTATGGCGGAATCATTGTTCTGGGTTCCTTTTGATTGGCAGGATACCAATGCAGCAGCGATGGCTGCAATCATCATTACTTTTTTCATTGCTTTAATGGTTTAAGTTAATATATATAATGCAAATTCACACTATTCTTCCTCTTCTTTTTTGATAACGAGCAGTTTATCCACTCGTCCACGATCCATGTCCACAACTTCAAACTGTAGGTTCTTGTAGCTGAACAAGTCTCCTGCTTTGGGTACCCGCCCGATGAGGAACATGGCGAGACCGCTTAGTGTGGTAAAGTCTTCTTCTTTCAGATCATCATAGCTCAAGATACCCATCTCTTCCATAAAATCATCTACATTCATAGAAGCCTCGACGAGCATCGAACCATCTTGCCGGGTGACGATATCTTCTTCTTCCATTTCGTTTTCTTCAAGGATGTCTCCGAAGATACTTTCTGTCAAATCATGCAAGGTGATAATGCCTGCTGTGTTACCATACTCGTCTACAACAACTCCGAACTTATTTTTGTTCTTCTTAAATAGCTCTAAAACTTTCTTGGCATATAAACTTTCCGGAATAAACAGGGGCGGACGGGCAACATTGCGTAAATCGAAGGGGTGATCATTGCCAGACATCAGAATAATATCTTTGACGGACACTACTCCGATAATATCATCTTTTCCTTTCTCTACCAACAGATATTTACTAAAATGCTGTTCGCGGATGATGTGCAGAACTTCGTCACGTGTGTATGTGGGATATAGTACGACAAGATCACGGCGGTAAGTCATCAATTCATTAGCCCGCTTATCTGAGAAACGGAATACATCTCGCAACATTTCAGTTTCCTCCTTATCAATAACACCCTGTTCTGAACTTTGGTGCAGAATCATTTTTAATTCCTCCTGTGTCATAGGACGTTCTTCTCCATTGTTCAGGCCGATTAGTTTATTCACTACCTTGGTTGAGAAGCTGAGCAGGCAGACGAACGGATAAGATACTCTGGTCAGCAAAATCATGACCGGACTAAGTAGAGTTGCATATCGTTCCGGATTACTCAGTGCTATGGACTTGGGCACCAATTCACCGATGATGAGTGAAAGGTACGTAATGATTGCCACAGTTGTGATCATGGCAAGATCTTTTGCATAAGGAGCGACTCCTGGAATGGAGGCGAATAGCGGGGCTACATTGTCGGCAATGGCTACACCACCGAAGGCACCGGATACAATACCGATGAGCGTGATACCGATTTGAATGGTAGAAAGAAACTTCTCAGGCTCTTCCAACTGTTTCAGTACTCCTTTGGCTCTTTTGTTTCCCTTTCCCGCAAGGGTTTCGAGTCGTGCTTTGCTGGATGACACCAATGCTATTTCATACATGGCAAAAACGCCGTTCAGGACTAATAAAAATAGAATAATAATAAATTCCATATAGGTTTTTGAATAGTTTATACTGCAAACTTACTAATTTTTTGAATTTTATTACTAATATTGCCGCCTATTTATAGAGATTATTAAAGAATGAAAAACATGAAAAGAAAACAAATTTTGTTCAGCGTTTTATTGCTGTTTTCGGCTGTTGCAACACAGGCTGCACGAGTAGATACTATAATGGTGAAAAGTCCCTCCATGAATAAGGAGGTACAGGTAGTGTATGTACTTCCTGATAAAGCATTGGGAGAGAAAGCTGAGGCTTGCCCGGTAATTTATCTGTTGCATGGTTATGGTGGCAATGCACGTACCTGGGTAGGTGTTAAACCGGAGTTGCCTAAGATTGCGGATGAAAAAGGAATCATCTTTGTATGTCCTGATGGTAAAAACAGTTGGTACTGGGATAGTCCTAAGAATCCGGCTTACCGCTATGAAACTTTTGTTGCTTCAGAACTGGTGAATTATACAGATAAAAACTATTCCACAATTCCGGAGAAAAAAGGAAGGGCCATTACAGGGTTGAGTATGGGTGGACATGGTGCTTTGTGGGTTGCAATCCGTCATAAAGATGTATTTGGTGCCGGAGGAAGTACCAGTGGTGGAGTGGATATCCGTCCATTCCCAAAGAATTGGGAGATGAGCAAACAACTCGGTGAATACGAAGCCGACAGCGCTTTATGGGATCAGCATACTGTTATTACCCAGATTGATAAGATTACAGATGGAGAGTTGGCATTGATTATCGATTGTGGTGAAAAAGATTTCTTCCTGGAAGTAAATAAAGCATTGCATAAAGCTTTATTGGAAAAGAATATTAGTCATGACTTTATCACTCGTCCTGGTGCACATAACGGGCAATATTGGAATAACTCTATTGATTACCAAATTCTTTTCTTTGATAAATTTTTCAAGAAATAGTATTTCAAATTATTCGATTCTGTAATTTATGGTACGCTTGTAATCGTCTCCGTAACTCTTGGTCACCTCATCACAGGAAGTAACGATACCTCGTCTGTCAAATTCATATTTATAAGTCGTGGTTTCGTTACTTTCACTGTTATCCTCTGGTCTGAGGTTAGTAATCAGAGTATTGTATGCATCTCCCAAGAACTTCCCGTAAATGGCTACCGAGTGGAATGAAAGGGGATATAGATCTGTCAGGAATAGATACGGAATCTCTGAAGTGTTGGCAATTTCATTAGTGGTAGATGTGCTGGCTATATAAGTTTGTTCGGACTTGTTAACCTGCTGGGTGATGCGTAGTGTTCCATAGCTGCTATAATCTATGTTGATAGAAGAATAGGGCTGGTTTTCGTCTAACGTTTCTGTTATATTTTTCAGGAAGTATTTTCCCTCCGTATTAATTAGATAGTCGAAAGTATAAGAGCGTATTTTTCCATCCATTTCCTTACGTATGCAACTCACGGCATATCCATTATCGTCCAATGTATAAGTAGAAACAGTATTGATTTCATCTGTCACTACGGCCTGATGGTCCCCGTAAACAACACTTGTAGCATTTTCTATCTTGAAGGTTTCTCCTCCGGCTACAAAACTTTGTATGGCAGTGAAACTTATCACTCTACCGGCTTTATAAGCATAGGTTTGAGTGAGGGTAACCGGCGAAGTAGGCTCTTCTTTCTTAACTTCCGATAATTCTATTTTGGAAAAATGAGTTACGGGATATCCCGGATTATCGGGTATATCCGAATCGTCACTATCACTGCAAGCAGCCAATCCTCCTATGAATAGCAAGGCTACGAGAATATTCTTCTTCATTCTGAATTATTTAATGATAAGACCGCTACGGAAGGTGCGTTTTACTTTCACACTTTTCACAGCCTTCATTTGGGGTTCGGGCTCCGGTTCAGGGTCTGGCTCTGGCTCAGGTTCCGGAAGTACGATGCTACCATCGATAATTCCTAATGCTGCACTTAACATTTCTTCATTAGGATCACCTAAGGGCAATACTTTTGCAAAGTCTTGTAGAGAATTTACTGTATAGTCTGCAGTAAAACCAGTGGAATAATCAGCTTTGCCTTCGGAATTGAATACCTCGCATACAACGGGGCGAAGAATCCACTGGAACTTATCACTGGAGAAACTGGCTGTTGCTACGTTTTCTCCCTTGGTTGTGGCACCTACGAGTACTACGGTCATATAAGGTTTCAGACAGTTAATCAGCATTTCTGCGGCGCCTGCAGTAGTACTGCTTGTCAGGATATATACTTTCGATAGATTTAAATTACTACCTCCTTGCAAAAGCTGGTCGTCAAAAGTGAGTTCCCGGTCTTTGGACATCTGCTTTTGGCTGTATTCCAGTGAAGCGAGGGTACTGCCTAATTTATCTGCAGGTGCTAATATCGTTGCCAGAAGCTGTACACAATCCATTGCTCCACCGGCATTGTAGCGTAAGTCGAGAACGAACTCTTTTACATTGTTCTCTTTATAGTACTGGGAAAGTCGAAGCAATTCACTATTATCTTCTGTACTGAAACTATTGTATGCCAGATAACCTACACCGCCGGTGAGAACATCATAGGCGGGTATGGCAACGTCTTCCACGGGACGGGAAGCGGGCAGGTTGGCTTCACCATAGGAAGTAATGACACCTTCTGTTTCTCCTGCTTCATTTTCCTGTGTACTATATTCTCCCATTAATAACTTCCGGCTTTCACCTTCTTTCAGTAATTCCTCAGTTTTCTTGGTGATAAAGTCATCGTTGACTTTCATAATCCACTCACCCCGTTTTAAACCAACTTCGGCAGCAGGAGAACCGGGTATTACGTAGGTAATCAGTGCATTAAAAGCAGTATCATTACCAACTATACTATACAGCGTATAGTCGAAACCATAACTTGGCAATGGGGTAGCATACAGTGTATCTACGCTGGAGTATCCTTTATCGAGTGGAGATATTATTTTCTTCAAAAAAGCATCCGGTTCAAGGAAGTAATTCAGGTCCTTTGTGTTGGGGATGTCTTCAAACCACAGATATTCTTCTCTCATGACGCTGTCTATCCATAGATCACGTCCGGTCCATTTGTAATATTCCGGCCAACGGTCTACTCCACAAGAGAATAAGCTCGTCAATGCAAGGATTCCCAATAGTAGGAAAAGCTGTATATTCCTTCTTTTCATCTGTATCTATCGTTTGGTTTTCGTTGCAAATTTAGCGAATAGTTTGTTTATCTACCATAAATGTGGTATAAAATTCCCTATCTTATGTCATTGCCCATGTCAGAACATCCCATTATCTTTGCGCTCAATCAATTAATCCTAAAAAAATACAAAGACAATGGAAACAAAGAAATTGCATTTTGAGACGCTTCAACTCCATGTAGGACAAGAACAACCCGACCCGGCAACTGATGCGCGTGCCGTGCCCATTTACCAGACTACTTCGTATGTATTCCGCGACTCTGCCCATGCTGCCGCACGCTTTGGTTTGCAAGATCCGGGTAATATTTATGGCCGTTTGACTAACTCTACCCAAGGTGTGTTCGAAGCACGTGTGGCTGCTTTGGAAGGGGGCGTTGCCGGATTAGCAGTTGCTTCGGGGGCTGCTGCCGTGACTTATGCTTTAGAGAATATTACCCGTGCCGGAGATCATATTGTTTCAGCTAAAACCATCTATGGTGGTACATATAATCTGCTGGAACATACTCTGCCTGCCTACGGAGTGACTACTACTTTTGTAGATCCTGCTGATCTCTCGAACTTTGAGAAGGCTATACAGGAGAATACAAAGGCTGTATATATTGAAACTTTGGGTAACCCGAACTCCAACATTATTGATATTGAAGCTGTTGCCGAGATAGCACATCGTCATAAGATTCCATTGATCATTGATAACACATTCGGTACACCTTATCTGATACGGCCTATTGAGCATGGAGCAGACATTGTAGTACACTCTGCTACGAAGTTTATCGGTGGTCATGGTAGTTCCTTGGGTGGTGTGATTGTGGACGGCGGTAAGTTCGATTGGGCAGCTTCGGGCAAATTCCCTCAACTGACGGAGCCGGAGCCTTGCTACCATGGTATACGTTTTACCGAAGCTGCCGGTGCTGCGGCTTATGTTACACGTATTCGTGCTATCCTGCTTCGTGATACAGGGGCTACTATAAGTCCATTCAATGCTTTCATTTTATTGCAAGGATTGGAAACACTTTCCCTTCGCGTGGAACGTCATGTGGAGAATGCATTGAAGGTGGTTGATTTCTTGAAGAAACATCCTAAAGTGGCAGCAGTGAATCACCCGTCATTACCGGAACATCCGGATCATGCATTGTATCAAAGGTATTTCCCAAATGGCGCAAGTTCTATCTTTACTTTTGAAGTGAAGGGTGGGGTGAAAGAAGCGCAGACATTCATCGATAACTTGCAGATCTTCTCACTTCTGGCAAATGTAGCGGATGTTAAGTCGCTCGTTATCCATCCGGCCACTACTACACATTCGCAGTTGAATGAACAGGAGTTGGAAGAACAAGGAATTAAGCCGGGGACCGTACGCTTGTCTATCGGTACGGAGCATATTGCTGACTTGCTGGATGACTTGGCTCAGGCGTTTGATAAAATATAATTGGTTCATAACCGAAAAGTAATGAGTCTATTTCTCATTTTTTTTGTCGATTGTTTGTTCTGATTTATTGATATTGAGAAGAAAATTTGTAATTACTTGACTATCAGCTCTGTTGTAATGTCCCTATCTCAGTATAGGACTGAGGTATCCTAAGTATGGGACTGAGGTACCCTAAGTATAGGACTGAGATAGGCTAAGTATACGACTATACCTTGAAAATTTATTTATTGTAAGTAATTAGTACTCATATCAAATGCTTACTATAATCCTAAACTATTTGAATGAATATAGCTGTTTTATTATCAGGAGGTGTCGACAGTTCAGTTGTCGTACACCTTCTTTGTGAGCAAGGGTATCGGCCGTCTCTGTTTTATATTAAGATAGGAATGGACGGCACCGATTATATGGACTGCTCTGCTGAAGAAGACTGGGAGATGGCTACGGCTATCGCACATCGTTACGGATTGCCTTTGGAAATGGTAGATTTGCAGAAAGAATATTGGGAACAGGTTGCTGCTTATGCCATTGATAAAATCCGTCGTGGATTGACTCCTAATCCGGATGTGATGTGCAACCGCTTCATTAAATTCGGTTGCTTTGAGCAGAAGATAGGCAAAGAGTTTGATTTTACCGCTACCGGCCATTATGCCACTACGGTCCATAAAGATGATAAAGTATGGTTGGGTACAGCTGTTGATCCTGTAAAAGACCAGACAGACTTTCTTGCACAGATTGACTACCTGCAAGTATCCAAACTGATGTTCCCCCTTGGTGGATTGATGAAACAGGAAGTACGGGACATTGCCCGCATTGCAGGACTGCCTACTGCCCGTCGCCGTGACAGTCAGGGGATTTGTTTTCTGGGAAAGATCAATTACAATGACTTTGTTCGTCGTTTCCTTGGTGAACGGCAAGGAGATATTATAGAATTGGAGACTGGAAAGAAAATCGGTACACACCGGGGGTACTGGTTTCATACCATCGGGCAGCGCAAAGGATTGGGTTTAAGTGGTGGTCCTTGGTTTGTCATTCGGAAAGACGTTGAGGCAAATGTTCTTTATGTCTCACGGGGATATGACACCCAGTGGCAGTACGGGCGTGAATTTAAGATTCATGATTTTCATTTTATTACAGAAAATCCCTGGTTACATAATCAGGAAGTCGATGTGACTTTTAAAATCCGCCATACACCGGAATTTATGAAAGGAAAACTGATACGGGAAGGAGAACTCTACCGTATTGTATCTTCTGAAAATTTGCAGGGCATTGCTCCCGGACAATTCGGTGTCATATATGATGAAGCTTCCCGGATATGTATCGGTAGTGGAGAGATTGGCGTCTGAACAGTCTTTTTATATATAGTATTCCACTAAATCCACAATTCCTGCCTTCATGGCATATTTGGTAGCTTCGTGCACATTATTCACTCCTAATTTACGGAATATGTTTTTGCGGTGGCTGTTTACCGTATGGAAGCTGAGGTTCTTCTCCGCCGCAATTTCTTTCGTAGTCTTTCCCAGAGCGATTTCTTTCAGTACACTCCGTTCCGCTGGTGTCAGTAATTCATCTTTCAGCGTGGGGCGTGCGGGAGATGCACCGCTGCCGGACAGCAATAAATTACTGACATGATTACAGATGAAACGCTCTTTCCGCGAAGCACATTGCAATGCAGACAGTATTTCTTCTTTTGAACTATCCTTCAACACCACTCCGAAAGCCATACTGCTGAACAATACCTGCCGGAGAAATTCCATGCTCAATTCATCAGAGAAAAGGAGCCAGTCCGCTTCTTTAAAACGCTCATGCAGCACAATTAACTCGTCCGCACCTGAGAAATCAAATAACGTATAGTCCAGTATCACTACTGCTTGCGGATGCAGGCGCAATTGCTGAACTAATTCGGTTTTGTTATCTGCTTCCAGTAACAGAGCTGTGTCCTTCTGACTACTGAGTAGAAACATCATACCTGCTTTGGTGATGTCCTGATGGTCTGCGATGATAAATTCTCTCATATATGGATGCAAAAATATAAAAAACTCCGCTGCAAATGTACACATTTCTGGCAATTTGCAGCGGAGTGGAAATATATATATTGTAAAGGGCTTTACCAGGAACGTCCTTTAAAGATGCTGGATTGGTCTAATGGAACGAGGTTACCAGTCAGCGTCATCGTATTGGAGTTAAAGTTCGGGCTGATGGTTACGGTAGCATTGTTTCCACCGTTAGTCAGCGAAATGAAAATCTGTGCAGAGATACCGATACCCTGAATGCTAAACTGGCAGTTTACGTTGCCTTTCTTGTCGGTTGTAATCTGCATATCCGAGGTAGAACCATCTACTGTTACACCACCGATACCGTTAGGACCGGGATATACTGTGTTGAATGCTACCTGTACGGTACCACGTCCTTGATTTACCAGTACAAAGTTGGTGTTGGAGTTAACGAAAGCTGTCTGTCCGTTACGGAACATTACCTGGTCAGCTTCCAGTACGAATTGGTGGGCTTTCAATGCAGCAACGGCGTCATCATACGATACTGCGTCGGCTACTTGTTCTTCTGCTTTCAGGCGGGCGCGTTCAGCGTCTCTTTGAGCCTTACGGTCTGCGCGGCGTTCCGCTCTACTTTCTTGTGCATACATGGCGGTTGTTGCCGCACTCATCATCACTAATGCTACTAATGCAATAAACTTTTTCATAATTCTTTAATGTTTAGGTTTTACGATTCTTGTTCGTTTATTGCAAAACAACCTTTATTCGGGATTGTTCACGGGATGCTTCACTATTTTATATCCGATGGCTGCAACGAGGATGCTCATTAGCGGACTGATAATGTTGAAAAAGCAATAAGGAAGGTAGGTCAGCGTAGATACGTTCAATATCGTTGCCTGCGTCATTCCGCAGGTATTCCACGGTATCAGAGGGGATGTCACGGTAACGGCATCTTCCGTAGTACGGCTCAATAATCGGTTCTCATATCCTTTTTTCTCATAAATATTGCGAAACATGTTTCCGGTGAGGATAATACTGATATATTGGTCGGCGGTAGTGAGGTTGAGAAACAGTCCGGAACAAACAGTGGATGCTACAACACTGACTCTTCCTTTCATGAAACGTACAAAGACTGAAGTTATGCTACCCAGCATACCGCTTGCCGTCATGGCACCCCCGAAACACATGGCACAAAGAATCAGCCAGACCGTATTCATCATGCCGGCCATACCACGTGTAGAAACAAGGTCTGTCAGCATGTTATTGCCTGTATCCAGGCTGGTACTTCCGTAGAATGTCATCATTGTCCCTTTGAAGATATTGTTTTCTCCTGCAATTTCACGTAGTAAATCAGGTTGGAAAATGACGGCATATATACCTGCCAGCATAGTGGATATGAACAAGGTAATGATGGACGGAACTTTTCGTGCAATAAGTATTCCGGTTACTAAAGGAACAATCAGTAACCAGGGAGTGATTGTGAATGTATCTTTCAGTGACACGGCAAAGTCCTCCATGTGCGCAGTAGAGTTTGTTTCGATGACGAATCCCATTACTGTAAAGATGATCAGTGTGATAATCAGCGATGGAGTGGTGGTTATCAGCATATAGCGTATATGCTTGAATAAAGGTACGTCTGTTATGGATGAAGCAAGTATTGTAGTTTCCGACAATGGGGAGATTTTATCACCGAAATATGCTCCGGAGATAATGGCTCCTGCTATCCATCCTTCGTTGAACCCTTGTGCTTTGCCAATACCCATCAGTGCGATACCGATAGTGGCGATTGTTGTCCACGAGCTACCCGTCATAACAGAAATTAATGCGCAGATGATACAGGTTGATGCCAGGAAAAAATCAGGATGAATAATTTGCATGCCATAATATATAAGAGTAGGGACGATGCCGCTTATCATCCATGCTCCACTTAGTGCACCTATTATCAGCAAGATGATAATTGCTGTAGCAACTCCTGAAATATTATTTGTGATGGCGAGTTCGTAATCTTTCCAGGGGACACGGTAGAATGCTATGCCTATGAATACGCAAAAAGCGGTAGTGGTCAGTAGGGAAATCTGGCTGCCTCCTTCCAATGCATCACTTCCGAATGTATGTATGGTGGCGAATAACATTCCTACCAATAACACGATGGGCAGGAGGGAAACTAAGGGAGAGGGAATTTTTTTCAATGAACTCATTCTGTTTGTTATATCAGTTAAAACTTTGCAAAGTTACAACAAATCTGATAATTATGTTTTATCCCTGCTTTTCCGCCAATAAATATTATTATATCTTTGCGTTTGCTTGGAATAAAAATACAACTTTGCTGTTTAGTTAATCTTTATTATTGACATCGTATGAATAAGAAACAAATTGCCACAAATAAGAAAGTAGTTACCTTTGGTGAAGTAATGCTGAGGCTTACTGCTCCTGATTTCCTTCGTTTTTCACAAACCAATCAAATGATAGCCACTTACGGTGGCAGTGAAGCTAATGTGGCCGTTTCGTTGGCTAACTTTGGTATTCCTACAGAATTTGTAACCCGTTTGCCAGACAATGCTGTGGCGCGTGCTTGTATAGCTTCGCTCCGTGCTAACGGTTTAGGTACGGAAGGCATTGTTTTTGGTGGTAAACGCATGGGGCTTTATTTTTTGGAAAGTGGTGCGGCATTCCGTAATTCCAATGTGGTTTACGACCGTGAAGGCTCTTCTTTTGCTACCTTGCGTCCGGGTATGATTGATTGGGAAAAGATATTCTCTGATGCCGGTTGGTTTCATTGGTCGGGTATTGCTGCTGCTTTGTCACAAGATGGTGCCGATGCATGTCGTGAGGCTCTTGAAATAGCTGACCGTATGGGATTGACTATCTCCTGTGATCTGAATTTCCGTAAGAAACTTTGGAACTATGGGAGTTCTGCTGCCGAAGTCATGCAACCTTTAGTACAATATAGTGATGTTATTTTTGGTGCCGAACCGGAATATAAAGAGATACTTGGCATACAGCCTGTCGGTTTTAAAGCCGTAGATGCTGCGGATACTACGTTTGAAGCAAATCTTCCTGCCTTTCAAGAGTTCGGTCGTCGGGTGGTGGAACTTGTTCCTCGTTGCCAGAAGGCATTTTTGGAACTTCGTAATTCCATTACTTCCAATCATAATTTGCTGGCTGCTGTCCTCTATTCTGATAACACATTGAAGCATACAGGTATTTATGATATCGAATGCGAAGTGGACCGTGTGGGTGCCGGTGATGCTTTTGTCGGTGGCATGATTTATGGTCTCATAACGTATCCGGATAATGATCAGAAAGCATTGGAATATGCTCTGGCAGCTTCTGCATTAAAGAATACCGTATACGGTGATTTTAATCATGTGACGGTGGAGGAAGTAGAAAGCCTGATGCAAGGAAATACATCCGGAAGGGTATCACGATAAAAATAATACAATTAGATAACCTCTTTTGCAAGTGCCTCGGCAGTAGAGGCGTTTATCGATTCATCCAGCACATAGATACGATAAGAAAGACGCAATTCCTGATCGGGATACAAAGTAAATGACTGGTGTTTGGTTGGAGAGAAATTCCACATCAGGTCGCCCCGGGAATTATTGGCTTTATCATCCCATACCCGTATCGGTTCGGGATAGTTCAGATTGGAGGGGTAAGGAACAATCAGGATACAGGCATCGTCTTTGCCGGGTTTCTTTTGAAAGTAGCACCAACGGGCCAGTGATCCATCGGCATTGTTGCGGTCGAGCCCTTCGGATGTGAGCATCTCGGCTGTCTGCCCGTTCCAACTTTCGCATACACGGATACAAATGCCTCCATAGCGATAGCTTTCCAGTACTACCGGGGCAGAAGTGGCACAACGAAGCGTGGTGTGATAGTCAATGTAATATCCTCGTTGTTTGGTTTTTCCCATACGGATTTTCAGTTGCTCGGTCATCGCTATTTTTTCTTTCGTGGAGTCGGGATATGCCACATGGTCGAGTACGGCAGAAAAACCATCGGGTTGCACTTCAACGAATTGCCGAAAACGAACCGTACCTTGTTTCTTATAGAGATTCCAGAAGTCAATTTCATTTTCTTCGAATGTGGTTTTTGTCCAGGCATACCACAAGCCGAAATGGTGATAATGGTCGGATGGGGAACAATTAGTCAGTACCTCACCTTCCAATGTACGTAGAGGATGGATGAATCCGCTTCGTTTATAAACAGTATCTACGCCCTGTGGAGGATAAGTTACTGCATAATTGTAAGTAAACAAGTGTTTTCCATCCATTGTGTACTCCAATGCTCTATTTGTATCTACCACAGCAAACGGAGTGTGGGTAGAAGAGCATGAGCTGAAAAGCACGAAAAAACTTAAATGGAATAGAGATAAAATGATGTTCTTTGTTTCAGTGTATTTATACATAGCTATCAATGTTTTGTTGGCAGTGCAAATATATCAACTACAATGTTATAGAAGATTTTCTTTAGCACTGGGAGTATGCTGAAAAATAGGACCCACTATCTGGCAGTTATCCAATTCTTTACAGTCACCACAAGTATTAAATCCTTTTTCGTTTACGCATTTGCGGATTGCGCACATGTCGCTGCAATACATCGTTTTCACCCCATCCACACGGCAGCCCATGCAATTAATGGTATCTGCCGTAATCTCCGGTATGTTATTCAACTTACTCCACAGTTGGGCTGTTTTTTCTCTTAACTCATTGTCATCTCTGACAGTAGCTATGCGGGCATCGCAGCTTTCGCAATCTAATCCGCAACAAGCAATTAATTGTTTCATCATTAGGCTATGACTGTTGATATTTGGTTGATTGCAAATATAATGATTCTTATGCGGCTTAATCTCATTGAATACATTTTTTTTCGATATTCTTTGCTCCTTTCATTTTTTATATTTTACTTTGCACTACAAAGTACTTTTTATATATGAATAAGAATAAAGCAATAGAATCAGTAAATGAGATAAAGGAGTTGATGGAAAGATCTTCCAAGTTCGTATCTCTCAGTGGAATGACGGCTGTCTTGGCCGGAGTGTATGCATTAGCCGGTGCTTATGTGGCCGGTCAGTTATTAAGATCAGGAGATAATAGGGAAGGACTAATAATGGTTGCTTCACTGGTTTTGACTGTTTCAGTTGTTACCGCCTGTATCTTATCCTGGTATAAGGCCAAGAAGATGCAACAAAAGCTATTCAGTAAACTAACTTATCGTATTGCATGGAATTTTTCACTGCCATTGTTGACGGGCGGGTTGTTCTGTATAGCCTTACTGCTACATGAACATTACGGACTTGTATCTTCTGTAATGTTACTTTTCTATGGACTTTCTTTGGTTAATGTGTCTAAGTTCACTTACTCCAATGTAGCATGGTTAGGATATACTTTTCTTTGCCTGGGCATTGCAGACTGTTTCTTTGAAGGACATGGCTTGATGTTTTGGACAATTGGTTTTGGTGGATTCCATATTTTGTATGGCATGTTGTTTTATTTACAGTACGAAAGAAAAAAATAATAGATGATAGAAGCATTTCAAAATATAAATAAGGCATTTGAAAGTAAAGTTCGTCTGGGTATTATGGCAGTTCTCATGGTAAATGAAGATGCCGATTTCAATACTTTGAAGGAATTACTTTCACTGACGGACGGTAACTTGGCAAGCCATACGAGGGCTTTGGAAGAGTTGGGGTATATCGTTTGCCGGAAGAGTTTTATGGGCAGAAAGCCGAAAACATCTTTCCAAGCCACTAAGGAGGGGAAGAAAGCTTTCAAAACTCACATTGAAGCATTGGAGAATTTTCTGAAATCAACGTAGATGTTTGGCTTCACACAAAACCGGACAATACTAAATATCTTACTTAATACTATTCTATTATGAACAATTTGAATGACAATTTGAATGACAATTTGAATGAAGATTTCAATGGAGATTTTGCAAAGAATCTGAATGAAACAAAGAAACAGGCGAGCGGCTGTTTACGCCGTTTCTCCAAATCGATTAAAGTGGTAGTTATCGCTTTTCTAATTTTATTGCTGTTGATCCCGATGTTTATGATCGAAGATATGATTAGGGAACGTGGGCGGATACAGGCAGATGCTATTGAGGAAGTCGGCCAGAAGTGGAGTTTGGCACAGACTATTACAGGCCCTTATATTAACTTTCAATACCCCGTTACTCAGGAAGATAATGGAGTAAAGAAGGTTACTATGGGGAGTATAACATTGCTTCCTGATGAATTGTCAATAGATGGACAGTTGAGTACAGAAATTCTTCAGAGAGGAATTTATAAGGTAAATGTCTATCAGTCCGAATTACTGTTCAAGGGATTCTTTAGTTCGGAAGAACTCCGTAAGAGTAATGTCGACATGGATGTGCTTCAGTATAACAGAGCAGCTGTTTGCTTGAATCTAACAGATATGCGTGGTCTCAGTGAGCAGGTTAGTATAACACTGAATGATTCTGTATATACATTTGAGCCGGGAATGGATGGACGAGGTATTGAAAGTATGGGTGTTCATGCCATTGTCGACCTTTCCTCTCTGAAAGAAGACAGGAAATTGCCTTATGAAATGAAAATTAAATTGAAAGGTTCACAGTCTATCTACTTTACCCCATTGGGCAAAACTACCAAAGTGAATCTGAAGGCAAATTGGAATACTCCAAGTTTTGATGGTAATTATTTGCCCGAGAAACGGGAGATTACAGAGAAAGATTTCTCTGCACAGTGGCAGGTGTTGAATCTCAATCGGAATTATCCCCAGGTACTTGTCAATTATCAGAATGCCAGCGTTAAAGATATTCAAAACTCTAATTTTGGTGTCAACCTGAAAATGCCGGTAGAACAGTACCAACAGTCTATGCGCTCTACTAAATATGCTATTCTGATTATTCTACTTACTTTTACAGTAATATTCTTCACAGAGATAATGGAGAAAACCCGCATTCATGCCTTGCAATATTTGTTGGTGGGATTAGCTCTTTGTCTATTCTATAGTCTGTTATTATCCATGTCCGAGCATATTGGCTTTAATATGGCTTATTTGGTGGCATCGGTGCTTACTATTGCTTTGGTGGGTGGATACATGCTGGGGATTATAAAAAGAAAAAAAACGGCTTTCATTATGGTAGGTTTGCTAAGTGTTCTTTACATTTATGTTTTCATTCTTATCCAGTTAGAAACCTTTGCTTTGCTGGCCGGTAGTCTCGGATTGTTTGTGATACTGGCGATGGTGATGTATTTCTCTAAGAAGATTGACTGGTTTAATGAATAAATTCTTTGTAAATAAAAAGAGAGTATCCGTTTATGAGCTGGATACTCTCTTCATATATTCATTTGCCCCTCAGCTTCTATCTTCGGTCTCTGAGTATTTCTTTAGAAGTACTTATTTTTTATACCAATCTTTGTTCTTTTCTCCATTACTGGTTACCCATTCATCATAGCCGCTATATAACAGATTAATAGCTTTTCTTTCGTTGGCACTATCCAACAATTTGCTTAAATCACTTTCTGTAGCCCGACTCAGGAAGAATGCAAACGGGTAATTACCTTTACGTACATAGTAGATACTCTGAGATATTTGAGAAGCATCATCTCCCTGACCAAAATAGTCTTTGTTCATTTTAGATGTCGGTACTTCTAAAGGAACATGCATTTCCCATCGTAAACCGTCTTCTTCATTCTTAAAGATGAATGCCTGAGCTTCAGATTGTGTTGAAATGGGATCACTATAATTAACGGTTACTTTATATTCTGCTCCCATATTGTCTTTTACATTTTCAGTCAGGAGGTATATGTTTTCCTGAGGTTCATATGTAAATGTCGTTTCAGCAAAGTCTTTCTCACCTTCTTTACGAATAGAATAAGTGGTAGACTTAATATTTCCTTTAGTAAGTAGTCTGAATGCTAAACCATTTTTATTGGTAGCTACATTCTGGAATGTTTTGAATGTGAATGATTCGGAATATATTTGATTCTTTTCATTGAAGGTGTTGCCATAGTTATATCGCACAACTACATCATTCATGTCATAATCTCCCTGATTGGGCCAAAGATCCTCGAATGCGTATATACCTTTAAGGAAATCAATGCTTGTTTTATCATCATCAGGATTTGTCACGGGTATATCGGTAATAGCGTCTACCGGATTAGATTTCAAAGTAATAACTACATCGCTAAAGTTTTCATCAGTCATATAATCCTCAAAAGAAGTCAATATCCAGTCACCATATCTATAAACGGCAGTGCGTGGTTCATTAAAATTCACACCATCGGCATTTAAACTTAAACCACTTGAAGTGGCAGCACGGTATTTTTTGTATCCAGTGAAACCGCCAACATGATTATTCCAGCCGTTGGTGGCTAATACAAAACCTATCCTATAACCCTTGGGGAATGCCGTTGTTGCTCCTTCTTTACTTCCGCTTGCGATATTGGGATAATACATTAGTTGTACGGCGGTCAGTGGATCAATGCCTGCACTCTTTTTTGCTAAATTGAGATTGTTGGACCAATTGCCATCCTGAGTATTTGGGAATAACATGATTACATGAGCCTCATTTAGGTCTGCGGGTTGCTCCCCCTCTTTATAGTAGTAATATCCCAATGAACATGTCCAACAGGTATTTTGTCCCAAGAATGTAACTACTACTTCAGCATCTTTGTTAACATACATATCCGAGTAGCCACGATATTCTTGCGGACAAGTATTATGTGTGTTTATAATACGGGTGTGTGCAGTATATAAACCATCTTTCTTGGTTGCTGCCAATGTACCATTATACTTATAATTAATATCCCCGTTTTTATACATGTCGTAATCGCCTAACCAAGTCTTCCATACTTCATTCCCATTTTTATTACTTACCAGATAGCTATCATGTGATTCCTTGGTTGAGGTGATTGTACGCGTTTCAGTGGCTGAATTATCCGTTGCTTCAATATTGCCATTTACAATATTTGCTTCCATCAAGGTTTGTGCAAAGAAAGCAGGGGAATAGATATATACCTTTGTTAAGTAAGAAGGTAATTCTATCTTCCCTTTATAAGTACCGTCTTCTTTGGTGTAGGCTGCAAACAGATAATCTACATCCTGACGTTTGATATAAGTACCGTATTCACTTTCAGTGACAGGCATTTCATCATATACTTCAAAATACACATTTGATTGTACAGTACCATTTACGTAATTCACATTTAAGTTTACGTCCTTCTGTACAGTAGAGAAGGGGAAATTGTTGAATTCTTTTTCATCCTCCTTAGGACCCTTATAAACATCATTGTCTGTACAGCTGCTTAATACAAGTGCAGCGATTAAAGTAGTTCTTAATAATTTTTTCCACATATTATTTAGTGTTTATAGATAGTTTCGCGTTCCTTTTTCAGGTCTATGTGTAATCCTTACAAATGCAAGAGAAGACAGTGTTCGATTGACGTTTGTAGAAAATGACCATAATAAACAATTGCAAATATATTGTATAATAATTAGATATACAATAAAATAGCTAATTAATTGTTCGAAATTTCTTATTTCATAGTCAGATTTTACAATTTCAACATGAATCTAAATTTGTCTGAATTCATAGAGCAGAGCCTGTATTGTTCTTTTAGCTTGCTTTAATGCGAAAAGAAGATTACTAAAAATGCTCTGCAACCAATGCTCATTAGGTTTATAGAATAGGGAATATTCACTTGTTAATCTATACAAGTTACCATAAAATAAAAACTCCTGCAATCGCAAGGATTACAGGAGTTTATCTATATGAAGTAACTTAAATTACTTGCTCAAAGCCTGAGCTACGTCTACTGCACAAGCTACAGTACAACCTACCATAGGATTGTTACCGATACCCAGGAATCCCATCATTTCTACGTGAGCAGGAACAGATGAAGAACCAGCGAACTGAGCGTCTGAGTGCATACGGCCCATCGTGTCCGTCATGCCATAAGAAGCCGGACCGGCTGCCATGTTATCCGGGTGAAGAGTACGGCCTGTACCACCACCGGAAGCAACTGAGAAATAAGGCTTACCAGCAAGCATGCGCTCTTTCTTGTAAGTACCTGCAACCGGGTGTTGGAAACGAGTCGGGTTAGTAGAGTTACCAGTGATAGAAACGTCTACGCCTTCTTTCCACATAACAGCTACACCTTCACGTACATCGTCGCAACCATAGCATTTTACTTTGGCACGCTCGCCGTCAGAATAAGCGATTTCGCGAACAACTTTCAGTTCAGAAGTGTAGTAGTCGAATTGAGTTTGTACATAAGTAAAGCCATTGATACGAGAGATGATCTGTGCAGCGTCCTTACCCAAACCGTTCAGGATACAACGCAGAGGTTCTTTACGTACTTTGTCAGCTTTAGCAGCAATTTTGATAGCACCTTCTGCAGCAGCAAATGACTCGTGACCTGCCAAGAAAGCAAAACACTTAGTCTCTTCGCGCAACAACATAGCTGCCAGGTTACCATGACCGATACCAACCTTACGGTCGTCGGCTACAGAACCCGGGATACAGAAAGCTTGCAGACCGATGCCGATAGCTTCGGCAGCGTCAGCAGCATTCTTGCAACCTTTCTTGATAGCGATAGCTGCACCTACTACGTAAGCCCACTTTGCATTTTCGAAGCAGATAGGTTGAGTTTCTTCACACGTTTTATAAGGATCAAGTCCGGCAGCTTCGCAAATTGCGTTTGCTTCCTCGATGTCTTTGATGCCGTTAGCGTTCAAGGCAGCAATGATACCTTTGATACGACGGTCTTGACTTTCAAATTTTACTTCTCTAATCATAATTTCTTTCCTCCTTATATTATTCGTGACGTGGATCAATATGTTTAACTGCTCCCTGCTCAGGTGTTACGCGACCGTAAGTACCGGTAACCTTCTTCAATGCTTCGTTAGCATCTGTACCCTTCTTGATTTCATCCATGAATTTACCCATGTGAACGAATTCGTATCCGCAAATCTCGTCATTCTTATCCAAGAAGATATTCTTGATGTAACCTTCGGCCATTTCCAGGTAACGAGGACCTTTTGCCAAAGTACCGTACAGTGTACCTACCTGGCTACGCAGACCTTTACCCAAGTCTTCCAAACCTGCACCGATAATCAAACCACCTTCAGAGAAAGCAGACTGAGTACGTCCGTAAACGATTTGCAGGAAAAGTTCGCGCATTGCTGTATTGATAGCGTCGCAAACAAGGTCAGTATTCAATGCTTCGAGTACTGTTTTGCCCGGAAGGATTTCAGCAGCCATAGCAGCTGAGTGAGTCATACCGGAGCAGCCGATTGTTTCAACCAATGCTTCCTGAATGATACCTTCTTTTACGTTCAAAGTCAGTTTACAAGCACCTTGTTGAGGAGCACACCAACCTACACCATGTGTTAAACCTGAAATATCAACTATTTCTTTTGATTTTACCCATTTGCCTTCTTCGGGTATGGGAGCCGGTCCGTGGTTAGGACCCTTCTTTACAACACACATGTGTTCCACTTCGTGTGAATAAGTCATAATTAGCTCTTTTTTTAAGTTATATAAATTAAAAAACGTAATCCACTTTCTAAAATCGCTCGCAAAGTTACTTCTTTTCTTTGTTTATGCAAATCGAGTTATCTGACTTTTTTTATAAAAATAAATAATAATAGACAGTGTTTCTGTGTATTGCAATCTCCACATTACAATAAAATTAACGGGGACTTTTGAAACTGTATTTTTTCCCTCCTGATAGGATGTTAATAATGGCAGGCTGGGTGAGGGGGTATATAGCCTGTTCGTCAGAGCTTTGATAGGAAGCCATGATTCTGCCCGACAAGTCATAAATTTCGATGCATGCCCCTGCACAAAGTCCCTTAAGGACAATTTGCTTATCCTGCCGGAAACATTTTACCGCATCTGTTTTTGGGGCAGAAGGAGAAGAAATCCCCGTTGTAGTGCCATATAAACCGAAATCGTGGATGCTTGGGGAATTACTGCTGTTTTCGTAGCAGGCTTTCATCAAGTCGTCAACGAGGCTATTGATATAAAGTTCCAGATAAGAGTAACCGGTAGATGGTTCTATGTCTTTATAGGTTTTGCCGACGGGAAGATATTGGGTAGCCCAAGTGTCAGGAATACCGTCCCCATTGGAATCAGCAGGCTTTTCTTCATTATTGTACAGAGGCCATCCTTCCACATCGGCTTGTGAATCAATCAGTCCGTTACTACTGCCGTTGCTACCTTCATAAGTGTAATTCCCATTCTTAACTTCAGAGATGATCCGTTCATCGACGGCGTCACGCTTCAGGCTGGCGCCCACTTGTGCCAGTACTTTTTCATAAGCTTGTGTTGCAGCATGCGTACTAACGGATGCAACTTCAAATTCTGTCTTACTTTTAATACCGTCTTTACTACCTCCCGGCAATTCACCGTTACCCAGATGCGGATGAATGCCTTCCCAGTTATCTGCATTGGTTTCACCCACCAGTTTTTTCATGTCGTTACTCAACTTGGAGCAAGTATCGTCAAAGTAGTTACCATTCACATAAAAGCTTCCCCATATACCTGTAGGATTACTTTGTGTGCCATCATCGGCATTGGGCTGAAAGATACGGTTGACGATACTTTTCTTTGTGGCAGTAGAGGGACCCGGTTTATAATAATTGTTCACAAAGTTATATCGTCCGCCTTCTCCGGCATATCCTCCGTTGGTGGGGCCCCAGTTATAGAATACATTGTTGCGCAGATCGGTTAGTTCCTCTTCCCATCTTCCTACGGAGCGGCTGCCATCCAGACGAGGAGTGCGGCTACTGTGATGAGCCAGCAGATTATGGTGGAAACTTGCTCCCTCACCTCCCCAAATCGCTCCATATCCGTGGTTTCCTTTGACGTGTACCGATTTGGTTAGGCTTTCACTCAAGATACACCACTGCATAGTGAAATTCTTATTACTATAAAAAGAAGCACATTCGTCCGTACTCCAGCTCATACTGCAATGATCTATAATGATGTCCGAGGTATAACGTCCCCACATGGCATCGTCTTCTGTTTTTTTTTCGTTTCCCAGTCGGCAACGAATGAAGCGGATGATAATATTAGTGGCACATTGATCCTTTTTTTCTTCTTCTTTATATCCGGCAATGTGCAGGGTGTAGTTCTTGATACAAATACCATCTCCCGGAGCCGTTTGTCCGGCAATGGTAAGATCACCGTTTTTTATGACTAGCCTGCTTTCCAGTTCAATAATGCCCGATACATCAAAAACAATGGTGCGGGGAACTTTCATATCAATTCCTGCACGCAGTGATCCTTCACCGCTATCATTAAGGTTAGTGACGTGATATACGATTCCTCCACGTCCGCCGGTTACGGTATAGCGGGCAAAACCTTCGGCACCGGGAAAGGCGGGAGTGGTTTGAGCTTGTGCAAAAACGGCACATAAAAGCATGATAAATAGAAGTGTGTAGCTTTTCTTCATGGTTTTAAGATTAATATTCTGATGTTGCAAAAGTATGTCATTTTAGGACCCCGGATGTCGACAAATTCTTTTTCTATGTGGAAGTTTAGGTCTTACTGTGTCATTTTTTAATATATTTTTTCTATTTTCGCATTAGAATAGAGAAAAAAGAAAGCTGGTGGTTACAGAAACTTCTCATACACTCATTAGTATTAGGCTTAATGAACGGGAGTTCCATAATGTTTTTGATAAATATTATGTGGCACTTTGTTTGTTTGCAAACCAATATACAGAAAATGAAGAAGCTTCTGCTGACGTTGTACAAGATTCCTTTGCTAAGCTATGGCAAATCAGAGATGATTTTTTCTATCTACATCAAGTCAAAGCTTTCCTTTATACGGCTGTGCGCAATAAGGCGTTGAATGAATTGGAGCATTCTAAAGTCGTATTTGAATATGCTCAAAAAGTTATTGAAAAGAAAAAGGATTCTTTTTTTCATGATGCAGTAGTAGAGGAAGAGACATACCAGATTCTGGCAGAAGCCATAGATAAACTTCCCGATCAGATGCGGGCTATTATGCGATTGGCTATGGAAGGAAAAAAGAATGGTGAAATAGCCGGGCAATTAAATGTATCTGTTGAAACTGTACATACTCTTAAAAAGATTGCATACAAAAAGCTTCGCGTATATCTGAAAGAGTACTATTACTTTCTTATATTCTTTTATTTATAGACGTATACCTCGTCACTTATATTCCTATATATACCATTAGAGGAAAAACGAATTTCAGATCAATTTCTTACCAACTCCAGACCCTCTCCCTGTCTGCTCCATACCAACTCCATACCAAGTCCATCCGTATAGGTACGGAGCAAACACGGACTTGATACGGTTTGGGTCATGAGAGACAGGAAAAACAGAACAAATTATATTCTTCCCGCAAGGGTGTTGTTTTTCTTATTCCTTTGCGGATAGCTGGAATACGACCATTTCACTCTTCGTTCCTATTCTGAAAGGAGGTCCCCAAAGAGACAAGCCGCTGGAAACGTATATATGACTGTTTCCCCACTGGCGATAACCATGGCTTTGTTCGTAGATATGATCTGTAACCAGACTCATAGGCCATACTTGTCCACGATGGGTATGTCCGCTGAATTGTAGGTCGATGCCGGCTGCTTCACTTTCCGTCAGTTTATAAGGTTGATGGTCTAACAGGATAACAGGTTTGTTTTTATCTACATTTGCCATCAGCTCTTGTAATGAGCGGCGGGCGGTGTTCGATCGGTCGTCCCGTCCTATCAGTTGTATGCCATTGGGGAGTGTGACTATCGAATCGCGCAACAACTGTATGGGAGTGTCTTGTATAAATCGTGCACTTGCATTCATGCCACTGATATATTCGTGATTACCGGGAACCATGTAAATACCTAATGGTGCTTTTAATTCGGAGAGTTCCTCCATCATGTTTTCAGCATAAAGAGGTACTACACTGTTGTCAATCAAATCACCTCCGATAAGAATCAAATCCGGGTTTTGTTCGTTAATCATCTTCACGTATTGCTTCAGAGCCGCTTTCCCGGTCCCATTGCCCAGATGCAGGTCGCTCACGGCAATTATTTTAATCGCTTGCCTGTCACCGATCAGAGGCTTGTTGAGGGCGATGTTGACTATATTTGTTTTAGGATGGCGGTAATTATAGTATCCATATCCTAATAAGATGACTGTAAATACCAAAGAGAGGATGAAACCGTAGTTGAAGGGGACACGGCATAGTTTTAACAGATCGAATGCGAGTAGGAATAAGACCATATATAAGGTGAATATCAGCCAGCCGGTTCCAATTTCATACATCGTATGAGATAAGAAAACCGGCATTTTTATGTTGCGGGTCAGCATCGTCCCCACGATGGATAGAGCTGCGAGCCAAAACAAAATAGCCAATGGAATTTTGATTCCGACAGGAAGACCGGATAACGCTTGTGCACCTCTATGAAATACATAGGTGTTTCCGCCAAGATATACGGTGATGAGGATAATGAAGAATATTGGCATAAAATAGAAGTATTAAAATTTGGCAGCAAAAGTAATTTAATTCTTGATAAAGAAGGAATAAACTACTGATATAAAGCTAAAAATTGCATAATTTGACCATGGCTTTAATTTTTCTTTGAAAAAAGTGCTTTTTGATTCACCATGATTTTAATTATGCCTGTTTTATTATAAAAGACAACGAAAAAAGTTCAATTTATGATAAAACAGGATTTTCATATAGCTAATATTATAGCCAGGCACTTATCGGGTGAAATTACCTCTGAAGAAAGCGCTCAACTGGAGAAATGGCGAAAAGCAGATTTCACTCATGAAGCACTCTTTCAGAAAATTTGCAGTAAGGAGAATCTAAAAAAGCATGTGGAAAAAGGTGCGTCATTCAACACTGCAACTGGTTGGCTGGAAGTGCAAAAGCGTATCAGGAAAAGCAATAATCGGGAACGGATGATGAAAATATTCCGTTATGCCGCAGCTGTTTTAGTACCCGTCTTTTTTGTAGGCATTACACTGAAGTATACTGATCATGGCCATTCTTCCGATAAGTCCGTATTGATAGCCCAGCCCATACTGCCGGGGGCTGCTAAAGCGATATTGACTTTGGATAATGGGGAAACAATCAATCTGAATAAAGAAACAGCAGATGCTTTACGGAAAATAGAAGGAACACATATTCAGGTAGATTCGACCACTTTGAATTATCAATTGGCACAAAGCACCCCCGTCCTGGTAAAACCTGTATATAATAAGCTGGAAATTCCGCGTGGCGGTGAGTATGCGTTGGTGCTGAGTGACGGAACAAAGGTACATTTAAATTCAATGAGTAGCCTCCGTTTCCCGGTAGCATTTACTACGGGCAAGAGAGAAGTCGAACTGCAAGGTGAAGCTTATTTTGAAGTGAACAAAACCGGACAACCTTTTATAGTCAACGCCAATGGCATGCAAGTAGAAGTATTGGGTACAACTTTCAATATCTCCGCTTATCCCGATGAAGAGTACCGGACCACCCTGGTGAACGGATCAGTGAAGGTCAGTGCCGAAAAGGGTGAAAGCCTTATACTGAAACCATCGCAACAAGCCACCATTGCTTTAGGCAGTAATTCTATACAGGTGCGAACGGTAGATACCTCATTCTATACTTCATGGGTAAAGGGAAAGATCAATTTCAAAGACCAACGTTTGGAAGACATTATGAAAACGCTGTCCCGCTGGTATGATATGAATGTGGTTTATGAAAATGAAGGACTTAAGAATATACGTTTCGGCTGTAACCTGAACCGTTATGAAGAAATAACTCCTTTCGTCAAGTTGCTGGAAAAGACGGAAGAAGTGCATGTGAAAATCGAAGGTAATACAATAATATTCAATAATTAACCCAAAAATGATTGCTATGAACAAAAAAGAACACAAGAATCATGCTGAAAGAAGTAGTAGACGTTTATGGATAACGTTACTGTTTCTCTGTTTCACAGTTACCGGTTTTATGCAGGCTGCCAATGCAGTGTTTGCACAAACCACTGTCACTGCAACCTTTAAGAATGCCACCCTTGGCGAAGTGCTATGGGAAGTTCAGAGGCAAACGGATTTCACCTTTGTGTATAGCACAGAAGAGGTGAAAAAGGTAAAAGTAGAAAGGCTGATTGTGAATCATGAAAAGATTGCTGATGTGCTGGATAAATGCCTGAAAGGTAGTGGACTTACTTATACGGTTCACGACGGAGTCATTGCTATTAAGCCTGCTTCTAAGGTTGAAGAAGCGACAGTACCGCAGCAAAAGACAAAACTGAATGGTACTGTTGTAGACGAAACAGGTGAAGCCATTATTGGTGCCAATGTAATAGTGAAAGGTACTACCAACGGTTGTACTACAGATTTAGACGGTCATTTCTCTCTCGATGTAGATCATCTTCCTGTCACTTTGATGGTTTCTTATATCGGTTATACTCGCCAGGAAATCAAGGTAACTTCTGCTAAGACGATTAAAGTGGAAATGGTGCCGGACAATAACCTGATGGATGAGGTAGTCATTACAGGTTATGGTACCTTCAAGAAATCTGCTTATGCCGGTTCTGCTGCCAGTGTAAAGGGAGAGACTTTGAAAGATGTTCCCGCTATTTCTTTCAAAGACCTGCTCCAAGGTAATGCGCCGGGCGTACAGTTTACTTCTTCTTCCGGACAGCCGGGTGCGTCTTCTTCATTGAGAATTCGTGGTATGGGTTCTTTCAATGCCAGCAATTCCCCCCTTTATGTAATAGACGGAGTGCCGATGCGCTCAGGTACTATTAATACGATGAGTTCGGATGCCGGCCTCGATATTATGTCTACCATTAATAGCTCTGATATCGAAAGCGTTACGGTGATAAAAGATGCTGCCGCCGCTTCACTTTACGGTTCGCGTGCCGCAAATGGTGTCGTACTGATTACAACGAAGAAAGGTAAAGCAGGAAAACCTTCCATTTCGTTAAAGGCCGATTGGGGCAGTTCTGATTTTGCCATGGATTATCGTCCGATTATGGGTGGAGAAGAGCGTCGCCAGTATATCTATGACGGTTTGGTAGCCGGTCAGATTAAGAAAGGTAAGAGTGAGGCTGATGCAATGGCTTATGCCGATGGAGAAATAGATGACTATGCTCCGGTTCCCTGGTGCGGATATACGGATTGGGATGACGTTTTGTTCAAGAAAGGAAATCATCAGTCTTATGAAGCTTCTCTTTCAGGAGGTACGGATCGGTTCAAGTATTACTCTTCACTTTCTTATCTGAAGCAAGACGGTATTGCCATCAACTCAGGTCTGGAACGTATCAGCGGACGCCTGAATGTGGATTTCCAAGCTACCAGCAAGCTGAAATTGGGAGCCAATGTCTTGTTTGCTACGGTCAATCAGGATGTATATAGTGAAGGTACTTCTTATTCTTCTCCTTTCTACACCTCACGTAATGCTGTGGTACCTTCTGATCCTATATATAATGAAGACGGCAGCTGGAATCGCGACTTGATTCGTATTGGTGACCGTAACCCATTGTTGTCAGCAACTTATGATTATCAACGCGAATATGTGACCCGTGCATTCAATACCATTTATGGTGAATACGAATTTATCAAGGACCTGAAGTTTAAGTCTACTTTCAGTTATGACTATGTCATTACCAAAGGTAAAGACTGGAGCGATCCGCGTACTTCCAACGGTGATGATATCAACGGTGGTATGAGCAAGAAATATTATGAATACAACAAAATGGTATGGGCCAATCAGTTGAGCTATAAAACTTCGATTGCCAGAGATCATCATATCGATGCGCTGGTAGGTTACGAAATAGACGATCAATACCGCGATTACCTGTCAGGGTATGCCACTAACTTTGCGACTTATGATAAAAATCAAATCAGTAATGGTATGAAGACGGAATCGGTCGGCGGTAATGATACCCGTACACGTATGGTTTCCTACCTGACTCGTTTGAATTATGATTATAAGAATAAATACTATTTGGGTGGTAGCTTCCGTACGGATGGTAGTTCCCGTTTCCAAAGAGATAACCGTTGGGGTAGTTTCTGGTCAATATCCGGTGCTTGGCGTATTATTGAGGAAGAATTCATGTCTCCAACTAAGGATTGGTTGACTGATTTAAAGATTCGCGCATCTTATGGTGTGAATGGTACCCTTCCTTCCGATTACTTCGGATATATGGGATTGAGCAGCCTGACTAACGGTTATCTGGAACAACCGGGCATCATTCAGTCGCAACTCCGGAATGACGACTTGCAGTGGGAGACAAACTATAACCTGAATCTGGGCTTGGATTTTGCTTTGTGGAACCGTATCAACGTTACTTTGGAGTACTACACCCGTACCACCAAGAATCTGTTGATGGACCGTCCTATTTCTATGACTACCGGTTTCAGCAGTTACCTGATGAATATCGGTGAAGTAAAGAATAAAGGTGTGGAACTGGAAATCAGCTCAACCAACATCCAGACTAAGGATTTCTCATGGAATACAACATTCAATATTTCGCATAACAAGAATAAGATTGTAACCCTGGATGGCATGCAGACGGAAATAAAGAGTGGCTCTCAAATTCGTAAAGTAGGGAAATCATACCGTACTTTCTATATGATTGAATTTGCAGGTATCAATCCGGAAACCGGTGCTCCCCAATTCTATACAAACGATGTGGACGAAAATGGAAACTACATTAAAGACATCACCGAAGAAATCAATAAAGCTCATGCCATCGTTCTTGATAAACATGCAGAACCGAATGCTATAGGCGGTTTATCAAATTCGTTGCGCTATAAATGGTTCGATCTGAACTTTATGTTCTCTTATCAATTTGGCGGTTACTCTTATGACAACTGGGCACAGAAAACCGAACATGGTGGTAATGACCTGGAAGCTAACATTCCGTCCTATTATAAAGATAGTTGGAAGAAGCCGGGAGATGTTACAAAGTATGAGTTATTCTATGAGAAACCCTCTGTAGCAATGAATAAAGTAACGACTACCCGCCGTCTGCACAGCACTGATTTTATCCGCTTGAAGACACTGACATTCGGTTTCACCGTTCCGAAGGACTGGACACGGAAAATCGGTATCGAGAATGTACGTTTGTATGCATCGGCCAATAACCTCTGGACATGGGCGGCATACGACTATTACGATCCGGAAGCAGTGAGTGGCGGTACTGCCATTTGGGGGACTCCTCCTTTGAAGACTGTAACTTTTGGTATTAATGTAAATTTCTAACCCGATAAAAACGCAATATTATGAAACCATTAAAATATTTATTTATCAGTTCCATGTTGTTCGTCGCTACTTCTTGCGGCAACAGTTGGTTGGATTTGGAACCTTCCACTTCGGTAGATACTGAAACCAGCATTAAGATATTGTCGGATGTTGAGTTCACTCTGAATGGTATTTACAGCACAATGCAGAGTTCGGACGCTTACTCCGGACGCTTGGTATATTATGGAGATGTGACGGGTGATGATATGCAGGCTGTTAGTTCTACTAAGCGTGTAGCTAACTATTACCGCTTTAACTTTACCAAGGATGATAACCCAAGCAGTCATTGGTCTTATCTTTATTCCATTATCCAGAATTGTAATCTGATTTTGATGAACATTGATAAACTGGTGATTGATGAAGGAGACAAGGCATACCGGGATGATTTGAAAGGAGAGGCACTGGCCATCCGTGGTCTGGCATTGTTCGATCTGACCCGTATCTTCGGTTATCCGTATCTGAAAGATAAGGGGGCATCACTGGGTGTGCCCATAATAGAAGGTCTGTCCACTATTGATAGCAAGCCGGCACGCAACACTGTAGCTCAATGCTATACGAAGGTAATCGATGATCTTACCCAAAGTATTTCTTTATTGGGCGAAAAATTCAATAAGGGTAAAATAAACAAATGGGGGGCAATGGTACTTCTCAGTCGTGTTTATCTATACAAAGGTGAAAATGCCAATGCTTTGGAAATGGCGGAGAAAGCTATTGCAGGGGCAGAAAAGAATAAATACGCTTTGTGGACCAATGAAGATTACCCCACGGCTTGGGGAGAGGATGCTTCAGCCTCCAAACCGGGTGAAGTATTGTTCGAAATCGTAAATCTCACTACTGACAGCCCGGGTAAAGAAAGTATGGGGTATCTCAACTCTTATGACGGTTACGATGATATGTGTATCACTTGTTCTTTTTATCAGTTCCTGAAGGAAGACCCGAAGGATATACGTCTTAAGTTGCTGAGCTTCGATAAGAAATATTATGCTTATGTAAATAAGTATCAGCCGCAGCGTGAAGAGAATATTGAAGATGCCAATATTCCGTTGATCCGCCTTTCCGAGGCTTATCTGAATGCAGCCGAAGCCGCTGTAAAGGAGAATGATAATGACGCTGCTGTCAAGTATCTCGACCCGATTGTAAGGCGTGCTAATCCGGATAACACAGTGGTAGGACAGACTATCACTGTGGAGAGAGTACTGAACGAACGCCGTAAAGAACTGGTTGCCGAAGGACACCGCATGTATGACGTTATCAGAAATGGATTGACAGTGGAGCGTAAGGATGTAAAGGACAGTAATCTGAGTAAAACCAAGCATGACACGAAGTATATGACGTATGACTGGAATTTCTATATGATTGTACTTCCTATTCCCAAGAAGGAAATGGATGCCAATCCTAATATGGAACAGAATCCTGAATATGGTGGAAGATAATTTAAATAAATGATATATGACGAGTAAGACAAGTTTCATGAAGTGCTTTCTTATCGCATTTACTCTAATGTTCATCAGTTCCGGCCTAAACGCCGGAACTTTTGGTTCAGACGGTAAGAAGAAAGACAAAGAGAAAAAAGAAGAGTTATCGGCTGACGGGCCGTATGTGCTTTATCAGCCTGATGGTAAAACGCGTGTCATCAGTGTTGATAAGAAAGGGAAAATTACCGACACGACTTATGCTGCACTACCCGAAGATTTTACTCTGCATGTGGTAGATCATAAAGGACGGTTTCCGTTTGATGTGAAATTGCATCCAGTGAAACGTCCCGATTGGCAATATCGGCAACCGGAGAAAGTGTTTGTTATGTCCGACCCGCACGGTAGGTTGGATTGTGTTATTAGCTTGTTGCAGGGCAATGGGGTTATCGATAAAAACTATAATTGGAGCTTTGGTAATAATCACCTGATGGTTATCGGTGATATTTTCGATCGTGGAAAAGATGTACCGCAAATATTCTGGTTATTCTATAAGTTGGAAGATGAGGCTGCAAAAGCAGGTGGAACGGTTTCTTTCCTGTTAGGAAATCATGAGCCGTTGGTATTGGCCAATGACTTGCGCTATACGAAAGATAAATATAAAGTGCTGGCACAGAAATTGAATATGGATTACCCTAAACTTTTTGGACCTGATACGGAATTGGGTAAATGGTTAGGAACTCGTAATGCGATGCAGACCATTGGTAGCGACCTTTATGTTCATGCCGGGTTAGGCAAGAATTTCTATGACCGTAATTTAAGCATTCCTACCGTGAATGAAGAAATGAGCAAAGCCCTTTTTATGAATAAGAAAGAACGCAGGGCTCTTTCTCCATTGACCGCATTTCTGTATGGTAACGATGGCCCCATCTGGTATCGTGGCCTTGTGCGTACGGATGCCAAGTATCATCCAATGGTGCAGGATAGCCTGCAAATGGTGATGGAGCGCTATAAAGCCAAACACATTATCGTAGGGCATACCATCTTTAAGGATATTTCTACTTTTTATAATGGCAAGGTTATCGGTGTCAATGTAGACAATAAAGAAAATCAGAAGAAGAAACGTGGCCGTGCATTATTGATTGATAAGGATACCTACTTCGTGGTAGGTGATAAAGGCATCCTGCGGAAATTGTAGGAACACTTTTCATAGTTTTTAGTCTTCTTGTTATACCTTTATCTTTTAATTCCATATCTTTGTCGTAATAATTAGAAAAAGGCATAATAAGAAGACTATGATAGAAATTACTGATGCCGCCTTGCGCAAAGCAGCAGGCGAGGGGATGGATACTTTTATCCAGGTATTTACCGACAGATATAAAGAAGTAATAGGTGGTGAACTAACTGCTGAATCCATGCCGTTACTGACAGGTGAGCAGCACACTTTGCTTGCTTACCAGATATTTCGTGATGAAGTAATGGATGGCGGCTTCTGCCAGTTGATACAGAATGGGTATGGTAGTTATATTTTTGCTAATCCGTTTGCTAAAGTGATGCGTCTGTGGGGAGCAGAAGATTTTGGTAAACTGGTATATAGAGCTAAAAAGATTTATGATGCCCATCGTGAAGATCTGGAACGGGAGCGTACAGATGATGAATTTATGGCTATGTACGAGCAATATGAAGCTTTCGATGAACTGGAAGAAGAATTTTTGGAAAAAGAGGAAGGTATCACAGCTATGGTAGCCAGTTATGTAGATGAACATCTGGAACTGTTTGCTAAAATCGTCTGATAAGGGCGATTTTTTTATCCCTAAAAATTAATGCAAAAAACCAATGCGGGTTGTGTCTGAATCATTCCGTTGGGTAAGGTCATCTGGATGCTTGAGCTGCTAAGCGAGAATTCTATTGCTTGTTTAGCTCGTTTTTTATTGATATTTGCAAAAACGAAAAGCGGAATACTGGCAGCTGTTGCACTTGCACCGGTATAAAATACGGCTTTCCATGGCCGGGTGTTTTTGTAGAGAGGATTGTCGAAAGCTCCGCCTATCAGACCTGTTGCCATTCCGGCAAGCCCTATGCCTAATGCTGTGTATGCACCAATTCTGAACTGTCTGTGTTTTCTCCATAATTGTGGGTCGAGTTCTGTGCCGAGTGCAGTTGCAATAGCTTTCTGTCTATTTTTGACGGCAAATACAAAAAGAGGAATACTGCTTACGGTCAGTCCGGCTCCTGCACCGAGAATGATACCGAAACCTTCCCCATCTCCACCGGACTCATAGCTGGAAACGACGGCACCAACAAATCCTACAACCATCGTGGGAACACCTATGCCGAGTGTTGTCCATCCGCAGGCTTTTAATCTTTTATGCTTTTTCCAATATCTGGTTTGTTTATACTTGTCTTGTGAATTCATTTTGTCTTTTGCAATATAAATTGTTGTTGTGCTTAATGGGATATAATGCATTGATAAAGAATCTATATTTACTGCTTTGGAAGAGATCGTGAGGAACAACAATACAAAGAAGAAGATATATCGCATCGAATGCGAAGAATGACTTCCGTCTTCTTTCATTTCCGGTGTAACGGTTTCTTTTTGGGGGATAATGTAAGATTTAGAATGAGCCATAATCTTGGTATGAGTTTGATATAAAAAGTAAACCTCTTAACAGATGCCACTATGAATCATCGGAAACAAAGTTACTGAAATTTATTATTTAGCAGATGAGTTTTGCAGAAAAGATGTTGTAAAGCATGAGGATAGATCTAATAGTTTGAGTGGTGCTTAGATAATGATCGGTTCTTCTTTAAAGGGGCTATACGTTAAAGTCTAAAGATAAATCTTCTTCTCATAGCAATAAAAAGAATGAGGTAAAGTAATATTTTATTTTAACCTTGTCGCTTTTATCTATGATTGAGGATGTATATAGTAAGCATATTGCTCCGGCATAGGCTTCCTGTTGATAAAATGATGTTAATTTATAACTAAGTTGTGTCATCTTTTTTGTTTCTTTGTATTCATTTAATTTAGAAAAATGAATAAATATCTATTTCTGCTTTTTTTATTTCTTGGGGGAGGGGTTGCTTCATGCATACAGACTAGTAAGGATGTGGATTTATTGGAACGAGTTGAAAGGTATGTAGAAGTATATCCTGATAGTGCTATGCAATTCTTGAATCTGATACCATGCCCTGAACAGCTCCATGGCAAAGAAAGTGCTGACTATGCTTTATTGTTGACACAGGCTTTAGATAAGAATAATTTGGATAGTTTGCAATCTGACTCCTTAATTAGGATAGCTGTAGATTATTATAAAGAAGGTAATGATCCCGTGAAAGCTGGAAAGTCTTGCTATTATTATGGAAAAACAATGGTAATAAAGGGTCAGGAATCTGAGGCAATGGAAGCTTACTTGAAAGCATTGACATTCTTAAAAGAAACGAGAGAGTATAAATTGCAGGGATTAATATTTGAACATATCGGCTATTTAAATTTGGGGCAGGGGATGCATGAGCAGGCGATAAATAATTATCGGGAGTCTATTTATTATTATGAATTGGCTGGTGATAGTATTGGAGAGGTATATGGATGCAGGAATGTTGCTCGAACTTACTTTGCAAAACAGAATAACGATAGTGCCGATTGGTATGCAAATAGAGGATTGTTCTTGTTGTCTGATACTACAAATCAAGTGAGGTCTTCTCTTTTTCAGTTGTTAGGACTGATTGCTAAGGATAATAAACAGTATACAGAAGCTATAGATTATTTTGTCTCTGCAATCAAGTCGAGTAAGGATAAGAATGATGGTCTGCGTTATTATTTGTCTTTAGGACGTACCTACATGGATATGGGAAGGTTTGCTTTAGCTGAAAAGTGTTTCAACCATTGTAGAAATGCTGATGATGAATTTATTTTATCAGGTGCGTTAGGTTATTTGTGTCTTCTGAGAAGGGAAGAAGGAAATTATAAACAAGCATTTCTGTACCAAGAAAAGTCTGATTCATTATTGGAAATTGTGCGTAATGATGAATTACGGGAACAACTTTTGACTTTACAGAAGAAGTATGAAGCTGATAAGCTTATTTTAGAAAATAAACAGATAAAACTGGAAAAAGAGAAGCAAGCTTATTTTTATTTGGTTGTAGTGCTCTTGATAAGTGGAATGAGCTTTTATCTCATTAAAAAATATAAAAAGAAAATTTTACGGAATGTAGAAGCTTTAAGAAAAGATGAAAAGATTATAGAAGAGTATACTTGTAGGGTAACAGAGTTTGAACAGAAGGAAGAATGGGAGCAAAAGGCAAAGAAGGAAACAATTGGAAAATTGAATAGAAAGATTCTGGAATTGGCATCTGAAAATAAAAAAATACGTGATAATTCATGTGTTGAAGCATTATTCATATTAGGAGAATTGAAACAAGGTAGGTTGATTGCGGAAAAAATGTCAGCAACTGAACGCCAGAATATATTCGATTTTTTGGATTTGGTTTATGCTAACTTTATTTCCCGGATAAAAGCTGATTTTGATTTAACTAAAGGTGAATTGTTATTGGTAGCATTGATAAAGTTAGGCTTTTCAAATCAGCAGTTGATGATTGTCTTTGATTGTGAGATGAAGTCTGTTTATAAGAATAAGCAAAGACTAAAATCGCATTTATCATTGAAAAAAGACGATGATTTAGAGCAAATGATAGCGTTTTATGGGAAATAATATCTTGTTTTTGTCCTCTATAGATTTGGATAATTTGTTGATCAATAGTTGCTTAAATGCTATTTTCTTGTCCGCATACTCATTCTTGTTATTGGATTTTATAGCACTAACTTTGTTACTGAATTTTAAAAAGATAGGCTATGAAATTAAAATTGATTCTATGTTTATTAGGGGTGTTTTTCTTATTGAAGATAAATGCTGGTTCTCCGGTAGGTAATGATGGAGGCTTAGAGAAGGTTCTTATTCAAATGACCGGAAATGATGTTCCTTTTGACATTCTAACAAAAGGTAATTTAGGAGATCACCGTTCTGTACGGCCATTGATTCCAATTTATGTGATGTTAGATGGCAGTAGTTATTCTTTGGAAGTATGTTTTGAACAGGCTATAGGGGAGGTAGATATTACTATTTCTCAGAATGGTGTTGTGGCTTATTCTTCTTCAGAAGATATACAAGCTTCTATGCAAAAGACTGTTCAATTGAATTCTGGTGCTTCTGGTAATTTCCTTATAGAAATAGAAGGGAAAAATGGCGCTTATGTGTGTGGACAATTTGAATTATGATACATGATATAATTTGTTTAACCTAATAATGTGATGCTTATGAAAAAGATTAGTTTGTTATTAGTAGGATTGTTGGCAATGTTTTCTTGTGAACAAGAAGATTTGGAAGGGATTGTGAAAAGTGATGCGGAACAGGTACAGACGAGGGCGGCAACGTCTATTGCGGATTTTGATCCATTAACAGAATTGGCAAATATACCAGTGAATGTTATAAATGTAGGAGGTGCAAAATATAAATACTTGACGGTAGGTTCTACAGGAAATTTTGTTTGGCTGGCAGAAGTTGATGATGGAAGTATGAGACAAAGATGGTATTTAAAAAATGGTAATCTTATTCTTGTTGGGGGAAATTCTTCTATGCCTATTAATATGGGAGTTGCACCTAATGATAAAAAAGAATATCCTATTTTATTAGGAATGACAACGCCGTTTTTGCCAAGTTTTTCGCCTTTCATAAAATATGGTGATTATTACAATATTAGGGGAGTATTACCGGTTATTGGAGGCTTTGGTTCATATGAAGATGCTGGATATTTACAAGCAAAAGATGAGAATAGTAGTGATTTAAAGTACAGAAAGACTAATTCTTCTGCAATATCTCGATGGAAAGTTGTCCCTGTTGGAGAATATAGAATAGTAAATATGGAATATGTAGAAACATCTGGTGATTTTATAGATCGAAAAGACCAGTCTATTGATGGAGCTATTGTTCCAAATACTTCAGCTACTCAAGAAATAGAACATTCTATTTCTGTTTCAAGAACGGCGAGAGAGAAGAGTAACTTTACGGAAGCTGAAGGCGTTTCTACTCATGAGGGCAGTTCTTTTAATTTAAATTTGGGCTTAAAAGTGGGGATAGTTAATATAGGTTTTGGTGGAACGATTGATAATAGTACTACTAGCTCTCGTACAGTTACTTATGGTACAGAAGAAGAATATACGGTAAATGTTACTCAGACATTTAAAATCATTATTCCACCTATGACTACATATAGAATTGAAGTGTTAAAAATGTCATACAATGCATCAGTTACATATGTTGCTACTTTGGAGAAGATGGATGGTGATGATAAAGGTCGAAGATTTAAAATTAAAGGAAAATGGGATGGTATTGTGACTACTGATTTATATTATAATTTATATATAAAGGATACTAATGAATTAGTTGAATCAAAGATTATAAGTTGAAATATAAATAAATGTTAAATAAATATTGGTGTTTGCAGTATTTAGATTAATATTTCATTTACTCTTAAAAACAATGAAAAAATGGAGAGAGTGCGGTGTTACTCGATTCTTTTATCTAAATTTGCAAACTCTAATATTTATAGAACAATGAAAATGGCTAAGTTTAAACTCTGGATGGTTGCCCTGACCTTAATAATGGGTGTTTCGTTTACTTCTTGCATGGATAGTGACCCAACAGTGACGGATGTAACATTAGGACAAGTGACAGAAATATTTCCAAGTACTGTTATTACTGCTCCTTATGGCATTAAATTTACTGCAGTAAATTCTTTAGCAGATAAAAATTTAACTTATGGTGATTATGTACAATTTCAATACTCATATAATTCAGATGAACAACAGGTAGATAAAAATACGAAGAATATTAATGTAACGATTCCTTATATTGAAGTTATAAAGACTGGAAATGTAATAGTAGGCGATAGTAAAGGAGAAGAAGAGGAAAATGCTACTATCCTTCAGATAGGATATGGTTCCCAAAATGCATCTCAGGCTCAGTTTATATATTATGATAAGAACACTCTGGTTGTTCCTATATATTTCTTGGCTAAGAAAGAAAAAGATAGTCATTCTTGTTCTTTATACTGTAATGTCGAAGAAATCAAAGATACAGATACAGAGTTGAAATTCTATTTACGTCATTATTCTCAAGAAGAAGAAGTGGCAGAGCAAACAGGATATAATAGAATTTATAGAATAACAGAAGCTTTGTCTGCTTTTAAAGGTATAACGAAAAAACTTCCTGAAAAAGTTATTATCTATGCAAATGAGACTACTGATTTCAAAACAGATGATTTGGATAAGGCAAAATCAGAATTGACTCCTTACTCTGTAGAATACCCATATAAAGATTAATAATTGGATTACAAAGCATTATTCCATATAGCAATGTTACTGATTTCCTCTCCGGCCAAGGCCTGGGAGGAAATTCGTTTGGAAGAGGATAGGCGAAAAGTATTTACTGCTTTTGTCTATCCTATGATTGGTTTATGTGGATTGTCCGTCTTCATTGGCTCTTTGCTGGCGAAGGGGTGGGGCGGTCCCGAGAGTTTTCAATATGCCATGACGCAATGCTGCGCGGTGGCAGTATCCCTCTTTGGAGGATATTTCCTGGCGGCGTATCTCATAAATGGGTTGCGCGTCAAAATGTTTATGATGGACAGTGACATGCCCTTGACGCAACAGTTTGCGGGCTATGCGCTGGTTGTTCTTTTCTTGCTCCAGATTATTATCGGCATATTGCCGGACTTTAATATCATCGGATTGCTGTTGCAGTTCTATATTGTGTATGTGGTGTGGGAGGGGGCTTCCACGTTGATGGAAGTAGAAGAAAAAGACCGGTTACGGTTTACAATCATTTCTTCCATCCTACTGATTGCCTGTCCTATGCTCATACAGTTTATATTCAACAAGCTGACGATGGTGCTTAATTAACGTTTGAAATCATGAAACAAGCTCCTGTTAATATAAAAAATAAGCGCGCTACATTCGATTACGAATTGGTAGACACTTATACCGCGGGCATTGTGCTCACGGGTACGGAAATTAAATCGATCCGCATGGGTAAGGCAAGCCTTGTGGATACCTTCTGTTACTTTGCCAATGGCGAGTTGTGGGTGAAGAATATGCATATTTCAGAATACTTCTACGGTTCGTATAATAACCATTCGGCACGCAGGGAGCGCAAACTTTTACTTACTAAAAAAGAACTTGATAAACTGGCGCGTGGAGCAAAAGACCCCGGTTTTACAATGATTCCCATTCGTATGTTTATTAATGAAAAAGGACTTGCCAAAGTGGTGGTAGCCCTTGCCAAAGGTAAAAAGCAATACGACAAGCGCGAAGCGTTGAAAGAGAAAGATGATAAACGCGATATGGCGCGGATGTTTAAGAGATAATATCATTCTATCACTGAATACAAATGGTTTCTATTGAAAAGTTGGTGCGTGAGCGCATCCTTATTTTAGACGGTGCTATGGGCACCATGATACAACGGTACAACTTAACGGAGGAAGACTTCAGGGGGAAGCGCTTTGCTGACATCCCCGGGCAGATGAAAGGAAACAATGATCTGCTTTGTCTGACGCGCCCTGATGTGATACAGGATATACACCGTAAATATCTCATGGCAGGTGCCGATATCATTGAAACCAATACGTTTAGTTCTACCAGTGTCAGTATGGCCGATTATCATGTGCAGGAATATGTACGTGAGATGAATCTGGCTGCCGTTAAACTGGCACGTGAAGTAGCTGATGAATTTTCTACACCTGATAAACCACGTTTTGTAGCCGGTTCTATTGGGCCTACCAATAAAACTTGCTCCATGAGTCCCGATGTGAATAATCCGGCCATGCGTGCGCTGACTTACGATGAACTTGCCGATGCCTATCGGGAACAGATGGAAGCCTTGCTGGAAGGTGGAGTAGACGCTCTGCTGATAGAAACCATATTCGATACATTGAATGCCAAAGCAGCTATCTTTGCTGCGGAAAAGGCGATGGAGGCTACAGGCGTTCAAGTTCCTGTTATGCTGTCCGTTACCGTATCCGATACAGGCGGACGTACTCTGTCGGGACAGACTTTGGAGGCTTTTCTTGCCTCAGTTCAGCATGCCAATATCTTTTCGGTAGGCTTGAACTGTTCCTTTGGCGCCCGCCAGTTGAAACCTTTCCTGGAACAGCTTGCTGCCCGTGCTCCTTATTATATCAGTGCATACCCCAATGCGGGATTGCCCAACAGCTTGGGACAATATGACCAGACGCCTGCCGATATGGCGCATGAAGTGAAAGAGTATATTCAGGAAGGGCTGATAAACATCATTGGCGGTTGCTGTGGTACGACCGATGCATACATCGCCGAATATCCTGCCTTGATAGCCGGTGCTGCTCCCCATGTTCCTGCTCCGAAACCCGAAAGTTTTTGGCTTTCCGGCCTGGAATTGTTGGAAGTGACTCCTGAGAAGAACTTTATCAATGTGGGAGAACGCTGCAATGTGGCGGGTTCCCGCAAGTTCCTGCGTCTGGTTAATGAAAAGAAATACGATGAAGCCCTCAGCATTGCCCGTCAGCAAGTAGAAGACGGGGCGCAGATTATCGATGTAAATATGGACGATGGTCTACTGGATGCACAGGCTGAAATGACTACTTTCCTCAAACTGATTGCTTCTGAGCCGGAGATTGCCCGTGTTCCTGTGATGATTGACTCCTCTAAATGGGATGTAATCGTTGCCGGATTGAAATGCCTGCAAGGAAAATCCATCGTGAATTCAATCTCTCTGAAAGAGGGAGAAGAAAAGTTTCTGGAACATGCCCGCACGATCAGGCAATATGGTGCGGCTACCGTAGTAATGGCTTTTGATGAAAAAGGACAGGCGGATACATACGAACGTAAGATTGAAGTGTGTGCCCGTGCTTATCAGCTTTTGGTTGAGAAAGTGGGCTTTAATCCTCATGATATTATCTTTGACCCTAACGTCCTTGCCGTAGCTACGGGTATGGACGAACATAATAATTATGCTGTAGACTTCATCCGGGCTACCGGTTGGATACGTAAGAATCTGCCGGGTGTGCATGTCAGTGGTGGCGTTAGCAATCTTTCATTCTCTTTCCGCGGCAACAATTATATCCGTGAAGCCATGCATGCAGTGTTCCTTTATCATGCTATCCGTGAAGGAATGGATATGGGAATCGTAAATCCGGCTACGGCTGTACTTTATACCGATATCCCTGCCGATATACTGGAACGTATAGAGGATGTGGTTTTAAACCGTCGTCCCGATGCTGCCGAACGCCTGATAGAAACTGCCGAGCAACTGAAAGCTGCTGCCGAACAACAAAAAGGTAATGCCACTGATAAGCAAGTTGCCCCTCTTTCATGGCGTAATGGAACAAGTGTGGAAGAACGTTTGAAACATGCTTTGACAAAAGGAATTGGTGACTATCTGGAGGAAGATTTGGCAGAAGCACTGAAGCTTTATCCGAAAGCAGTGGATATCATCGAAGGTCCTTTAATGGCAGGTATGAACTATGTAGGTGAGCTCTTTGGCGCCGGAAAAATGTTTTTGCCCCAGGTGGTGAAAACAGCCCGTACCATGAAGAAAGCCGTTGCCATTCTTCAGCCTGTAATTGAAGCGGAAAAACAAGAAGGCTCCACCTCTGCCGGAAAAGTCCTGCTTGCCACGGTGAAAGGTGATGTGCATGATATAGGCAAAAATATTGTTTCCGTGGTCATGGCCTGCAATGGTTATGAGATCATAGACCTTGGCGTGATGGTACCTGCCGAAACGATTGTTCAGCGTGCCTTGGAAGAAAAAGTGGATATGATTGGACTCAGTGGTCTGATAACCCCATCATTGGAAGAAATGGTACACGTGGCTATGGAACTGGAAAAGGTAGGTGCCGATATTCCTTTATTGATAGGTGGCGCTACTACCTCTCGACTGCATACAGCATTGAAAATTGCTCCTGTCTATCATGCTCCTGTAGTTCATCTGAAAGATGCCTCACAGAATGCAACAGTAGCCGCCCGCTTGATGAATCCGAAAGCCAAAGAAGAATTAAAAGAAAAATTAAGTTCAGAATATCAGCAGTTGCGTGAAAAGAGTGCTACGCAAGCACCGAAGACTGTTTCGTTGGAGGAGGCGCAGAAGAATAAGCTGAACTTATTTTAGTGATTAGGGGTTAGTGATAAGTGATTAGTAGGCTGCGCTATTATGCCGCATGGTACTAATCACTTATCACTAACCCCTAATCACTATTTCTTTATCTTCTTTTTATACGTCTCATACCTCCCCATAATATCCCTCACAAAGTTATATGTCTCTATTCCACGGAAGTAGCCGTTTTTGCAGACAGGGTCGGTGAAGTATTCTTCATTGCTTTTCAATAAGATGAAGTTCTCTACATTGTCTTTCCAGACATACTTGTTCTTTCCATATTTCTCAGCCAGTGCCATTGCATCCTGTACGTGGCCGATACCCGAATTGTAGGAGGCAAGCACAAAGTTGAGCCGTTCCTCTTTCGGTACTGAAGAGAAACTCTTACTGGTAGCATTGATATATTTTATGGCAGCTTTCACACTCTCTTCCGGATTCTGTTCTTTTCCTTCGGGCATTCCCATTGCACGCGCCGTAGCAGGCATCAATTGCATTAACCCTTTTGCGCCGGCCCATGAAACGGCTGTAGTATCAAAGTTAGACTCCGTATACGCCAGAGAAGCAAGCAGACGCCAGTCCCAGTCTATTTCCGAAGCATACTTTTTAAATAATTCGTCGAAGTGTGAGATCTTTCCCTCACGAAGAGAAAGGATAGAAGTGTGTGGAGTTGCCTTGCTGATCTCAAAATATCTCTTCATACTGGCAGTGTAGGCGGGAGAAGTCATATTCTCTTCATGCCATTTATTAGCGGCGGCTGCCAGTTCCGGACTATCCTTGCGCACCGCCCAGGAAGCCCTTTGGTCGAAACTGATGGATAATTTAATATTCAGGTTGGGGTAATACGTAGTGTTAAGTCTGGCTACGTCATTATCGGCTACCGTATAAGGTATCTTTCCCTGAGATACTTGTGTGATGAGGTCCTCCACTGAAATGCTGTCATTAGTCACTTTGTGGATATGGATGCCGCCACCGAGTTCTTTATCCAGATTAACCAGACGGTCGTAATATTTCCCGGGCTTTACATATACATCCTTACCTATCAGTTCCGTTACATCCGTCAGCGGTTTTGTTTTCCCGCCTGCGCGTTGCACAATAACCTGGTGTGTGATGACTTCTTCACCGCAATAGATCAGACTGTCTTTTAATTCCTTTGTGATGGGGACATTGTAGGCAATAATGTCTCCTTCGCCTGCCAGTAACTTTCTTATAAGTCCCTGTACATTCCTTGCCACCACTACGCGCAGTTTCACTCCGAGACTTTTGGCAAACTGTTCACTCAATTCGTACTGGAAACCCATTTCCTGACCACGATAGTTGAAGTAAGAAGTAGAACTGTATAGCGTCAGTACAACGAGTTCACCGCTATCTTTTATCTGTTGCAAATCGCCCGCAGCCTCATCGGGCATGGAACCATGCCGTTTATTTCCGCACCCCGACAGGCAGCACAGACATAGCAAAGCAATCAGGAAAAAATTAGCAGTTCCCCTCATTTAATTTTTAATTTTCAGTTTTTAATTCTCAAAGATGCTTCTTTATATACATCGTCAGAATATCGATTGCCACCTGATTGTTTCCCCCTTCGGGTATGATCAAGTCCGCATATCGTTTGCACGGTTCGATGAATTGCAGATGCATAGGCTTCAATATACGGGTATAACGCTCCATAACTGCCTCTGCCGTACGTCCGCGCTCTACTACATCCCGTTGTATGACACGAATCAGGCGTTCGTCCGGATCTGCATCCACAAAGATTTTGAGGTCCATCATGCTACGCAGTTTCTTGTCGCACAGTGCAAGAATCCCTTCAATAATCACCACTTCGCGCGGTTCGATATGAAGCGTTTCGGGTTCCCGCGTACAAGTAAGATACGAGTAGGTGGGTTGTTCAATGCTTTTTCCTTCACGCAGCATGGCTACGTGTTTGGATAAAAGACTCCACTCGAAGGCATCCGGGTGGTCAAAGTTGATGTTCTGTCGTTCTTCTACAGGTACATGGCTACTGTCCTTATAGTAAGAGTCTTGCGGTAACAGTACCACTTCGCCTGCCGGCAGGCTTTCAATGATTTTACGTACGACGGTGGTTTTTCCCGAGCCAGTTCCGCCTGCAATTCCTATTATTAACATCCGTTTAAGTGTATATTTAAAACAAAACGAGTATTTTTGCGGTTAATATTAATCGCTTCGGTTGACAAATATATAGATAAATCATTAAAATTGCAAAGTTATGGTCAAACACATTGTATTATTTAAATTAAAAGACGAAGTTCCGGCTGACAAAAAGCTGACAGCAATGAAAGAATTCAAGGCCGCTATCGAGGCTTTACCGGCTAAAATCTCTGTTATACGTAAGATAGAAGTTGGACTCAATATGAATCCCGGCGAAACTTGGAGCATTGCCCTCTACAGCGAGTTTGATACGCTGGACGACGTGAAATTTTATGCTACTCATCCCGAGCATGTGGCAGCAGGCAAGCTGATTGCTGATGTAAAGGAGAATCGCGCTTGTGTTGACTACGAAACAATTGACAATTGATAATTTGTAACTCGTAACTCGTAATTAAAATCATTGTATGAAGAAAATATTATCCATTTGTCTGTTGCTGATTGCTGTCGTGGCACAAGCGCAGATACAGGAGCCCGTCAAGTTTAAGTCGGAACTGAAGACGCTTGCAGCGGGAGAGGCGGAAATTGTATTTACCGCTACTATTGATAAGGGTTGGCATGTATATTCTACCGACCTGGGGGACGGTGGTCCTATCTCGGCCACCTTCAATGTAGAGAAGATATCCGGTGCTACAGTTGTAGGAAAGTTGCAGCCGAAAGGAAAAGAAATAGCTTCTTATGATAAGTTGTTCGAGATGAACGTACGCTATTTTGAGTCTACGGCACAATTTGTTCAGAAGCTGAAGCTCACAGGAGGAGATTATAAGATTGAAGGTTTTCTGGAATTCGGTGCTTGTAATGATGAAAACTGTTTGCCTCCTACGCAGGTAGAATTTAATTTTTCAGGTAAAGCGGAAGCCGCTAAAGGTGCAGCAGCCGCAACTCCGGCTGAAAAGGTAACGGCTCAGGCAGAGGAAACGAAACCGGAAACTCAACCTGCTTCTCAAACTGAAACACCTGCGGATACAGCTTCTACTGGCATCATAGGTGGTGCAGATGGTCCGACGGATATAAATGTGGCAGGTAATATTGACTTGTGGAAACCTGTTATCAATGATCTGCAATCTTATGGTGAAACCACTTCACAGGAAGATATGTCATGGTTCTATATCTTTATCACCGGATTCCTCGGTGGACTGCTGGCATTGTTCACGCCTTGTGTGTGGCCTATTATCCCTATGACGGTAAGTTTCTTCCTGAAACGTTCCAAAGATAAAAAGAAAGGTATTCGTGATGCATGGACGTATGGTGCTTCCATTGTGGTGATTTACGTAACTTTAGGTTTGGCCATTACGTTGATCTTCGGTGCCAGTGCGCTGAATGCACTTTCTACGAATGCCGTGTTCAATATCCTTTTCTGTCTGATGCTGGTTGTGTTTGCAGCTTCCTTCTTCGGAGCTTTCGAACTGACGCTACCCTCTAAATGGAGCAATGCAGTAGATAGCAAGGCGGAAGCAACAAGCGGTTTGCTCAGTATCTTCCTGATGGCATTCACGCTTTCACTGGTGTCTTTCTCTTGTACAGGTCCTATTATCGGCTTCTTGCTGGTACAGGTATCTACAACGGGTAGTGTGGTAGCTCCGGCTATCGGTATGCTCGGTTTTGCTATTGCTTTGGCATTGCCGTTCACACTGTTCGCCCTGTTCCCGTCCTGGCTGAAGTCTATGCCGAAATCAGGCGGCTGGATGAATGTCATTAAGGTTACCCTCGGTTTTCTGGAACTGGCTTTCGCTCTGAAGTTCCTCTCTGTAGCCGACCTGGCTTATGGCTGGCGCATTCTCGACCGCGAAACGTTCCTGGCATTGTGGATTGTTCTGTTTGCTTTACTGGGCTTCTACCTGTTGGGTAAGATCAAGTTCCCGCACGATGATGACGATACGAAAGTGGGAGTGGGCCGCTTCTTTATGGCACTCTTCTCGCTGGCATTTGCCGTATATATGGTTCCCGGTTTGTGGGGGGCTCCGTTGAAGGCGGTCAGTGCTTTTGCACCGCCTATGCAGACTCAGGACTTCAACCTCTATAATAATGAAGTGCATGCCAAATTCGATGATTATGACCTGGGTATGGAATATGCCCGTCAGCATGGCAAACCTGTAATGCTCGACTTCACCGGTTATGGTTGTGTAAACTGCCGTAAGATGGAGCTTGCCGTATGGACAGACTCTAAAGTAAGTGACATTATCAACAACGACTACGTACTTATTACACTTTATGTAGATAATAAAACCCCGTTGACCTCACCTGTTAAAGTGACGGAAAACGGCCGGGAACGTACATTGCGTACAGTAGGCGATAAGTGGAGTTATCTCCAACGCGTTAAATTCGGTGCCAATGCACAGCCCTTCTATGTGCTGATAGATAATGAAGGCCGTCCTTTGAATAAATCTTATTCGTATGACGAGGACATTCCTAAGTATATCGAGTTCTTGCAAACAGGATTGGAAAACTATAAGAAAGGAAAATAAACGAACGAATGCCCGGCTGATATCATGCGACCGGGCATTTTTTATTAATCAATAACTTTATGAGACACATTGTAGACATCGAGACATGGGAGCGCCGGGACAATTACAATTTCTTCCGGGGCTTTGTAAATTCCTGGTATTCCATTACCACAGAGATTGATTGTACCGAAGCCAGTGCCGCAGCGAGAGCCTCGGGCCATTCCTTTTTTCTCTATTATCTGTATGCCGTAGTGCGTTCGGCAAATGAAGTTCCGGAACTCCGTTATCGTACCGACAAGAACGGACAAGTTATTTTTCATGATGAAGTGGATATCATTTCTCCGATAGCTGTTCCCGGAAAGACCTTTTATACGGTTCGGATTCCTTACCACGAAGATTTCAAACGCTTTTATGCCGAGGCGTATGAGTTGATAACCAATATCCCCGAAGATGGCAATCCCTATGGTGCCGAGGAGGAGTTGGCAAAGCAAGGATATTATGATGTAGTGCATCTGAGTGCTGTTCCTAAGATGTATTTCACATCCACTACCTATACACTGGCCGAAGCCGGCAATGGTTGCAGTTACCCTTTGATGACTTCCGGTAAAGCGGTTACCCGCGAGGGACGTCTGGTATTTCCTTTGTCCATTTATGTGAACCATGCTTTTGTTGATGGTTCGCATCTGGCATCATTTTTTCAGAAGATAGAAGAGCACCTGAAACGGATTTCACGAGAATAAATTGATAGAATAAGTAAGCTATGCTTTTTTCTTATTTTATCTTTTCCCTTTTTTATTTCCCGGATTTTACATACGTTTGCAGCATCTATTAAACTTCTGTTTCCTGAAAAAACTAAAGATTGCTATATGTGTGCAGATAATTTCTCAGAAGAACGTTCACTCATTCTCCGCTTGACAGAGGGGGATGAGGGCGCCTTTTGTGAACTGTATGCTACTTATAAAAACCGGCTGATATACTTTGCGATGCGTTTCCTGAAATCGCGGGAGTATGCAGAAGATGTTTTTCAGGATGCTTTCACTGTAGTTTGGCAAAGCCGCCGTTTCATTAATCCCGATGCTTCCTTTTCTTCCTATCTCTACACCATTATGCGCAACCGGATACTGAACCAGTTGCGTAATGCCGCTAATGAGGAAAAACTAAAGGAAAGTATTCTTTCACAGGCATTGGACTACACGGAAGATACCAAACGTAAAGTAATGCTGAATGATTTGAAATCCCTCATTTCCCATGCCTTGCAGCAGCTGACTCCCCGCCAGCGTGAGATTTTCGAGATGAGTCGTGAAGCCCAGCTCTCCCATAAAGAGATTGCAGATAAGTTGGGCATCTCCGTCAACACCGTTCAGGAGCATATATCTACCTCCCTTAAGTTGATTCGTACCTATCTTATAAAGTATTCAGGTAGTGAATATGTGGATTTGCTATTGCTGCTGATTTGCCTTAATACATAATAAATGTTAATCACACCCCAGATGTTTTCCTTTACTGTGTATTACTCTATGTAAAGGAAAAGTTTTCATGACCTTTATACTAAAAGAGCCCGCACAATGAAGAATGATGTAACAGACAAATCTATAATGCGCCGCTATCTGGATGATATGTACACCCAGGAAGAGGCACGTGGAATATTATCCCGACTGAAAGATGATATTCATGACCCAATGCTGGATGAACTGGTAACAGATGTCTGGAAAGAAGCCGCTATGGAAGAGCTCACCACCGGCATGGAGCGTGATAAATATAAGGAAGAAGCCAGTCGGTTACTGAAGCGCATCGAGCATAAGAAACGCACCTGGTTTCGGCGGATAGCTCTGACGGTGGCAAGTGCTTCTGCTGTTGTACTGCTCATTTTCGGGGGAATCAACCTGCTGGGGTATATGGATAAGCGGCAGATTTCTTATTTGGAAGCCTCTACCTCTTATGGTGAATCCAGACAAATCCGGTTGCCGGATGGAACACAGTTGATCTTAAATTCCTGTTCGCGTGTTCGCTATCCGAACAGTTTTGTAGAAGATGAGCGGCAGATAGAACTGGAGGGCGAAGCTTATTTCCAGGTGCAACGGAACGAAAAGCAGCCTTTTATTGTCAGGACCGCCCGTTTTGATGTAAGGGTTCTGGGAACTTGTTTTGACGTGAAGGCTTATTCTTCGGATGAAGTTGTTTCTGTAGATGTGGAAAGTGGTAAAGTACAAGTGGATCTGCCGGAAGCAATGATGCGTTTGCAGGCTAAGGAACAAGTGTCGATCAATACACTTTCCGGTGAATACAGCAAACGGCGCGACGAACGTGATGTTGCCGTGTGGCGTAAGGGTGGATTACGTTTCAGCAGTACTCCGGTGCGCGATGTGGCTAAAGAGCTTGAGCGCATGTACAATTGTCGCATTACGTTTGCGGAAGGGCAGGAGTTCAACAACCTGATTTCCGGAGAACATGAAAATAAAAGTTTGGAGGCGGTACTCCAATCAATGGAATATACCAGTGGCATCCGGTATAGAAAAGAAGGAAATCATATCTTCTTATTTAAGTAGCAGAAAAGCATGGATATACGTCCGGCTGGTAAATGGATGTGTATTATAATATATGTAAGTATTAATATGTTTAACCTTTAATTAAAAGAGAATATAGAATATGAAAGCACCCACTTAGCGTCTCCTCTAAGAAAAATAGGAGCTGTCTCACAGAGAAGCCCCTATCTTGTAATGCGAACAGGTATTCATTCGTTTCGACCCGCGTGAATCATGTATCGCGAATTACTCCTTTGTTCTAATTAATTTAATCAATTACTAAAACGCACAAATAAATGAATAATCTTTCTAATACCAAAAGGAAAAGAAGAAATATACATTCGTTTTTAGCTTTTTTACTATTCGTATGCTTGTCATTAATGCCTGACCAAGCGCAAGCTCAAAAGGAAAAAACAGTAACACTGAACGTTCAGAATGAAACGGTAGAGAATGTTTTTGTTCAGTTGGGCAAGCAGACAGGCTTGAAATTCTTTTATGATCAAAATGTTGTAAACACTGCTCCGCGTATATCTATCAAAGTGAAGAACAGTCCCCTACAGGCTGTTTTGGATAAGATTACAGAGCAAACCAATTTATTTTTCAATAGGGATAATAATACAATATCTGTAGGTAAACAAAAGATTGGGAACGATGCTCTGAAGTCGAAGACAAGAACTATAAAGGGAACAGTGGTAGATGAAACCGGTGAATCGGTAATCGGTGCTACTGTATTGGTGAAAGGCACTGCCAATGGTGTAACCACTAATCTTGATGGAAATTACACCTTGAATGATGTTCCCGATGGTGCCACCATCTTAATTTCCTATATAGGCTACCAGACTGTTGAACTTAAGTCCGGCAGTAAGGAACTGGCTAAAATTACATTAAAAGAAAACAGCGAATTATTGGATGAGGTTGTAGTCTTGGGATATGGTAATATTCGCCGTAGTGATGTAACGGGATCTATTGCTTCCGTTTCCTCGGAATCTATCTCCAAAGTAGCCTCTGCTTCCGTGGCCGATGCCTTGGCGGGAAAGATGGCGGGTGTGCAGATCACTACGGCAGATGGTGCACTGGATGCTGAAATCAGTATTCGTGTACGTGGTGGGGGATCAATCACTCAGGACAATTCACCGTTGTTCCTGGTCGACGGTTTTCCGGTTGACGATTTGAGTGGTATTCCGCCTACGGATATCGAATCTATTGATGTTTTGAAAGAAGCTTCCATGACTGCTGTTTACGGTGCCAGAGGTGCGAATGGTGTAGTCATCGTAACCACGAAGAATCCGAAAATGGGCAAGACATCGGTTCAGTTCAATAGCTATGTACAGACACGTACACTGGCAGGGAAGTTGCCGGTAATGGACAGCTATGAATTTGTGATGGCGGAGTACGAATACCAGATGATACGTAAGGGATCGGCTGATACTTTTATTAAGAATTTTGGTTATTATGACGATGTTGACTTATACAAGTATACGGACTCTACCGACTGGCAGGATGAAGTGCTGGGAGGCAATCCGATTTCACAATACTATAATCTGACTATCAGCGGAGGCAGTGAAAAGACGAAGTTTAATCTAAGTTATAACCATAATAAAGATGAGGGACAGCTGATAGGTTCCGGTCTGTCACGTAACAATATTATTCTGAAGCTGAACCATGAGCTGTTCAGGAACCTGAAATTGGAGACGAATACCACATATCGCACCCGTACCATTGACGGAGCAGGTACATCTGGAACCAACATTGTCACGGCTCTTCGTTACCGTCCCACAAACGGATTGACTTCCGGTGTGTCCCTTGATCCGGATGATGATGAAAATCTGGACGAAGATGGTAATTCCTTGAACCAGAAGTATACCCCGTTGGAGGAAAATAAGCAGAATTACAGAAAAAGGAAAGAAACTGCAATCAGCCTTAAGGCAGCTTTGGTGTGGGATATGTTTAAAGGGATGCAATTTCGTTCCGAATATGGCATCAGTACCACGGACTCGAATGATGACCAGTTTTATGGAGCTTTATCCGGCACGGCGTCTGCTGCGGGAATGAATAATATGCCTTCGGCTAAGCGTACTAAAACACATAAAGAGTCGTATCGACTGGCAAATACGCTGACCTATCGCAATTTGTTCCGTAAAACCCATAATGTAAACCTGATGCTTGGACAGGAAATAAACCATTCGCAGAATAACAATACTTTTATGAGTGCACGTTATTTCCCGGTTTCCATTACGGCAGAAGCGGCTCTTGAAAACTTTGCACTGGGCACTCCACACCAGAGCACCAGTTATAAAGCTGCTCCGGATCGCACAGCTTCTTTCTTTGGTCGTGCCCTGTACGATTATAAAAGCCGTTATTATGCTACTTTTACATTTCGTGCGGATGGTTCAACGAAGTTTGCACCCGGTAAGCAATGGGGCACGTTTCCTGCCGGTTCTATAGCTTGGAGGCTTTCCAAAGAGAAATGGATGAAATCGGTCAAGCTGATTTCGGAATTAAAACTGAGAGCAAGTTACGGGTTGGCAGGTAACAACCGTATCAGTGATGATTTGTGGCATAACATTTATCGCGTGTATAGCGGATCGAGCGCTCCCGGTTTCAATAATGAAGAGTATAATTATTACCAGTTTGCCGACCAGACTTATTTGTATGATCCTGATTTGAGATGGGAGACTACCATTACACGAAATCTCGGTTTGGACTTTGGTATCTTCAAAAACCGTTTAACCGGTACAGTCGATGTATACTGGAATACAACTAAAGATTTGCTGGTGCCGTCAATCATTCCGAACTCATCCGGTTATTCGCGGCAGATGACAAATGTGGGCCGTACTTCCAATAGGGGAGTTGAACTTTCATTGAACGGTAAAATCGTCCAGACAAAGAACTTTAATCTGTCAGCCAGTTTCAATGTAGCCTTTAATAAGAACAAAGTCGACAAGCTTTCTTCCGGTGAGTCGGAATGGAAAACAAAAGCCTCCTTGTCCAACTGGTATGGAACCTACAATTATAAAATGGAAGTGGGCAAAAGTATGGGACTCATTTACGGTTTCGTGAATGATGGTTTTTATACGGTAGACGATTTTAATTTTGATGAAACGACAAAGAAGTGGACTTTGAAACCGGGAGTTCCGGATAACTCTTCATTCAGTTCGGGTAACTTTAGCTTTAAACCGGGAGCAATGAAGTTCAAGAAATTATCTGATTCCGACTCAGACCTGATAACGGAAGAAGACATGACGGTTATTGGAAATACGAATCCGAAGGTTACAGGCGGTTTTGGCCTCTCCGGCAGTTGGAAGAACTTGGATTTTACCGCGTTCTTTAATTATATGTGCGATTTTGATGTATTCAATGTCAATAAACTCTATTTGAATTCGGCTGTTCGCCGCAATTATTCCAATCTGTCTACGAATATGAGTTTGGCACGCCGCTTCCGCTATGTGGATGATGCCGGTGTCAATGTCTCCAGTGATCCGGTTGCATTGGCTGCATTAAACCAGAATGCCGCCACTTATTCCTGGATGTCCGTTACACAGGGTATCACAATGAGCGATTTGATAGAAGACGGTTCATTCCTGCGCCTGAGTACGCTGACAGTGGGATATACATTTCCGCAACGCTGGCTGAGCCGCTTGGGAGTCAAGAGCCTGCGCCTGTACTTCTCCGGTAGTAACCTGTTCACTCTGACGGGATATAGCGGATATGATCCGGAAGTGAATATACAGAAAGGCTTGACGCCGGGTATAGATAATAATGTGACTCCTCGCAGTCGTGTTTATACGCTTGGAATAAATCTGAATTTTTAATACTATAGAATTGAACCATGAGAAAGTTTTATATTCCAGTTATCATATTGATGATACTTACATCTTGTGAAGATTACCTGAATGTAAATTCGCCTTCCACTTTTGATAAAGATTATATATTTACCAGTGAATCGGAGATTGCGACTGCCGTCAATGGCATGTACGTGCCTATGGTCAGTGGTAAGGGATGGGTAGGCAATCTGGCACAGAAAATGCTGTTTAATACGGATGTGGAGTTTACTACGGTCACTACGTCGTCCAATCTGAAAGAGAGCGCCTTCGAACCGAGTGCAGGTGACATCAGTTCGTACGGCAGTATCTGGACAGGGATGTATGATGGAGTGAACAGGACGAATGACGTGATAGAAGGTATCGAACAAAGTCCTCTGTTTGAGGCTGCCGATAAAACCAAGCCTTCGCGGTTAATGCATTATTATGGTGAAGCGAAAGTTCTGCGTGCCATGTACTATCTGGAACTGGTGAGAAACTGGGGAGACGTTCCTTACAGGCGGAAACCGGCAGGAAACAAGGATGAACTGTTTATCGGTGCAACTGACCGTGACATCATATTGACAGACATGATCAATGACCTGATTGAAGTTGAACCGGTCATGTGGTATGCGGAAGAATCGGACAGGGGAGTGGAAGCGGCATCAAGAGAGTTTTGCCAGGGATTGATTGCCCGTATGGCATTGTATAGAGGAGGATGGACTCTGCGTCCGGATTACTCGAACCCTGCCGCTATCGGTTCAATGCAGCGTAATGATGACTGGCAGAAATACTATGAGATAGCCGAGAAATATGCAGGTAAAGTGATTAATGAAGGCAAACATTCGCTGAATCGCTCATTCCGTCAGGTTTGGGTGGACGAATGTAGTTGGATTGTTCCGGTGAATGATGATAATATCTTCGATGTACCGGCAAAGGTAGGAGGCTCCGGAGAGTTGGGATATTCTTGGGGGACATACATTGTTTCACAGAAGAACTCAGAGGGACAGAATGCATCTAATGCTCCGCATGGATATTCTTCGGGAGGTTCCAAACTGGCGCTTACCTATATGCTGTCATTTGACAAAAAAGACTTGCGCCGCGACCTTACGTGCGAGATGTTCCGCTATGAAAATTCGGGAATGACTAACATCGTACAGAAACCGATAGCCGCCCTTACGGTTTATTGCGGGAAATGGAACCGACTGTTTATGGCAACTCCTCTGGGCAGTACTTCCAATAAAGGTACCGGAATCAATTACACTTATATGCGGTATGCAGACGTACTACTGATGTATGCCGAAGCTGCCAATGAGAATCATAACGGTCCTACACCCCAAGCCAAAGAGGCTCTGAAGAAAGTCCGCAACCGTGCTTTCGCGGCGGAAGATCAGCCGGAATTGGTAGATACCTATGTCGATAAACTTACTACAAAAGAAGATTTCTTTGATGCAATCGTTAAAGAACGCGCATGGGAATTCGGGGGTGAAAAGCATAGAAGATATGATCTGGCGCGTTGGAATCTGTATGGAAAGACACTCTATAACTTGTATTTTGATTGGATTACGTTAGGAAAAGTTGCCCGTACCAAGCAATATGAGAATTCCACCACTGCGTTTGAGGAACCGACTTATGATGAACGTTTTGAATCTTATCCGGCGGTTTCTTATTACAAAATGGTCGATGCCGTGAATCCGGCTGCCGTGTGTGTATCACAAACCATAGACTGGTATAAAGAAGGAGGCAGGAATTCTTATGACGAGGCTTTTGAGTCCTATCCTTCAAAGGCACCTGCGGGATATACACTTTTCAATATGTGTAATCAATATTGCACGCAGGTCAAGAATACATCGAATCCGCGTCAATGGGTTCCTGCCCCTGCTGTCTTGTTTTCTTTCTACGGCTACATCAATGAATCGAATGCCGCTACTGTGAATCCGGAAACCGATCCGGTCCGTTATCTGGTACCTATACCGCCCGATGCATTGTCAAGCCATCAGGGACTGTTGAAGAATTATTATGGATATTAAAAAAGAGAGTATGAAAAAGTTATTGATATATTTGATACCTGTATTGGCATTTTGTCTATTGAATATTACTTCATGCAAGGATGATGCGGAAGAGCTGCCCCGCCTGTTCAGACCTTCCTTCATAGCCTCTTCCTGTTTTGCGGAAGGTAATTCGATTACCCTTGCCTGGAGAACATCCGGAGAAGCGACTTCTTATACGGTGGAGCTTTCGCGTGACCAAACTTTCCAGTCGGAACCCGCTGCAACGCAGACCGTAAACAACGGTAAGTGCACTTTTACGGGGCTGCGCTATGAGACAGGATATTACGCCCGCGTAAGAGCGAATAATGAAAGCCTGAATATTATTTCAAACTGGACGGAATATTCTTCTCTTATCACCACTTTGACCCGCGTCATACCCAAGGTACTTTATGCATTGGATGAGCACCAGATAACGGAGAGTTCGGCTGTGATAGAATGGAGAGTCTCCGAGCAGAATCCTGTGGACGGCGTTGCCATCTGGCAACAGGAAAACGGAACGGATGAAAAGCATTTTGACTTGTCCGGATCGGAAACAGCCTCAGGCAAGTATGTAATTTCAGGATTGACTCCCCGTACATCTTACTATGTTGCATTGACCAATAGCAAAGCTCCCGAAGGTGCGGAAAAGTACAATCGGCAGAAATTCACAACAGCCGGTATGCCTTCCGGTGCCGTACTGGTGACGGATGGCGTTGACTTACTATCGAAGATAAAAGAGGGAATGAATGATGACAGCCGGGCGAGTCTGATCTTCCAATTGAAGAACGGGGTTGATTATTATCTGTCGGCAGACGGACTTCCCGGAAGCAGTACCGGTGACATCAAACTGACGAAAAGCATTGCATTCTTGGCTAATCCCGGAGATCGCCCTACGCTCTATATACGTAAAGGTGGCTTTGTCATTAAACCGGAAGTGAATAATATTCCTGAAATCGAATATTTTATTGTTGAGAATGTGAATGTCAAAGAACCGGTCGTGTCCGGCGGAAGTGGCGGCAGCAAAACACGTTTGTTGAATATCGGCAAGCACGATGCCGGAACTGATATCACGATAGATCGTTTTGAAATCCGCAATTCCGATATTGTCCTTCCTTCTACCGTTCTGATGATGAGCGATGCCAGCGAAGGAATGACGACCATCAACCATATCCGGATTGATAATTGTCTGGTTACCGGAATCAATGACACTAAATATGTGACGAAACAATTCGGATTCATACATGCCATCAATAAAGGTTCCAACGTCTGGAATGATGTTTCTGTAACGAACTCCACTTTCTATGAATTCTATATCTCGCCGGGTGTCTTTGGAGTGCTTACTGCTGATGTGCCGGTTTCCTCTAACGCTAAAGTTTCTATTTCGAATTGTACGTTCTATAATTGGGCTACAAGCAAGTCGTCGTATACGGCAATTGGCGATTTCTCTAAACTGTCTGTAGCATTGCCGCTATCCGTTAATGCCTGTGTCTTTGGATATAGTGCAGGAAAAGCTCTGGTTCCGGGACAAGCCAAACTGACGGGAAAGAATAATTATTGTACCACCGACTTTGAGCAGGCGGCCGATACTGGACTGACGTTGATAGATCTGGGCATGTCGGATTCTTCATTTTTCAGGAATGCCAAGGATGGTGACTTTACGGTTATCGATACCGGATCCACGGTTTATACCCAGGAATATGGTGACCCGCGCTGGATAACGGTTTCCGAATACTAACTTATTGATAGAAAACAGAAAGTGTAAGATTCTGTAAGAGGGCTGTGCTTAGTATGGACGGATTTTGATTCGTTCATACGGGCCGCCTATTGACTATACACTATTAAAATAGGAGATTAGAATTATGAGATATACTACAATTGGAATCCTTCTTCTGGCATGGGTCCTGCTGGCCTGCGATGAAAAAGAGGAGGTTTCCGGTCCGTCTGTTCCTTTCCCTGATTATGGAGAAGTGCTTGCTTTTCCGGGAGCCGAAGGGTACGGGCGCAATGCGGTAGGCGGGAGACATGGTGAGGTCTATCACGTCACTACGCTTGCCGACTCGGGAAAAGGCTCTTTGCGTGATGCGGTGAGTAAATCCGGAAGAATCGTTGTTTTTGATGTTGCGGGAATCATTCGCCTGCAATCCCCGCTCACTTTTTCCAAGAATCTGACTATTGCTGCACAAACGGCTCCCGGTGACGGAATTGTTGTTTATGGAAATCAGGTTTCTTTTTCCGGAGCCGACAATGTCATTTGCCGTTACCTGCGCATACGGATGGGAGTGAACGGGAAAGACGGTAAAGATGCCGCCGGTGTGGCTTACGGAGCGAATATGATTTTTGATCACATGTCGGTTACTTGGGGGCGCGATGAATGCTTTTCCATCAATGGAGATCCGAAGAAACCGGGCGATCAGCCCCGGAATATAACTATCCAGAACTCCTTTATAGGGCAAGGCCTGCAACCACATTCTTGCGGAGGACTTATCCAGACTACGGCTGAAAATGGAGTGACCTTATACCGTAACCTGTATATCGACAACAAAACCCGTAATCCGAAAGTGAAAGGTCTGAATCAGTTTGTAAATAACGTCGTTTACAACTGGGGTAATGGCGGTGCTTATATCATGGGTGATACGGAACAGACCTCCGAAGCCGATATCCGGAATAACTATTTCATAGTAGGTGCTACTTTAAATTATGATGGGAAAACGCTGGGTGCTACAGCTCCCTTCACGCGCTATAACGAACATTTTCGTGCCCATTTATCCGGCAACTATTATGATGAAAATAAGGATGGAGTGCTGAATGGTCGCGAACTGACCCGTGAAGATTGCACGAAACGGAAACAAGAGTCTGGCACTGAGATCGTGATAACTCCTACTTTTCTGGATAAACCGTCGGATGTGCATCCCGCTATCGAAGGCTTGATGACTGCCCGGGATGCTTACGAGTGGATCGTGCAACATGGCGGAGCTTCATTACCCGCCCGTGACCAGGTAGATAGCTATCTTGTTGAAGAATTAACTTCATTGGGTAAGAAAGGAGGGATCATTCTCACGGAAATGGACCTGCCTGCACAAGGCCCCGGTGAAATAAAGTCGGGAACCAAACCGCTGGATACTGATAATGATGGTATGCCCGACGACTTTGAAGATACATACGGACTTGATAAAAATGATCCGTCCGACGCTATGAAGATAGCTTCCAACGGATATACTAATATTGAAAACTACATATTCCTGATAAACAAATGAAAAAGATATATACTTATTTGATCTTCTCACTCGCCCTGCTGTGCAGCACTTCATTGATTGCGCAGACCAATGAGAAAGCCAGAGAAACTGCTGTAATGATTGCCGACCGCATTCTGAAGTCAACAACCTATGATTTTGTCGATAAGAAAAGCGGCAAGACCTACACATCGCTCAAAAACGTACCTTTAAATAAGAATGTGAAAGTACAAAGCAAATATCTGGATTGGCATTACACAAATGGAGTCACCAATATAGCCCTGATGGAGTTGGGAGATAAATTAGGTACTTCGAAGTACGAGAATTATGTTCTGAAGAATATGAATTTCATTTTCGACGATGTAAACCAGGACTACTTCCATCGCCTGTATGACCAAACATTGGAGCAGGAAGGTTGGAGAGCCGTGAACCATGTGAATTGGCACATGATTTACCGGAATAAACGCTTGGATGATAATGGCCCTATGGGAGCCAGTCTGATTGTGCTCAACCGTCGTCACCCCGAACAGGCTTTCCGGAAGTACATCGATCAGACCGATCATCACCTGATGGTGTCCGAACCGCGTCTTGCCGATGGTACTATTGCCCGGTTATGGCCGCATGTCAATACCATTTGGGCGGATGATGCCTTTATGGCTCTTTCATTTCTGGTCAGGATGGGAGAGGTGACAGGCGATACCAAATACTTTGATGATGCAGCCAATCAGATACTGAACTATACCCGCTATCTGTGGTGTCCCGAAAAAGGACTGTACTATCATTGCTACCACACGGATAACAAAGCGCATGGCGTTGCCCATTGGTCCAGGGCGAACGGATGGGTTTTCATGGCTACTGCCGATTTGCTGGCACGAATGCCCGCCGAACATCCGATGCGTGAAGATGTCATCCGGAACTTCCGTATGCAGGCGGACGGACTGATTCGTTATCAGGGTGCGAATGGATTGTGGCATCAGCTTCTGGATAAGGAAGATTCCTATGAAGAAATTACGGGAACTGCTATGTTCGTCTTCGGCATTGCCAGAGGCGTGAAACAAGGGTGGCTGCATCCCGACTATATCTATGTGGCATGGGAAGGGTTGAAAGGCATGTTCACCAAGATTACTCCGGAGGGTGATGTAACGGCTATCTGTGCAGGTACGGGCATAATGCCCGCTTTGTCATTCTACTATAACCGTCCCCAGTGGAAGAATGATCCGATGGGAGAGGGTCCCGTGCTGAGGGCATTGGTGGAAATGATAGACGCACCCAAGTATACGGAAATCAAGGCCGAACAGCAATACGATAAAATCAAGTGATTTCTTGATATTACAGGAATATTACAGATTTATTACAGAATCTTTCTTTAGCTTTGCATCTTCTAAGAAAATAAGTTGAAGTAAACCTTTGAGGATAATATGCTAAAGAAATATTCTGTATTACGGGGATTCGTTGTTTTGTGTGTAGGACTGCTTGCCTTCTGTCTGCCTCCTTTGCAGGCACAGGACAGTGATTTCGTGACCTGGAACAAGATGAAAGCCCGGCACGATGTATCCTCCAAAGTGGAACTTTACGGAGATGTGGAGATGCGTACCCGTGACGCACTGGATGAGATAGACCGTTGGGGGTTCGGCGTAGGTACTTCCGTCCTTCTTCTTCCGTTTCTAAAAGCTGAGGGCGGTTACGAATACCACTACCGCAACCGTGGTGAAGATGGCTGGAAATCCCGGCACCGCTATCATGCAGGAGTCTCTTTCACTCTCAAAAAACGACAATGGACGTTCACTCTGCGCGAGCGTTTCCAGCATACTTTCGACGGACGCGGAGCGGATGAATTCCGTCTCCGCACCCGCCTGAAAGCTGCTTATAAGGTAACTACATGGTCACCGTATGTTTCTTTAGAGCAATATCACGGTCTGGGCAAAGATGAATGGTTCCATGCCTCCCGCTTCCGTGCCCGCGGTGGGGTGGAAGCTAAACTGTCGTCCTCCTAGTCGGCAGATGTTTTCTATTGCTACCAGCACGAGAGTGATCTGGACAGACATATTCTGGGGTGGGAGTTGATTTACCGGTTCTGATTGCCTTTGCCGCCGCTATTTATTTGTCCCCATCCAAGTCCATTTATGCCAGATATGTTCCAATGGACCTTGTTTATGTTTGCTCAACCACCATTTGCAGAATTTCACTTGCAACAGGAACATGCAAAGCCCGATTAGCAGACTGAGCGTATATCCACAATAGGGAGCCAGGTACAGACCGATAGGGAAATAAATCAGTGCTCCCATTATGGATTGGGATATATAGTTCGTAAGACTCATTTTTCCATAGAATCTCAGGCTGCTGACGGCTTTACTGAACTTTTCACGTTGGTAAAGCAATACGAATGAAGCTACCAGTACGAAAGTAAAAGCTAACTTTTGCCACATATCGAATGCAGTTCCGGCTGTTTGCTGTATGAGTGTACTGTTCTGCATAATCAACTCTTTCAGGGCATAGAGAGGAGCAAAAGATATTGCGGAGATAATCAGTATCTTTATCCAGAAATGGAGATTCTTTTCCGTCGTAACGAAAAGCTGCTTTCTGCCGATGTAGAAGCCTAAGAGGAATAATCCGGCTGTTTGGAAAAAGCGTCCTGCATTTACCGCCCATAATAAGCTGGCTTTCTGCCCTAAAGTAACGTTCCCCCAGATGAAATCCCAAAAGTTGCCGGCTTGGGTGTACTCTGCCACTTCCGCATACATTTTGCCTACCTTCAGGTCCGGTAACTGATGTGCAGGATTGATCAGATTGGCTATGTAATTGCCTTAGATACATATATCAGAAAGCCGCATGAAAATCCCTCTATTGGGATAATACTTTGCAGAGAAATGAATCAAACCTTTGTAGAATTTGCAGTTCGTGATTATAACAAGCCGATGGGAGTCGCTACCTACCGTGCATCCAAAGATATGCCGGAACGACTTCGTAATGCCTTGCCTGACATTGAGGAACTGAAAAGGTTATTGTAAAACGAAAACCTGTCTCTTTTTGGGCAGGTAGTCGTCTTTTGTTTCTACTTCTGTTCACAAGTAAATTCTTTGCAAAAATTATCTGTCAGCTAATAAATCTTTATATCTCCGTTGTATTTAGAATATCAGGAAGCTGAAAAAGAAGTGATAGTCACGATGAAATAACTTTTCTGTAAAAATAAATAGTGTTTGCAAATTTGCTCGGTAGAAGAACAACGATTCGTCAAATGGGAAGTTTATATAAAAAGAGACTTTCTCCATCTCTTCATCCATAAAAAACTCCCATCCATATCCCGCCTTTATCAAAAATGAGTATATTTGCCCGCATCATTCTATCTTTTAACCTTAAAAACACAGTTTAAATGCAGCGTAAAGCCCCGCAAACATCTGATATTGACGATGAAACTCTTTTTGCTAAAGTGGAGCGGGGAGATGTAGAGGCATTTACTGCGGTTTACAATAAATATCACAAACTGCTTTACGCATTGGCCTATCGCTATTTGATGAGTTCGGCGATGGCAGAAGACGCTGTGCAGCACGTATTTACCCGTTTCTGGGAATTCCGTTCGGAGCTTCGGGTGGGCATCAGCCTGAGAAACTACCTGATAACAATGACTAAAAATCATATACTCAATGTGATACGCAATGAGAATACCGCCCTTACCAAGAATTATGAGATAGCTCAGGGCATCCCTGCTTACGAAGATACTCTTGTTGATAGTCTGGAAAAGAAAGAACTAATGTCCATCTTTTATAAAGCAGTCGATATGTTACCACCCCAAAAGCGGGAAATCTGCCTGATGAAGGTGCGCGAAGAACTCTCCAACCAAGAAATAGCCGACCGTCTGAAGCTCTCTATCAATACCATCAAAACCCACTATTCCGATGCGCTGAAACTGTTGCGCGTCCATCTGGGGAAATTGCTAATTTTTGTTACGTACCTCACCTTGTTAAGGTATTTAAGTGTCTATTTAATAGTATGAGTACAGAGAATATGAATACACCTACAGAAAAACAAATACAGGAAGTGCTGGCAGGGACGTCTACTCCTGAAGTTGCCCGGATCGTAGCGGCTTGGTTTGCTACCGATGAGGGGGCGGCCTATCTGGCTAAAAGTATGGACCGTGATGCCGTACAGATCAAACAAGGATTCGAAGAACTCTATGTCAATCACGAAATCCCGTCCGAAGAGATGTTTGCCCATATCCGCCGCAACATCCGGCAGAAACGTATTCGCAGGATTACTTTCCGTGTGGCAGCCGTACTCATTCCATTTGTACTGCTGATAGGGCTGTTTGTCCAGGTGAATACCCGTGTCGATCTGCTGGGTGATTCCGGTTACGAAGAAATCTATGTGCCCAAAGGTGAGCGCTTGCAAATGATGTTTCAGGATGGCACACGCGCCTATATCAATTCAGATTCACGCCTGAAATATCCTAAGAAGTTTGCACTGTCCAGCCGTGAAGTCTATCTGGAAGGCGAGGCTTATTTTGTAGTCTCAAAGAATTCCCACCGGCCTTTCATTGTCAATCTTAACGGGCCTTCCGTGCATGTTCTGGGAACTTCGTTCGATGTTCAGGCCTATCCGGAGAATAAGGATATCACGGTCTGTCTGGATGAAGGTCATGTTAATCTGATGCTTGCTTCAGATAAGAAATATCCGTTGCAACCCGGTGAGAAACTTGTCTATAACAAGGAAAGTGATCGTTGTACCATTACCCGGCATGCCGATATCCATCTGTCTTCCCTGTGGAAAAAGAATGTGATAGCTTTCAAGGATGCCCCGCTGTCCGAAGTCATCAAAGTACTGAACCGTTGGTATGATGTGAACTTCAAGATAGAAGACCAGTCAGCTTGGGATGTATACTTTACGATTACATCAGAGAATACGCTTCTCGAAAAAGTTCTTCAGGATTTGGAGAAGATTGCGCCGTTACGGTTTGAATATAAAGAGGCTGAAAAGGAAGTGATAGTCACAAGAAAAAAAGAGGATTCCCGTCTAATGCATTGATTGTTCAGATTTGAGTTGTAAACAATATGTGAAATAAAAGTGCGTATTGCAGGTAAAATTCCGTTCAGTAAAGTGCGCATTGCAGGTAGTTTACGCTATATTAAACTTGCGTATTACAGAAAGTATCTTTGTTTTTGCGCATTGACCATATTAAATATTGAATTTCATGATATTTAAATGTAAATGGGTAATAATTCAAGACTATTCTGTATGCCCCGTTAATAACCGTGAACAGCGTTTTTAAAGAATAAGAGGAACGTTTTTTAAGAATGTTGCCGACGTTTATTAACAGCGTAGAAATCGATCTTAAAACTATAATAGAATATATATATACAAAAAAGGCGATAATCCTTCATGAGAATGACCGCCTTTTTACCTTTTATACCCGTTATTGTTTGGGGTGAAAGTCACCCGTATTAACTATAATCAGCCTGAATAGCTTAGGAATAAGCCACCAGTTGATTATATGGATTAGCTCCTGTTTTAGCTGAAAATATTGTCAATTTTATGCACTGTTTAGTGTCTCGTTGTAAAGGTCTTACTTTTCCCATTTACGAAAGTTTTAGGTTTATATTAGAGTTTCATTTTAAACTTCTACAAATATACTACATCAGAAAGGCGAAGTCAAGTGTTACGGCCTTTGTTTTGAATTGTTTTTTCATTAATGGTGATAATCTCTTCTGTTATACTATTCTATCGGTTAGTTTCTATTTCATATTGCCCTTTTTTAGGTAGAACTATTTCATATTATCCTTAAACTTCTTGCATGAAACGGCTGCTTATTATTATAAAAATAGTAAATTTGTACGAATCTCGTGAGTGATTGCCTTCTTTATACATAGATACATTAATACAAGATGACGAGCTACATTTTGAACCGCCAATGACGATTCTTAGTCTTTTAGAAGACCTTTTCTTGATTTATTTAGCAAAAAAGCATTTTTCCCTCACCCGCTCCGAAATCTTGTGTGTCTACTTTGTATAAAGCGATTTATATCATTGTTAATCTAAAATTTAAGTTATGAAACACAAGATTTTACTTGTTCTGTTTTTGGGCTTTATGGCATGTTTAGCAGCCAACGCTCAGAAAGTAACCTTGCAGTTCCGGCAAGTTAAGTTGGCAAAAGTCTTTGATGCTATCACTCAACAAACCGGACTAACCGTGGCATACAGCCGTCCTACCGTTGACCCGGATCGGGTTGTTTCTATTGAGGCTGATAAAGAAGAACTTTCAGATGTGCTTGCACAATTGCTGAAAGGCACGAATGTAACTTTCGAAATAGGCGAGATGAAGATTTTCATAAAAGAAGAACCGGTTTCAGATACTTCGCAAAAGAGTGGTCGACTTATAACTATTTCCGGTACAATTGTTGATGAAAAAGGTGAAACGATTATTGGGGCAAGTGTTGCTGTACAAGGAACTACTTTGGGTACTATCACCAATGCGGACGGTGAGTATTCTTTAGCTAATGTGCCGGAGAATTCAAAAATCGCTATTTCATTTATTGGTTATCAATCAATATCGCTTCCAGCAAGTACAAAAACGCTCAGTAAGGTAGTGATGAAAGAAGATAATGAAGTTTTAGATGAAGTTGTTGTAGTTGGTTATGGTACACAGTCAAAGACGCGAACTACAGGAGCTATAGCGCAAATTAAACAAGATAAAATAGCAAATATTCCTGTAAGTAGCTTTGAACAGGCTATAGCTGGACAGTTACCCGGAGTACAAGTGATGCAACAAAGTGGAGCACCGGGGGCTGGGGCCTCAATGAAAATCAGAGGGTCTTCTTCGATCACAGCAGGGACTAATCCTCTTATCGTAATCGATGGTTTTCCAATGACTTCTGAAAATACAGCAAGCTTATTAAATCCAGAAGATATAGAATCAATTGATGTTTTAAAAGATGCCTCTTCTTCTGCCATCTATGGTTCTCGTGGCGCTAACGGAGTTATTGTAATTACAACCAAAAAAGGAAAAGATGGTAAAGCAAGAATTTCAGCAAAAGCATATTATGGTATACAAACAGTTTCAAAGAAAATTGATTTGATGGATGCTTATGAATATGCAGATTTTGCAGCTACTGCCAGAAATAATTATTGGGTGGATTTAAAACCTGGAGTAAATACACCTGAAGATCCGAATTCTGCTCGTCCGTCGAAAGCAAGAATACCTGATTATCTTACTCCTTATCTGAACAAGGAAGCAGGATTAGTTAATACAAATTGGCAAGATGAATTATTTCGTACTGCAGCAATACAACAATATGATCTTTCAGTGTCCGGTGGAAATGAAAAGATATCCTATTATACTTCAATAAGCTATGCTAATCAAGATGGAGTAATTAAGAATTCAGGATTTAAGCGTTTGTCTGCACGTTCCAATATCAGTGCGAAATTGAATAAACATGTTTCATTTGATTTTGATATTGCACCTTCTTATTCTGTGACTAATAAAGTATCTGAAAGTAATCATAAGTCAGATGGTGTTGTTTTGATGACAATGTTAGCCAATCCGGCTGCTATAGCATATAATTCAGATGGGAGTATTAAATACGGTGATCAAATAGAAAAAGGACAAGCTTGGGGTACTGTAGCTTTAGAGAGTCCATTGGCTACTGCTATGAGTATTAAAGATGATGAGAAGACATTCAATATTCTATCTAATTTGAATCTGAATATAACGATTTTAGATAATCTAAAATTCAAATCTCATTTTGGGGTACAGTATAATAAAATTGAGAATGATTATTTCCGTCCTTCTTATTTGGGTGGCTATAATTCTAAAGCCCCATCTAAAGCTGTAGGTAAATATTTTGGTTATACGACATTAAATTGGATTACTGAGAATACGCTTACCTATTCTTTAGAACAAAATGATCATTATATAGAGTTTCTGGCAGGTATCAGTGCACAGCGTGAAGATTATGATAGAGCGAACATGGTTGCTTCAGATTTTCCGAATGATAATATTACGACATTGAATGCAGGTATAGTAAATAGTGGATATACAGATAAAAGTACTTGGACATTATTCTCATATTTTGCAAGAGTCAATTATTCATATAAAAATAAATATTTGCTTGCTGCTTCTATTCGACGTGACGGTTCTTCCCGTTTTGGAAAAAATAATAAATATGGTACATTCCCATCGGTTTCTATAGGATGGCGCATTATTGAAGAAGAATGGATGAAAAAATTGGATATACTTAGTGATCTGAAATTGAGAGCAAGTGTTGGAGGAACTGGTAATTTTCAAATATCTAATTATAGTTCATATTCTTTATTAAATCCTGCTAATTACTTGTATAGTAATGTGGTTGTAAACGGGTTGGCTCCTTCAACAGCTCCAAACCCTAATATTTCATGGGAAAAGACAACCCAGTGGAATGTTGGCTTAGATGTTGGCTTACTCAATAACAGACTAACATTTGCTGTGGACTATTACAAATCAACTACAGATGGTTTATTGTTGAATGTTCCGGTTCCTGCTGCATCAGGATTTACCACATCACTACAGAATATAGGCAAAGTGAATAATAAAGGTGTTGAATTATCAATTAAAGCAGATATTGGTAATGATGATTTTATGTGGAGTCCTTCATTGAATTTTTCCAAGAATAAATCGAAAGTAATTCGATTGGGGCCTGGTCAAACACAAATACTTCAAGATAATAGTTTGACAAGGGTTGGTGGCGAAGTTGGCTCTTACTATGTTTATAATGTTATAGGTATATATAAATCAGAAGAAGATTTGAATAAATATCCTCATTTAAATACATCAAAAGTAGGTAGCTATATTTATGAGGATATTAGCGGGCCTGACGGGAAACCTGATGGTAAAATAACAGATGCGGATAGAAAAGTAATGGGCAATTATATGCCTGATTTTACGATGGGATTTTATAACTCATTTTCTTTTAAGAATTTTGATTTAAGTTTTATGATTCAATGGGTTCAAGGTGTTGATATCTTTAATAAATCAAATGCTTTTCTTTTGAATGAAGAAGGATGGGGAACTGGAATTAAAAAATTGTATAATAATTGGTTCTCTGAGAATAATCTGACTGCTAAGTATGCTCGTCCCTTAGTTTCACCAACAGATAAACTGTATGAATCATCCAATTATATGCTTGAAGATGGATCATATCTACGTTTTAACAATATAACATTAGGTTATCGATTGCCTAAAAAAATATTGAATAAAGTGAATGTTGGGGATTTACGTTTTTATGTAACTGCTCATAATCTATTTACGATAACATCGTATTCAGGGTACAATCCGGAAGTCAGTATATCTTCTAATCCTCTTACACCAGGTATAGATTATGGTGGTTATCCGGTAAATAAATCTATTGTATTTGGTATAAATGTAAACTTTTAAATAGAAATGATATGAAAACATTTAGATATATTATCTCTATCAGTTGTGTGTTAGCTAGCATCTGCTTTTACTCATGCGATGACTTTTTGAACCAAGAGCCTCCCTCTAATGAAAGTGTGCCGGCATTCTATAAAACAGAAACGGATATAGCTCAGGGGGTAGCGGCAGCTTATAATGCTTTAATGGCGAAATCTCAGTATGGTAGTAATTTTATTTATTTGATGGAAGTTCGTTCAGATAATACTTATACAGAAAGTATTACAAATAGTGGAGGAATATATGGCGATATTGATTTATTCCGTGAAACATCTTATAATCGAGTTCTGGAGGACACTTGGGTTGGTTGTTATGAAGGTATTAAGCGGTGTAATATTGTTTTGGATAATATAGAAAGTGTCCAGATGGATGAAACTGCTAAGAAAAAGTATAAAGGAGAAATGTTGTTTATACGCGCATTGACGTACTTTAATATGGTTCGTTTATGGGGGGATGTACCATTGGTAATTCACTATTTTGATGATCCATTTCAAACATTTGGATTTGGCAGAAGTCCGGTAAATGATGTATATGAGCAAATTAAAAACGATTTGATTGAAGCATCTAAAATTCTACCCGAAGCACCGGATAGCAAGCGTTTAGGAACTGCCGTTTCAGGATCTGCAAAAACTCTTTTGGGAAAAGTTTATTTGACTTTAAAGGATTATGATAATGCAGTGAAAATATTGAAAGAAGTTATTGATAGCAAGCAATATACTTTTATTCAAGACTATACAGAGCTTTTCGATGTAGATAATAAAAATAATTCTGAAAGTATTTTTGAAATACAATATACTGAAGCCGTGACAGATCTTGGCAGTGCGTTTGCTAATTTGTTTGCTCCGATTGGAAGTTCAGAAGTTACTGGAGGTATTGGAGCCACTGAAGGTAACAATGAACCTACGCGAAATTTCTATGAATCATATAATATAGATGATTTAAGACGTGATGTATCTATAGGGCAATTAGCTGATGGTAGAATCTATTGTAAGAAATTTGTAAAGAAGCCGGTTTTACCCAATCAGTCAAATGCCAATTTTGTTGTTTTGCGATATACGGATGTTTTATTGATGTATGCTGAAGCTCTTAATGAAATTAGTTATTCATCTTCTGGGGATGCAATTAAATATTTGAATGAAGTTCGCCAAAGAGCAGGTTTACAGCTGTATACTTCTCAGCAAATAACAGGAAAGGATGAGTTTAGAAACCTGATTTGGGATGAGAGACGTTGTGAGTTTGCTTTTGAAAACCAGCGTTGGTTTGATCTTCTAAGAAGTGGAAAGGCTGTAGAGGTTATGAATAAATCTTCTAATGGAGATTTTGCGATAGAACCTTATCAATTATTATTTCCAATACCTCAAAATCAGATTGATATTGCACCTGATGTCATGAAGCAAAATGATAACTATTAGTTGATTAATGATGTGTTTGAAATAGTATTAACTTAAAAGAAGAACCACATGAAAAAACTATTGATTTTATTGTTCTTATTAGGAGCATCTTTACAGTTTTGTTTTTCTCAATCACAACCTTTGCCTATTTCTCAATTAATTGAGATTTATAATAATCCTTCGAAGTATCCCAATTACATTATGTTATCTGCCCATAGAGGATATTGGAAAGATTATCCTGAAAATTCAATTCCTGCTATTAACGCTGCGATTGCTTTAGGCGTTGATATGGTAGAATTTGACATTACTATAACGGACGACGGTACACTTTATTTATTACATGATTGGGGATTGGATAGACTTACTGACGGAAATGGTATCGTCAAGAAGAGGGTTTCAGGACAATTTGTTAATTACAAATCTTGGGATGAGCTTAAAAATCTACATTTGAGGTTATACACGGGAGAAGTGACTTCTTATAAGTTAGCTACACTGAGGGAGGCTCTTTTAGCTTGTAAGAATAAAGTTTTGGTGAGTATTGATAAGGCAGAGAATATAATACCTGAAATGTACTATTTGGTGAAGGATTTAGGTATGCTTCAACAAGTCACTTTTAAAACAAAGATTCAAACTTATCCTACTCCGGAGTCAATTAAGAATTTGGTGAAAAATACAGATGACCAAAAACAGTTGGTGAAAATGTTTACTCCTACTATTTTTAATGAAACTTATGAAAAAGATCCGAATATGATTGCAAAGATGAAAGCTTTTGTAAATGAAGGTTGCACAGGATTTGAGATGATTTATTTTAAAGATACAGATAAAATGCTAACACAGCAAATTACAGTTGATGGTAAAACTTATTCTAATGTTCTATCTTGGTTAAAAGCTATAAATAAGCGTATTATCCAATTTCCAGAATGGCCGGAAAATCAAAAGGGTAATTGGTCACCTGCCGCATATAAATTTAGAAATATAGATTTGACAGGTAATGATTTGCGCTGTGATTGGGATTGGCTTTTGAAAGAATCTCATTCGCCTGATATTGTTATTTCTGATCGTTTGGAGGTTCTCTTTGATTATTTGAAAACTATAGGGAAACGTTCATTGCCTTAATCATAAATACTAGCTTATGAAAACTTTATTAAAGAGTAATAGTAGTTATATATTACTATTTTGTTTGTCTATTCTGTATTGTGGAAATGTAACTTCACAAATAAGTGTGCCTAATCCTAGTGTTCACTTCGCTTTTGATACCAATAATCCTGGATATGAATCTGTATCTAAAGCTACAGCTGTTACTTTTGGGGATTTTACTTTCGTTACAGATAGATTTGGGAATTCTCGGAGAGCTGTGATGTTTAATGGAAAAGGAAGCGGAATTCGGGGCAAGGGATATAATATTAATAATGTCCATACGATTTCATTTTGGGTTAAAATTGATGATCCTTCTACTATTCCATCCGGAGCTATTCCTTTTTCTCCTACTGATGTGAAGTATGAGTTTTATAATTGGATAGATGCAAATAATAACATTTTAAGAGGGCTTGGGCGGAAGAAAGCAACTTTGGGATTAAACCGCTATATTCCTAAGAATGACGGGAGTCGCGTGCCTTGGTATTTGTGGGCTTATAAGCCTTTGCAGTTTAATGAAAGTGGTTGGCATCATATATTTATTATTCAAGGAGAACATTATACTAGATTGATAATGTATAAACCTAGTACGTTGAAATCGTATTTTTATATATGGCTTGGATCTCAGGACTTTCCTGTAGACAAGAAATTGTTTATCGGTGGATTCAGTGATAATTACCCTATTAACGGTCCAATAGATGATTTCAAAGTTTATAATGTAGAATTAACAGATGAGCAAATCGAGTATTTGCATATAGCAGAATATCCTTTTTCTAGATATGTAAAAATAAAAAATAAAAACTCAGGTAAATATATAGTAGTTGAAGACGCCAGTAAAGATGATGGTGTACATGTAATGCAACATTCAACAGAATCTGGTAATGGCGAATGGAAACTTTATTATGCTGGACCGAATGAATATAGGATAGAAAATCTTCATTCCGGGAAGTTGATGAATGTTAGCGGTTCTTCTATGGCTGCTGGAGCCGAAGTAATTCAGTATAGAAAATGTGATAGTGAAAATGAAATATGGATTCCTGAATGCTCAAACCTAGACCCTAAATATTTCAGACTAAAAAGTAAAAGTAGTGGTAAATATTTGAGTGTTTTTCAAAATTCTACTGAAGATAATTATAAGTTGATTCAAAGTAATCCTGGAGAGGTAAGTGAATATTGGACTTTTGAATGTGCCATGCCAATTAATACTTGGGCTATTGAGGATGGACTATATCGTTTGAAAAACAAATTATCAGGTCGCTATTTATCTGCGAAAAAGGGTTCAGAAGCTGTTGGAGATAATTTAGTTCAATTAGAAAATGATCAATTAGAAGACATTGGGTATGATGTTTGGTATGTGCATACTTATGCGGGAGAAAATGGTTGCTATATAATAAATGCTGTTAGCAGCTTGGCTATGAAATCTCAGAATAGAGTTGTAGGCTCTTTAGTTACACAAGATGTGAATACAATTGAAGGTTCATTTAAGTGGCAGTTTATCAATACTGGAAAAGAAAATGAATATCGTTTGAGGAATGTAGAAAGCTTTTATTATGCAGTCGTAGCAAATGCTTTAGGCACTGAGGGGGCTTCGATAGTTCAGAGTACTGAAAGCTCTTTGAACAATGATGTTTGGGTACCAGAAAGAGTATATTATGATGAATCTGTGATCCCCGAAGGTACTTATAAGATAAGAAATGACAATAGTAATAAATTGATGGTTGTGAAAGATGCTTCAAAGAGTGATGGAGCTGAAATTATTCAGCATGAATTTGGAGAAGATGATAGTATGTGGGAAGTTGTACATAGAAAATACGGCTATGTGGAATTGATAAATAAGAATAGTCAGAAGTTTTTCGTTGTGAAAGATGCTAGTCTCTATGTGGGAGAAAACATCATTCAATATGGGACTCATATAGCTAATGGATTATGGAAAATTAGTAAAATATTCTTTAATGAAGGGGGGACTATGCGAGTCGGATATACTCTGAAGAATGCAAATTCACAGCAATATGCAGTAGTTCGGGATGCTTCTCGGGATAATTTTGCCCCCATTATACAATATAATAGTGGAGAGGCCAATAAACTATGGTATTTTGACAAACAGACTGCTAATGCCATGACTCGTAATGCTTCTGGGAGTGAAGGAAATGTTACATCTGATATGAGTGAACCTATGGTTTTTGTCGATTGCAAAAATGATCTGATACAAATTTATACACAATTTAATTCTCCTACAGGATTGATTTTGAGAATAATGGACTTGGCAGGTCGTCAAGTGTATGAAGGTGAGAAAAATGTAGATGCAGGAAATAATGCAGTTCTTATTAATCAATTTAATAAGTCGTTGATTGATAATAATCTGTATGTGATATCTATACGCTCAAAGGATGGAACATTTAATTTTTCCACTAAAGTTATCATGAAACGTTGAATAATGCTTAAGAATTAATTTTAATAAATAATTAAAGTAATAGATTATGAGAAAAAGTATTTTATTTCTATTTGCAATTTTCTGTGCTGCTTTCGTGGTGGCACAAGATCAGCTTCCTAAGTGGGAAAAAGGTTATCTGGATATTCATCACATCAATACCGGACGGGGAAGTTGTGCTTTCCTCATTCTGCCGGATGGAACAAATATGATGATTGATGCCGGAGATTTTGATAACGAAGCGTTTGATGCAAAGTATGCGCCCATGTTTGCACCACAGGTATTTCCAAATAGTAGTTATACGGCAGGATCGTCTATAATAAACTATTTGACTAATGTGTTGGGAAGAGATAAGCTGTCAATTGATTATTTTCTGCTTACTCATTTCCATTCCGATCATTACGGTAGTGTACGCAGTGTTTCCGGCACTTCCGAAAATGGTTATCGTCTTACCGGTTTGACCGAAGTAGGTGATGTAATTCCTATCAAAACCTATGTAGACAGAGATTATCCTGATTATAGTTTTCCGGTTGACCTGCGAACCAACAAATCAGGCAATGGGGGAGTGGAACCTGCTACTTTCCAGAATCTTTTGAAGTTTCTGGAATTCCAGAAAAACAACAATGGGATGAAGATTGAGAAATTTGATATTGGATCGAATAAACAGTTTGTATTGAAAAAAGATCCAAAATCTTATCCCGGTTTTGAAATAAGAAATATTAAGTCAAACAATCTTCTGTGGACCGGAAAGGGGAAAAATACGACTCCTTTGTTTACCAAAGAGGAACTGTTGGCAAACAATGGAAAATTTAATGATAATCAGATGTCGACAGCCCTTGTTGTTACTTACGGTAAATTCAAATATTATGCAGGGGGGGATAATTCCGGTTTGGTAGATCAGGATCATGCGGAATGGTATGATATTGAAACTCCGATGGCTCCGTTGGTGGGGAAGATATCTGCCATGTCGCTTAATCATCATAGTAATCGTGATGCTACCAACAAAAACTTTTTAGATGTACTTGATCCTAAAGTGGTGGTTGCCCAATCATGGAGTCCTGACCATCCGGGACCGGAGGTAGGTCAGAGATTATTATCCAAAAATGTAGGTACTCAAAATAGAGATATCTTTATGACCTATTATCATGATGAAACAGGCATCGGCATTGGTCCCTGGTTCTCTCGTGGTATTAAAGCGAAAGAAGGTCACATTGTGATAAGAGTATATCCTGACGGAAAATATGATGTATTTGTTCTGGATGCCAGAAAGTCCAATCTGACTATAGTTAAAAAGTTTGGTCCTTACGTTAGTGAATAAATTTAATATCTAAAAACTTGCCCAAGTTTACAACATTCATACCCGTAGGCTTGGGCTTGTTTTTTTAATCATTGAAATTACTATGAAACGTTTTATCTTGTTAGCCCTCTTTTGTTGCCTGTTGCTGGGGATGAGTGCCCAGACAGCCAAAGAGGAAATATTTGAAGATATTCATCGTTCGGCAGCTAACCATTGTGCCTATCCCGAACCGCATTTCATAATGACTGTTCCCCCTAAAGGATATAAGCCATTTTATTTGAGTCATTATGCTCGTCATGGATCTCGTTATCGGGTTAATCCGGATGACTATAAGAAGCCGTTGGAAGTATTGCGCGAAGCCGATAAAGACGGAGTACTTACCGAATTGGGAAAGAAGACGCTCTGTATGGTAGACAGCCTTGCCCGACTGGCAGAAGACCGCTATGGAGATTTGACACCGTTGGGAGCACGCCAGCACCGGGGAATTGCAAAACGAATGTATGAAAGCTTCCCGGAAGTATTTCAAGGGGCGGTAGCAGTGGATGCACGCTCCACCGTTGTTATTCGTTGCATCCTTTCTATGATGGCCGAGTGTTTGCAACTGCAATCTATGAACCCTAAATTGCAGATTAAGAATGACGCCAGCTATCATGATATGTATTATATGAATAATGAGGACGATTATTTCAGAAAACAACGTAAAACAGATGAAGTGCTTGCTGCCAAACAGGCTTTCCGAAAGGAACATCTTCATCCTGAACGGTTGATGAAATCTCTTTTCACTAATGAAGATTATGTAAAGTGGAAAGTAAATGCAGATAAACTGATGAGCTACTTATTTGAACTTGCAGTCATTATGCAAAATCACGATACGGATATCGAACTCTATTCTCTTTTTACAAAAGAGGAGTGTTACGACATGTGGTTGCTGAATAACGCAAATTGGTATATCGATTACGGTCCGTCTCCGTTGACAAAAGGGAAAATGCCCTATCTGGAAGCCAATCTGTTGGAGAACATTCTGAATACTGCGGCTACCTGTATCGTTAAAAAAGAGAACAGCGTTACATTGCGATTCGGTCATGAATCTTGTGTACTTCCTCTCGCATGTCTGTTGGAGTTGGGCGATTGCGCTTATCAGACTACCGATTTGAATAGTCTTGCCGAGGTCTGGCGCAATTACAAGATTTTCCCGATGGCTTGCAACATCCAGTTCGTGTTTTATCGTAAAAAAGGGAGCGATGATGTTCTGGTGAAAGTACTGCTGAATGAACAGGAAATGAAACTTCCGGTAGAGAGTACACTTGTTCCTTACTATCATTGGAAAGATGTGGAAACATACTATAGGAATAAATTGGCAGCTTTCAGGAAATAGTTTTTTATAGGTAATAATATAATATTGAAAATCATGATTAATCGGTTTATATTGAACGAAGTATCATACTTCGGACCTGGAGCGCGTGAAGTGCTTCCAAAAGAAATTGCCCGTTTGGGATTGCACAAGGCTTTTGTGGTGACAGATAAAGATCTTATCAAGTATGGAGTGGCGGATAAAGTGCTGAGTGTGCTTAAATCTGCCGGAATACCTTACGAGATATTCAGTGAGATCAAACAGAACCCTACAGTGTTCAATGTAAAAACAGGCGTGAAAGCCTTTGCTGAGTCGGGAGCGGACTTTATCCTGGCCATCGGTGGCGGTTCTTCAATAGACAGTGCAAAAGCTGTCGGAATTATTTCCAACAATCCGGAATTCAGCGATGTCGTTTCGTTGGAAGGTGTGGCAGATACGAAAAAGAAATCCGTTCCTATCATTGCCCTGCCTACCACTGCCGGAACTGCCGCCGAAGTAACAATCAACTATGTGATTACGGATGAGGCAAACGAAAAGAAAATGGTATGCGTCGATCCAAATGATATTCCGGCTATAGCTATTGTGGATGCAGAGTTGATGTACACCTTGCCTAAAAGCCTGACCGCTTCCACCGGATTGGATGCTTTGACACATGCCATCGAAGGGCTGATTACCAAAGGAGCTTGGGAAATGAGCGATATGTTCGAGATCAAGGCCATTGAAATGATAGCTCGTTATCTGGAAACAGCAGTCAACGAACCTACCAATGCCGAGGCACGCAATGGTATGGCTGTGGCACAGTACATTGCCGGAATGGCATTCTCTAATGTCGGTTTGGGAGTGGTGCACGGAATGGCTCATCCGCTGGGAGCTATCTTTGATATTCCTCACGGGGTGGCTAATGCTTTGCTGCTGCCTGTTATCATGGAGTTCAATGCACCTGCTGCACTCGATAAATACGTGGATATTGCCAAAGCTATGAATGTATATACTTCCGGTATGAGTCGGGAAGAAGCGGCACATGCAGCTGTGGAAGCTGTAAAATCGCTTGCCATACGTGTAGGTATTCCGCAACATTTATCTGAGTTGGGAATTGAGGAAGAAGATTTGGAACGTCTATCAGAAGCAGCCTTTGCAGATGTATGTACACCGGGCAATCCGCGTGAAGTTTCTAAGGAGATCATTCTTGAACTATACAGAAAAGTATTGTAATAAACTGTGAGTAAGAACCCTTTTGTCTTATGAATAACACAAAGAAGACTTCAATAATAAGTAAGGATGGTGTGAGCTATCTGATTCCGTTTATATTAATCACGAGTTGTTTTGCCTTGTGGGGATTCGCCAACGATATTACTAATCCGATGGTGAAAGCTTTCTCCAAAATATTTCGTATGAGCGTTACGGACGGCGCTTTGGTACAGGTTGCTTTCTATGGCGGCTATTTTGCCATGGCTTTTCCGTCAGCCATGTTCATACGCAAATTTTCTTATAAGGCGGGAATACTTTTAGGACTGGGTATGTATGCTTTCGGTGCATTTCTGTTTTTTCCGGCCATGCTTTCAGGAAGCTATTATCCATTTCTGATAGCCTACTTCATCCTGACGTGCGGGCTCTCGTTTCTTGAAACCAGCAGTAATCCTTATATCCTCTCGATGGGGACGGAGGAAACGGCTACCCGTCGTTTGAATCTGGCTCAGTCGTTCAATCCGATGGGATCGTTGTTGGGAATGTATGTGGCGATGAATTTTATACAGAATCGTTTGAGTCCGATGGATACGATGGAACGCAGCCGGCTTTCTGCTACTGAATTCGAAGCGGTTCGTGATTCAGATTTAAGTGTATTGATTGCTCCCTATCTGATTATCGGCATTGTGATTCTGGTAATGTTGATACTGATTCGCATGGTGAAAATGCCGAAGAATGCCGACCAGTCTCACGACATCAACTTCTTCCCGACATTGAAACGTATCTTTTCTATCAGTTATTATAGGGAAGGAGTGATTGCGCAATTCTTTTATGTCGGTGCCCAGATTATGTGCTGGACGTTTGTCATACAATATGGCACACGTTTATTCATGTCTCAGGGGATGGGAGAAAAGGCATCGGAAGTGTTGTCGCAGGAGTATAACATTGTGGCGATGATCATCTTTTGTGCAAGTAGGTTTATATGTACTTTTATCTTGCGCTATCTCAGTCCGGGGCTACTGTTGAAGGTTCTGGCTATTGCAGCTTGTGGATTTACAATTGGAGTTATTTTTATTCAGGATATCGGAGGAATGTATTGTCTGGTGGGTGTATCTGCCTGTATGTCATTAATGTTCCCTACGATTTACGGAATAGCTTTACAAGGATTGGGTGATGACGCAAAGTTCGGTGCTGCGGGCTTGATAATGGCGATTCTGGGCGGTTCGGTGTTGCCACCGCTTCAGGCGAGTATTATTGATATGCAAACCTTGTTCGGCATGCCTGCTGTGAATGTTTCATTTGTACTTCCTTTTATTTGTTTTGTGGTGATTATAATTTATGGACATCGTTCTTATGTAAGAGAGAGAAGACGGTGATTGAAAAATTGCGCAATGCACTGAAAATAGCCAGTGCTCGTGAGTATGCTCTCATTGAAGAACTGTTGGTTTGTGTCGATAAAAAAAAAGTTTGATTAAGCAGATCAGGTATCGTATGTAAAATGGACACGGGCGGGAGAGTTGCCGGAAGAATAAGGGAGAAAAGGCGGAGTAATCCGCCTTTTTGCTAACTTTGCAAAAAAACATTGCATACCTTTATGGTCATATAAAGGCAGCATTAAAAAACATTTTTATGACAAGAGAACAGAAGATATTATCCTTGTTAGCCCAGTTTAAGGAACTGGGTATTGACAAACAGATAGATTATGATAAATTCTATCTGTATTCTCTTATTACCCATTCAACAGCTATTGAAGGTTCTACTGTCACTGAAATTGAGAATCAACTTTTGTTTGATGAGGGCATCAGTGCGAAAGGTCGTTCTATGACTGAGCAACTAATGAACTTAGACCTGAAAGCAGCATACGAACAATCTATTGCTTTTGCAAAGAGCCATAGTGATATTTCTGTTGATATGCTTAAGAAACTATCTTCTATCGTTCTGAAGAATACTGGAACAATATATCAAACCGCATTAGGTGAATTTTCGTCAGCGAATGGAGATTTACGATTACTGAACGTCACAGCCGGAACTGGAGGACGCTCTTATATGAATTACTCAAAGGTACCTACAAAGTTGGCAGAACTTTGCGAAAGTATAAATCAGCGACGAAAGGCTCTTTCAAAAACGAATGTTATTGAATGCTATAAGTTGAGTTTCGACGCTCACTTCCATTTAGTAACAATTCATCCGTGGGCTGATGGCAATGGCAGGATGTCTCGTTTGCTGATGAATCAGTTGCAGTTTGAGTTTGGAATCATTCCTACCAATATTAACAAAGACCATAAAGCGGAATATATTGAATCTCTTATAGCTACTCGTGAAAACGATGATATAGAACCATTTCACAACTTTATGTTCGATGAACATATCCGCAATTTAGAGCAGACGATTCGTAATTATCAGGCATCCATAGAGGATGAAGGTTTAGAACCTCGTATCGATGTCGGTATAAATGTCGGTATAAATGTCGGTATAAACGAACAACGTGTATTGGAGCTTATCCAGATAAATAACCGAATCACTGCAAAAGAGATTGCAGAATCGCTTTCGGTTTCCTTACGACAGGGGGAACGGATTATGGCAGCATTAAAGGAGAAGGGGCTGATCAAACGTGTTGGCTCTAACAAATCGGGGCATTGGGAGTTGAGAGGGGGATAATGAGAGAGAGTTGTTACTTTCATTCAAGGCATTGGTACTATGAGATACCCTTTATAAATCGAAAACTGTAGTTGTTTTGTCATCTAATTCTATACCATTAGTGCAGATTGTAGAGTTATATTAAACCATTATATTTGTTATTTACCGAGAAAGATTTATCTTTGTAGTTGAATTAGAATAGAAATAATAAACTATGAGTTTAGTATCTCAAAATAAAATAAACCAATTGCTTCTATTAGGAACAAGGAACGGATTGTTCTTTTCCGAATGGTTAAAAAAGAATGGCTACTCAGATCAGCTAGTTAGCAAGTATCGACAATCGGGGTGGCTCAGTACATTGGCAAAAGGGGTTATGTTTCGTACTGGAGATGTTTTATCGGCATATGCTGCATTACAATGTTATAATCAACAATTAGGAAAAGAATTTCGCATAGCAGCACACTCAGCCTTAGAATTGTTTGGTTTTAATCACTATGTACCCATGGGTAAACCTTTACTTATGGTGGGACACACAAAGCAAAGCATTCCTGAATGGATGAGAAGTGATACTTTTGACAGAACAATCAAAACATTCACTACCGAAACCTTTCTGATTCCACAAGTAACTACTATTCAAAAAGATGAATTAAGCTTACTAATATCGACACCTGAACAAGCATTTATGGAGTGTTTGTTGCTTGCACCACAACAATATAGTTATATTGATTTATACTATGTGATGGAGCAACTGACTACACTGCGCTCTGAAGTTGTACAAAAGCTACTTGAAACAACTAAAAGTTTGAGAGTGAAACGTCTGTTTTTATATATGGCTGAGAAAGCTGGACACTATTGGTTCGATATGCTTGATGCTTCTAAAGTTGCCCTCGGTACATCCAAACTACAATTGGTGGAAGGCGGTATATATGTGCCTAAATATAAAATAACTATACCCAAAGAATTACACGAATATGAATAATGATATATATAGAAAACAAGTTTCTCTGTTGATACGTATTGTACCATCTATATATCGCGTTGTAGACTTTGCAATTCACGGTGGCACAGCTATTAATCTATTTCATAAGGACATGCCTCGATATTCGGTTGATATAGATCTCACTTATATTCCCATACAAGACAGAGACGAGAGTCTTGCAAATATTAACCGTCACTTGCTGGCATTAAAGACAAATATCGAAAAAACAATACCAGGTATTAAAGTTGAGCATAAGCCTAAAGTATGTAAACTGCTTTGTATACTTGATGGTGCCACTGTAAAAATAGAAGTAAATGGGACAAAAAGAGGTATTATTGGAGAAGTTGAAGAAAAGATGTTGTGCCCAAAGGCTATAAAGGAGTTTAATATGACCTGTAAAGCCCGTACGGTTTCATATAGTCAACTTTATGGTGGTAAAATAGCAGCAGCATTAAGTCGGCAGCATCCGAGCAATTATCCTTCGGTAAAGTGGAAATTGCAGAATATTGATAAATTAGTAAAGAGCAATCCCAAGAAACATCAAGAGGGGGTTCAGAAATTGCAGAATTTTTTAAAGATACAGGATTAAATCTATATTGGTATCTATTTATAAAAGCCTGTTTAACAAGAACACTGTCACTGATTCCGCTGATATCTGTGTAGTGTATTGTTGCATTATGTTTTATGTAAAGAACTTTTCTTGTTCAATTCTTCAAAATCAGTAAGCGAATAAAAAAACAATCCCTTTTTCATTTTGTATTGGAACAAAATTTTAATAGGTTTGCAAAACCTAATTATTTACTTCTAACAATCTTTGTTCCTTTAAAATATAAGCATGGAAAAGAATATGGCTGATTTTTCAGATGATAGCTATTTATTGGGGGAGATAAAACGGGGAAACGAAGAAGCCTTCGTCTATCTGTTTAAAAATTACTTTCCCCGTTTGCGTGGATATGCTGTTCGCTTTATAGAAGATGAAGAAATCGTCCGGGATATTATTCAGGAATGTTTCCTGAAATTCTGGGAGAAGAGGGACTTGCTTTCGTCAGTCTCTATAACTTCTTTGCTGTTTGCAATGGTGCGCAACGGATGCCTGAATTACCTGAAACACATATCTATTGTAGAGAAACACCGGATTGAATACCTGGCGTCCATTGACGGGGAAGAACGGCTTTACTATACCGACTTCACCTTTGACGCGGACAATAAACTCCTCTATGACGAATTGCAGGAGCAAATCAAACTCGTCATCGGTCAGTTGCCCGACCGTTGCCGCGAAGTCTTCCTGTTGAGCCGGTTCACACATCTCAAGAACAGGGAGATAGCCGATAAACTGCAAATATCCACTACAGCCGTGGAGAAACATATTTCTAAAGCCCTTGCCCTTTTTGAACGTCACTTCAAGGATAAATATCCGGTAGACATCTATATAATGGTTTTAGCTTGGGTGATTATGAACGAATAAACAGAATAACCGGGAGGAGAAAAAGCAGAGAACTAAAAATTTTCTGCTTTTTTCTATTTCCGGGGTTGGGTAGAATTAAAATTAGTTGTTACATCCTATAGAAAGAGAATTTATGAAAACAGAAACAAACATTCACGAATTGGCGATCCGCTACTTTGAAGGACACATTTCAAAGACGGAAGAGAAACTCTTGTTCAGCTACATTGAGCAAGCGGAAGAAAACCGTCTGCGGTTTCGCCAGTGGGAAAAAGAATGGAAAGTTACTAATGAAGGGGACGAACAGACCATGCAGGAATGGCAACGTCTGCAACGCCGCCTTCGTACGCAAGAGGCTATCATGCCGATGTTGCCACGCCGCTATTTCAGCTTCTGGCGCAGAGTGGCTGCCGTAGCCGCCATCGTGGTGCTTACTGCCGGGGCTACGCTGGGCATCTGGAACATTGCTTCCTTATCTTCTACCGAAGATTATTTCGTATTCGAGGCTCCCTACGGAGAAAAGAGCAAGATGACTTTGGCAGATGGTACGGTGGTATGGCTGAATGCCGGTTCCGTACTGAAGTATTCGGATAAGTTCAACGAACGGAATCGTAAAGTAATACTTAGCGGTGAGGCTTATTTTGAAGTCACGAAGAAGGAAAAGGCCAACTTCACGGTGCAAACCTGTGGATATGATGTAGTGGTGAAAGGAACGAAATTCGATGTTTCCGCCTATCCCGAAGACTCAGTTGTCACTACGGCACTGATGGAAGGTATTGTCGAAATCCATCATGGAGAACAGCGGATAGAGATGACTCCCGGTGAATTTGTGAAGTTGGATATGGCTACCGGAAAAATCACACGTACCCGTAACGATGTGAAGCAATGGAAAGCCTGGTCGGAGAATCGGATTGAATTTGAGGATATTACGTTGAAAGAACTGGTAGCGAAACTATCCCGCCAGTATGACGTCAACATCAGTCTGGAATCGGAACAGGTAGGTGCCAAGCGTTTCCGTATTTCATTAAGAAACCGTGAGACGATAGGAGAGGTGATGGCTGCTTTGCAGGAGATCATCCCGATAACCGTCGAACGCAGAGGAAAGGATATATATATCAGAGAATAAAATCAATTTTGTAACAACTAATTAAATCAAGAAAAGCTATGAACAACCGAAAATCAATTCTATGCTTATTCCTTCTGTTCTTGCTCAGTTTGGGTTCATTGTCAGTAAATGCCCAGACAGTCAGCAAAGTTTTTGAGGAACAAACATTGAAAACTGTGTTGAAGGAAATTGAGAGTCAAACAGGGCTGTCCATTATCTATCAGAAAGACGAAGTAAACGAGAATAAAAAGGTTAATGCGACTTTTGAAAATACTCCCGTTGTAGAGGCATTGTCATCTATCCTTGACAAATCATTGGAGGTGAACCTAAAGAATAAGATGATTGTGATTTCCAAAAAAGGGACAATGCCGGGTGCTGACCAAACAAAAGTAAGATCAATCACCGGAAAGATCATTGATGAAAACGGTGAGCCGGTGATTGGGGCGAGTGTGGCGATACAAGGAACTACGCTGGGCTCAATTACAAACATTGACGGTGAATATACCTTAGCCAATGTTCCGGAAAATGCAGAAGTAACCATTTCATTCATTGGTTACCAGACACTGACTTTTAAAGCGAATGACAAAGCCTTGCAAAATATCACTTTGAAGGAAGATAACGAAATGTTGGATGAAGTCGTGGTAGTAGGATACGGTGTACAACGTAAACGCGATGTAACCACTTCTATTTCCTCAATGAAAGCGAGTGAACTGGCAGTTCCCGTTTCCAGTGTGGATCAGGCGCTTGTCGGTAAGATGACCGGTGTGCAGGTTTCACAACCGAATGGCATCCCGGGTGGAGGATTGTCTATTAAGGTAAGAGGTAGTGGTAGTATTACTGCCGGTACGGAACCGTTGTATGTAGTAGATGGTTTCCCCATGTCCGGTGAAGCCGGAAGTGGTACAGGGCAGAATGTATCTCCTTTGAGTTCCATTAATATGAATGACATTGAGTCCATCGAAGTTTTGAAAGATGCTTCGGCGGCAGCCATTTATGGATCAAGAGGTGCAAACGGTGTAGTCATTATTACTACTAAGCAGGGTAAAGAAGGCAAAGATATGAAGCCTACCGTACAATATGATGGATATGTAGGTTTCCAGCAGCGTACTAAAAAGATAGATATGCTGGATGCGTATGAATATGCTCGGCTCTCCTATGACGGACACAACAATGCTTATCTTGATTTGCTGGAAAGTAAAGGTATTGAAGGTAGCATCAATGATTCTAATGAAGTTCGTAACCAGAAGTTGGGGAAGAAACCGGATGTTATCAATCAGGCTTATTTGCTACCTCCCGAAATAATGCCATATATCAATGGTGAAACCGGACTGACGAATACAGATTGGCAAGACGAAGTTATGAGAACAGGAATCGTCACAAGCCATAATCTTTCTCTGTCCGGAGGGAACAAGGCTACCAGATATTTTATTTCCGGTAATTACATGAAAGAACAGGGTATTGTTATCGGTTCGGATTTTGAACAGATGGGAGCCAGAGGAAAAGTCGATGCTAACTATAAGAAATTCACCTTCGGGACTAATCTGTCTTTTAATTATTCTGTGTATAACATCGTTCCTACCGAGGACAGATATAAAGAAGAGACAATCGTTGCTTCTGCTTTGGCCATGTCGCCCACTATGCCGGTGTACAATGCCGACGGTTCTTATAATTTTGATCAATGGAACTGGCAGTATAAGCATCCGCAGATTGTAAATCCTGTAGCTTTGGCAAATGAAAAGGAAGACCAAATGAAACGTTACCGTTTTATGGGGAACGTCTATGGTGAATATGAACTCTATAAGAATCTGAAATTCAAGACAAGTTTCGGTGTGGATTTCAACAGCTACAGCCGTTCTTATTACAGACCTTCCACCTTGCCTACTTCTTTAGACCGACTTCCGCCTTCAGTGCCGGAAGGGTCGAAGCGTGATAAGAATATGCTGAACTGGGTATGGGAAAACACTTTGTCATATACTACAGTCATTAAAGATGTACATAATTTGTCTGCCATAGCCGGGTGGACTGCACAGAAAGAATCTGTGAACACTTCATTGCTGGCCGGTAATGGTTATCCTAATGACTTGGTACATACCATGAATGCAGCATCAGCTATTACAAGCTGGAGTGCAACAGCTTACGAATGGTCGTTGTTATCGGCATTGGCACGTGTGCAATATTCATATAAGGGCAAGTATCTGCTATCTGCTGCTGCCCGTATGGATGGTTCATCCCGTTTCGGAAAGAATAACCGGTGGGGTATGTTTCCCTCAGCTTCTGCCGGATGGTATATCAGTGAAGAAGATTTTATGAAAGATATAAAATGGCTTACATCCCTGAAATTGCGTGCGAGCTACGGTATCAGCGGTAATTTCAATATTGGCAATTACGAGTATTATGCTACGTTATCGGAAGACAATTATGTGTTGGGAAAAGCTGACGGCACTCTTGCCAGCGGTTTGCGTCCTGCAACGGCTGGAAATCCTGATTTGGGGTGGGAAAAGACAGCTATGTTCAATCTGGGTCTGGAAATAGGACTGTTCAATATGCTGACTTTAGAACTGGATTTATATAACAGTAATACAACTGATATGTTACTGGATGTACCGGTTGCCGAATTTTCCGGTTTCAGTACAGTGCCTATGAATATCGGAAAAGTAAATAATAAGGGTGTCGAATTTGCTATTTCTACTACAAATACTTGGGGAGACTTTACGTGGAACAATCGCTTTAATATCTCCGCCAACCGGAATGAAGTAAAGGATTTGGGCGGTGTTGATGAAATGATAACAACTGCCGAGAGTGTGACTTTCATTACCAAAGTCGGAGAGCCTATCGGCAACTATTACACTTTGGTAACGGATGGTGTATTTGCCAATCAGGCAGAGATTGATAACTCGAAGAATCCGGATAAGAGCCAACGTAAATATGCTTATGTCAGTGGCGCGAAACCGGGAGATTTCCGTTTCAAAGATATGGACGGTAATATGGAGATTGACGAGAACGACCGTACTATTACAGGAAATTATATGCCGAAGTTCACGTATGGTTTCTCTACAGAGTTGAAATATAAGTGGTTTGATCTCTCTATTGCCCTGCAGGGTGTACAAGGAAATAAGATTGCTAATATATTCCGTCGCTACATTGATAATATGGAAGGAGGAAATAACTGTCAGGTCGATGCTTTGGACCGCTGGCAATCAGAAAGTAATCCGGGCAGCGGCTATGTAGTCCGTGCAAACAGAAGTGCAACGGGTATGAATGGTACTACTTCTACCTGGCATATTGAAGATGGTTCTTATATGAGAATTAAGAATATCACTTTTGGATATACGCTGCCTAAATCATTGCTGACCAATGTAGGAATCAGCCGGGCAAGAGTTTATTTCTCTACCCAGAATCCTTTCACTTTTACCAAATATAGCGGATATAATCCGGAAGTGAATATGAAAGGCGGTTCACTGACTCCCGGTATCGATTATGGTACATATCCTCTGTCTAAATCATTTGTATTCGGATTAAACGTAACCTTTTAAATAATCAAGATATGAAAATTAAATATTATATTGTAGCTTTTGCATCTCTGTTGCTTACCAGCTGTAGTGATTTTCTGGACTTGACACCTATATCTGAGGCTTCTTCGGCAAATTACTATAAAAATACTTCTGATATAAATTCTGCATTGTCCGCTTGTTATGGTTCATTACAAGGAACCTATCAATATGGCGAATACTTCATTTCCCTCATGGAGTTAAGGTCTGATAATGTGGAGGACATTAATCCCGGTGGAGCAGCCGGTATGTTCTACTTCATTGATAATTTTACTGCTACATCCGGAAATAATGTCGTTCGCTATGCATGGAAAGAATTATATAACCAGATATATAGATGCAACAATGTACTTGCAAGTATAGATGTGGTAACAGATGCCGCGTTGAAAAAGCAGTATGAAGGGGAAGCTATGTTTTTACGGGCTTTAGCCTATTTCAATATTGTTCGTCTTTGGGGAGCTGCACCTCTGATTCTGAAACCGGTGACCGCTGCTGAAGCTAAGAGCTATGGGCGTAGTGCAGTGGCGGATGTCTATAAAGCCATAGAAGAGGATTTGGAGGTTGCATCCGGTATGCTTACTTCTGCTTATGATGATGACAATCTGGGAAGAGCCACTTCCGTAGCTGCAAAGGCATTATTGGCAAAAGCTTATCTGACACAACAAAAGTGGTCGGCAGCAGCGACTTTGCTGGATAACATAGTCAAAGATTATTCATCTAAATATGGTTTGCAGAACACCGTTGCTGATGTTTTTGATGTAAACCAGGAGATGAATAAAGAAATTCTGTTCGCTGTACGATATTCAAAGTCAGTTCTTGGGGAAGGACATGGCTACAACGATTACTTTAAGGATAAGTCGGTTATTGATAGCAAACTTTTAGCTTCTTATGGAAATACGGACGATCGTAAAGCCATGATCGAATATAAGAAGGTGGATGCTAACAATAATGTAATAGCCAAGTATTACGATACGTTCGACGCTACTACGGCAAAGGTTGGATTTGACTTACCATTATTGAGATGGGCGGATGTATTGCTGATGTGTGCTGAGGCTCATAATGAAGTGGCCTATGAAAATTCTGAATCAAGTAAGGCACTGAGCTATTTGAATTTGATTCGTAAGCGTGCAAATGCAGTGGAATATAAAGTGACGGATTTGAAAGACCAGAGTGCTTTCCGCAAGGCTGTATTGGAAGAACGCCGTTTGGAATTTCCGTTCGAACTGCATCGCTGGTTTGATTTGATTCGTACAGATACGGCGATAGAAGCTATGTCAAAGGTTGGTTTCACGATAACAAAGAATGATTATTTATATCCTATTCCGAAAACGGAGGTTGATTTGATCGACAATCCGGAAACATTCCCTCAAAATCCGGGATATAACTAATCTGAGTATTTATTGAGTGGGGATGCCTGAGAGGTAATACTTTCAGGCTTCCTTCTAAAACTATGGAACATGAAATATATTTGGGGACTGTTGTTTGCCTTGGTGGCTGAATGTGCTTTCTCACAGGAATTGCCTCAATGGAAAGAGGGATATATGGATATTCATCATATAAATACCGGGCGAGGGGATTGCACATTTTGTATTTTGCCGGATGGAACTACTCTGTTGATTGATGCCGGAGAGAATAATAGAGTCGGAGAGAGGGTCGTAGCTGCCAAACCTGATGATACCAAGAAAGCTGGTGAGTGGATCGCAGATTATATTCGCTATTTTATACCTAAAGGCAAAACGAATATCGATTATTATCTCTTGACACATTATCATTCAGATCATATCGGTAGTTGGTTACATAAGAAAGAGGATAAAGGCAGGTATTATCTGACCGGTATTTCCGAGGTATATCAGAATTTTCCTGCTAAGGTGATCGTGGATAGAGGGGATGACTTTATGCCTCCTTCCGATAAGGATTCTTGCTATATGAACTATCGTAATTTCGTAAAATCAATCTCTGACTGCACTAAACGTGAAACCTTTAATGTGGGATCGTGCAAGCAGTTTGTGTTATGCAATGAACCGGAAAAATATCATTCATTTGGTGTGCGTAATGTATATGCTAATGGCAAGGTTTGGGATGGAGATGCAGGATCTGTCTCATTATTTCCTGAAAAGGGCAACTATTCAAAAAGCGAAATGCCCAGAGAAAATATGTATAGCTGCGTGATAAAGTTGAGTTATGGTGCATTTGATTACTATACAGGAGGAGATATTCCAGGTTTTCCCCGTCCGGGACGTCCAGAGTGGCATGATATTGAGGCTCCGGTTTCTGATGTGGTAGGCAAAGTGGAAGTGGCGGTTTTAAATCATCATGGCAATGAGGACGGGACTAATGAAAAATTTCTCCGGAATTTATCACCTCAGAATATCATAATGTCTACTTGGGATGCTCTGCATCCTAATCATACGGTGCTGTATCGTCTTTTCTCTAAAGAAGTTTATCCGGAAGAGAGAAAGATATTCTCCACGAATATGCATCCGGCTACTAAAATTGTTATCGGTGATTTGGTTGACAGAATGGCATCCCATCAGGGGCATATAATGGTACGTGTATATCCGGAAGGTAACAAATATCGTATGTATGTTTTTGATGATGCGGTTCCTGTATTCCAAAGCCATGTCATCTACGAATCGGATATACTTGAATGTATAAAATAAACAATAAAATTTATGAGAAGGAATCTATTTTTATTGAGTTGTCTTTTATTATTGTGTACAGTTGCGTTATGGGGGCAAAGTCCTGCTGAACGGATTCATAAAGCATTTAATGAATCTGCTGAAAAATCAATTCTGGTGGTTTCGCACCGTGCGGATTGGCGTAATGCTCCTGAAAACTCATTGCAAGCCATTCAAAATTGCATTGATATGGGGGTGGATATGGTTGAAATTGATTTGAAGCGTACTAAAGATGGGCATCTTATCCTGATGCATGACAAAACGATTGACCGTACTACCACGGGTAAAGGTAAACCGGAAGATTATACGTTGGAAGAGTTGCGCCAGTTCCGTATGCGAAGTGGAGCCGGACATAAAACCCGTCACCTGATACCTACTTTTGAAGAAGTGATGAAGTTGTGTAAAGGTAAAATTATGGTGAATGTGGATAAAGGTTATGACTATTTTAAAGAGGCATACGCTATTCTTGAAAAAACAGGTACTGTGCATCAGTGCATAATGAAAGCCGGGCTACCTTATGATCAGGTGAAAGCAGAAAATGGAGAAGTGCTGGATAAGATGATTTTCATGCCTGTGATCAATTTACACAAGGAAGGTGCTGAAGCGATTATTGACGGTTATTTAGAACACATGAAACCTCAGGCTTTTGAATTGGTATTTGATAATGACGGACCGGAGGTGCTGAGACTGATAAAGAAAGTACATGATAGTGGCGCGAAGATTTTCATAAACAGTTTGTGGCCTGAACTTTGTGGTGGCCATGATGATGACCTCGCTGTAGAGTTGAAACAACCGGGTGAGAGTTGGGGATGGATTATTGGACAAGGAGCTAAACTGATTCAGACAGATCGGCCTGCGCTATTGCTGGAATATCTGAAAGCAAAAAAGCTTCACGATTAACCTCACAAGAATATGCTGAAATATATTATTAATTTTTACAGGGTCTCAATGCCGAGACCTTGTAACGGAGAGTCTTTGTCCGAACAGAAGAAACGGTTGAAGCGTTTGCAATGGTCTACTTTTTTGGCTGCAACCTTTGGGTATGGAATGTACTATGTTTGTCGGCTCAGTTTGAATGTAATGAAGAAACCGATTGTAGATGAGGGAATTTTTTCAGAAACCGAATTAGGAATCATCGGTTCTGTACTCTTCTTTACCTATGCAATCGGAAAGTTTACAAACGGATTCCTGGCTGATCGCAGTAATATAAAACGTTTCATGACTACAGGCTTATTGGTTACTGCCTTGGTCAATCTTTGTTTGGGATTTACCAACTCATTTATTCTCTTTGCCATTCTTTGGGGAATCAGTGGTTGGTTTCAGTCTATGGGAGCTGCTTCGTGTGTAGTGGGGCTTTCCCGTTGGTTTAGTGATAAAGAGCGTGGGTCTTTCTATGGCTTTTGGTCTGCCAGCCATAACATAGGCGAGGCTTTGACTTTCATCATTGTTGCTTCTGTGGTTAGTGTTCTGGGATGGAGGTATGGTTTTCTGGGCGCAGGTCTCGTGGGACTTATCGGAGCATTGATAATATGGCGATTCCTTCATGATACTCCTCAAAGCGAAGGACTTCCGGCGGTGAATCAGCCTAAAGAGAAAAAAGAAATGAATACTGCGGAAGCTGCTGATTATAATAAAGCGCAAAAGCAGGTTTTGTTGATGCCTGCCATTTGGATATTGGCTTTGTCCAGTGCTTTTATGTACATCAGCCGTTATGCGGTGAACAGTTGGGGAGTGTTTTATCTGGAAGCGGAGAAGGGATATACCACTTTGGATGCCAGTTTTATTATTTCTATCAATTCGGTTTGCGGCATTGTTGGTACAGTTTTTTCCGGATTCATATCGGATAAACTGTTCGGCGGACGTCGCAATGTGCCTGCATTGATTTTCGGATTAATGAATGTAGCCGCTTTGTGTCTGTTCCTGCTCGTTCCCGGTACACATACTTGGGTAGATGTGGTGGCCATGATATTGTTTGGAACGAGCATCGGCGTGTTACTGTGTTTCCTGGGTGGACTGATGGCGGTTGATATTGCTCCGCGTAACGCTTCGGGTGCGGCGCTGGGAGTAGTGGGGATTGCCAGTTACATAGGCGCCGGATTGCAGGATGTGATGAGTGGTGTGTTGATCGAAGGAAACAAGACGGTAGTGGATGGAACGGATGTTTATGACTTTACGTATATCAATTGGTTTTGGATTGGGGCTGCAATCTTATCAGTATTGTTAGCATTATTAGTTTGGAATGCTCGGAATAAAGAGCCTGAATAGGTATTGTATAAATTAATAACAACTAAGATTATGGAACTTGAAGAATTGCGTGATGCACTGAAAATAGCCAGTGCTCGCGAGTATGCTCTCATTGAAGAGCTGTTGGTCTGTGTCGATAAAAAAAAGTTTGATTAAACAGATCAGGCAAACAGAGAAAAATGATACGCCTGCGAGGGTGGAGTATTACGGTAACCCGAAAGCAGTTACCCGCGTGCTTGTGAAGTTGATAGAGCAAGGGAAGCTGCGCTACAACGGTGAGGACAATTACTCACGGATCATCCGCACGCTGACTGCGGTGGTGGATGTGGTGAATGAATCAACGGGAAAGATAATGAGCGGGGAGTCGCTGGTATCGTATGTAAAGTGGATACGGTCGGGGGAGTTGCCGGAAGAATAAGGGAGAAAAGGCGGAGTAATCCGCCTTTTTGCTAACTTTGCAAAAAACATTGCATGGCGGATATTCCTCTACATAAAGCAGTTCAGCAATCCGATTTCGGGATATTTGCAAAGGAAGTTTCTCCTTTTTCCCCGAACCGGCTGATCAATTACACACATCGGGATAGTTACTATATATTCGGTATAGTGGAGAGTGGAACCTGTCGTGTCGGCATTGATTTCAAAGATTGCGACCTGTCGGCGGGGAGCGTTATCTGCACCCAGCCGCATCAGGTGCATCGGATCGTTGATAAAGGGGATGCAAAGTCGTTTCTCTTATTCATCGACGGGGTATTTATAGATGCTCCCACCAAACAGACCCTTGCCGAGTATGCCTTATCGCCGATACCATTTAAGATAAGCGATACGCAACGCACCGAATTGATTCAACTGTTTGCCATGATTCTCCGCAGGATAGGCGAGCGGGAAAATGATGAATCGAAAACGGTTTTACAGAATCTGGCATGTACCGTTGTCGGGATCATAACGGATGCCGCCCGGAAAATAATCGGGCGTGAATCCAAAAACAGAAGGCACATTGAAATTACATTGGCCTTCAAAGAATTACTTTCTGCTAATGAGCAAATAAACAGAAATGTATCTTATTATGCAGAATCTTTGCACATCTCATCGGTATATCTGAACGAGGTGATTAAGAACGTTACAGGCGTGAGCGTAAGCGGGTACATTCAAAATGAACTCATATTGCATGCCAAACGAATGTTGGTATATACCTCTCTGACTGTGCGAGAGATTTCCACTCATCTGGGGATAGATGATTATGCCTATTTCACACGGTTGTTTACAAAGGCGGTTGGCATAAGTCCCACTCTCTACCGGAAAAAATACCTCGAATAATACAATCTTAACCTTACATAGTCTATTCTTCTATTTATCAATGCACTGTAACTTTGCAAACAAAAAAGATGAATAGAAACAGATTTATTTACTTCACGGATTTAATGTTGCTCCTTGTATTTATTTTATCATTCTACACGGGCGTCGAGTTGCATATTGCAGGACAAGGGGTCGATCATGAGAGTTGGCATATCTGGGCGATATTTCACACGAATGCCAGTCTGCTGTTTATGATATTGGGGATTATTCATGTCAAGAGTCATTGGGCTTGGTATAAGGGGCTGAGAACGGTAGGATGCAAAGGAAAAAGAAAAGCTGTATTGCTATTGTCGATTGTTTTTCTGTTGGCTGTTGTTTCGGGGATATTACTGGTGTGCTTCGTTGATGGTGCAAACTCTTCGCTGGGGTTGTGGCATTATAGAATCGGTATTTTTGTAAGTGTTTTGGGGGTACTTCATATATTGAAGAGGAAAAGGGGGCTGTATAAGGGGGTGAGGAGGCATGTGCTATAGTTCTTTATGGTAATTTTTCTCTGATAATGATTTTTTTATCAGAGAAGTTTTGTGGATGATAATAATTTCTTTATCTTTGTTGTGTCAATCAAGAAGAGCTCTTTGAATGGCTGATGAAGAAGCGCTAAAAGCGCGGGAAATTGAACTTCTAGAAAATCTCAATTTCTTCCTTATGAACTATCATCGTCTCATTGCAAACGGTTATAGGAAAAAGGTATTGGATGATGAAATTAAGCTTATTCAGTTAGAACTGGATAAAATTAAAGAAGTCCTCCGATAGAAAGAAGGTCCACCGGGGTAGCTGCCGGTGGGTAAAGTTAGATTGTTGATTTAAACAGTTATAGTATGGATGTAAAAAAGGAATATTTCAGACTGAAGGAACTGTGGATAAAATCAAGTAGTTCCGAGCGTGATGAAGCAGAACGTAAGCTGAATGCATTCTTCGAATCTCTTGGTGAAGAAGAAAAAGAGTTGGTTAATGCAACTGTTGCAGAGGACTTTGCCCATGTCCATAAAATTATTGATGAGAGTAAAGAATTTCGTGAGCGTATCGAAGTTCGCAAGCAGTTGGAAGGGGTGCTCCCTTTTATTTCAGTTTCAGAATTTGCAAAACGATACTTTGGCAAATCTGCCTCATGGTTACATCAACGGATTAATGGGAATGCTGTACATGGGAAAGTAGCTACATTTACCCCAACTGAGCTGATTACTTTGGCTAATGCATTGAAGGATGTGGCTGGTAAGTTAACGCATGCTGCTTCAGCTTTTGTGGGACAATAAAGAAGTTATTAAAAAAGCGGCGAAAGATTTGAAAAATAGGACGGTGTTTTTCAAATCTTTCGCCGCTTTTTTTAATCTTTCCGCCAATTTTCCGGAGGATATTTCCTTGCTTTTATTCCTATATGTCTTTTATCATATGAATTGTTGTGGCGGTATGTCCTGAACTGCCTAACCGTGATTCTAAATGTCGGAAGCCTTTACGTTCGTATAGGGAGACTGCATTTTGAAATTGAGGAAATGATTCGATATAGAGTTGCTTATATACACTTTCTGTTTTAGGCGCATCAAACTCTTCAAAGACTTTGCGTATCAGGGCAGCTATTTCCTTATTGTCTTTTTCTTCGATAGGACGAATTATTACTTTTTCCATGGTTTTTGCACAGAAATAAAAATGAGTACTAATAATAATACAGTTTGAACAGTACCCCATATTTGTGTGGTCTGTATATTATCGAGAAAGGCGGGATCTGTCAAGGCGGCATCTCTGAGTTGATTGGCAATAATGACGTTATTATTTATGCAAGGCCCTAATACCCATGTGCCGAATGCCATTTGCAGGATTGTCATTACCCATTTTACAATAATCCAGCGATGCTTGAAAAAGCCCCAATTAGTCCAAATGCTGTATATCAATCCCGTAATAAGAGATCCAAAGGCACCACAAATAATGAAGTAATCGTCTATTATCTGCAATATTCTTGAACGCATATAAAGTTCATCTCCAGATTCTGGATGAACAGTAAAGACCAGAAGGCAAAGTGCAACACCTCCAATGATCCAACTAAATGCGAAAAAGATGTGGAACATCTTCAAAATTTTAATTCCTTGCGGTTTGAGTTTCTTTACTGCCATAGCTTTTTTGTTTTGTTGATTATTGAAGAATATATTAGAACGGTTAGGTAGAGTTAGGTTACTTTTAAAACTTTCGTGAGAAAGGATAAAAATAGAAAGTAATTACTCTCTGAAGTTTAAGTGTATAAGGGAAGTTACAAAAGTAACCTAACCTGACCTAACAGATTGTTTCATATCGGATGCAAATAGAGTACTTTCTGACCCTTTATTCTGTGTCACCTCATTTATTTATCTCCTTTACCTGCATGATAATCTCTAATCCCAATATTTCAGCAATCTTGCTGAGAGTGCTGAATGTGGGATTACCCTTGCCTGCCTCTATACTTTTGATTATGCGCAGACTTAATTCTGTATAATCAGCCAGATCTTGTTGGGTTAATTCTAATTGCAAGCGGCGATCTTTTATGATTTGACTTATATTCATGGTGCAATATATTGCCTTTTATGGGTAAATATAGCATTTATCATTGAATAAAATAGGGAAAAGTGCAATATATTGCATTATTTGCATGCTTTTGATATTGAAATATTGACTAAAATGAAGAGTTTGTTTGATTTGTATTGGGGATTATTTGTAATATTTCAACTTTGAAGTTGAAATATTGCTTTAAATTTTGCGAGTATTCAATTTTAATGTCTATTTTTGTAGAAAAATAATAATATGGCAACACAAGAGGAGGTTGAAGCGTTTTTAAAGCAATTCCATCAGAAGTTAAAAGTCTTTAGTATTATCTTTAGAGATGAAAGAGGAAAAAATGCTCAAACATTAGCTGATTTGGAAATAACCCCAAAATATAGAGAAACTATTATAAAAGCAATTGAAGTAGAAGATTATTCTCAGGGACCAATAGTTGATACACTTAATCATTTAGGCGATATGTGGGTGTTCGGAAAGGATGTGAAAGGTCATGAGATTTATATAAAGATTTCGCTTGGAAGAGATAATTGTCAAACGATATGTATTTCATTTCATATTGCAGAATATAGAATGAGGTACCCATTTAAAGGAGGAAAATGATGAAAAGCCCTTTTACAGGAGGAAATGTAAGCCTTCAGCAAGAAAATTCAGAATTGGTATTTCGCAAAGAGAAGTTTCAATACACTTATCTTTATTATGAGTGTGAGGATACTAAAGAGCATTTCACAACGACGGAAATTGATGAGCTAAATCTTGCACAAGTGTACAATCAGTACAGAATAAAATATGGTATCCCGTTTCCTGATGAAATAAAGCAGATACGAGAAATGTATGATCTGTCAGCTTTAAAGATGTCTGAGATATTGGGGTTTGGGGACAACCAGTATAGATTGTATGAAAGTGGAGACATGCCAAGTGAAGCGAATGGAAAAGTGCTGAACTTGATAAAAGATCCTGCAATCTTCGAGACATTTGTAAGAAATGCAAGATATCAGTTGGAAGAAAAAGAGTTTAAACGGATATTGGCTAAGCTAAATAAAGTAATAGAATCCCAACTACCTAATATTGAAGAAGAACTGATTTATGACTCATATACAAGAGGGAGTATAAATGGCTATGCTGCGCAGTCGTATAAGAAGCTTAAGAATATCTTATTATACTTTATAGAGCGTTGTGACGGGGTGTTTAATACTAAGATGAATAAGTTACTTTTCTATACCGATTTTCTTTGTTATAAAAAGTATGGAAGGGCCATGAGTGGTTTGGCTTATAAGGCTATTCAATATGGTCCTGTACCTGTAAGATGGGATAGGGTATATAGTTTGGTGGATGGTATTGACCAAGATATTGTTGAATTTGAATCTGGTTATTCCGGGGTAAAGTTAGATTCATTATTGATGGCGGATATGAATGTTTTTTCTCAGGAAGAATTGTCAGTGTTAGAATCTGTATATGAAAATTTTAAAAATTCAACTGCTGCCGATATTTCTGCCATAAGTCATAATGAAGATGCTTGGAAAAAGTATTATGGCACCAATAAACTAATTGATTTTAGAGAAGCTTTTACTTTGAAAGCCTTATAATGGAATTTATCATTCTGTCATTCAAGGATAAATTTTAGCTATACTTTGAATGACAGAATGACGGTAAGTGCCTTTCGGATTTTTACATCACATTTAGCCAACGGCTGATATTACGCTCTTCCGCGCTGAACTCTACTCCAAGTTTTATCACTTCACGTCCGTCAGCCTGATAAGGAATCAGGTAACCTTTGTCTTCAATCTGTTGCAGGGCTTCTTCGGCTGTACCGTTCAGTTTGAATTCGAAGACGTAAATGTATTTAGGGGTTTTTACTACGGCATCTGCACGTCCTGTGGCACTTTCAACTTCTGCTTGGGTGAACTGTCCCATCAGTTTGAAAACCAAATAGAAAACGACCTGGTAATGACGTTCGGTCTTCGCGTTCAGTTGATAGGGGAAATCGGCAAAGAAGGCTTGTAGGCGGGTGAAGAAGGCATTGTAATCGCCTCTTTCCAACTCTTCTACAAACTGGCCGATATAAAAGCCCTGATCATCATTATTTACGCTGGTATAAAATGGTACAAGAAAACTCATGAAACCATAGCGAACTTCATCATTAGGAAATTCCAACAGATAATTCCGAAAACGCTCATTGTAATCCTTTATAGTAAGATAACCACTCTGATAAATCAACGGAATCGGATTATTAGCTTCTACACGATATTCGGAGAACATAGAAGCCGGGGCTTCGATGCCATCAAGTAAGATACGAAGGTCATATTCTGACTTACGGAGCATTTCAACCAGAAAAGTCGGAGTTCCTGTCTGAAACCAGTAATCTCCTAATTCCCGTTTACTGAAAGCATTCAGCACGCTGAAGGGATTAAAGACTCCGTCTCCTTTCGGATGAAAGTGATAGCCATCGTACTGACGGGCCATTTTATCGACAGTTTCTTCAGCAGAAAGCTTGTTAACCCTGCCGAATTCTTCTATTTCGGGCGTAAAGGTTTCAACCAATTCTGTCCGGGTGATGCCGCATACTGTGGCATAAGAATAATCCAGGCTGATGTCATTCAGTTGATTCAGATCGCTGAACACACTGACTTGCGAGAATTTAGTAACTCCCGTAAGGAAAGCAAAACGCAGGTAGCGGTCGGCACTTTTCAGTACCCCGTAAAAAGCTTTTAGAGTTTTGCGATAATCTTCCAGTAGGGCATCATTATCGAGGGCTTGCAACAGGGGTTTGTCGTACTCGTCCACTAAGACCACTACACCACAACCTGCCTGTTCATAGGCACGTTCTATGACATATGCAAAGCGTTCTTCGGGGCTACGATCCTTTTTTTCATTTCCGTATACAATTTCCCATTTTTCCAATGTTTGGTTGAGCATTGCTATCAGGTCGGCTGGAGTTTCATACTTTTTGGCATTCAAATCCAGATGCAGTACCGGATATTTTTTCCATTCCGTCTCCATCTTTTCAATGGCAAGGCCTTCAAAGAGTTCTTTCTTACCTTCGAAGTAAGCCTCGAAAGTGGACAGGAGCAGGCTCTTGCCGAAGCGGCGGGGGCGGCTCAGGAAATAAGGCTTGCCTGTATTGGCAATAAGCCAAACAAGCGCAGTCTTATCCACATATAGATAATTACCTTGGCGGATATCCGCAAAAGTTTGTATTCCGATAGGAAGCTTGCGTAATGATGTATTATATTCCATAAACACACATTTTTTCTTTTATAGCTTCAAAGATAATTGTTTTTTTTCAGAATTGTTCGTTTTGGCACAGTTTTGATGCAGCTACGAGCTACAAACGACAAGCCATATCACTGATACAGCTGATTATTCTTCACACTCTCCACCTCCAGAAGTATTACCTCGTAGCGCCTCATATTTTTGCTTGTAACATACTGGAAGCCATATTTGGTGAGAATCTTCCCTAACAGGATTTTTCCGGCATGGTTATATTGATAGCCGGTTCTGTTTCTGATTTCTTCCGCTATTTCACTTACCGTCATATACTTGAAACTTTCGAAGCGCTCCGGTTTGCGGAAATGCGTCAACAGCATTTCTTCTTCGGGAGTCTGAAAGATGAAAGGCTTGTTGTTGCGCTCTATCTCATCATTTTCGTCGGCTTCGAACCAGTAGCGGTAGCCGGTGTCCAGCAGATGCTTGATTTGGGCGTAGAGCTGTGGGTAGTCGATTTCGTAGCGGTCTATCTTTTCGATTTCGTAGCAGAGGAAGCGGCGGTTGCCGGTAGGATCGTACAACACTTGCGGATAGTTGCAGGTACCGGCAAAGGATGCCCAGTGGGGCAGGTTCAGGGTGTGGCGGGCATAAGGCAGGCGGATGCTGATAAACTTCCGGGTGATAAGGTCCTTCAGCAGACTGAGTTCGTGCCCCGTCATGCCTTCGAACTCATCGAAGTTGATGAGCATAAATTCCGCCATGCGGGAGAGGTCGTCCTTGTTTCCGGCGGAGATGATGCCGGTGCTGAGATAATCGGTTCGTAAGTCATCTGACAGAATTTTGTTGATGAAAGTCGTTTTTCCCAGATTCTGCTTGCTGCATAGCAGGAGGCAGAGGTGGTTCACTACTTCTTCTTGCGTGGCGGCGGCTACCATACCTACCAGAAAATGCCTGAAACCTTTCAGCCAGAACTCTCTCTGGGCAGGAATGGTATGGACACTTTCGGCAAGACGGCCGATGTGGTCGATGCCGTCCCATTGGGGCAGATGGTTCATATACTCGCGGATGGGGTGGTAGGAAATACTGAAATCGGAGTAGATCAGGTTCTCCATGTTCTTGACGCTGCAAGGATAACCGGCTTCGTTCAGTTCCATCCAGATGCTGTTGCTTACCATGTCATCCAGCATGACGAAATCATCTTCACCCTTTTTTCGACATTCCATGCGGTGCTTCATTTGGTTGTAGCGCGTTTCGTAATGATTGTTGATATACTGTCCGATGCGGAGGAAGTTCCATTGCGAGGTTCTCAATTTACGTGTGTTAAATTCGTCCGTATGCTGATAAGCACTGTCCGTCAGGGAGTCAATCTCTTCGGGCGGTATGTCGGTGAAGTTGAGGCGCAGGAAAGGGGCGACTTCTTCTTTGGGGATGCCGTAAGCGTTGTATGTGCAGGTTAGCCGGAACAGATAGTTGTTGCGGTTGCCTTCTTCGTACTTGTTTTTGTGGTCGTGATAGTAAAGAAGGAGGGCGAGCAGGGAGCGGCTTTCGCTTTGGGGATAAGAGATGTTGTCCGAAGGTTTTTTGCACGGAGGTGTGTCTGGTGTTGCTCCCGAAGACTTTTTCCGTCCGGGAGTCTTCTTTTTCTTTTCCCTGAGAGGGCGGTTGAGGTCGACGATGAGAACCTGCGGATTAGGGTTCAGATAGACATTCTCATCGTGAGGCAGATAGCAGATGCGCGTCATGTCTTTGCCCGATTCGTCGATGTCCGTCCGGCAAAGCTCTTCGTAGAGTGCGGCAACCTGGTCATAGGCATGTGCATGGTAGTTGCGGACTTCTTCGGGAGATTGCGGCAGGGTACCGTCGGGCAGACTGGTGATTGTGGTCAGTTTGTAACCGTTGCCCTTCGGACTGGTAAAGCTGATGTGGGTATGCGGATTTCCGGTGACTGCTTTTGAGATGCGTGTCAGTTCTTCGGGGGATTTCTTGTCAAGGTCGAGGACGATTTCCCCGTTATACTCAGTCAGTTTGTCGTATCGGCGTCCACCGGTGAAGCGGGCGGAGAAGGTGACGGAGGGAAGTTCTCCTTTGATGAAATCAGCGGTTGCGATGTCATTGGCAGTGATATGCTGTCGGATGTCAAGGGTCATGTGTGCCAGTTTTTCATCGTGGCGGATGAGGTTGGCCACTTCTTCGTCGGTTACTTCGGCGCAGGGCGGTTGTTTTTTGTTTTGATAATATGAATACTTCATTGTTTGTATAAATTTTGTTGCAAATTAACATATGTGTCCGATAACAGGGAATAACTTTTGGCTTTTCACGTAAAGTTAAGTTTAAGGTTCGCCCAAATAGTGGACTATGACTTCTACCTGGCGGGGAGTGAAAATGTGGTTCCGGTCCTGATAACCCAAATGAATCAGTTCTGCATGCAGTTCGGCGTTGTGGAGTATCCAGCGGCGAAGTACTTGGGTGGCGTTTTTAAGGGTTAGTTGCGGATTGTAAAGATGAGCCAGTTCCGATTTTGTGTAACTGCGCACTACGAAGGTGCCTTTTTCTTCTTTCATTTTCTTGTATTTATTGATTCTTAATGTGATGTAAATTTACTGAAAATAAACGGTTGGTGAAAGTTTTGAGACGTGTTTATTTCAATAATATTCGTAAAGCTTCATTGACGACTGAGGGATGTCTGTTATCCGGTATATTTGCAGTGTAGATCGGTGATTTACATTCACTTTAAAATTTTAATCAATATGGCAACATCCATGAATTATTCAGTGGTGGCTCGTAAAAATCCTTCTAAGAAGAGTGAGCCCGCCAAGTATTATGCCCTGGCGCAAGCTTCGGGCGAGTTGGACTTCGACGAAATGTGCGAAGCGATAACCGGACGTACTACTTGTACGGAAACTGATGTGCGTGCCGCACTGGCGGGCATCATCTATGAGGCGAAACGTGCTCTGAAAGCGGGGCGTATCGTCAGGTTGGGAGATTTGGGGTCTTTGCAGATGGGCGTCAGCAGTACAGGCGCGGAGAAGGCGGAAGATTTCACAATATCCATGATTAAGAAATCACATATCAACTTCCGCCCCAGCAAGGGGTTGACGGACATCACAAAGACGATGGCGTACACGCGTGTGGTGACGCGAAGTATGCAGTCGTCCGAGTCGGGTGGTTCTGCTGATGGAGGGATTGAAGAGAATCCGTTGGGATAGAATCACTAAATATTAAATCACTAAAAACTGATCGTTATGAAGAAGATTACCTGGGACACAGTATTGAAAGTTGTTATTGCGATGGCTTCTGCCTTATTGGGGGCGTTGAGTGCACATGCTATGACGATATAAATGGTATGCCGGTTATGAGAAAGATTGATCTGATTATTATTCACTGTTCCGCCACAAGGGCGGACAGTGATTTCAGTGCGCAGGACGTGGATACGGCGCACCGTTACAGGGGCTTTTCATCGTGGGGGTATCACTATTATATCCGAAAGTCGGGACAGGTGGAGCTGATGAGGCAGGAAGATGTGCCTGGGGCGCATGCCCGGGGATATAATGCAAACAGTCTCGGAGTGTGTTATGAGGGTGGGCTGGATGTGAACGGACGTCCCGCCGATACGCGGACCTTACGACAGAAAGAGGCGATGCACCGACTGGTAGCCAGTCTGTTGCAGAGTTATCCGGGGGCGCGGGTGGTGGGACACCGGGATCTGAGTCCTGATAAAAACTACAACGGCATTGTAGATCCTTGGGAAAGGACGAAAGAGTGTCCTTGTTTTGAAGTAAAAGCGGAGGCGTGGGAGTAAAAAACTCCCCGCCTTTTTTTGTGCGTGTTGAAGTATTGTTATATTTGTGGCAACATATAGAAAGACACTATTGGATATGAAACACAGATTTATCTCTGAGAGATGTAAAATATTTGTTTTGCTTCTTCTGTTGGCAGCCGGTTCGGCTGCACTTCGTGCCCAGGATCAGCCGGGCATTAAAAACATACGTACGGTGGTGTATGAGCCGCTACTGAAGGACACTACGTGGGTGACCGGTAAGGTGGTGGATTACATTACATTCGTGAAGTACGACAGTAAAGGTCGTAAGATGGTAGAGAACAGGCTGAAGCCGGACGGCAGTCCGCATGGTAAACTGGTGTATGTGTATAACCCTGCCGGACAGGTGTCGCGTGAGATTTATGCAACTGCGGATAAAGGAGTCAGCGATTGTTGGGGCTATACATACGATGAAAAAGGGCGGCTGAATTGCATTGCCTATATGAACGGGCAGGAAGATACACTCCAGATTACTTCTGCTTTGTATGATGAAGCGGGAAAGATATTGAAAACGTACTCCAGAGACTATGTGAAAAAGAGGTCATCGGGCAGACAAGTACTGTATAATGCGGATGGAACGCCGGAGAAGATCATCTTGATGGGTGGTCCGGATGAAAAGATGGAACGCGTGGGAGAATACCCGATTGGAAAGGGGGATACACTGACGCTGAAAAGAAGGGGGGCACTACAGTTAGGTAAGATGCGGGTGGTGAAAGATGATAATCAGAAGAATCCGATTCGGAAGATAGATGAAGCGGGTAACTGGACAGAGCGTTTTGAAGGTTGCAATGAATATGGAGAACCGAATTTCATTATCCGCAGGGATATAGAGTATGCAGGCGGTGGAAATGACTGGGAGAAAATACCCGTGCGCGGTAAAGTGAAGAAGGTACAGCAAAGGTCGTACGTTGCCATCGCCAAAGGTCCGCAGGCGGTGGATAAGGGAGAGAAGAAAGGGCAGTTCTTCGTTTACGAGTTTGGTGAAAACGGACGGAAAGTAAAAGAGGAACGGTTCACGGATGCGGGAGTATGCCGGGAGAAGATTCAGTATGAATATAATGAGAATGGGAATTTGTCGAAAGAAAGTCATTATACGCCGGCGGATGTGCTGACGGTAAACAAGAGTTATGGATATGATAAGGAAGGGCGTCTCAAGCACTGTTCAATACTGGATGATAAGGGTGAAATTATGCAGCGGGATGTGTTTCGCTATGACATAGAAGGTAATATGGTACAGGAAGTGGGTTACCTGACGAATGGAACAAAATGTAGTGAGTTCCGTTATATATATGATTCCTATGGGCAGCAAATAGAGCAGAAAGTGCTGTTGCAGCCCGAAGGAGCCGATCCGGTTGGCTCTGTTCGGAGAGGCTATAATTTTCAGGGACGTGTAGTGTTCGAAGAATATCTTTCACCGGATGGTACATCTCAAAGCCAGCATACGTATCGGTACAATACCAAAGGGGAACTGATTTCCGGAACAGAGCGTCCGGAAGGGCAAACCGAAGAAGTGAAATACGTCTATAAATTCCATAATGACAATCAGGGAAACTGGAAAATCAGAATCAAGTATATAGATGATGTGCCGGTGGTGTACGAAGAGCGTGAATATACATATTATTAGTGTGGATATTAGGCGCGGATTACACGGATTGCGCGGATTTAAAGCTGCGCTATTGTGTCAATTAACTAAAAAATTCGCGTAATCCGTGTAATCCGCGCCTAAAAAAGTACCATTTACAATCTTTTTGTAGAATCTGCGAAACTTGAATTAAAAATAAAAACGAAATTGTATGAAGAAGATTATTAACCCGTGGAAAGATTTGGAAGGGTACAATTGTTTCGGTTGTGCTCCCCATAATGAGTCCGGTGTGAAAATGGAGTTTTACGAGGATGGCGACGAGGTGGTGAGCATCTGGAAGCCGCGTCCGGAGTATCAGGGTTGGTTGAATACGCTGCATGGTGGCATTCAGTCGGTGTTGCTGGATGAAATTTGCGGATGGGTGGTAGTGCGTAAGTTGCAGACAAGCGGGGTGACTTCGAAGATGGAAACTCGTTTTCGTAAACCGGTGTCGACTAAAGACTCGCATGTCGTGTTGCGGGCTTCCATACGCGAGCAGAAGCGGAATATCGTGATTATCGATGCGAAACTTTATAATGAAGCGGGAGAGGTGTGCTCGGAGGCGGTATGCACTTACTTCACTTTTCCGAAGGAGAAGGCGGAGCAGGAAATGCACTTTCATCACTGCGATGTGGAGAAGGAGGAGATTCTGCCGCTGATTTAAGTTTGCTTACTATGGACGGTTAATGAATATAATTTTAGGCGCGGATTACGCGGATTACACGGATTCTTTTCCTGTAATATAGTGTGATAGCGCAGTCATTAATCCGTGTAATCCGCGTAATCCGCGCCTAAAATTATTATCGGCATTTAGTTCATTACTTTCCCATAATAAATTGATCTGTGCAAATCAGTGTAATTTGTAACGTAAACTAAGAAAATGATAGGAAAACAAAACTTTTTGTGATAAATCTTTGGAAGTTTCAAACGGATAGTTTACTTTTGTCGCATCAAACAAAAGAATTGTATGAAAAATATTGTTGCACATCATCACCATCATCATTACCTGACGAATAATCGGTAGGCGTATGATTGTATGTGCATAATGAATAAACATATAAACGACGAGGCTTGCCGGATAATGGCAAGCCTCGTTTTTTTGTTTTCAAGAGTTTGGTTAAGTCTAGTTTAGTTTTTGTGAGTAGTTAAATCGTAAAATTATAAATAAGATTATGTTATTAAGAATTGCAGTACAAGCTAAAGGTCGTCTTTATGACGAGACAATGTCATTTCTGGGAGAGTCGGATATCAAATTGAATGCAGTGAAACGTTCATTGCTGGTACAATCGTCTAATTTTCCTGTTGAGGTGTTATTTTTGCGTGATGATGATATTCCGCAGTCGGTGGCAACAGGCGTGGCGGATATAGGTATCGTGGGCGAGAATGAATATGTGGAGAAGAATGAAAATGCAGAGATTGTAAAGCGTCTCGGATTCAGCAAATGCCGTTTGTCACTGGCTATTCCGAAGGATATCGAATATCCGGGTGTGCAGTGGTTTGAAGGACGGAAGATTGCGACGTCGTATCCGGGTATTCTCAGCACATTCTTGAAAACGCAGAATGTGAATGCGGAGATACATGTGATTACAGGTTCTGTAGAGGTGGCACCCGGCATCGGGCTGGCGGACGCGATTTTTGATATTGTTAGTTCGGGGTCTACGCTGGTGAGCAACCGGTTGAGAGAAGTGGAAGTGGTGATGAAATCGGAAGCACTGCTGATTGGTAACAGGAATCTGTGTGACGAGAAAAAGGAAATCCTGAAGGAGTTGCTTTTCCGTATGGATGCTGTGAAGACGGCGGAAGATAAGAAATATGTGCTGATGAATGCACCGAAAGAACAGTTGGAAGAGATTATCCAGGTGCTTCCGGGTATGAAGAGCCCGACGGTGATGCCGTTGGCACAGGAGGGCTGGTGTTCGGTACATACAGTGCTGGATGAAAAGTGCTTCTGGGAGATTATCGGAAAGCTGAAGTCGCTGGGGGCAGAAGGGATTTTGGTGCTGCCGATTGAGAAAATGATATTGTGATGTACTTTTCTTTTGTCTTGAGACAAAAGAAAAGATACCAAAAGAAAAACTCAAGGCTGCACTTCCGGAGCTACTCCGGTAGCATTTTCAGCTAAAGGGCAGGAACTCGCTACGCTCAAACAGACTGCCCTTCTTGACGCTGAACATACTACCTGCGTTTGACGCTCCTACAGTGAGGCCGGGGACCATTCGGGGTGATAGTGCAGAGGTGATGGTGTAGGGGTGATAGTGTAGAATGAATCTTAAAAATGGAATAGGGTATGAAATTAATAAATAATCCGGATAGATCACAGTGGGCGGAGATACTGAAACGTCCGGTGATGAATACTGAGAATCTGTTCGATACGGTGCGGGGGATTATAGACCGCGTGAAGTCGGACGGTGACCGTGCGGTGCTGGAGATGGAGGCGAAGTTTGATAAGGCGGAGCTGACATCGCTGGCGGTGACGGAGGCGGAACTGAAAGAGGCGGAGACGCTGGTGGATGAAAGGCTGAAGGCGGCTATCCGTCTGGCTAAACAGAATATAGAGACTTTTCATGCTGCACAGCGCTTTGAGGGCAAGAAGGTGGAAACCATGCCGGGCGTGACGTGCTGGCAAAAGGCGGTGGCTATTGAAAAGGTGGGATTGTATATTCCCGGAGGAACAGCTCCTCTGTTCTCTACGGTGCTGATGCTGGCTGTGCCTGCAAAGATTGCGGGTTGTAAGGAGATTGTGCTTTGCACACCGCCGGATAAAGAAGGAAGGGTGCATCCTGCTATTCTTTTTGCTGCACAGGTGGCAGGGGTGAGCCGGATATTCAAGGCAGGTGGCGTGCAGGCTATTGCTGCGATGGCTTACGGAACGGAAAGCGTGCCGAAGGTTTACAAGATATTCGGTCCGGGAAACCAGTATGTGACGGCAGCGAAACAGTTGGTCAGTCTGCGTGATGTGGCGATTGATATGCCTGCCGGTCCGTCGGAAGTGGAAGTGCTGGCGGATGAAACGGCGAATCCGGTATTTGTAGCTGCGGACCTGCTGAGCCAGGCTGAACACGGTGTGGATAGCCAGGCGATGTTGATTACCACTTCGGAGGCTTTGCAACAGGCCGTGAAAGAGGAAGTGGAACGTCAGTTGGAACTTCTGCCCCGTAAGGAAATTGCGGAGAAATCTCTTGCCAACAGTAAGCTTATCGTGGTGAAGGATATGGAAGAGGCCATCGAACTGACGAACGAATATGCGCCCGAACACCTGATTGTGGAAACTGCGGACTATATGCAGGTGGCAGAACGTGTGGTGAATGCGGGTTCCGTCTTCTTGGGATCGCTCTCTCCGGAAAGTGCGGGAGATTATGCTTCGGGAACGAATCATACCTTGCCGACAAACGGATATGCGAAAGCTTATAGCGGTGTGAGCCTGGATAGTTTTATCCGCAAGATTACGTTTCAGGAAATCCGTCCGGAGGGTATGAAGAATATAGGCCCTGCCATTGAAGAGATGGCGGCAAACGAACATCTGGATGCGCACAAAAATGCGGTAACAGTGAGATTGAAAACAATATAGAATACAAATTACATGGATTACACGAATAAGGGTAAAGATGAAATTTGTGTAATCCGCGTAAATAGTGTTCAATACTTTATCATATTTATAGATCATGAAAACATTGCAAGAACTGACCCGTCCGAATATCTGGAAGCTGAAGCCTTACTCTTCGGCACGTGATGAATATAAAGGCGTAACGGCATCGGTATTTCTCGATGCGAACGAGAATCCGTACAATCTGCCGCATAACCGCTATCCCGACCCGATGCAGTGGGAACTGAAAACGGAACTTTCCAGGATAAAGAAAGTGTCTCCCGAGCATATTTTCCTGGGCAATGGTAGCGACGAAGCTATCGACCTGGTCTTCCGTGCTTTCTGTGAGCCGGGAGTGGACAATGTGGTGGCTATCGATCCCACTTACGGCATGTATCAGGTGTGTGCCGATGTGAATAATGTGGAGTATCGCAAAGTCCTGCTCGACGAGCATTTCCAGTTCTCGGCAGACAAGTTGCTGTCTGCTGCGGATGAACGGACGAAGTTGATTTTCCTGTGTTCGCCTAATAATCCTACCGGAAACGATTTGTTGCGCAGTGAGATAGAGAAGTTGCTGCGTGAGTTTGAAGGGCTGGTGATACTGGATGAGGCGTACAGTGACTTTTCAGAATCACCGTCGTTCTTGCTGGATTTAGATAAATATCCGAATCTTGTTGTGTTCCAGACTTTTTCTAAAGCATGGGGCTGTGCGGCTATCCGCTTGGGAATGGCGTTTGCTTCTACGGAAATCATCGGCATCCTGAGCAAGATAAAGTACCCTTATAATGTGAACCAACTGACTCAGAAACAGGCGATAGAGATGTTGCATAAGTACTATGAGATAGAGCGTTGGGTGAAGAGGCTGAAAGAGGAACGCGAGGATTTGAAGAAACGTTTTTCCGAACTGCCGTTGACGGTGGAAGTATTTCCGTCTGATGCCAATTTCTTTCTGGCACGGGTGACGGATGCGGTGAAGATCTATAATTATCTGGTAGGAGAGGGGATCATCGTCCGCAACCGTAATTCTATATCGCTGTGTGGCAACTGCTTGCGTGTGACGGTAGGAACGAGGATGGAGAATGATAAACTGATAGAAGCATTGAAAAGCTATGAGTAAGAGAGTATTATTTATAGACCGTGACGGGACTTTGGTGATTGAACCGCCCGTAGATTACCAGTTGGATTCGCTGGAAAAGTTGGAGTTTTATCCCAAAGTGATGCGTAACCTGGGCTTCATCCGTAGCAAATTGGATTTTGAGTTTGCGATGGTGACCAATCAGGATGGGTTGGGCACGGCATCTTTCCCGGAAGAAACTTTCTGGCCTGCGCATAACCTGATGATGAAGACGCTGGAAGGTGAAGGGATTACGTTTGATGAAATCTTCATCGACCGCAGTATGCCGGAAAATATGGCGCCTACCCGGAAGCCGCGCACAGGGATGTTGACGAAGTATCTGAATAATCCGGAGTACGATCTTGCCGGAAGTTTCGTTATCGGCGACCGCCCGACGGATGTGGAACTGGCTAAGAATCTGGGTTGCCGGGCTATTTATTTGCAGGATGATACTACGTTGCTGAAACCGGAATCCGAAGGTGGAACAGCCGCTTGCGAAGGTTTGGAAGAGGTATGCGCCCTTGTTACGAAAGATTGGGATAAAGTTGCCGAATTCCTTTTTGCCGGAGAACGGAAAGCGGAAGTACACCGCACGACCAAGGAAACGGATATTTTCGTGTCTCTGAATCTGGATGGTAACGGTGCCTGCGACATCCATACCGGACTGGGTTTCTTCGATCACATGCTGGAGCAAATAGGCAAGCATGGCGGTCTGGACCTGACGATCCATGTGAAAGGCGATTTGGAAGTGGACGAGCATCACACCATAGAGGACACTGCGATTGCATTAGGCGATTGCATCTATCAGGCATTGGGAAGCAAGCGTGGCATCGAGCGTTATGGCTATGCCCTGACGATGGATGACTGCCTTTGCCAGGTTTGCCTGGACTTCGGCGGACGTCCCTGGCTGGTATGGGATGCAGAATTCAATCGTGAAAAGATAGGTGAGATGCCGACAGAGATGTTCCTGCATTTCTTCAAATCCTTGAGCGATGCCGCCAAGATGAACCTGAATGTAAAAGCGGAAGGCCAGAACGAGCACCATAAGATAGAAGGCATTTTCAAAGCGCTGGCCCGCGCAATAAAGATGGCGGTGAAGAGGGATATCTATCACTTTGAATTGCCGAGTTCGAAGGGAGTGCTTTAATTAGTGATTAGTGGGTAGTGATTAGTGATTAGTGGCTGCGCTGTAACGCCGCATGGTACTAATCACTAATCACTACCCACTAATCACTAATTACCGTCCGTTTCTGGACATCCCCACTGTCCGATAATGAACACCCACCCCTACCCAGAAGCATCCTGACGCTTTGGCACGCTCTTTGCTTTTCTGTTTACAACTATTTTTTGATAAACATGAAAAGGAATATTTTACTCGCAGCTTGGATGCTATTTCCGTTCGCCGCTTTTGCACAGAACGATACATTGACAAACGAACGTGAACGTCTCATCACTTTAAATGAAGCGATAGCTTTGGCACGTACCCAGTCAGTGGATGCCGCCGTAGCGCTGAATGAATTGAAGACTTCATACTGGGAATATCGTACCTTCCGTGCCGACCTGTTACCGGAAGTGAATCTGAACGGTACTTTACCCAATTACAATAAATCTTACAGCAGATATCAAAACTCGGATGGTTCCTACTCATTCGTGCGTAACAATACGCTGGGACTTTCCGGAACGCTCTCCATAGACCAGAACTTATGGTTTACGGGCGGTAAACTGTCACTGGCCTCTTCTCTTGAATATATCAAGCAATTAGGATCCGGAGGAGATAAACGGTTTATGTCCGTCCCCGTCAGTCTGGAGTTGTCGCAACCTATCTTCGGAGTGAACAATCTGAAATGGAACCGCCGTATCGAACCGGTGAGATACGCAGAAGCGAAAGCAGCCTTTATCACTGCTACGGAACAAGTGACGATGAAGACAATCACTTATTTCTTCAATCTGCTGCTGGCAAAAGAAAATTTGAAAACTGCCCAACAGAATAAGGTGAATGCCGACCGCCTCTATGAAGTGGCAATGGCAAAGCGCAAGATGGGGCAGATTTCTGAAAATGACCTGTTGCAGTTGAAATTGAATGCTTTGCAGGGCAAGGCGGATGTGACGGAAGCAGAGAGTAACCTGAATGCGAAAATGTTCCAGTTGCGTTCCTTCCTCGGTTTGTCGGAAGACGAGAGCCTGAATCCGATGCTGCCGAATTCTGCACCGGATATGAAGATGGAATATAATCTTGTATTGAACAAGGCTCTGGACCGGAACTCGTTTGCACAGAATATCCGTCGTCGCCAGTTGGAAGCGGACTATGAAGTGGCTACGGCTCGCGGAAATTTGCGCAGTATCGACCTGTTTGCCAGTGTGGGTTATACGGGGCAGGATCGTGATTTGACTTCCGCTTACAAGGGGCTGCTTGATAACCAGATTGTGCAGGTGGGTGTGAAAGTACCTATCTTGGACTGGGGAAAACGCCGCGGAAAAGTACGTGTGGCAAAGAGTAACCGTGAAGTGGTGCTTTCCAGAATCCGTCAGGAACAGATGGACTTCAATCAGGATATTTTCCTGCTCGTAGCGAACTTCAATAATCAGGCACAACAGTTGGGCATTGCACAGGAAGCTGACGGCATTGCCGAAAAACGTTATAAAACCAGTGTGGAAACCTTTATGATCGGACAAATCAGTACGCTGGACCTGAACGACGCACAGAAATCAAAAGATGAAGCCAGACAGAAACATATTTCCGAGCTCTATTATTATTGGTACTATTTCTATCAGATCCGCAGTCTGACACTTTGGGATTTTGAACGGAATTGTGAGCTGGAGGCGGACTTTGAAGAAATTGTGAGAGACTGAGTTTGAGTTATGAGTTATGAATAATAACTTATAACTCATAACCGTTTTTCGCTTGTTATTGAAAAAAACTGTGATATTCTGTGCTTTCTGTGTGAAATCGTTTATTTTTGCAAACCATAAAACAACGAAATCTTATGATACTGATAATCGACGATGATAGTGCCGTACGTTCTTCCCTCAGTTTTATGCTGAAACGTGCAGGATATGAAGCGCAAACTGTTCCCGGACCGCGCGAAGCAATGGATGTGGTGCGTGCCGAGGCACCTGCCCTCATTTTGATGGACATGAACTTCACCCTTTCCACAACGGGAGAAGAAGGATTGACTTTGTTGAAGCAAGTGAAAATATTCCGCCCCGATGTACCCGTTATCCTGATGACAGCGTGGGGGAGTATACAACTTGCCGTGCAGGGTATGCAGGCAGGCGCGTTCGACTTTATCACGAAGCCTTGGAACAATGCCGCTTTGCTGCAACGCATCGAGACTGCCCTTGAACTGACTGCCGTTCCGAAAGATGCGCCGGAAGAACAGAGCGAGACGCTGAACCGCAGCCATATCATCGGAAAATCTCAGGGATTGATGGAAGTGCTGAATACAGTGGCACGCATTGCGCGTACCAATGCCTCGGTACTGATTACGGGTGAGAGTGGAACAGGTAAGGAATTGATTGCCGAAGCCATCCACATCAACAGCCAGCGGGTGAAACAGCCGTTTGTAAAGGTCAACCTGGGTGGTATCTCGCAGAGCCTTTTCGAAAGCGAAATGTTCGGCCATAAGAAAGGGGCCTTTACGGATGCCACTACAGACCGTGTAGGGCGCTTTGAACTTGCCAACAAGGGTACTATCTTCTTGGATGAAATCGGTGACCTCGATCCTTCCTGTCAGGTGAAACTGCTCCGTGTATTGCAGGATCAGACGTTTGAAGTGCTGGGGGACAGCCGCCCCCGCAAGACGGATATCCGTGTAGTATCCGCTACCAACGCCGACCTCCGCAAGATGGTATCGGAACGTACCTTCCGCGAAGATTTATTCTATCGTATCAACCTGATAACCGTTAAGTTGCCATCCCTTCGCGAACGTCGTGAAGATATTCCTTTGCTGGCACGCCACTTTGCCGACCGTCAGGCAGAGCTTAACGGACTGCCCCGCACGGAATTCTCGGCAGATGCCCTGAACTTCCTTTCCCGCTTGCCTTATCCGGGAAATATCCGTGAACTGAAGAATCTGGTAGAGCGTACGATTCTCGTCAGCGGAAAGACGACACTGGAAGCTTCGGATTTTGACGCACAATATCTGCGTCCTAATGAACCGGTGAAGGCTTCGGACGCATCGTCTCTGGCAGGCATGACGCTGGATGAAATAGAGCGTCAGACTATTTTGCAGGCGCTCGATCGCCATAAAGGAAATCTCAGTCAGGTGGCTATGACGCTCGGCATCAGTCGTGCCGCGCTTTATCGTCGACTGGAAAAGTTTAATATAACAGTCACAGAAAAGTGATAAGTGGTAAGTGATAAGTGATTAGTACAATGCGGCATTAAAGCGCAGCCCGCTAATCACTTATCACTTACCGCTTATCACTAATCACTGACCACTAATCACTAATTACGTGAGAATAAAGTTCTATTTCTCCATACTTGTCCTTTTCCTTCTGGGGTTAGGTGGCGTGCTTCTCTACTTGGCAAAGGGGATGAAGCCGTTACACCTCTACATTGTGGAGGGAATCATTGTATTCATTCTGGTGTTCCTGTTCATCTTCTACCGTAAGATAGTGAAACCGATGAATATTATCGGCAGCGGTATGGAATTGCTGCGCGAACAGGATTTCAGCAGCAGGCTCAGCAAGGTAGGGCAATACGAGGCGGACCGCATTGTAAATGTGTTCAACCGCATGATGGAGCAATTGAAGAACGAACGTTTGCGTCTGCGCGAGCAAAACCATTTCCTGGACTTGCTTATCCAGGCTTCGCCGATGGGAGTTGTCATTACCACACTGAACGGTGAAATATCCCAGCTCAATCCGATGGGATTGAAGATGATGGGCGTACGCCTGGAAGAAGTGATGGGGAAGAAAATTGAGAATATAGACTCTCCTCTGGCTGAAGAACTGGCGAATATCTCAAAAGATCAGACGGCAGTGGTGCGTCTGAATGACTCGAATATCTATAAGTGCACCCATTCATCCTTTATAGACAGAGGTTTTCATCATCCTTTCTATCTGATAGAGAAGATGACGGACGAGGTGATGCGTGCTGAAAAGAAAGCGTATGAGAAGGTGATCCGCATGATTGCCCACGAGGTGAACAATACGACGGCGGGTATTACGTCTACACTTGATACCGTGGAACAAGCTCTTTCCACCGAAGAGAATATGGAGGATATCTGCGATGTAATGCGCGTTTGTACCGAGCGTTGCTTCTCCATGAGCCGCTTTATCACCCGTTTTGCCGATGTCGTGAAGATTCCTGAGCCCACCTTGGTTACGGGCAAACTGAATGAATTGGCCTCCATGTGTAAACGCTTTATGGAGGGTATGTGCAACGACCGGAATATTCTTCTCTGGCTGGAATGTGATCCGAAGCTGGAACCGGTACGCTTTGATGCGGCACTGCTGGAACAGGTATTGGTGAATATTATCAAGAATGCTGCGGAAAGTATCGAACATGCGCCCGAAGGAACGATCCAGCAGGGTAGGGTTGTAGTCCGCACAATCGCTCCTACCACGATTGAAGTGGTGGATAATGGCCCCGGTATAACAAAAGAGACTGAAGCAAAGCTCTTCAGTCCCTTCTTTTCCACCAAACCGAACGGGCAGGGAATCGGTCTGGTGTTTATTCGTGAGGTGCTTACCCGTCATGGGTGTACGTTCTCTTTACGCACGTACAGTGATGGGTTGACACGGTTCCGCATTATTTTTCCGTAGTCTTTTTCCACGCCTTTGCGTATTCGTCAAGAATCCGCTTGATGCCCTGGCCGATGACCACATAGTCCTTTTCGTTCAGGTTGGCAAGCGAGGCGCGTATGCTCCATTCCGGACCATCGAAGCCACCGCCGTTCAGCAGGACGAGAGACGTTTCTTTTGCCAGGCGGAATACGACGTTCAGCGGGCTGTAGGTACGTTTCAGGTATTCTACGAAATCATCTCCATAGAACTTCTTTGCCCATACCAGCATGTCGATCTCCGTATAATATCCTACGCGGAGCGGGTCTTTTATCAACGTGAATCCCGTATTATCCCACAAGGCATGCAGACGCTTCTCAATGATTTCCATCATCTTCAGTTTATATTTGTTTTCCTTATCCAGCAGGGCGAAGGAAGCGAATAAACTCATTTGCATCTGTTGGGGCAATGACAGGCCGGCGGTATGGTTCAGTGCAACCTGTCGGCTGTCGGCTACCATGCGGTCGATGAATTTCATTTTTTCGGGGTGCAGGGTCAGACTTGAGTAACGGCGGTTCAGCGCATTGCGTTTATCTTCCGGCAGGCGGGCAATTTGCTTGTCATAAATGTTGTCTTCGTGCAGGGCGATGACGGCATCACGCCAACCGGTAGCTCCGAAATATTTGGAGAAGGAATAGACGCAAAGCGTATTGTGCGGCAGTTCAGCCATGAATGAGCGGAAGTGCGGACTGAATGTGCCGTATACATCATCTGTGATGACCATCAGGTTGGGGTTATCATTCTTCACGATATCGACAATGCGTGCCATCGTCTCCGGACTGAGGGCGTAACTGGGCGGATTGCTGGGGTTGGTGACGAAGAGCGCTTTGATGGCGGGATCTTTCAGGCGGTCGATGTCCTTGTCATTGTACTGCCAGAGGTGGAATCCGTCGTCCGTCATGCGGTCGGCATGCAGTTCTATCATGTTGAACTGGTAGCGGCTCAGTTGCGGAATTTCAATGTAGGGGGTGAAAGCGGGTACCATCAGGGCGATGCCGTCACCTTTATCCAGCAGGAAGTTCTCCTGGAGGGAGTCGAAGAGGTAACACATGGCGGCGGTTCCGCCTTCGGTGGCAAAGAGGTCGAATGTGCCGCGGGGAGGGCGGTTATCGCACATTTCTTGCGACAGGTAATCTTGCACCAGTATTTCGGTGAAGTGCAGGATGCGGTCGGGCACAGGGTACTGGTCGCCGATTACGGCTTCTGCCCATTCATGCACCAGGGAGTCGGGATCGGCGGCATGTTGCATTAACAGGTAGTTATAGGTCTGCTCCAGGAGCTTGGCACCGTGGGCGGCATTGTTCTTTTTGAGGAAAGCTTCGAAGCGGGAGGCGATGCCTTCTTTTTGAGGAATGCCGGCGATGCCTTCGGGGAGGTTCATGACGCGGCGACATTCTTCGAGTCCGAACTGTCCCAGGAGGAAGAAAGCTTCGCGAGGGGTGGTAGCTATCCAGTTAGGGTTACCGCGTCCGGCGTTCAGCATCGTGCGGGCAGTTTTCTTCAGGCTTTCATCGGCCATATCAATCAATTGGTTTTTCAGCTCGAATGGGCTGATTGTTTCCATTTTCTTTTCAAAGTTTTTGGTATCCATTTCGTTAAGTTTTAATTGTTATCATCTAATTTTGGGGTGTAATAGACTAATCCTGTGAGTGCGATAGACTGACTCTCGGGATGCAAGAATCTATTCTCGGAGATGCATAAAACTATTCATACCATAACTGTTATTGTATCTTACAATAACTGTGTTGCTTTCTTACAATAGATATATTTCTTTATTACAATAGTTGTTGTAAGAATAATAATATGCATCTTGAAGATTAGTTCTTCGCATCGCGGCGATTAGTTTCTTGCATACGGTATATCAGTTGTATGCTATATCCGCCGGGTTAAATCAGCAGTACGATGACGACACCCCATATTATTAATAAAGTGTTGCCCACAGCATACGTTACGGTATAGCCCAGCGCAGGCGTTTCGCTTTCCACTGCATCTTGTATTGCTCCCAGCGCGGCTGTCGTTGTACGTGCTCCGGCACAGCATCCCAGTGTTATTGCAGGGTGGAACTTGAAGACGTACTTACCCAGTAGCAAACCGATGATCAACGGCAGGGTAGTGGCTATGGCCCCCACAATGAACAAGCTGAGCCCGACATCCCGGAAACCCTGTACAAAACTCGGTCCGGCGGCTATTCCTACTACTGCGATGAACATATTCAGCCCTACATTATTCAGTACCCACAGAGAAGCTTCGGGAATGCGTCCGAACGTAGGATGCTTGCTGCGCAGCCAACCGAAGAATAATCCGGCTATCAATGCACCTCCACTCGTACTCAGACTGATGGGAACACCACCGATGTGGATGGATAATGCACCGAACAAACCGCCTATCAGAATACCTAATCCTACGAATATCATATCCGTTTGGTGGGTAGGCCGGTCCACATATCCTATTTGTGCAGCGGCACTTTCCACTTCCTGCTTTGTGCCTACTACTTCGATGACGTCGCCGGCATCCAATTTGGTCTGTGCCAGTACGGGTATTTCAATTCCCGCACGCTTGATGCTGCGGATGCTGACGCCATGCATGAATTTGTGCCGGCGGATATTCGCCACTGTCTTTCCGGCGAACGTTTTCTTTGTGACCGTGACAGGTAACGTTTCTGCGGGGAAATCAAGCAACTGTGCGTCCTGTACTTCATTGCCTATCCAGTCCTCTTCGCCGATAACGAATTCACGGCGTCCGCTGAGAACGACTTCGTCTCCTATATTCAATACGGTATTCGGGGATACATCCCGAACGACTCCTTGCTTGCGCAGGCGCTCTACGAACAGGCGTTTACCATCTTTCTGGAAGTACATTTCCAGGTCTATCACCCGACGGCCTTGCTTGAACCATTCGTTTTCTATCTTGTAGGCGCGGAAAGTTACGGGGCGTGCGGCGTGCATGAAGCCCGGTTCGTCTGCCTCGGAACTGCCCATTTTGGCTTCCAGTTCTTTGCAGGCGGCTTTCACTTTCTCCAGTCCGCCCAACAGTTTGGGACCGAGGGAGGAGAGTACCCAGGCTGAACCTGCCGTACCGAAAACGTAAGTCACAGCGTATGATACGGGGATGATATTGATATAACTTTGGCGTTGCGCCTCGTCCAGTCCCATGTTTGCCATGGTGTCTTCGGCCACTCCGATGACGGCGGAGATGGTTTGCGAACCTGCCAGTAATCCGGCGGCTTCACCGGGATTATAGCCCATCACGAGGGCGAGAAGCCAGGTCACCACCAATACCGATACACACATCAGTACGGCAAAGCCTACCTGGGGGAGTCCGTCCTTTTTCAGCCCGCGGAAGAACTGCGGTCCCACTTTATACCCGACGGCGAACAGAAAGAGAAGAAAGAACACTGATTTGATGGGGCCCGGTACGTCGATCTTCAGTTGTCCTACCAATACGCCTACAAGCAATACGCTTGTGACCGTCCCCAAGCTGAACTTCCCGATACGTAGTTTGCCAAGCCAGAACCCCAGGAACAGGGTGAGGAATATGGCAAGTTCGGGGCGCTCCCTGAGCTGGTTTATTATCCATTCCATAATTAAGTTGTTTAGGTTATTAATTGGTTTTCGATGCTTTTTGCGTCGTTTAAAGTATATACAACAGCTTGCCAAAGGAAGTGTTTTGCGCAAAAGTGGTTTTTTAGAACATTTATTCAGCAAAACTGAACTTTATAAAAAAGTTTTCTTACGTACCTTTGCGGGCGTTAAAGAAGGAGGAATGATTATTTAGCGAAAATTGGTACGCGTTCGTCCGCCTGATCCGCGTCGTCCGCGTCCCCATTCCCCCCTGAATTCTCATTCATCTTTCAACATTATAAAAATAGGTATGAGGTTTACTTTTTTAAGGATTTTATTGTTCATCAGCCTTTGCTGGATGAGCTTCCCCCTGCAAGCACAATATGTGGTACAAGGTGTTGTTACAGACTCGTTAACCCGTGAGCCTCTCCCTTATACATCTGTATATCTGAAAGGTACTACCGAGGGAGGCATGACCAACGACAAAGGACAGTTTTCTTTCAATACCTACCGCCCCCAAGCCGTGCTGGTTATTTCTGCCATTGGATATAATGAATACACCCGCCTTATTCATCCGGCACAAGGCATCCGCCTTACCATCGCCCTTTCTCCGGCAACGTATGCCCTGAACGAAGTGGTGGTAAAGCCTAAGCGGGAGCGATACAAGAAAAAAGATAATCCCGCCGTGGAATTTGTGAGACAGATGATAGAACATCGGGATGACTATTCGCCCAAAGAGTTGGACTTCTGGCAACGGGACCGTTATGAGAAGATGACCTTTGCCATCAACAACTTCGACAGTGCAAAGCAGCAGAAGTGGCTTTATCGTAAATTCAAGTTCCTGACGGACTACGTAGATACTTCCGCCGTTACGGGAAAGCCTGTGCTTGCCGTTTCCAACCGTGAGCTGCTGGCTACGGATTATTACCGCAAATCTCCCAAAAGTCAGAAACAACGCGTACATGCCCGCCGACAGGCCGGTGTGGATGAGATGCTTTCGCAGCAAGGCATGGAGCAAGCCATCAGTGTGACAATGACCGATGTCGATATTTATGAAAACAACATCACACTGTTCACCAATAAGTTCGTAAGCCCGCTTTCTTCCCTGGGACCTTCATTCTATAAATATTATCTGATGGACACGCTTACGATAGCGGGCCAGCCTTGTGTGGACCTGACGTTCGTACCCTTCAATTCCGAGTCCTTCGGTTTTACGGGACATTTGTACGTTACGTTGGACAGTACCTATTTCGTGCGTCGTTCCACCATGAACTTTCCACAGAAGATCAATCTGAATTTTGTGGATTATATGTCTTTGGAACAGAACTTTACCCGTGGGGCGGATGGTACGCGCCAGTTGGCTGACGAACATATCACCACCGAATTCAAGCTGGTGGACAACAGTGACGGTATCTATGCCAAGCGGGATGTGTATTACAGGAATTATGTGTATGAACCTTCTGCGGATGCCCTTTCGGCCTTCAAGAAGCCGGAAAAAGTGATTGAGCCGGCCGAAGCAACGCATCGCACGGAAGCTTACTGGGACGATAACCGTCAGGTGGAAGTCAGCAAGAAGGAAACTTCCGTTGATAAAATGATGGCGCAGCTTCGCACGTATCCTGTCTATTACTGGACGGAGAAGACCTTGAAAGTGCTGTTTACCGGCTACATACCCGCACCTAAAGAGAAAGAACCCCTGTTCTATATAGGTATGATGAATACCACCATAAGCGGCAACACCCTGGAAGGTGTGCGCCTGCGTGCGGGCGGTATGACTACGGCGTGGCTCAATCCGCACCTGTTCTATAAAGGATATATGGCCTACGGTTTTAAAGACCACCGGATGAAGGGGATGGCGGAAGTGGAATATTCTTTCCATAAGAAGAAGGAGTATGCCAACGAATTTCCTATTCACTCTTTGAAAGCACGATATACCTCGGATGTAAACCAATACGGGCAGCATTACCTCTATACCAGTCAGGACAACGTATTCCTGAGCTTGAAGCGCCAGAAGGACGACCGGATAGGCTATCAGCGCAAGGCGGAGCTGACTTACACCAATGAGTTCCATTCCGGCTTCTCTTTTCAGCTCACTTCCCGATTCCGGCAGGATGAGTCTTCGTATCTCATCCCTTTCCTGAAACAGGATGAGATGGCAACGCCCGTGAAGAATATATCGAATACCGAGTTTGAAGTAAAATTGCGTTATGCGCCGAATGAAAAATTCTTTCAGACGCAATGGAACCGCTTCCCGGTATCACTGGATGCTCCGGTCTTCTCGCTTTCGCATACGATGGCTGCAAAAGGAGTGTTGGGCGGCGATTACACCTATCAATATACAGAGGCCGGTTTTCAGAAACGTTTCTGGTTTTCGGCCTTCGGCTATACGGACGTCATTCTGAAAGCCGGAAAAGTTTGGGATAAAGTACCTTTCCCGTTACTGATTATCCCGAACGCCAACCTCTCTTATACCATTCAGCCGGAGTCTTACTCCCTGATGAATGCCATGGAGTTTATGAACGATGAATATGCTTCGTGGGACGTTACTTACTATCTAAATGGCTTTTTGTTCAACCGCGTACCTTTGCTGAAAAAGTTGAAATGGCGTGAAGTCCTTTCGTTTAGGGGATTGTACGGGAATTTGAGCGACAAAAATAATCCGACAGTCAGCAATGACCTCTTCCGTTTTCCCGTCACAACCTCTTATATGGGAGATACTCCTTATATGGAAGTGGGGGTCGGTGTAGAGAATATTTTGAAGGTGCTTCGCTTCGATTATGTCTGGCGATTAACTTACAGAAATCTGCCCGGAATTGATAAATCCGGTCTTAGAATCAGTCTGCACATGACCTTTTAACTTAAATCTTACTAACAGAACATTAAATCGGATAAAAAGACGAGTCTCAATTGAACAAAATAGTCTAAATTTGAGCAATTTTTTAAACTTTAAAAGATACAATGGCAATGAAAGAAAACATTAAGCCGGCAACTGGTCGTTTGGGTGTACTGGTAGTCGGAGTGGGTGGCGCGGTCTCAACCACCATGATAACGGGTACGTTAGCTGCTCGTAAGGGACTGGCAAAACCTATTGGGTCTATTACACAGATGGCCACAATACGCATGGAGAACAACGACGAAAAGCTGATTAAGGACGTAGTGCCTTTGGCAGATTTGAACGACATTGTTTTCGGCGGATGGGATATCTTCCCTGATAATGCATACGAAGCTGCGATGTATGCAGAAGTTCTGAAAGAAAAAGATTTAAATCTGGTAAAAGAGGAATTGCAAGCCATCAAGCCGATGCCTGCTGCCTTTGACCACAACTTTGCAAAACGCCTGAATGGTACGTATATCAAGAACGCCGCTACCCGCTGGGAAATGGTGGAGCAACTGCGTGAGGATATCCGTAACTTCAAGGCTGCCAACAACTGCGAGCGTATTGCCGTGCTGTGGGCTGCAAGTACCGAGATCTACGTTCCGTTGTGTAAAGAACACGAGTCGCTTGCCGCTTTGGAAGAAGCAATGAAGGCTAATAACACGGAAGTGATTTCTCCGAGTATGTGCTATGCTTATGCTGCAATTGCAGAAGGTGCTCCGTTCATCATGGGTGCTCCTAACCTGTGCGTAGATACTCCGGCAATGTGGGAATTCTCTAAGAAGATGAATGTGCCCATTTCCGGTAAGGACTTCAAGAGTGGACAGACACTGATGAAAACAGTGCTCGCTCCGATGTTCAAGACTCGTATGCTGGGTGTAAGCGGTTGGTTCTCTACCAACATCCTGGGTAACCGTGACGGTGAAGTGCTCGATCAACCCGAAAACTTCAAAACAAAAGAAGTCAGCAAGCTGTCTGTTATCGATAACATCTTCGAACCGGAAAAATATCCCGACCTCTATGGTGATGTTTACCACAAGGTTCGTATCAACTACTATCCTCCCCGTAAAGATAATAAGGAAGCATGGGATAACATCGACATCTTCGGATGGATGGGTTACCCGATGGAAATCAAAGTAAACTTCCTGTGCCGCGACTCTATTCTTGCAGCTCCTATTGCACTCGACCTCGTTATTTTCAGTGACCTGGCATTGCGTGCAGGTATGTCTGGAATCCAGACCTGGTTGTCATTCTTCTGCAAGAGCCCGATGCACGACTTTGAGCATGAACCGATCCATGATCTGTTCACTCAATGGAGAATGGTGAAAGAAACAATCCGTACGATGGTGGGTGAAAAATCACCGAGCTATCTGGATTAATAAATAATAATAAGGTGATAAGGTGGTAGAGTGATAAAGTGGTGATGTAGTATTACTTTACCGCTTTACCATTTTATCACCTTATCACTCTTTTATATCTTTTTTCTATGAGGAGACCTTCCTTCTTCCCTGTCCTGATAGGCACGGGCTTCGGCTCAGGCTTTTCTCCCTTTGCTCCGGGCACGGCGGGCGCTTTACTCGCTACGCTAATCTGGTTCGGACTTTCTTTACTCATATCAGAAACCTGTCTGTTGTGGACGACTGTCGCATTGATATCCCTGTTCACCGTAGCCGGCATTTGGGCTACCGACCGTCTGGAACCCTACTGGGGTGAAGATCCGTCGCGCGTGGTGGTGGATGAGATGGTAGGTGTGTGGATCACGCTTCTGGCAGTTCCGGCAGGTCATATCTGGTATGGACTGGCAGCATTTGTTTTGTTCCGCTTCTTTGATATTCTGAAGCCGCTGGGCATCCGGCGGATGGAAAACTTGCCGGGTGGAGTCGGGGTGATGATGGATGATGTATTGGCGGGAGTGTATGGTTTCATCGTTTTAATAGTGGCAAGATGGTGGATGGAGTAGATGAACAGAGTCGGTTTGCAGGTTGGCGCAGGGAAGTGTGGCTTTTTATGAAGGCGCAGCTTTCTGCACAGATAGCCACTGTAATCGATTTTCTGATAACTATTCTGTTGGTGAAATTGTTTGGTGTATACTATTTGTATGCCACATTTATCGGTTCCGTGGTTGGCGGCATGGTCAATTGTGTAATCAACTATGAATGGGTATTTAAGGCGGAAGACTGCAAGAAGATACATGTGGGGCTGAAGTATTTCATAGTATGGGGTGGGAGCATCCTTATCAATACATGGGGTACTTTTGCTTTGACGGAATGGCTGGCAGGAATGAAGTGGGTGAACGGGTTGCTGGGATATTACGTCTATGACGTGTTTATCCTCTCTAAAATCACGGTAGCCTTGCTGGTTGCATTTTTCTGGAATTATTATCTGCAACGGGTCTTCGTCTACCGGAACCACAACTTAAAAAGATTTCTGAAACAACGTTTGGAGAAAAAATAGAATGAACATGAATTACAGAGACTGGCTGCAACAGGTGATATACAAGATTATCAATCCCGTTGTGCGTGGCATGATTAAAATTGGCATTACGCCTAACTTTATTACTACTACCGGGTTGATACTTAACATTGTGGCTGCCGGTATATTTATTTATGCAGGGTTGGTTACAGATTCGGAAGAGGACCTTTCTTTAGTGGGATGGACAGGCGGACTGATACTCTTCGCCGGGCTGTTTGACATGATGGATGGCCGCGTGGCGCGTCTTGGCAATATGTCTTCCACCTTCGGGGCGTTGTACGATTCGGTGCTCGACCGTTACAGTGAACTGTTTACTTTGTTCGGTATATCCTATTATCTTATATTGCAGGGATATTTCCTGGGTTCCATTATTACTTTCCTTGCTTTGATCGGTTCGCTGATGGTAAGTTACGTACGCGCACGTGCCGAAGGTCTGGGACTGGAATGTAAAGTGGGTATTATGCAGCGCCCTGAGCGAGTGGTGCTGACCAGTCTGGGAGCCCTGTTCTGCGGTGTATTTTCCGATTGCACGCTCTTCGACCCAATGCTGATCCTGATTGTTCCTCTGGCAATCATTGCCATATTGGCTAATCTGACGGCTTTTGTCCGCTTGGTACATTGCTATAAACTTTTGAATAAATGATAAAAAGATATTTCCCTCCGGTGAGAGAGACGGCATTGCTGGTAGTCATTACGTTGGCTTTCCTGTTGCTGACGGCTACTTGCATCGGACTTCGTACGGAGCATTTTCTAATGACGGGCTTGTTCCTGTTTCTGTTTTTTGCAGGAAAGACAACCCGTAAGCTGGCAGTGGCTTTGCTGCCATTTGTTATTTTCGGGATTTCCTACGACTGGATGCGGGTGTACCCCAATTACCAGGTGAACCCTATCGATGTGCAGGGCTTGTATGAAGCGGAGAAGTCTCTTTTCGGTATATCCGTGAATGGGGCTACGCTGATTCCTTGTGAATACTTTGCCATACATCACTGGCCGGTAGCCGATTTCTTTGCTGGGGTGTTCTATCTCTGCTGGGTGCCTTTGCCTATAGCTTTCGGTTTGTGGCTTTATCTGAAGGGAGATCGCCGGATGTATCTCCGTTTTGCCATGGTCTTCCTGCTGGTTAATCTTATTGGCTTTGCCGGATATTACATTCATCCTGCCGCTCCCCCTTGGTACGCTATGAACTATGGATTTGAGGCGATGCTGAATACTCCGGGAAATGTGGCGGGACTGGGGCGTTTTGACGAACTGCTGGGATGCACGATATTCGACTCTATCTATGGGCGTAATGCAAATGTATTTGCAGCCGTTCCTTCGCTGCATGCGGCATATATGGTTGTGGCGTTGGCTTATGCTATAATGAACCGTTGTAAGGGTTGGCTGATAGCATTATTTGCATTTATTATGGTGGGTATCTGGTGCACAGCTGTTTATTCGGGGCATCATTATCTGATTGATGTATTATTGGGAATATTCTGTGCTCTCCTGGGCATCTTTGTCTTTGAAAAAGGGTTGATGAAATGGGGAGCGTTCAAGCGCTTCTTCGAACGTTATAGTAAATATATTGAATAATATAGTCCTCAAACAACTCTATGTAAATAGATGAAAAGATTTTGTTGATAACCAAAATATTCAGAAGTATTATAACAGAGACCAAGAGTCCTTTTCAGTCTCTGTTATAATTTTAAATTTAGACTATTTCTTTTTTCTCTTATTTTTATTCAGTTTTTGAATATCCTGCTCCAGTTCTTTGATGCTTTCCAATCGTTCCAACTGTTTTTGTACCTCCTTGTATTTGTCATACTCGCCAGCGGCTTTTTGCAGTGCCAATTTATGAGAGATTGATCCCGCGTGCTCCAATATGTTTTTATCATTCATCGTAAGTACCTGCTTCAATTTCTCAATCCAATCCCGCATATACATCGGTTTGTGCTGTATTGCCTGAGTCTCTGCATAAGCAAGGAATTGTTCTACGATCAATTTCAAAAGCCCAATCTCTTCTTCATTCAAGTAATTCTTTCCAATTTCTACATCTGCCTTACGAACCTTATTGGGTAAAGATGTCGATGTCAGCCCCATTTGCGGCAATGTGGCATTTGCCCGATCAGTTCCGCCGCAGTTTTCCCGCTGACCGCCCAAAGAAGTTTGTTTTGCACCTCTTTATAAAAGGCAAGGGTCATTTCATCGGACGGATCGTAATCAATGCTTGTGGCATAAATATCTTTGATTTGTTGATAGAAAAGCCGTTCGGACAAGCGAATCTCCCGAATTCTGTCTAACAGTTCCCGAAAGTAGTTCATTGACGAGCCGCTCTTGAATCGCTCATCGTTCAGAGCAAATCCCTTGATGATATAATCCCTCAAACGCTGTGTCGCCCAAATACGAAACTGCGTACCTTGCACAGATTTCACCCGATAGCCAACTGAGATAATTACATCCAGATTGTAATAATTAACTTCGTGGCTTTGGGTCTTATTTTCGATCGCACCATGCTGAGTGGTTGTTCGGAATTTCCGAACAACCATATTTTCATTCAGTTCTCCTTCCTCGAAGATATTTTTGATATGCTCACTTATAGTAGATTTAGCCTTTCCAAACAGAGACCCAATCTGCGTCTGTGTCAGCCAAACCGTCTCTTCAGAGAATAGTACATCAACTTTTATCGTACCATCCTGAGACTGATATATGATGATTTCATCTTGTTGTTCCATGTATACTTCTAAATGTTAGAATTGCCCTTCACTCCTTAATTATTATTTATTTTAAAACTATTCTCAAATCGCTACGGTTTTTAGGCAATATAACCGCTTGAGTCATAGAATCTCTCTTTCATATCAACATTCAGAAGATTAGCTATTTTATCGAAAGTTTCAACGTTCTCTGCTAAAACGACTTGTAATCTATTGATACGCTCCATTTCAATTGATTTAACTTGATATTTCATGTAAAGATATTGATTATTCCCGAAAACGACATGATATTTAGCAAAAAAATGAAAGCACCGTGCTATTTATCAGGCTTATTACTGCGCCCTGCGCTAAGTCTCAATTTTTTTCCTATCTTTGAACAAAATAATACATTTATAACCATAAATAATTAGAAAAATGATTCTTGTAGACGACATGCTTGCGGTAGCATTTCAATATCGGGACACAGAATTGTGGAAAGAGTTGACAGATAGTGATGTATTTGCATTTCGCCTATCCGATGGGGAAACCGGATATTGTTGCGTGATGGGAAATGCAGGTGAACACCTTGCCTTGGGTTTCTACCGGGGGCGAAAAGGTTTCACTACTTATTTGAAAACTATCAGCTTAGGCAATGAACATCTCTCAGAAATCGAAATGTTTGAAATGACAACAACTTTCGATTGTATCAATTGCGACTTTATGCAAGCATCTGACATGGATGTGAAAACAAAGAAAATTATCCGTAATTATGCCGATGCCCATAAGCTGAAGATTCGACGCTCTAAAGGCTGGCCTGACTTTACCCGGTATCAGCCTGGAAAGATGCAGTATGGCATCACTTGTATGGAGGATGCGCGTGATATCGTTGAGGCGCTTCGGGCCGCTATTGCTGTGGCGGCAAAGGTGACAACCTCTGACTTTGTAAAGCTGGGCTTTGATGTAAATGGCAACTATCCTACCGCAAAGGGTGGAAAATCTGTTCCGTACCTTATTCCCAATTCCGATGGTACATACGAGTGGAATATTACTCAGCTTCCTGCTTTTCTGCCTGATGAGTGTGTTGCACCAAAGTTTGCCAACGACATACTGGCAGGCGAGATGAAAAAGTTGCCTGTTTCCGGGACATTACAAATGAAGTATCTGCATATGCCGACGCCCATAGATGCAGATGAGGATGAAGCTCCTTACCTCCCTACCGTATTACTTTGTTTGGATACCGCCAACGAGTTGGTATTTCCCATTTTGACTCAGGATGCTTTGAACAACAATCCAGAGGAGTTACTATTGAAGTTAGTCAATGTTTTGCGCGAGCAGGGTAATAAACCTCACGTCATTGAGGTGGAAGATAACAAAACTGAATTCTTGTTGAAGGATTTTTGTTCCCGGTGCGGCATTCATCTTTCCCGCAAGAAAGAACTTCCGGAGGTTGGCGATGCTTGCTTCTTCCTGTTCAGTAATTTTATGATGTAGTTGTGGGGACTTTTATCCCTTCGGTTGTGGAGAAACGTAAACTCTTATTATGGCTATACTACTTTATGCCGGTATTTCGCATATAATAATATAATAAATTATGAATAATTTCGTCTTTTACAGTCCTACCGAATTTGTATTCGGTAAGGATACGGAAATGCAAGTCGGTGCACTGGCGCGGAAGCATGGTGCGCAGAAAGTGATGATTGTGTACGGCGGTGGCTCTGTCGTGCGGAGTGGTTTGCTGGATAGGGTGAAGCAGTCCTTGCAGGAAGCAGGGATTGAATATTGTTTGATGGGTGGCGTGCAGCCGAATCCGGTGGATACAAAAGTGTATGAAGGCATTGAATTCTGCCGCCGTGAACAGGCTGATATGCTGTTGCCTGTGGGTGGTGGTTCTGTCATTGATACAGCCAAAGCCATAGCGGCAGGTGTGCTTTATGAAGGTGACTTCTGGGATTTCTATATCGGAAAGGCTAAAGTGACTAAAGCGCTGAAAGTAGCTGTTGTGCTGACTATTCCTGCTGCCGGAAGTGAAGGTTCCGGTAATACGGTTATAACGAAACTGGACGGTTTGCAGAAACTCAGCCTGCGTGTACCGGAAGTTTTGCGTCCGATATTCTCTATTATGAATCCGGAACTTACTTATACTTTGCCGCCCTTTCAGACAGCCTGTGGTGTGGCTGATATGATGGCTCATATCATGGAGCGTTATTTTACGAACACTCAGGAGGTGGAAATTGGAGATCGTCTTTGTGAAGGCACTTTAATGGCTATCATCAATGAAGCTCCCAAGGTAATGAGAAATCCTGAAGATTACGGTGCGCGTGCCAACTTGATGTGGGCGGGCATGATTGCGCATAATGGTACCTGTGGCGTAGGTTGTGAGGAAGATTGGGCTTCGCACTTCCTGGAGCATGAAATCAGCGCTATTTATGGTGTTACCCATGGTGCCGGGTTATCTGTTATCTTCCCTGCCTGGATGACGTGGATGGTAGAGTATAATGTAGGAAAGATTGCCCAATATGCCGTTCGTGTATGGGGCGTTCCTGAATCAGAAGATAAGAAAGCGGTTGCTTTGGAAGGTATTGGTAAGCTGAAAGCTTTCTTTAGCTCTCTTGGTCTGCCTGTGACATTTAAAGAACTGGGTGTTGAAAATCCTGATATTGACCGTCTGGCGGATAGTCTGCACCGCAATAAAGGAGAGTTGGTAGGGAACTATGTGAAGCTGACAAAGCAGGACAGTAAAGAGATTTATCACCTTGCATGTGCAGGGGAGTGATGGTCGCTTCTATATAAATGGTGAGTTTCTTTTAGATATCGGCCATTGATTTTGAAAAGTTGGCGGGAAAAACAAAAAAGACGGCGAAGTTTCTGATTTACTTCGCCGTCTTTCTTATTTAATTTCGAATTCTTCCTTCATGTCAATCTCTTCCCCTTGCGGGTCGTAGAATACATATTCCAGGAACGCGAGTTTCTGGCTTGGAATAATCTTGATACCAAATCCGTATTTCATCTGCCATTTCCGTTTCAGGGAAACAAGTCCCTGGTTGATGTAAGCAGCAATATACGGGTGGATGTGTAACGAGAATTTCTTAATCTTCAGTTTGTTGACTAAGTAGTCAATTTTACTCTCTAAAGTGTCCGTAAAGAGGATAGAGGACTTGATGGTGCCTTTTCCGAAACAGGTGGGACAGATTTCTGTGGTATTGACATCCATTGCCGGGCGCACACGCTGGCGGGTAATCTGCATCAGTCCAAATTTGCTGAGCGGTAGGATGTTATGTCTTGCCCTGTCTTTCTGCATGTTGGCACACATACGTTCGTAAAGCTTTTGTCTGTTTTCGGCTTCGTTCATATCAATGAAGTCCACCACAATGATACCACCCATATCTCTCAGTCGCAGCTGGCGAGCCAGTTCGTCGGCAGCTCCCAGATTCACTTCGAGTGCGTTGGCCTCCTGCCCGTTGGCATTCTTGGTGCGGTTACCGCTGTTCACGTCTACTACGTGAAGCGCCTCAGTATGCTCAATAATCAGGTAGGCACCACTCTTGTATGAAACCGTCTTGCCAAACGAAGACTTGATCTGCTTGGTGATACCAAAATTGTCGTAAATGGGGAGTTGTCCTTTATACAGTTTTACGATTCCTGCCCGGTCAGGGGCGATAAGAGTTACGTAATCCTTGATTTCGTGGAACACGGCTTCGTCGTTGACGTGGATGTTCTCGAAAGAAGGATTGAACAAGTCGCGCAATAAGCCTACGGCGCGGCTGGTTTCTTCGTAAATCAATGTCGGGAATTTGGTAGCTTTCTGTATTTTGGTGACAGCATCTTCCCAGTGCTTTAATAAAACTTTAAGCTCTCCGTCGAGTTCGGCTACGCGTTTTCCTTCGGCAACGGTGCGGACGATCACTCCGAAATTCTTCGGTTTGATGCTCATCAGCAATTGCTTGAGGCGGGCTCGTTCTTCGCTCGATTTAATTTTTTGTGATACGGAAACCTTGTCGTTGAAAGGTATCAGCACCAGATATCTTCCGGCAAATGAGATTTCGGAAGTCAGGCGCGGACCCTTGGTAGAGATAGGCTCCTTGACAATTTGCACCACTACTTCTTGTCCCACCTTGAGTGTATTGGCTACGGTGCCGTCTTTTTCAAGATCGGGAAGTATGGTTGCCTTGGTGATTTGCGGTAGTTTCTTTTTATCGCTTAAAGTTTGCTTTACGTACTTCTCTAACGAGTTAAATTGAGGACCTAAGTCCAGATAATGAAGAAAAGCATCTTTCTCGTAACCCACGTCCACGAAGCAGGCATTCAGGCCGGGCATCAATTTCTTGATTCGTCCTAAATACATGTTGCCCACCGAGAAAGAAAGGTTTCTTCCTTCGCTTTGAAGTTCCACCAGGCTCTTGTCTTCGAGCAGGGCGATGGAGACCTCTTTGGGCTGTACGTCTACAACGAGTTCACTTGTCACAATTTTTTTGCTTTTTAGGTTCTAAAGTTGACGAGGTTCTAAGTTGACGAGTTTATAAGAGGAAGTGTATTGCGACTATCTTCCTTATCTTCTTTTTCCTTGTCACCTTGCCGACTACAATTTGTTACTTAAACAAAGAACAAACTCGCGAGACAAATAGCTTCACAAGTTTGTTCTTTATTTCTGTCCTTCAGACTAAAAATTACTTTTTGCTTTTATGTCTGTTCTTTCTTAGTCTTTTTTTACGCTTGTGCGTAGACATTTTATGTCTTTTTTTCTTCTTTCCGCTAGGCATAGCTTCAATAATTTAATGGGTTAATACTCTTGTTTATTATTTCTTCACGGAGATGGTGAATGTTTTTGCAGGCTTAAATGCCGGAATGTTGTGTTCCGGAATGATAATCGTAGTATTCTTTGAGATGTTACGAGCAGTTTTCTGTGCTCTTTTCTTCACTACGAAGCTACCAAACCCGCGGAGGTAAACATTTTCATCTTTTGATAAAGATGCCTTTACTGTGTCCATGAACGCTTCAACCGTAGTAAGCACTGTTACTTTGTCAATCCCGGTGTTCTTTGTAATTTCGTTTACAATATCAGCTTTAGTCATTTTTCTTTAAAAAAAATATTATTACTATAGTTTCCTAATTTTTTGGACTGCAAATATATAGCTTTTTACGCTCTCTAAAAAATATATTCTGGACAATTTTCTAAAAAAGTCTTTTGATTAAGGTTTGTTGGGGGAAAAAGAACTATTTTTGTGCTGTAGGAAGGGCTACACGCTTTTATATTAGGGATGTAGCCATAAATTGTGAAGAAGTTAGCCATCCAAGGCGAAAGACGTTGCCCTTTTTAGACTTTTATAACTATCTGTAATAGAGATGAATATATTTAGTGAGAAATTGATAGCCTGGTATGCCGAAAACAAGCGTGAATTGCCTTGGCGGAATACCACCGACCCTTATATTATATGGATTTCAGAGATTATACTGCAACAGACCCGGGTAGCGCAGGGTTATGATTATTTTTTGCGTTTTATCCATCGTTTTCCTAATGTGACAGCCTTGGCTGAAGCACCGGAAGATGAGGTGATGAAATGCTGGCAGGGACTGGGGTATTATTCCCGTGCACGTAATCTGCATGCGGCGGCAAAAAGTATGAATGGTGTTTTTCCGGTTACTTATGAAGGGGTGCGTGCGTTGAAGGGGGTAGGGGACTATACTGCTGCGGCTATTTGCTCATCCGCCTACGGTATGCCTTATGCAGTGGTGGACGGGAATGTCTATCGTGTGCTTTCGCGCTATTTCGGCATCGATACGCCGGTGGACAGTACGGAAGGCAAGAAATTGTTTGCTGCTTTGGCAGATGAGATGATGGATAAATCGCAGCCTGCTGTCTACAATCAGGCGATAATGGATTTCGGTGCCATACAATGTACGCCGCAATCACCGAATTGCCTGTTTTGCCCTTTGGTTGACAGCTGCTCGGCCTTGAAGGAGGGTACGATAACGAAGTTGCCCGTAAAGCAGCATAAGACGAAAACCACCAATCGTTATTTCAATTATATATATGTACGTGTGGGCGCGTGTACCTACTTACATAAGCGGACGGAGGATGATATCTGGAAAAATCTTTTCGAATTTCCGCTGATAGAAACGGAAGCGCCTGTGACGGAAGAAGAGTTTCGTGAATTGCCCCAGGTACGTGTGCTTTTTGCAGACGGGGAGGTTTCGGGATTGCGTTTAATCAGTGGAAATGTGAAGCATGTGCTCTCTCACAGGGTGATTTATGCCAATTTCTATGAAGTTGTTTTACCGGAAAATTCCACTTCTTTTTCTGCCTTCCAGCGGGTGAAAACAGAGGATTTGGAGCAGTATGCGGTCTCTCGCCTGGTGCATGCCTTTCTGGAGAAATATCTATAAAAGTTGCGCTAACTCTTGCATTGTGTGATTATTCTGTTTAATTTTGGCAGCAAATTCAAATAAAAAGAAAAAAGGCTTATGTCAGTAAATAAAGTAATATTGATTGGAAATGTAGGTAGGGACCCTGAAGTAAGATACCTTGATTCCGGTATCGCTGTGGCTTCTTTGCCTTTGGCTACTACAGACCGTGCATACACATTGGCTAACGGTACGCAGGTACCCGAAAGGACGGAATGGCACAATCTGGTACTTTGGCGCGGACTGGCAGAAACAGCCGAAAAATATGTGCATAAAGGGGATAAACTTTATGTGGAAGGCAAAATACGTACCCGTTCATACGATGATCAGACCGGCGCAAAGCGCTATGTTACGGAAATCTTTGTGGACTCTATGGAAATGCTGAGCCCCAGAGGAACTGCTGCACCGGGTGCTGCCGCTCCGCAACCGGGTATGTCACAAGGTGCTCCTGCACAACCTATGGCGCAATCGCAGGCAACCCCTGCACAAGATAATACAACGGACGATTTACCGTTCTAATTGTTTAACTAAAACCAAGATCTTTGGACCCAGACGCTTATTTATGCCAGTTGGCAAATGTTTTTAATGGTATATCCGTACATAGCCCTACTATTTCGGCAATCATCGCCATTGTGTTGGCAGGCTTGCTGTTGTTCGTATCCGGCTTTGCCTCAGCTTCAGAAATAGCCTTTTTCTCTCTTTCTCCATCCGACCTGAACGCCATTGACGAGAAGAAACACCCCTCGGACGAGAAAATTCGCAAACTACTGGATGACACGGAAAGGTTGCTGGCAACCATTCTGATAACGAATAATTTTGTGAATGTAACCATCATCGTGCTCTGCAACTTCTTCTTCATGAGCGTGTTTGAGTTTCATTCTCCTATTGCGGAATTTCTGATACTGACCGTCATCCTGACCTTCCTGCTGCTTCTTTTCGGTGAAATCATGCCGAAGATTTATTCAGCCCAGAAGACGTTGGCTTTCTGCCGTTTCTCCGCCCCGGGTATCTGGATGTTTCGTTCCCTCTTTTATCCGGTAGCTTCCATGCTGGTGCGTTCCACTTCATTCCTGAACAAGCATTTTGCCCGCAAAAACCATAATATCTCGGTAGACGAGCTTTCTCACGCCCTTGAGCTGACGGATAAGGCGGAGCTGAAGGAAGAGAATAATATTCTGGAGGGTATCATTCGTTTTGGCGGTGAAACGGCGAAGGAGGTGATGACTTCCCGTCTGGACGTAGTCGATCTGGATATCCGCACGCCTTTCAAGGATGTATTGCAATGTATCATCGAAAATGCTTATTCCCGTATTCCTATTTATTCCGATAACCGGGATAATATTAAGGGTATCTTATATATCAAGGACCTGCTGCCTCATTTGAATAAGGTGGATTTCCGTTGGCAGTCACTGATACGTCCGGCCTATTTTGTTCCGGAAACCAAGATGATTGATGATTTGTTGCGTGATTTTCAGGCCAATAAGATTCATATAGCTATTGTGGTTGATGAATTCGGCGGTACTTCGGGAATTGTGACAATGGAGGATATCATCGAAGAGATAGTAGGGGAGATTCACGACGAATATGATGATGAAGAACGTACGTATGCAGTGCTGAACGATCATACGTGGGTGTTTGAAGCCAAAACTCAGTTGACGGACTTTTATAAGATTACGAAGGTGGACGAGGAAGTCTTTGATGAAGTAGCGGGTGATTCTGATACGCTTGCAGGATTACTGCTAGAACTGAAAGGTGAATTTCCTTCCCTGCATGAAAAGGTTACCTACGATCACTATGAATTTGAAGTCCTGGAGATGGATAACCGCCGTATTCTTAAAGTGAAGTTCACCATCAATACTCCTCCGTCGGATTCCGATAAGAAAGATTGATTTATAAAATAATATGTCTCTTTTCATACAACATACGTATCCTTCATATAAGTGGGGAGTCTGGAAGATGGACGAAACACTGGATGAACTGCTGAGCATGCTTCCACAACAGGAAACATACCTGGAGGGGTTGCAACGTTTCTCTGCTGAACATCGCCGTCTGGAGTGGCTGTCGGTTCGTGTATTGCTGTTCACTCTATTGGGAGAGGAAAAGGAAGTTGCTTACTATCCCAGCGGAAAGCCGTATCTGGCAGATAAATCTGCATCTATCAGTATTTCTCATACACGTGGGTATGTATCGGTGATTATCGGTGAAGCCGGTAAGGAAGTGGGCATTGATATAGAACAATACGGTGAACGGGTACATAAGGTGGCGCATAAGTATATGCGTACTGATGAACCTCTGTCTTCGTATCAGGGGACCGATACCTGGGCTTTGTTGCTTCATTGGTCGGCCAAAGAAGTGATGTTTAAATGTATGAATACACCGGAGGTTGATTTCCGGGAGCATCTGCGTATTTTTCCTTTTACGGTTACTGAAAAAGGAGCCTTCTCAGCTGAAGAGTACAGAACGCCGGAACAGCGTAAATTTGAAATTCGCTATATGTTGCATCCGGACTTTGTGCTGACCTGGCAAGTCGATTAATTTTAAAAACATGATACTATGAAACTACAACGCTATTTCTGTATTCTTCTTCTCTGCTTGCCTGTGCTGGTTTATGCACAGTCGGATAAAACTGTTACGGTCAGCTATGAACGGTCTGCCAAGGAGGAAGTGACTTTCTATGCCGAAACTCAGTCGCACACGCCTTATACGGTATCTATGACTTTTTCCCGGTTGAGTAATACTACCTCTTCTGAAGGAGAGATTTATGATGCCGTTATCCATTATGGCAAAACACGTCTGCTGACTTTGCGTCCGACTACGGAAAATGTTTCGATTGGATTCTCATATCGTTATACCTATAAAAAGGGAAATAACCGCTTGAAGACGGATACCAGTTTTGTGTATCTCTTCCCTCTGGCACAAGGGAAGGTAGTCCGTGTGAATAAGATGGTGTCTTTAGAGAAATTCCTTGGGAAGGAAGGGGAGAAACGTGTTACAGGTCTCGGCTTTTCCACGACTGTCGGAGATACAATTTTTGCTGCCCGTGGCGGACTCGTGACGGAAGTTGTTGATAACTCCGCTTCCACTTCCGAAAATACATCGTTTCATTCGACGGAAAATTATCTGGAGGTTTTCCATAAGGACGGGACTTTTGCCCGTTACAAATTATTTCAGAATGGAGGGATCTTTGTCTCTCCGGGTGAAAAGGTGATTCCGGGACAGCCGCTTGGCATCATTGGCGGGGAAAACTACAAGCAGGGTTCCCACTTACGTTTTAGTATTTATTGTCCCGATCAGCCGGATTACTCGTATGTACCTGATTTTTGTCTTTCTCCCGAGGAAACAGGCAAACCTGAAGAGCGGGTGATGTATAAGTCTTGGCATCCTACCGCAATTGTCATACAGGAGATGAATAAAAAAGAGAAGAAGAAATTTCTGTCAAAGGAATGAATCGTTGACAAAAAGATAGTAAAATGCTTGTTTGTTTCTATTTAAATGCTTATATTCGACCCGTTGAATAATTTATATGGGTCTTTTTGTTAACTAAATGTCAAAATAATAAGCAAGCACTATGGAATTACCTTTTGCAGAGTCTTGGAAAATTAAAATGGTGGAGCCCATTCGGAAGAGTACCCGCCGGGAACGTGAACAATGGCTGAAAGAAGCCCATTACAATGTGTTCCAGCTGAAATCCGAACAAGTATATATCGATTTGATTACCGACTCCGGTACGGGAGCAATGAGCGATCGCCAATGGGCGGCGATGATGCTGGGCGACGAAAGTTATGCGGGTGCCTCCTCTTTCTTCAACTTGAAAGAAGTAATCACTCGTCTGACTGGTTTTGAATATGTCATTCCCACCCACCAGGGGCGTGCTGCCGAGAATGTCCTTTTCTCCTATCTGGTGCACGAGGGGGATATCGTTCCGGGCAACTCTCACTTTGATACCACAAAGGGGCATATTGAGGGCCGGAAGGCCATTGCTTTGGATTGTACTATTGATGAAGCGAAAAATACCCAGTTGGAAATACCTTTTAAAGGCAATGTAGATCCAGTGAAACTGGAAAAAGCGTTGCAGGAGCATGGTGACCGTATACCGTTTATCATCGTTACCATTACGAACAACACGGCCGGCGGACAGCCCGTATCCATGCAGAACCTTCGTGAAGTCCGTGCTCTTGCGGATAAGTATAATAAACCTGTATTGTTTGACTCCGCGCGTTTCGCAGAAAACGCTTACTTCATCAAAATGCGTGAAGAGGGCTACAGTGGTAAAACGATAAAGGAAATTACTAAAGAAATGTTTGATCTGGCTGACGGTATGACTATGAGCGCCAAGAAAGACGGTATCGTCAATATGGGAGGCTTTATTGCTACACGAAAAAAAGATTGGTACGAAGGTGCCAAAGGCTTTTGCGTGCAATATGAAGGGTATCTTACTTACGGTGGTATGAATGGTCGTGACATGAATGCACTTGCCACAGGGCTGGATGAGAATACGGAATTTGATAATCTGGAAACCCGCATCCGGCAGGTGGAATATCTGGCAAAGAAGTTGGATGAATATGGTATTCCTTATCAGCGTCCTGCAGGCGGACATGCCATTTTTGTGGATGCAACGAAGGTGCTGACGCATGTACCGAAGAATGAATTTCCGGCACAGACTCTAACGGTTGAGCTATATCTTGAAGCTGGTATCAGAGGATGTGAAATCGGCTATATCCTGGCGGACCGTGATCCGGTTACCCGTGAGAACCGTTTTACCGGATTGGATTTATTGCGCCTGGCTATTCCCCGCCGCGTCTATACGGATAATCACATGAATGTGATAGCGGTGGCGCTGAAAAATGTTTTTGACCGTCGTGAAAGCATTACAAATGGAGTCCGCATTGCTTGGGAGGCTCCCCTGATGCGTCATTTCACTGTTCAATTGGAACGTACATAATCACTTTCTTTTTCATAATATCAATGAGGTTGCCCGGGTTCATAGGTTGAAGGGGTAACCTCATTTCTTTTATTTATCTTCTTTCTCGTTATTCATTCTGTAACTTAATGCTCCCGACGGGCATTTCTTGATTTGAGCAATCAATTCTTCCGTCGTTGCGTTTTCAGCCGTTATCCACGGTTTTTCTTTCGGATGATACACATTCGGAAGGGTCTTGGTACAAATGCCTGCATGTTGGCACAGTCCGGGTTGCCAGATAATGGTCACTTCCCCGTTCGTATATTCTTTCTTTATATTCATAACTGTTTATTATTGAATGTGAATACCTTTCATTACAATTCTTTTCCATTCAGGATGTTTGTGAATGTATCCCGCTACAAACGGGCAGAGAGGTACTAATCTAAGTCCTTGTTTTTCTATATCTTTTAATGTTTTTTCTACTAACTGGCTGCCGATGCCTTTACCACCCAGTTGAGTGGGCACTTCGGTGTGTGTCAGGTAAATCTCTCCATTCGTTGATTTCATGTACTCAATCTTTGGAGTATATTTCTCGACATGGAACTCATATTGGTGACGTTCTTCATTGTCGATCAGTTCATAATCTGCTTCCATAACTCTTCGTATTAATCGTTTACTGTATGTTATAACATACGGATAATAAAATTTGTTTTGGGAAAGCTACAGAATAAAATGTCCGGGCGAAATCCCTTCGACCGGACACCATTCAAATAAACTTGGCAGAGTTTATTGTTCCTTACTTTCTTTGAAGCAGAGTGGATGAATGAAATGATGGGACGATTTGCCCGTTTCATTAGACTCAACGCTTTTTCCTCGAAAGCAGTGATAAAAACAGTGCATGGCAGGTCTTCTGACTTGTTTCTGTTGCCAGGCGCCTTCCCGGAAGCGGACTTCCAGTGGCTATTGGTAGTTTGCCTGCAACCTATCATGAAACTTACAGCAGCGGGACTGTTCAGGATTTGCACCTGATTCCCTTTTAATTACCGTCTCCGAACAAAGACAGTAAACCAATGCATTGCAAAGATAAGGAAAAAAGTGATTAGTGGTTAGTGATAAGTGATTATTTTTCCTTTGCCAGTGTGAATACGAATTCCAATCCGCCACCCTGGTTGTTCTTGGCCGAAATGGTACCTCCATGGATGATTACCGAGTTCTTTACGATAGCCAATCCCAATCCTGTGCCACCCAGTTTGCGTGAACGTCCTTTATCTACCCGGTAGAAGCGTTCGAATAAGCGGTTCAGATGTTCGGGAGAGACACCTACGCCGGTATCGGCAAAACTGAAATAGTAGAAATTCTCGTCCTCGCGGAAACAGCTGATGTTGATACATATATCCGTGCCTGCATAGGCAATGGCATTGTCCATCAGGTTGCGGAAAATGGAGTATAGCAGGGAGTAGTTTCCCCGTAGTTGTATCTTCGGCTTTAGGGAGTTGACTACGGTGATATGCTTTTCTTCCAGTTCCAGGGCTACCTCGTTTATAATATTGCCTACCAGCAGACTGATGTCTACTTTCTCCATGTCGATCATGTTGGCGGCTTCGTCCATACGCGTTAATACGGAGATGTCGCGTAGCAGTCGGCTCAACCGGTTGCTTTGGGCGTAGCATCGCTCCAGGAATGTCTGCATCTTCTCCCGGGAAATGTTTTCATTGTTGACGATGGTTTCCAGATATCCCTGTATGCTGCTGACCGGGGTCTTCAGTTCATGTGCGATGTTCTGCGTCAGCTGGCGTTTCAGGCGGATCTGCTCTTCTTCCTGGGTGACGTCGTTGATGGATATCTCGAAGCTTAAGTCCTGGAATATGATGCATTCCACAATAAACATACGTCCATTCTTATTGATGTTGATAGACATACGCTTTTCTTCCTTTCCCGGACGCTTGGGAGTCTTGTTGATGAAATCCGTGATTTTCTGGAACTCATTGATGGAGAATATTTCCTCCGTTGTTTGCAGGTTGGAGTCCGAAATCAGGTTGCTGTACTGTGTGAACAGGTTGTTGACCAGGATTTCTTTCTTGTCTTTATTGAATACGCCCAATCCTTCATGCGAGGTTTGTAAGTGGGTGATCAGTTTCTCCCGTTCAATGTATAGCGCCTCTTTTGTTTCTCGCAATCGCTTGTATATCTGGATGATATGTTGCGAAATCTCTCCCAGTTCGTTGTGCGGAAAGGCGGATTGCATATCTGTTTCCACAGGTTCATTCTTATCGGCACGTTTGGCAAACTCACGTAGCTGATTGATGGCTGTCCCCAGTTTAGAGGTGAATTTGTAGAAGATGAATATTAATAGCAATGATACGATGACGGTAAACCAAATGTAGTGCTGGTCTGCTGCAAGGTGTCGTATAAGGTTCAGGTCATAGGGGAGGGCGGAACGTATGATGTAGCCCTCATAGAGTGTGGCAGAATAGAAATAGGGCACTCCCGTTGTTTCGGAAGTACGACGTACGTCATATCCTTTTCCTTCTGCCAGCGCCTTTTGCACTTCCGGGCGATTGATATGATTGCCCAACTTCTGATTTTCGTAGCTGTCATATAATACGTCACCCTGTACATCAACTACCGTAATACGTAGATCCTGTTTGATGTACTTTTGCAGGTACTGTTCCAAGGTTCTATCCCATAAGCTGTCCGGGATGTGGGCAAGCTCCTGGTGCAACCGTTCATTATAGTCCTGTAGCTGTATATCCAGCAGATCTATCTTATATTCTTTTTCACGCTGGTATTGATATGCCAGGAAGCATCCGGCAAATACCAGAAACAGTGAAATGACCGAAAGAAACAACTTCCGGCTGAACGACAGGAAATGTGTGGTATTATTCAGCTTCGAAGCAGTATCCATATCCTAAGCGAGTTACGATGCATTTACCATAAATACCTATTTTCTTACGCAAACGGGTGATATTCACATCAATGGTGCGGTCCAGTACATAGACCTCGTCGCTCCATATCCGTGCCAGTATATCTTCGCGGGAGAATACGCGTCCTTTGCTCTGGAGGAGTAAAAGTAATATCTCAAATTCCTTTTTGGTGAGAGGGGCTTCTTCCCCGTCGATACTTACTTTCTTTTTCACAATATCAATGACTAACGTTTTGTAGCTGATTTGTTCAGGTGCCCGTTCGGGTTCTCCTTGTTGGGTGCGGCGCAATACAGCTTTGACGCGTGCAATGACTTCACGCAGCGAGAAAGGTTTGGAGATGTAGTCATCGGCCCCCAGATTGAAACCGGTTACCGTATCATTTTCCGTGTCCTTGGCGGTGATGAATATAATAGGTACCTGAGCGGTCTGCTTATCTTTCTTCAGTAAGCTGGCCATTTTGAAACCGGATATTTCTCCCATCATCACGTCCAGCAGCAACAGGTTGTAGCTACCGATATCCATTTTCAACGCCTCTTCGGCAGAGTTGGCCATATCCACTTCATACCCTTCATTTTCAAGGTTGAATTTCAGGATCTCGCAAAGGTCCTCTTCATCGTCTACAACTAAAATACGATAATCGTTCATTGCTTTTTCTAATTAATATGAGGTATTCAAAACAAATTCTCCTACCACAAAGTTATACTTTATTTCTTTTCAGCGACAAAGGTGCGGTGTTTTTGTTACGGGAAAGTGAAACACGTGTTACAATTTGGTTACATTTTTGCTTTTACAGGATGAAAATAGAAATTCAATCCAATGCAAAGAAACAAAAAAATGATAGTTGTATAGCAGGGAATGAAGATATGGTAAATTCGGTTGAAATATATATTTTACGATAATAAACCGAATTTGCTATGAGAAAGAACCAATTATACAGCGAAGAGGAAATGAGGGGAGAATATTCTTAAAAATGACTCTCAAGAAAAAAATGTGGAGCAAAATGTGGAGCGGACTTTTAAATCTGGCATGAAGTGTGAGAAATCCGAGGATTTTTCAGTAAATTTGTATTTAAGATAAACATATAATAATATGAAGGAATTGGCAAGTATTGATTTTCAGCGTCATAAATGGCGTATTTCTATCTTGACGGGTCTGTTGGTGATTGTTGTGGCAGGTTCCTTTTGGCTGAATACAGCTCCGTTCCGTTCCGGTTTTGAGATAACGGATGAGTTGGGAGGCAACATCTTTCCTTCCAGCATTCTTTCTGTAGCGACGACGGATGCGCAAGTCATAGTTCCGGCTGATTCCTTATATGTAGGTAATTCTAAATCCTGTATTTCTATCCGGATTCGTTCGGGGAAGGCGTATAGCAGGGTACGTATTGAAGTTTCTGAAACTCCGTTCTTTTCCCGTTCCGTATCAGAGTTTGTGTTGGCTAAACCACGGACGGAATATACGATTTATCCCGATATTATCTGGAATTACGAAGCGCTGAAGAATAATAACCAGGCGGAACCGGTTAGTGTGGCTGTAAAGGTAGAAATGAATGATAAGGATTTGGGGCAGCGGGTTCGTACTTTTTCTGTCCGCAGCATTAATGAGTGCTTGTTGGGGTATGTTACGAATGGGACTAAGTTTCATGATACAGGAATTTTCTTTGCGGCATACGTTAATGAGGAGAATCCGATGATTGACAAATTGTTGCGTGAAGCACTGAATACACGCATTGTCAATCGTTTCTTGGGCTATCAGGGTGGCAATGCTGAAGTGGTGGACAAGCAAGTCTATGCTTTATGGAATGTGCTTCAAAAGCGTAATTTCCGTTACAGTTCCGTTTCCAATACCAGTTTGTCCAGTAATGTAGTCTTTTCCCAGCGGGTCCGTACGTTCGATGATGCACTGGAGTCTTCGCAGATTAACTGTGTGGATGGTAGCGTGCTGTTTGCTTCCTTGCTTCGTGCCATTAATATAGAACCTATATTGGTTCGTACTCCGGGACACATGTTTGTGGGGTATTATACGGATGCCGGTCGCAAGAATATGAACTTCCTTGAAACTACTATGATTGGAGATGTGGATCTGGATGATTTCTTTCCGGATGAGAAGCTGGATTCAACGATGGTAGGTAAATCACAGAATCAAATGTCACGGCTAACATTCGATAAGTCTAAGCAATACGCTAATAATAAGTATAAGCAAAATGAAGAAGGAATACATTCCGGGAAATTGAATTACATGTTTTTGGAGATTTCTAAGGATGTGAGAAGGAAGATACAGCCTATTGGAAAATAAGCAAAACTTGTTGAATGAATGTGCAATTTAAAGCTGTTGACGAAAAATACATCAAAGAGTTTCTTAAAGTATTAGGTTAAGTTCTTTGGGAACTTGGCACATAACCTCCATTGTAAGCTTTAGCTGAGTATGGAGAAGATATCCCAAATAATGCAAGCAATACTAATGATAAGTAATAATTGTTTTTCATAAGCTCTATAATTTGGATTTATTTGCAAATATATAAATAAATTTAATATTTACCGAATGAGTTGTATTAAAAATATGTAAGTGAATATTAAAATATCTATTTTTATGCTTTAGTAAACTATAGATTATCGTATCAATATATAATATATTGACTCGTTTGAAGCTTTATTTGATTTTAATATATTGATATTAGCATTATATTAATGTTTAAATAAGGATATATGTAACTATATTTAGTAATATGATATCGTTTGTCTGTCTATTTGATATTATTCGTATAACTGTATGTATGGAGAATTTTATGTTTTATATATATTATTTCTGAAAATGGAAATAGAGAATGGTAGAAATTAAAGAATAATATCTGAAAATATGACTATCGTTTTCCCTTAATTAAGGGAAATATTAATGTTAGATTATTAATTAAAAGGGCGAAGAAATATTAATCTATTAAATAAGATTATCTGTTTTGGGTAATATATAATTCATAGGTGAATTTATTTATTTGTCGTGTGTTGTAAAGTAAATGTCAGACTATTAAGTAAATAGTAAAATAAATAAATAAATTCTTTTTAGAATGTGATAAGTAATAAGTGTCCAGTATATTCCTGCATGATTTTCTTACGCCAAGTTCCCAAAGTACTCAACAAGCAAAGAAAATCACAGGTAAGGTCGTAGATGCGACAGGTGAACCGATCATTGGTGCCAGCGTATTGGTAAAGGATACCGGTACGGGTGCTGTGACTAATCTTGATGGCGATTTTTCGGTTGATGTTTCAGTGGGTAACACATTAGTAGTATCTTTCGTTGGTTATAGAACTGTAGAGGTTAAAGTTACAAATGCTTCTTCTTATGCAGTGACTATGCAGGATGATTCACAAACATTGAATGAAGTTGTTGTAACGGCAATGGGTATTAAAAGAGAGAGAAAATCTTTAGGTTATGCCATTGATGATGTGAATGCAGAAGAACTTATGAAAAATAAGAGTGTAAACCCTATTAACTCTTTGGCAGGTAAGATTGCTGGTGTTAATATTACGCAAAGTGGTGGTGCTGCTGGTTCAGGTTCTCAAATCATCCTTCGTGGCGGTACTTCGCTTGAACGTGATAATCAACCGGTTTTTGTTGTGGATGGTGTAATCTATGATAATTCTACTACAGTGGTTGGTAACTCTGCTTTTGATGGTAGTACATCGACGTCTTCTACGCAATCAAATCGTGTAATGGATATCAATCCGGAGGATATTGAGAATATGTCAGTCCTTAAAGGTCCTGCTGCCGCCGCACTTTATGGTTCTCGTGCTGCTGCGGGCGTTGTTATCATTACTACTAAAAAAGGAAAAGAAGGTGCCGTTGAGGTAAATTTCTCCACTAAATATATTACCCAATGGGCTAAGTATCTTCCTAAAGTACAGAATAGATATAAAAGAGGTTTTGCTGAAGACCAATATACGGATGGTAAATATACCGGGACGACCTATAATGACTTTAGTTATAACTCCTGGGGAGAGACCATAACGGATGGTACTCCCATTTATGACAATATCGGTGATTTCTTCCAACAAGGCGGTGCTTGGGATACCAATGTAAGTGTAGCTGGAGGTTCTAAAAATAGTAGTTTTTATCTCTCGGGTTCTTATTATAATCAAGATGGCATTATTCCAACCACGGGTTATGAAAAAGCAACATTCCGTTTCAATGGTGAGCAAAAGTGGAAAATATTCACTTTTGGTGCAAATGTGGCATATTCTCAGGCAAATACCGATAAGACTCTGACTTCGGCAGGACTTTATGGTTCGGATGGTTCGGGCACAATGACAAGCGTATACCGTTGGTCACCCACTGATGATATGACCCATTATCTGAATGAAGATGGTACTCGATATCGTATGTTCGGCGATCGCCTTGATGTGGTTGATGAGCGTACTAATCCTTATTGGATTCTAAATAAGAATAAGATGAAAGATAATACTGAGCGTTTCACTGGTAACTTCAATGTCAAGGCTGATATTACAGATTGGTGGTGGATTAGCTATCGCATGGGAATTGACTCATATACTACTGACAATTCAAATACACTTGGGGCTGGTGGTGTTTATAAACTACAATGGCAAAAAGGCATGTATAGTGAAAATTCTTATCGTTACAAATATCTTTCTACCAATTTGATGACAAACTTTGCTAAGCAATTCGGAAACTTTAATTTTAATTTGATGTTGGGTACTTCTACCGATGATACTCGTACGTGGTCTAATTACCGGATGGCTTGGAATTTTGAGGTTCCTAATTTTTATGCGTTTGATAATGCTACAAGTGAGAATCGTAATTTCTCAAGTGCACGTTCTCAAAAACGCCTTGTAGGTGTGTTCGGTGAATTTCGTGCAGACTGGAAAAGTACTTTGTTTCTGACTGTATCTGGCCGTAACGACTGGTCTTCTACGCTGCCTGTTGAAAATCGCTCTTATTTCTATCCATCTGTAAGTGGTAGCGTTGTATTTACGGAATTTCTTCCCAAATCAGACTGGTTATCTTTTGGTAGAATTCGTGCGAGTTGGGCGCGTGTAGGTAAAGATACAAGCCCATATTCATTGGACACTGCATTGTGGCCGAGCCAATCATTCCTTGGAGGTTTTACAGGTGTTAGTAATTACTGGCAAGCGGGCAATGCTGCATTGAAACCTGAGATTACTGAATCTACAGAAATTGGTCTTGAATTGCGCTTTTTCAACAATCGTTTGAAATTCGACTATGCGTTTTATACTAATAACTCTTATGACCAAATAATGTCACCTCGTTTATCTAATGCAACAGGCTATATTCTGCGCTCAGTAAATGCGGGTGATGTATATAATAAAGGTATGGAGCTCAGCATTGGTGGTACTCCGATTCTTACCAAAGACTGGAGTTGGGAATCTACGCTTAATGTGAGTGGTAACCGTGGCACTGTCAAGAATTTGATGGAAGGTGTAGAAATTCTTTATGTAACCGATGTGCAGGTAGGCAATGCTAAAGCGGCATCGTTTCCTGATGGTAACTTCATGGCAATTGCAGGTAGCGAATGGAAGCGCGATGATCAGGGGCGCGTTATGCTTGATAAGAATGGTCTTCCTGACAAAAATACTAATAAAAATCTTGAAATTGGTAATCGCGAACCTAAGTTTGCCGGTGGTTGGAATAATACAATATCATATAAAGGACTCTCACTTAATATGCTGTGGGATTTCCGTGTAGGAGGACATGTGTACAATGGAACACAATATGCTATGACAGGTGCGGGCGTGAGCGAACTTTCGGCTAATCGTGAAAAGATTGAAGTATCGGGTGTAAATACAGCCGGCGAATTCGTAACTAATACATTTGAGGCTGGTAAAACATACATCTACAATGGTAAAGAAACGAGTGGTAAAACAATTATAGCCAATTACTATCAGGATATTTATCCTTATGAAGCTGCAAATTTTATGACGAAAGTCAATGCGCTCCGTCTGCGTACGATCTCACTCTCATACGATTTTCCAAAGGCTTTACTTGCTAAGATAAAAGTTCTTAAACGTGCTTCGATTACAGCTACCGCCAATAATCTTCTTCTCTTTACCAACTATGATGGTGACCCCGAAGTTGCAGCGGCCGGTTCAGGTGCAGTTGGTTCATCTTCGGTAGGTATAGACTATTGTGGTGTTCCTTCAACAGCAAGTTTCTCCTTTGGTGTTAATCTGACCTTCTAAATATTGTTTAACTACAAGAAAAATCAAATCTAATATGAAACTATATAAGAAAATAATCCTCGGAGTGGCAGTTTGTATTTCTCTTTCTGCATGTACCGATTGGCTTGATGTCAACACCAATCCGAATACTCCTATATCTACTGATGCTGAATTTCATCAGCGCATGCCTTGGATGCAATATTATATGAGCCATATCTACCATATTGTTGCTTCTAATTCAAGTTTCTATTGCGGTCATTTTTATCGTAACAACGAACGTGAAGGGGGAGCTGCAAAATGGCAATTAGGCTCTTCAACACGTGCAGTAAACGCACAGCAATGGTTCTTTACTCAAGTAGGTGTGAATTGTAATGACTTGTACAATCAAGCGATGGAGGCAGGTGCTTATCATTATGCCGGAGCTGCCAAGTTTTTCCGGGCTTATGGTTTTATGATGCTTACAGATTTATTTGGTGAGATACCTTATACTGACGCATTTGGTGATAATCCTTCTCCTGTTTATGATAATGGCAAAACGATATTTCTCGGTTGTATTACTGATATTGATGAGGCCATTGATTTATTTTCCAGGCAACAAGAAGTGGTAAATGGTATCACTCCTGTATCATTGGCTGAAGGTGACTGCTGGAATGGAGGTGATGCAACTAAGTGGCTTAAAATGTGCTATCTTCTCAAAGCCCGTTGGCTGAATCATTTGATTAAAAAGGAAAGTGGTAGCTACAAAGAAGGTAAGTACGATGCCCAAGAGATTCTTAGCTGTCTGGCTAAGGCTCAGCAAAGTAATGCCGATAACACTCTCATCAGGCACACAGATACCAATACACCTTCTCATGATGTATTAGGATGGAATGAACCGGTGGACTATTCAGCTCTTTATTCTTGTATTGGCATGAATAGTAATATTTACATCACTAAGTGTTACTATGATAATTTGACAAACTTTGACGGTAGGGGTGTAGAAGATCCGCGTGCTGACAAATTTATTCCTTGGGCTCGTTCTGAAAAGGGTGTTACCACTCCTGCTGATATCAAATGGTCAGATGACGGCAAGTGGCGTCGTTCGATGGGCGTTGATATGCAAACCGATATTTTGAGTCAGTCGGGACCTTATGCATTATCGTTCAATGCTACTACTCAGACTTGGTATTGCGACAGCCCGTCTCGTCAAGGCGATACGATTTATGTGTGGACTACTTGTGGTGGAACTGGATATGCGGGTGGTGTTGATATTCTCTACCGGCGCAATAAAAGTTATGATCGTTCCGCACTCAGTGGGGTATTCTATGCTCGTCCCACAAGTCCTACGTTTATGGCTTCTTATGCTGAGGCCTGTTTCATTAAAGCCGAGGTACTTTTCCGCCAGGGTAACAGGGATGGTGCATTCACCGCTTACAAGGAAGGCGTAAAAGCAAGCATTGATGCTGTTAATGATCAGATTGGTGTATGGACTTCTGAAGATGCGAATTTGACTTCTTGTCCATCATTTACCCATATTGAGCAAGTGGAAATTGATGATTTCCTGAACAATGGTCTGGGAACTGCTAATGACCTTACTATTGGTAAGATTTTGACTCAGAAAATGCTTGCAATGCCTTTTTCTAATGAGAACTGGAACGATATGCGCCGTTATGACTACGATACTGATGTATTCATGAATTGGGATAAATCCTATTATTACCGGAATACTCCCGCTGGCTTTACTTACTGTCCTGAAGGTGAATATCCTCGTCGTTGGAAACAGGCTTCGTTTGAACTGACCTACAATACTAAGAATCTTTCTGCAATTGGCGCTGAAGTTCCTGGTGCGGCTGAACTTGGTGATGGATGGTATAATAGTAATGTTATTTGTACATTGCAAGTATGGTGGGATTCTAAACAACAATAATATGCTGTAGTATTTGATGAATTTAAAAATAGAACTATAATGAAGACAGTATTTATATCGATATTAATGGCCATACTACCATTGACATCTCAAACTAACGAGGTGGTGTATTTTGAAGGAAATGCTCTGGTTCACCCTGGTGAAACAGCCTCGTTGGCAGTATATCCTGAAAATGTATCTTATACATACGAATGGAATTCTGATCCTGAATTTTAAAAAGCCCAGAATGTTTTTGATATTGACATACAAAGAAATAAAATAAGCATGACTCCCCATGCAGGATTAAATACCGGAGTTTCTAATGTTTTTTGTTCTGTGTATGACGAGTACGGGAATTTAATAGGAAAAACTAGTACTTGTGTAATGATATACTAATCGATATAATGAAGACTCTTACGGTCTTCATTCATAAATGATGATTGAAACAGCTGGTTCGTGAGAATCGGCTGTTTTTGACTATATTGGTCTATAAAATCCCTTTGTTTATAGAATGTTATTTTAAATATCTTAAAATATTGGGACTTGATGTATTTCATTGATTATCTTTGCCGCAAAGCGAAGATAAGCTGCACCTCAGCATAAAAAAAGAACTTGTTCTCTTTATTCTGCATCCAATTTGCATTATCTTTGCGCTCGAAAACGAAAATATGGTTTTCATTGAAGTTTAATAGAGATTTAATAAGATATTGAAGACTATAACGGTCTTCATTCATAGATGATGATTGGGACAGTCGGTTCGTGAGAATCGGCTGTTTTTTTGTTTCTGTTTGTTTGCATATCAACGGATGTAATGTTACTTTTGCCGGACGAGGTCAGGTGGCCTCGTTTTTAACCTCTGAATAACAATGGCACAAAGCAAGAAATTTATCTCTCCGGGAGCATGGTTTTCCATGATGTATCCCGCAGACTGGAATGAATTTGAAGATGGAGAAGGCTCTTTTCTCTTCTATAATCCTAATGAATGGACCGGAAATTTCCGTATCTCTGCATACAAAGGCAATGCGACGTATGCCAGAGAAGTAATCCGGCAGGAACTGAAAGACAATCCTTCGGCTGTTTCCGTAAGGATAGGAAATATGGAATGTGCTTACAGTAAAGAGATGTTTGAGGAAGACGGAGCTTATTATACTTCTCATCTTTGGATTACCGGTATGGGCGATGTGGCTTTCGAATGTTCTTTTACTGTCAGTAAGGGTTCGTCTGCGGCAGAAGCCGAGGCGGTTGTTGCTTCATTGGAAATACGCAAAGAGGGAGTGAAATATCCGGAAGAAATTATTCCTGTCCGCCTGTCCGAAATTTATCAGATTAATGAAGCTTTTGAGTGGGTGACAAACACTGTGAAGGAGCAACTGAAAAAAGACTTCCAGGGAATGGAGGAAGATTTGGACAGCATGCAGCAGGTCATCGATAGTGGAACTATCGGTCCGAAGAAGAAAGAAGCGTGGCTCTCTTTCGGTATTGCCATCTGTGTGATTCTTGCCAATGAAGTAGATGGCTTGGAGTGGATGACCCTGATAGATGGTAATCGCGAAGCTCCTGTGCTGCAGAATCTTACTACCGGAGAATGGATTGATCCCATGAAATTAGTGTGGAGCAAAGTGAAGGCAGGGGAATCTTGCAATCTGTCAGAGACCTACAAAACCCTTCTTTAATTTTTAATTTATAATTTTTAATTGTGATTAGTTATCTTCAGATAGAGAATTTGACCAAATCGTTTGGTGATTTGGTATTGCTTGAGAATGTTGCTCTCGGTGTAGCAGAAGGACAACGTATCGGATTGATTGCCAAGAATGGTAGCGGTAAAACTACCTTACTGAATATCATTGCCGGGAAAGAGGGATATGACAGTGGAAATATATCTTTCCGCCGTGACCTCCGGGTAGGGTATTTGGAACAAGACCCGCAATATCCGGAAAACCTGACTGTATTGGAAGCCTGTTTTCATCATGGCAACAGTACCGTAGAATTGATTAAGGAATACGAACGTTGCATGGAGACGGAAGGGCATCCGGGACTCGATGAAATCCTGATACGCATGGACCATGAAAAAGCATGGGATTATGAGCAGAAGGCCAAGCAAATTCTATCTCAGTTGAAGATACGTAATTTCGACCAGCAAGTAAAGCACCTTTCCGGTGGTCAACTGAAGCGTGTGGCACTTGCCAACACCCTTATCACTGAACCGGATTTTCTGATCCTGGATGAGCCTACCAACCACCTCGATCTTGATATGACTGAATGGCTGGAAGATTATTTGCGCCGCACCAACCTCAGTCTGCTTATGGTGACGCACGACCGCTATTTTCTGGATCGTGTCTGCACCGAAATCATTGAAATAGACAATCGTCAGATTTATCAATATAAAGGAAACTATAGTTATTATTTGGAGAAACGGCAGGAACGTATTGATGCAACGAATGTCGAGATCACCCGCGCCAACAATCTGTATCGCACAGAGTTGGAATGGATGCGTCGTATGCCGCAAGCTCGTGGGCATAAAGCGCGTTATCGCGAAGAGGCTTTCTATGAACTGGAGAAAGTAGCTAAACAGCGTTTTAATAACGACAATGTGAAGCTGGATGTGAAAGCATCCTATATCGGCAGTAAGATATTCGAAGCGGACCATGTGTACAAATCATTCGGTGACCTGAAGATATTGGAAGACTTCTCTTACATCTTTGCCCGTTATGAAAAGATGGGTATTGTGGGAAATAATGGTACCGGTAAATCTACTTTTATTAAAATCCTGATGGGAGAAGTAAAGGCAGACAGTGGAACAATTGATATTGGTGAGACGGTGCGCTTCGGTTATTACTCTCAGGATGGCTTGCAGTTTGATGAACAGATGAAAGTCATTGATGTGGTGCAGGATATTGCCGAAGTCATAGAACTGGGTAATGGCAAGAAACTGACTGCTTCCCAATTCCTGCAGCATTTCCTTTTCACTCCCGAAACCCAACACAGTTATGTCTATAAGTTGAGTGGTGGAGAACGCCGCCGCCTGTACTTGTGCACGGTACTGATGCGCAATCCTAACTTCCTTGTATTGGATGAGCCTACCAACGACTTGGATATTATCACTCTAAATGTGCTGGAAGAGTATTTGCAGAATTTCAAGGGTTGTGTGATTGTGGTCAGCCATGACCGCTATTTTATGGATAAAGTAGTAGACCACATGCTGGTATTCAACGGTCAGGCAGATATCCGTGATTTCCCCGGAAATTATACCCAGTATCGTGATTGGAAAGAGGAAAGGGCTCGGTTGGAAAAGGAGAAAGAAAAAGAAGCCTCTAAACCGCAGGAAGATAAAACCGCTAAAGTGCGTCTGAATGAAAAACGTCGGATGTCCTTTAAGGAGAAAAGGGAATTTGAACAGCTGGAACAGGAAATCGCTACATTGGAAGAAGAAAAGAAAACCATTGAAGCTGCCCTGTGCAGTGGTACCTTATCCGTAGAAGAACTCACTGAGAAATCAAAGCGTTTGCCCGAAATTACGGATTTGATTGATGAAAAGACCATGCGCTGGCTGGAACTTAGTGAGATAGAAGATTGATAGGATGCAAGTTGGTGAGATGATAAATGATAAAATTATGAGCAACAGAACTGGAAATTTAACGAACTATCATAGTCATAGCTTATATTGCGACGGACGTGCTAATATGGAAGACTTTATCCGCTTTGCCCTGAGCGAAGGATTTACTTCTTATGGATTTTCTTCCCATGCCCCTCTGCCGTTTTCTACAGCGTGGACTATGGAGTGGGACTCTATGGATGATTATCTGGCTGAATTCCATCGTCTGAAGGCTAAGTATGCCGGACAAATAGAACTCTATATCGGTCTGGAGATTGACTATCTGAATGAAGAGAGCAATCCGTCTGTTGCCCGTTTCCGCGAATTACCGTTGGATTACCGTATCGGTTCTGTACACTTGCTTTATGATGATAAGGGAGAAATAGTGGATGTGGATGTGACGGCTGATAAATTCCGCAGACTTGTGGATAAACATTTCAATGGTGACCTGGTGAGAGTGGTGCATCTTTATTATGACCGTTTGATGCGTATGGTGGAACTGGGCGGTTTTGATATTGTCGGTCACGCTGACAAAATGCACTATAACGCATCTGCTTATCATCCCGGCTTACTGGATGAACCTTGGTATGATGCTTTGATTCAGGAATATTTTGATGCTATTGCCCGCAAAGGATATATCGTAGAGGTTAATACAAAATCTTATCTGGAATTGGGTACTTTCTATCCCAATGAACGCTACTTCCCTGTATTGCTTGAAAAGGGAATCCGTGTACAGGTTAATAGTGATTCCCACTACCCGGAGCGTATAAACAACGGACGCCTGCAAGCTTTGATGGCCCTGCAAGCGTCCGGTTATCACACTGTCACGGAGATGTACAATAATGAGTGGAAAGATATGCCACTCCTCATTCATACATAACTCCAGTGACTTTTTCTTATATATTATTTCTTCTTTAACAAGAAATCTTCAATTGCCTTTTGGTAAGTGGCTTTATCAGCTGCACCACGGAAAAGCTGAGGTTCTCCTTCCATCGGAATGAATACAAAGAGAGGAATGCTGCTTGCATTGAATAATGCGGCAAGTTCACGTTCTTTGTCCACATTCACTTTGTAGATCACGATCTTTCCGGCGTATTCTTTTGCCAGATCTTTCATGATGGGCGCTGTCATGCGGCAGGGACCACACCAGTCGGCATACAAGTCAATGATGGCGGGTTTGTCACCCTTATATTTCCAGTCCTGGGATTTCTCGTAATCGAATACATCTTTAATAAACATATCCTTGTTCATTACGATTACTTCTCCGCTCTTGGCTTCTTTTTGTTCCGGTTCATTGGGTTGTGCTTTTGCTCCATCCTTGCAGGCGAATGTCAGTACGCTGGCAAAAATCAGAATGGCAAATGTTAGTACTTTCTTCATAATGTTTGTTCTTTATGAATTTTGTTCAATGACGCCTTTCAGCTCACTGCCCTTAATAACTCCGGAATGACGCCAAACGGCTTCACCTTTCTTGAATACGATAAAAGTGGGTACCGCTTGTATACGATACTTAGCAGCCAGTTCCTCATGTTGGTCTACATCGATTTTCACGATGCGGGCACCATCACCGATTTGTTCTTTCAGCTCTTCCAATACAGGATGCATTGCCTTACATGGGCCACACCAAGTTGCAAAAAAGTCTACTAAAACAGGTTTTTCTGATTGTATAAGTTCTTCAAATTTCTCCATAATCTTTTCCTTTCTGTTATTACTACAAGTTTTTTTATTACTACAAAATTAGTGTTATTGTCTGTAGTTAGAAACAGTTTCGGGTATGTATTGTTCACGCCCTTTTATCCTTTATGGCCGTTTAGGGCATATTTTGGCTATTTTTTAGATTCGTTGTCAGAATGAAACATTTTCCAGTGGAAATGATTTCCTGAAAAGAAACACTCCTACAGATATTGTACAGATATCTGTAGGAGTGAATTATTGAGGGTCCGAATACATAGACGGACTTTCTTTTATTCCGCAATCGTCAATTCCTTGATGATGTGTGAAGCTCCGGCATACTTCTCTATGATGAATAAAGTATAGCGGATATCTACACAGGCGGCACGTTGTGATGAAGGGCGGAAGGCGATATCTCCTGTGAGACCTTCATAATTACGGTCGAAACCTGTACCGATAAGTTCACCTTTGGCATTGAATACCGGACTGCCGGAGTTACCACCGGTGTTATCCGTGTTCACGATGAAACAGATAGGCATTTCACCGTTCGGCATGGCATAGCGACCGAAGTCTTTTGCCTGATACAACTGTTTCAGTTTTGCAGGAATCACAAATTCCCAGTTATTGGGATCTTCCTTTTCCATGGCACCTTTGAGGGTGGTGTAATAGCCATATTCCACTCCGTCCGCAGGTTCATACGGTAACACTTGTCCGTAAGTGAGACGCAGGGTAGAGTTGGCGTCCGGATAGATCGGAGTGCCTGCACTGCGCTTCATATCCATCATTCCTTTTACCCACACTTTATGCGCGGCATTATAGTTCTTGTTGGCCTCTGCCATGGCGATGGCGGTCTGCAACAAGCCATCGGTGATGGAATGCTTGAACAACACCATCCAGTCGAAGCCCAGTTTATAAGAGCCCGGCTTGCGGATAAACTTCTTGAAGTTCTCTTTATTTCCAAAAATAGAGTGGTCGAAGCAAGCGTCCACAAAAGCATCACTATTCCCCTTGAAACGCTTATCGATCACTTCAAAGATACTGATACGTTGTTCTGCGGGGATATATTGCATGTAAGTCTGCAGCATTTTCTTGGCAACAATGCGTTCCACTTCGGGGAAAGGCACGGAGGCAAAATACTTGTCTGCGGCAATCTTCAAGCTATCTGCGGCAGTTTTAATCTGCGCTTTGTCCTTGCTTTTCAAGGCGGCCAGCATGGCAGAAGTGTTGGGAATGCGCATGAAGTCCAATCCCGTTACCAATGCTTCCTGAATGGCTTGCTGGTGATAAAGGGCGGGGCGGAGATGCTCGACGATGCTGCGTATCTGGTCGAATGCTTTCTGATAAGAGTCGTCACCCTGTTCGCGTCCGCGGGCGAGGAGTTGTTCCTGTTGAGCACGTTTAGTATCAAGCACTTTCAGGCGGACAAGCCCTTCGTTCATACCGATGGCATTCTTCCAATAGTTGGCAGATGAAGCATACTTGCTGGCGTAATGGATACGTACGGCGGGGTCTTTCTGCATCTGTTCCATTAATGCTTCCTGGCGTACACCGCGTACATGATGGCGCATGAAATTCGTAGTTTCCATACGTTCTTCCACTTCGTCGGAGATCATATAACGCCAGTTGCGTCCGGGGAATCCCATAACGAACGTGAAGTCACCTTCCTTGTAGCCGGCAAGGCTGATCGTAAGGTGTTTCTTTACCTTCAAGGGTACATTATCTTTGGAGTATTCCGCAGGTTTTCCATCCTTGTCGGCATAAATGCGGAACAGGGAGAAGTCACCTGTATGGCGCGGCCACATCCAGTTGTCGGTATCTGCACCAAACTTACCTATGGAAGAAGGAGGTGCACCTACCATGCGGATATCACTATACGTAGTCTTGATGAACAGATAGTAACGGTTTCCGCCATAGAAAGCTTTCAGCTCCAGTTTGCGTCCCGGAGTCAGGGCAATGCCTTGTTCGGAAGAAAAACGTTCGGCCACTTCTTTCAGGTACTTGGGAGAGAGATAATTGGTACCATTCGGGTCCGGATCTATCTTCAACTGTTCGTTGACGTAATCAGTCACATCCAGTATCTCATCAATATAAGTGATGGTAAGTCCCTTGCAGGGAAGTTCTTCTTCACGGCTCATGGCCCAGAAACCATCCGTCAGATAGTCGTGTTCCACCGTGCTGTGCTGTTGGATAGAACCATAGCCACAGTGGTGGTTGGTCAATACCAATCCTTCGGCAGAGATGACTTCACCTGTACACCCTCCGCCGAAGTGGATCACTGCGTCTTTCAGTGCGATGCCGTCGGGGTTATAAATCTGGTTAGCCGGAATCAGTAATCCCAGTTCTGTCATAGCCACTTCGTTCTGCTTTTGCAGGTCGGTCAGCATCCACATACCTTCGTCGGCGTGTGCTGATAGCACTGTGAATGTCAGGAATAATGATAGTATATTCTTTTTCATATAAAGGAGCGTTAGAGATAGTTCAGAAAGGGGTAGAATCACTATACGACTGAATAGGGTTAAGTATACGACTGAACCCTATTCAGTCGTATACTCATCTATGTTCAGTTGCAGAGGCATCTTTCCACAGGGTGGTTGATTACTCTACAATGTTCATTTCCTTTATCAGATGCTCGCATCCTCCCAGTTTTTCGAGGATGAACAGTACATAACGGATATCCAGATTGATACAACGTTGCAAGTTGTTATCGAAATTGATGTCCCCACTCAGAGACTCCCAGTTACCGTCGAAAGCACATCCGATCAATTCACCGTTTGCATTCAGTACCGGGCTACCGGAGTTACCACCGGTAATATCGTTCGTGCTCAGGAAGCAAACCGGCATATCACCGTTTGGCAACGCATAGCGTCCGAAGTCTTTCTTCTGAATCAGTTCCTTCAATTTGGCAGGAACTACGAATTCACGGTCTTCGGGGTTTTCTTTTTCCAGAATACCGTCTGTAGTGGTATAGTATTTATAGTGTACGGCATCACGCGGATTGTAAGATTTTACATTACCGTAGGTCAGACGGATGGTGAAGTTGGCATCCGGATAAGATGGAACAGGCTCTTTCATTTCGCCCAGACCACGGATATATGCTTTGTGCAGCAAGGCCAGTTCTTTGGAAGTGCTGTTCAAATCTTTTGCCAGTGCCATCAACTTTTCAATCTTGGCACGTGAATATTGGGTTGCAATATCCTTCTCGATAGCTTTTACCGTAGGCTTCTTTAAGAACTTATCGAAGTTAGCCTGATTGGCCAGGATGGAGTTGTCATACATAGCATCGATGTAAGCATTGTAATCACCTTTGAATTCCTTTTCGATAGTCTGATAGAAAGCCGGACGCTGTTCTGCCGGAATGATTTCGGCATATACCGGGAAGATAGCTTTAGCCACTTTACGGTCTACTTCATGGTCATAGTCTTTGTTGTGGATATCAGCAAAAACTTCTTTCAACTGCTCTATGGATTTGTTGATAAGAGAGTCATTCTTCTCTTCCAGGCCTTTTTTCAGATTGTCCATAACCATGTACGGGCTACCGAATTCAATGGCACCGCTGAATGCTTCTGTCAGGTAGTAATACTGACCGGTCACCGGCATTGTCTGGCTCACAATCGCATCGATTTTTTCTACTACACCTTCGTATTCCGGCTTGCCTTTGGCGAACTCAGCGAATTTCTTCTCCTGTTCTGCTTTCGTACCCAGCACATCATTATCAATGATAGCCTTATTCATACCGATAGAGTTCTTCCAGTAGTTGCTGCTACCGGCATACTTGTTGGCATACTGAATACGAGTTTTGTCGCTGGCGGCCATCACTTCTTTCAGTACGGCAAGACGTGCGCCACGAATGGTGATGCGTGGCTGGTTCTGTGCCTCCATACGTTCTTTTACTTCCGATACGGTGAGGTAGCGGCTTGTACTTCCGGGGAATCCCATAATCATGGCATAGTCACCTTCTTCCAGTCCTTTGATGGAGATGGGCAGGTATTTCGGAGTTTTCAGGGGCACGTTTGATGCTGAATATTCTGCGGGATCACCATTAGCGTCAGCATAAATGCGGAACATGGAGAAGTCTCCCGTGTGGCGTGGCCACATCCAGTTGTCTGTCTCTCCACCGAATTTACCGATAGAGGAGGGGGGAGCAGCTACCATGCGTACGTCTGTGTATACTTTCTTGTAGAACAGGTAGTATTTGTTACCGGCATAGAATGGCAATGCTTGTACTTCGATGCCCTTCTTGTCCTTCAGATCGCTTTTTTCGAATAATTCCTTAGCCAGTTTGTTGAGGAACGGGCGAGTCATTGCATTCACTTCCGTCACTTCGCCGGCAGCGATTTTCTGGTTTACGATATCCGTGATATCTTCAATACGGTCCACGAACTGGAACTTCAATCCCGGAGTAGGCAATTCCTCGCTACGGTTTTTGGCCCAGAAACCATCTGTCAGATAGTCGTGTTCCACACTACTGTGTTGTTGGATAGAAGCATAACCACAATGGTGGTTTGTCAGAATCAAGCCTTCCGGTGAAATGATTTCACCCGTACAGCCTCCACCGAAGATGCCTACCGCATCTTTCAGTGAAACTCCACCTGGATTGTACAAATCATCCGCTTCCAGTTTCAGTCCTTGTTTTTTCATTAACTCAATGGAATTCTGCTGTTTCATCAACTGCAGCAACCACATTCCTTCGTCGGCACGCATTGCAGAGCCGAACGCCAGCGCAGAAAGCGCCACTAAATAGGTTCTAATTTTCATTCTTACTTGATTATTATGAGTTCGATTTTATGAAATCCATTACATTGGCGGGCGGGCGTTGATTCATCAACTCGTTCTTCATGAAGTCCATATACGGAGCCACATGACTGAAGAAGCGATGATACCCCTTGCAGAGATAGTTTAATCCCGGTTCGCCGGTTGCCGTCCGTGCAAAACGGTTCTTGGGGCATTCGCCATTGCAGGCAAACAGCCACTCACATTCACGGCACTGAGTAGGCAACGATTGCTGTTTCATCTGCCCGAAAGCCTGTTGCTTTTCACTGTACATCATTTCCACCAGTGTCTTCTGGTAAATGTTTCCCAGCTTGTATTCGGGGAATACAAAATGGTCGCAGGAATATACATCTCCGTTGAATTCCATTACTCCGGCATGTCCGCAGGTCTTTGCCATGGTGCATACCCCCGGCTGTTCGCCTATCCAGTTGGCCAGGGTAGAGTCAAACAACTGAATGTAATATGTGCCTACATCCTTTTTCACCCATTCGTCGAAGAGGGTACAGAGGAAATTGCCCCATTGCTCCGGGCTGACGGAAAAGTCCGCCAGTTCGGCCACCTCTTCACGATCGGCCAGTGAGGCCAGATGTCGTCCGTCCTGATGTCCGAATACGCGCTCTACGATGGGGGCAAACTGTATGTAGTGGCAGCCTATTTCCTTGAAGAAGTTGTAAAATTCCAGCGGATAATCGGCATTGTAGTCATTCACTACTGCCATTCCGTTCCATTCTACACCGTGCTTCTTCAATAAATTGATGCCTTGCATCACCTTTACGAAAGAGGGTTTTCCCTGCTTGTTTTTTCGATATTCGTCATGAAACTCCTGCGGCCCGTCGATAGAGACTCCCACCAGCCAGTTGTTTTCACGGAAGAATTCGCACCATTCATCCGTCAGCATGGTTCCGTTGGTCTGTATGCTGTTGTCTATGGTGCGTCCGCGTGCATATTTTTTTTGCAGCTCCATCGCCTTTTTGTAGAAAGACAACGGGCGCATCAGGGTTTCCCCGCCATGCCAGGTAAACATTACCTGCGGCATGGTTTGCGAATTAATATACTCTTCAATAAACTTTTCCAGCAACTCTTCGCTCATTACATGCTTTGGGTTGTTCTGGTATAGTTTGCTCTTTTCCAGGTAGTAACAGTAGTCGCATGCAAGGTTGCATACGGCGCCTACCGGTTTCAGCATGACGTAGAGTGGCTTGGCAAAAGGAGCATAAGTTGACATAGGAGACTATCTTGTTTCAGTAATAGGGTTTACATTTTGTTACTTATCACTGCAAAAATAAGTAAACTAAATGAAATATCCTTTCTTTTCTCCCTCCTTATAAGGATTATTAATGGAAAAAAGAGAGCAAAATTTAAATATTGATAAAAAGTTTCTTTACAGCGCGAATAGGTTGTACCTTTGTATCGTGTTTCATAAAAATCGTTTCCTGCATGATTAGAATGAATGTGAACCGTATTTTGCCCTTAATGCTTTTGCTCGTGCTTTTTGCTTCGTGCAGTCGCAAGTATAAAGTGGAGGGTGTGTCATCGGTGACCAGTCTCGACGGTAAGATGTTATACCTGAAAACGCTCCGCGACGGGCAATGGATAACAATTGACTCTGCCGAAGTGGTACACGGTTTGTTCTCAACGAGTGGCCCGTCAGACTCTGTAATGATGGTGACGCTCTACATGAATGATGAGGCTATCATGCCTCTTGTACTCGAAAACGGTAAAGTTGAAGTCTCCATATCCAACTCTCAACTCACCGCTAAAGGTACGCCGCTAAACAATGCTTTGTATGAATTCATCGAAAAGCGCAATGCGCTTGAGCTGAAGATTGAAGAACTGGAAAAGAAAGAGGCACGTATGGTTCTGGATGGCGCCGCATTGGATGACATCCACGAGCAACTGACTCAGGAGGGAGAGGCCTTGATAAAAGAAATGAATGACTATATAAAGGAATTTATTTCTGCCAATTATGAGAATGTCCTTGGTCCCAGTGTATTCATGATGATGTGCAGCACGCTGCCTTATCCTATCATGACCCCACAGATAGAGGATATCATCCGTACGGCTCCCCAGTCTTTCAAGAGTACTCCTTTGGTGAGGGAATTCCTCGATAAAGCCAAAGAGAATATGAAATTAATAGAGGAACATCGACGCATGGAGGAGAGCAATCATTGATCCTCGTTTTTTACCATTCCCTTGTATTCTTCCGGTAAAGCACTTTCTACGGCGGCGTAGGCTTCGGCCATCGTCGCCTTGATGTTTTCTATACCTTGCCCTTTGGGAGGGATAGGATCATGGATAGTGAGTATCATACGGTATGGGTGTATCCACTTGCCCGTGCGGGGGAGGATTTGGAATGATCCGTCGATAGTGACGGGCACCACTTCTAGCTGTAACTCGTCTGCCAATTGAAATGCACCTTTCTTGAAGTATCCCATGTGTCCTGTAAAAGTACGTGCACCTTCCGGAAATACCACCAATGATACGCCATCTTTCAGTGAAGCCTTTGCCTGACGAATGGTTTCCAGTACTTTCTTAGGTCCAGAACGGTCTACAAAGATGTGTCCTGCGCTTTCGCAGGCTTTTCCTACGAAAGGTAATTTCCGCAGGCTCTTCTTCATCATCCACTTGAAGTTGCGTCCCAGGAATCCGTAGATCAGGAAGATATCGAATGCACCCTGATGATTGGGTACGAATACGTACGACGTATGTTTATGTATCTTTTCCCGGCCGCGCACCTTTACAGGGATCAGCAGGAAAATGCAAATTAGTTGTGACCATATTTTTCCGGGATAATATCCCCAGATGTGTGCACCGCCTATCAGTGAGCCGACAATCGTGACCAAAGCCGTAAGAATAGTCAATACCAGCAGAATTGGCAATGCAAAACATATTTGGTAAATATAATAGAGTATCTTCATAGGTGTTGGATTTTTATTGCTGCAAAGATATGCATTTTGATTTAGATATACTACCCGGCAATGGCACTTTTAGTTTGCCCCGATAATACTCTTTCTGACAGGGCTACACCCTTTGCCCCGGATGGTGTAGCTATCTGCCCCAAAGGGTGTAGCCATCCGGAGTAAAGGGTGTAACCCTTTTTAATACCCTCTAAAAGGGGCTCCTGATGGGGTGATGCGGATGTTCAGGCAACGTTTGGTTGTGAATTTCTGATTTGTGAAAAACGAAAAAGGGAACAGTTATTCTTCCCTTATATCTCCTTACAGGAAATGTCTAACTAAATGTGTGGGATATTATGAAAAATGGAAACTTGAAAGGTATGAAATTAGTGTTAGGGCGCAAAATAAATGACTTGTGTTATGGTGGAGAGAATAAACGAATCATTATGAATTTGGATAGTGAATAGCAATTTGCTTATCTTGATATTGAAAAATACTTTAATGATTAATATGTGGTTAGTTTGTTAATGAAGTGATATCTTTCTGGTAATGTCATTTTTAATACTACAAACGATGTCATAATGTAAAACAAGTAATGTTGTGATACGAAACATTCTTTGTTTTGTATCATAACATTGCTTGTTGTCACCTCTCCTTTAAGGTAATTGAGGCTTAGAGGTTTTATACCTTACTGTATAATGGTCGTTTCTTTTATTGCCGGTTGTTTGTTTGCTATATTAAAAGAATGGAACAGTGAAAAGCTTTATAAAGACTTTGAGACGTCTTGCTGGGGGTCAAGTTAGGGTCAGGGTCACCTATAACCCCACTCGTAGATGAAAATATTCTTTTGATATTGGTATGTTGTTGTTGTACAGCGAGATGGATATTTGCTTGTGTGCTGAATATCGCTTTGGAATCTATTTTGATATATTGGCAATCTACATAGTTTTGATGATTCTTTATGGGTAAAAAAACGATATTGTGTGGCCTTGGTATATGTAAAAGTTTTTGGGAAGAATAAGGCTTATTTTATAGATTAGTTTTCTGTTTTATCTGTCTGCCTGTTGAGCGTTTATTTAGTAGGTACTTCTATACGGAATATTTCTTGACATGGGATGCAATCACTCTTTCCATTTGAGTAAAATGCGGGGGTATAGGTGACCCTGACCCCTGAATTGACCTCTTGGTTTCTTCTTTGTTGACTTTTAATATGTTGATAATCAGTGGGTAATAGCTGTTTTGAACTCCTATTTATTAAATTAAATGATGTATGTCTTTCAGGGGATATTGGACTGGATTCTTTAGATTTGCTGACTGAAAAAACTTTATTGTTGTAGTCTGAAAGGAGATTCTTTGAGTACATATAGATTATACCTGCCTATATCAGAAGATGTTTTTAAATGTGAAGCGATTTTATGATATAATTGCTTGATGATGGGTTTCTTTTTATGTACTTTTGTGGCATACACATTTATAAATGCCATGAAATACTATAAACAAACATTATACATATTGTGCGGATTGTTGTTGACTACTGTAGGCTTGCTTGTGTACTCACTGTACCTAAGCGGGGTGGAAAATCAGGGGAAAGATAAAATGACTGCTGAAATGTTATTAAAGGATGCAGCAACAGCCTGGGTGAGTCAGGAGCTTGAGCAACAGAGAATACCATTTTATTCGGCAGGCGGTAATAATGAAGAGAAGATTTCCAAACGTCGCATTGTAACAGCAACAGGACCACTAATTGTAGAAATTGATTCTGTAAAAGAAACGAAGAGATTACTTTCCTCGGATTTTTTGGCTTCTATGGCTCGTTATTTACTTATGTCTGGTGTTTCGTCTATTGATGGATTGAATGAACAATGGCAAAAGAAATTGAATGCGAGTTTACCTCATTATTATTCAGCTTTTGAATTCATACCTCAAATGTCCAATAATGAAGAGAATCTGAAACAAACTCTTGCTGGAAATCAAGCCTTTTGTCTGCCTGAAAATAAACTCGGAGATTATTATTTGGATAATATGTATTTTCTTGAAGTGAAGGCCTATTTGTCTGCACCATCTGTGTGGTGGTGTGCAGACTGGAGGCGTATGGATATTGTTTTATACATTGGAGGGTTAATATTAGGAATATGCATCTTGGCATTTCTACTTATATATAATAGGGATAGAATTCCAAATAATAAAGTGGATGTTCTGCCATCCGCTGTTCTTCTTCAGTATGATGATTTTTTATCTACTGATAAAATAGTATCAGAAGATGAAGTAGTCTGTAGCCTTGGTAATGCTAAATACCAACTACGTGAAATTCTTTTTAATGAAAAGGAAATGACCATAACTTATAAAGGGCAGATGAAACAATGTTCTAAGCAGCCGTATAAGTTGTTATCTGCTTTTATCCATGCTAAAGACCATTTTTTGTCGGATGGTAGAATCGCTGAAATTTGTGATTGGAATTTGGATGATATTGGTTTGGAAGGTAAAAGAAAAACTGCTATATCCAAGCTTCGGAGATTACTTGAAAGTGATAATTCGCGCGTGAATATTGTCCGTATGCGAAATGAAAAAGATGAAGTTGGCTTTGTTTTGTTATTGACAAAATAAATAAATCCTTAATTTTTAATTAAAAAAGGCGTTTTAAGGGGGTAAGAATTTTCTTACCCCCTTAAGGCGTTATAAAATCAATGAAACATATATGAAATATTTGTGTAATCTTTATATTTGCCACATTGAAAAATCAATAAAAAGTATGATTTATGAAAAACAGAATTAAAAAAAATCTGGTAATTGTATTAATAGTAGTTGCTATTGTAAGTGGATATATTGTAAAAAGTCAGCCATCATCGGAGGTGTCTCCTTTATTATTAGAAAATGTAGAAGCTTTGGCGAGGGGAGAGTATGATGGAGTTTATTGTTTCGGTATTGGAACTGTCGATTGTCCGTTTAATAATATCAAAGTAGATTCTTATTATGCTCCGTATAGCTTACTTTATTAGTATCCTCTTTTTTCTTCTTTCCTGTACTTCCCAATCAACTGTCTCTATGAATAATGGATATGTTGATTTCCCTGAAGTCCGGGAACTAAAAGCAAAGACGATACAACTGGATACAGCCTTATTTCGCTACCCCTTTCGGGTACATGCTTGGGACAATAAAGCTGTGGTGCTGGATTTGCATGGAACGGATCATTATTTTCATGCATTCAGTTATCCGGAATTTCGGTATCTGTCTTCCTTTGGTAAGAAGGGAGATGCCCCCGAAGAGATGCTTTCAGCAGAAAACTTCCGATGGAGTGAAAAAGGCTTGTGGATATTGGATGCAAATAAGTCGGAACTGACAGAGTTGGGTTTTACTTTATCCAGTGACACGTTGTTTTGTCAGGAAGTAGTGAAGTTAGATAAAGCAATCCTCCGAGCTTTAGATTTTGTAATATATGAGGACTCCACTTTTATCATTCCTGACTATACAGGTGATAACCGTTTCTGTCAGGTCAGTTCAGAGGGAAGGTTGTTACGGAAGTTCGGGGTAATCCCTTCTGCCAACGAAGAAGCTTTGGCAAATTCTCGTCCTGCATTGGCGCAGGCTTGGCGTAGTTTTATTGACTACAACCCTCGTAAGGGTGTGTTGGTTGCTGCTACCCAGTTGGGTGAGGTTCTGGAAATCTATAACTTGAAAGACAGTACGCATGTTGCCTGTATCGGTCCGCATGGCGAGCCGGAGTTTCAGGTCGCAGAGGGTTATGGCATACCGACAGGTATTATGGGCTTTGGCGATGTACAAGTGACGGACAATGCTATTTATGCTGTTTTCCAAGGGAAAAGTTTCAAGGATATTATGGAGAGTGCCAAACAGGGAAACAAATTACCGGATGGAGGACAATCTATTTATGTGTTTAGCCTGAAAGGTGAACCGCTTCGGAAATATGTGTTGGACCATTATGTTCATGGCATTTTTGTTGATGAACAGAGAGGTGTTATTACAGCTTTGGATGTGAATATGGATGAGCCGATATTGGAATACAGTATTAACTGTATGTTTTAATTGTGAATTGGTATGTTTTTGATTCTGTGCTAAATATAATTTTATCGGTGTATTATGTCTGTAATCTATTTTGTAGGAAAATGAATATTTTGCGTAAAATGAAGCTATTATTTACTGTAAGATAAACTCTATATCGGAATTGGTCTGAGTAGAGAATGTTTAATTTTAATATTTTATGATTATGAGAAGATTTTTTAAGTTTCTTGTGGTGGTAGTTGTTGTAGCTGTTAGCGCAAGTTTAGGTGTTTCAAAGAATGATGTTCAACATCCTGTTCTTCCATCACCTCTTGTTGAAGTAGAAGCAAGTGCAGCTTGTGAAACAAGTTCTAGTAGTTCGTTGAATTATGGACATTGTGTTTCAGACGTTAACAACAAACAAGAGTATTGTGCATCGGGGAAGGGTACGCCTGAGTGTAATGCGACGATTTAATCGTCCGATGAGAACTTTAAAGAAAGTGGTTGACATATATTTTCTTTAAAGTTCTTGTTTGGATGCAGAAACATGTAAGTTACTGAAGATTCTAAACCATTAATTTGTCTTTAGAATTTTTGCTCAGAGTCAGTCATTAGAAAATTAGAATCCTCTTTTAGCATATATTGCCAAAATAAGAATATGTGATATATATTGCAACTGACTTATAAAGGTTTGGTAATAGAGGACTCTAATGGCTGATTTACATTAACGGTTAATTGAATTAGAATATGATAAAGTGTGTAGCATTATGTTTAGGGTTGGGATTGTTGTATTCCTGCTCTTCTGGGAATAAGAAGCAGTTCTTAGTTCCCGATATTAATATTGAAGAAGCCGATGACATTGTTTTCGCATTGGATGATTCTACGGTGCAGAATATGGAATATTTACAATTATTCCAACGTAATGATTCTGACATATTAGCTTTTACAAATGAATATGACAATGCAATAGTCTTTTATGATTATAAGACAAGAAAATATCTAGGACGAACAGAGTTTGCTAAAGAAGGGAATAATGGGATTGGAACTATTTTTTCTTTTTATTATTTAAATCAGGATTCTATATATCTGTATAATTTTACTACTTATTCTTTATTTTTAGCGAATGCAAAGGGTGAGGTTGTGATGAAGAAGGATTTACATACAGTCCCTAATTTGTCGAAGGACTCCTTATTTTTCGCTCCACAATTATTTCCGCGAACGAATTCACCATTAAGAAAAATAGGAGATGAACTACTGATCGCAGGCTTTTTCATGAATGAACAGGCTGGTGAAAATTCTGTAAACCGTCCTGTTATGGCGTATTATAATTTATCCAAAAATACTTTGAGATTTTCTGATAGTTATCCTTCCATGTATCATAAAGGAAACTGGGGAGGCGATTTTACTTATCGAAATCCTTTTTATACGTTGTCTCCAAAGAATGAGATCGTATTGGGATTTGCTGCCGACCATAACATCCGGGTACATGGGAAGGATGAAATGGAGTATCATGAATATTATGCAGGGGTAGGTGGAGACTTCGAAATTACTCCAATAGCAAAGGATATTGCGATGAATACAATAGCACGAGAAATTGTTAATCGACATTATACCAGAACTTTGAGTTATCAGGCTATAGTGTATGATAAATACCGAAAAGTTTATTATAGGTTAGCTCTTCTTCCTGATCCGGATATAGATATTAAAGTTGGACTTATCAGGAAACCTATTGAAATTGTAGTCTTAAATGAGCATTTTGAATTAATAGGAAAAAGCGCTATAAAGAGGGAGCGTTATTGGATAAATCAATGCTTTGTAAGTCCAGATGGATTTCATATTCAAATAGAGGCTGATAATGATGATGAATTACGGTTTAAAACCTTTGTTTTGGGAGATTATGAAAAATAGAAGTTTTGTGTGTTTATTATTTATAATGAGTATAATACTATGCAATTGCTCTACAGAAGAGAAAGAATATGCGGAAACCGTTGTTACAACTTTGAAAAAGAATGATGTAAATCTTACAGAATATTCTCATGTAGTTGTTATTCCAAATGTAGGATGTGGAGGCTGTATTTCGGAAGCAGAACATTTTTTTCGTGAGAATAAAGCGCAAGATATATTATTTGTCTTTACTAAAATATCTTCAGAGAAAAGTCTGCGATTAAGATTGGGTAATATGATAAATCAAAAAAACGTTCTGATAGATTCAGAATGCATATATGCTTCTCAAAAGGAGGAAATAAACGTATATCCGGTTATTATTGATATAAGAAATGAGAATAAATATACATGGTGTTTTTTGGACCCTGGTGTTAGTTATGAGACAATTTTAACTTATTAATTACATGGAAAGGAGATAAATGCAATATTTGTATGATATAATGTATTCATCTCTCCCATTTATAGTTAAACTACTGCCATGAGAAAAAGTGTCAATTTGATCCTACTGTTTTTATTCGTTTGTTCTTGTTCTAATCGACATAGCAAGAACATTGATGTCCTATCAATGGCATCGGTTGAGTTGAAAACCGAAAGAGTTAATCATTCGGAAATCATAGCAAGAGGAGCTTTTCCGTTTGTTATGGTCGATTCTATGTTTTTCCTGTTTAATGGAGACCCGTCTTCCGGTGCAGTTGTTTTAAGGGAGTCGGATGCATCAGAAATTGCGCAGTTCCTGACGAAAGGAAATGGATTTGGAGAGTGTATAAATGCTGGCTATATGGGGCGCAGCAAAGATACTCTTTTCATCTACGAAGCATCAACTGTGAGGAAGATGACTTATTTGTTTTCCCTTTCAGGTGATAGCCTGAAATATAAATGTATAGAAGATGTTCGTCCCCAAAATGGTTCTGAATTTTGTTATGCTGTGCATCGTTTAGATAACGGTTTATCTGTGGGAGGCCGATTAATAGGTAAAGATCATTTGTTTGTACTGTTAGATGAAAATTTGGATACAATTACTACTTTTGGAAAAATACCTGTCGAATATACAGGCTCTAATATTATAACATTTACAGGTGATTTGCTGGTAGATGGCAATACGGTTTATTATGCAAGTAATAATTTCACTTATATGGCGGCTTATGAAATATCTAACAGAAAACCTATAGTGAAGTTTGAAAAGATGTTCGTTCCTCCCGTTCTTCTGACTTCAGGAGATAGAATATCTTTTAATAAAAACAAACATTTGGATGGTTTCCTTGCTCTAAAATCCTATAAAGATTATCTATTTGCAACTTATTCAGGGAAACCAAAAGCGGAATTAGATTTGAATGGATCTTCTGCCTTAGTTCCTACCACGATATTAGTATTTGATAAATCGGGTAATCCTTTAGTCAAGTTTACAACTCCATATAAAATTAGGAGCATTGCTTTTACAGATGAAAAGATGTATTTATTGGATTTGGATTGCAATATTGAATCCATTAATATGGATGAAGTGCTGAAATATTTATAGGTGAAAAGTGTCTGTCGCATTTGCTTAATATTGAAATTCATTGCTAATAATAAACGCTGAAATTGCGAATCGTTTTAAGATTATGAAAATTTCTTTTAGTGCATACATGGTTATTCTTATTCTATTTAGTTCTTGTCAAAATAGTAATAAGAACGAAATCATTTCATTGGTGAAGGAGTGGGAAGGTAAAGAAATTCTTTTTCCGACTGGTTCTGTCTTTACTATATTGGAAAGGGATACCGTAGAGCATGCCAAAAATGATGTAGACTACAAAATTGTAACTTATGTGGATTCTACGGGCTGTATGAGTTGTAAACTGCAATTGTCACGTTGGAAAGAGTTTATTCTGGAATTGGATACAATTAGTCCCAAGAAAATTCCTTTTCTGTTTTACTTTTATCCGAAGAATAAGTCAGAACTGAATTTTATTGTTTATCGTAATACTTTTAATTATCCTATTTGCATTGATGAAAAAGATTCCTTCAATAAGTTAAACCATTTCCCTGCAAATATGATGTTTCAAACATTTCTATTGGATAGGGATAATAGGGTACTTGCCATCGGCAATCCCATTCATAGCTCTAAAGTGAAAGAACTTTATCTGAAGATCATTCAAGGTGATAAAGTGCAGCCTAACAATAAGAAGAACATCATTCAAACAGAAGTGAGTGTTGATAAAACCACCATGTTTTTGGATCATTTTGATTGGCATAAGGAACAGCATGCAAAATTTATACTGACGAATACAGGAAAGGAACTTTTGATGATATATGATGTAACGACTTCATGTGGCTGTACTGAAGTGGCTTATTCAAAGGAACCTACGCGTCCGGGCGCTTCTGTATCATTGAATGTCACTTATAAAGCAGAGCATCCCGAACGGTTTGATAAATCCATTACCGTATATTGTAATGCAACATCTTCACCGTTGCAACTGAGGGTAAAGGGAGAAGCTGAATAATCTTTTTGCAAGAACCGGTAAACGAACAGAGTGAAAATGACGAAGAATAAACCCCATAAGAAAAAGAACTTAGGTTGGTATCTGGATCAGGCACTGAACCTGATACTGCTATTTGGGGGATTGGCATTGATTTGGATATTGCTTCAAGTGACCTGTATTGTTACATTCAAGATTCCTTCTGATTCGATGGAGCCTGCCCTACTTGCCGGAGACAATATTCTGGTGAATAAATGCGTGATGGGAGGGCGTCTGTTCAATGTATGGGATGCTTTGGGAGACAAGGAAGTAGACATATACCGTTTACCCGGATTAGGCAAGGTGAAAAGAAATGATGTGTTGGTTTTCAATTTCCCCTACTTGGAACAACGTTGGGACAGTGTCGCATTTAGGGTAATGAAATATTATGTGAAGCGTTGTGTTGCTTTGCCCGGTGATACATTTGAAATAAGTAGGGGGCATTATAAAGTACATGGCTATACCTCAGAATTGGGCAATGTGAAGTCACAGGATGATTTGATGCGGATTATTGAGCGTGGCCGGGAAGTGGACTGTGGAATTGTGATGAGGGGTTATCCTTATAGTGATATTGTGGATTGGGATATAATGAATTTTGGTCCTTTATATCTTCCGGCAAAAGGTGATGTGATAGAGATGACTTCCAAGCATGTTGCCTTGTATCGGAATGTAATAGAATGGGAACAAAAAAAGAAACTTTTGTTACGTGGAGATACGGCTTTGTTGAACGATAGTGTAATACACACATACCGTTTCAAGGAGAATTATTATTTTGTGGCAGGTGATAAGGTGATGAACTCTCAGGATTCCCGCTATTGGGGCTTGTTGCCCGAATCTTTTATTGTAGGGAAGGCTGTCAGGATATGGAAGTCTGTAGATAGAAATACGGATAAAATAAGGTGGAACAGGATATTTAAAAAGATAGAATGATAAAGTAAAGGAGGTGTTATCGAATGAAAAAGTAATATATTTCGGATGAGCAAGTAATATATTTGTTCATTCTGCGGAAGTCCTTTCCGAAAATAGAGGATGAATAATAAATTTGTTAATATTAAAGAGAAAATTATGAAAAAAGTACTTGTTGGTATTATTGCTGTTGTTGCAGCTGTTAATGTGTTTTTTAATTTGTACAATAGGAATGAAATTATAGGTTTGTCTTCTCTAAAAATAGAAGCATTGGCTTTTGATGAATCTCATGGCAGTAATCTGGGTCCTCTTTATCAATATGGATGTACAATAATAGAAAAAACGATAATGGGATATGATTCGGATGGCAATCCTGTAATTCAGGAGGTTCCATATCCAGGAGAAAGTGGTTATTGTGCTGGTTCAATAGGAGATTGTACTCCGTACGATTGCACTAGATATTATTAATAGGAATGGGGCTGAATAAAGAACAGCCCCACTTCTTAAATTTGAATATTACTATGAAATATTTGCTTTTGCTTTTAATTGTTTATACTTTTTGTGGGTGCTACACAGGGACCCAAAAAGTCGCTCATACTAATGAGATAAGAGAAATTTTAATTGACCCTGATAAATTTGAAACTTTTCTGGACTTATCAGAGATCCTGGATGATTCGGTAGAAGTGATTCCTTTGGAAATGAAAGAAGAATGTTTGATATCCCAAATTGTTCGAATTGAGTTTTATAAAGATAAGATATTGGTCTCTGATAAAGCGAATGCAAAGATTTTTGTATTTACTTCCGAAGGAAAGTATTTGAAAAGTATTGGAAAACAAGGACAAGGACCTGGTGAATACTCTTTTTTGGGTGATTTTACATTAAAAGGAGATTCTGTTGTTGTTCAAGATCGTTCTCGCAATAAATACATTGTTTATGATTTATATAGTAATGCATTTAGAGAAATCTCATATGATATGCTTCATTTGGAAGTAGTATCATTTGATGAGATAGCTTATTTTATTTCTAATTATTCACACTCGAAATACGGAGATTATAATCTTTTTCGATTCAATTTAAATACCTCTGAAGTGCTTTCTTTGGAAGTACCTTTTGGAGAAGACGGAATTGATAAATCTAGTTATGGTTTAAAGAGATATGCAAGTAAAAGTGATAGCACAGCTATGCTTATTTATCCATTGAATGATACTGTCTATACGTTGAATAAAGAAACAGTGTTTCCTTCTTATGTAATACATTATACTTCAAGGAATCTTCCAAGTGAAGTGAATGTTAGTAAGGAAAATATCTATAGGTATGTTCATGAAAATAAATATCTGAAAGGATGGGAGTTTATGCAAAATTCTCAAAATTATATGCTGGGCTATTATATTGATAATGGCTTTAAATATTTTGTATACAATAAACAAAATTCCAATATCCGTGTTGGGCAATGGTTGAAAATAGGTTCACTTAGTGAATTAATTTTTAGTGACTTTTATACTACTACTGATAATCAACTTTATTTTATTCAGTATGCAGCTGTATTATCATCTAATTGGAAGTTAACGCGGGCAAAAAGTACGAATGAACATTTTAAAAATAAAATGGATGCGATAGTTGCCTCTTTAAATGAAGATGCTAATCCTGTATTATTTAAATGTCATTTTAAAAATAAGTAGAATATGAAAAAGATTGAATATATATTGTTTGGCTTATTCACTATATTTTTAGTTTTTAGTACCTTTTATAGTTATATGCAATCACAAAAAATGTGTGAGTTTCGACTATTTCTTAATGAATTAAAGCAAAAATATAATACTCAGATTGGACGGATAGAAGCATTGAAGGAATATAGATTTAACGAGGTCATTTTGAGTGGTACCAAAATGAGTGCAGATTTTAACGTGGTGGACATTGGGGAAAATAAGAAAAAAATATCTGAAGTTATTTCGGATAATACCTTGATATTACGTTACTCAGAAATGCATTGTGAAGTTTGTGTTGATAGTATAGTGAAGCGGTTGAATGTTTATAAAGATTCTATAGGATTACAAAATATAGTGTTGCTTACTACTTCACAGAATTTTGGCTATATGAGAAGATTTAAGAAAATAAATAGGATTCCATTTGGCATCTATAATATTGATGAAGCTTTAGATTCTGTATTGGTTGATATTGGAATGCCATATCTATTTGTCTATTCTACTTTAAGTAAAAGAATAAATAATATGTTTATTCCACAAAAAGAGGATCCACAATTGACTGATGAATATTTGCATTCTATTTTGATGAAATATTATATGGATTAGTATTTTATGTTGTTAGTAGTGGATATTGTAAATAAAACATTTTTTTTTATAGCACTTGTTTTGTTATTGAGTGTAGTATGTATAACCACGCCCGAACTTCCGGCTGAAGAGAATGTGGGGCAGTGGGTATGGTTGGGAAAAGCACTATTGCTTTCGGGCAGCTGTATTCTTATTGCAGTCTTGTTACAGTTGATGGTAAAGGATAGCCGAAAACATGTATTATGGTTTTCTGGTTTTTCCGTTTATGTTTCATGGGGGATTTTATTCTGCGGTGCTGTTGAGGCTATTTGGGGATTGCGTCAGCTGTATGGTTTTGCTGCTTCCGGTCATTCCCGCTATGCACTTACGGGCTCTTTTTTCAATCCGGGACCGTATGCGGGGTATCTGGCAATGGTGTTGCCGCTCTGCCTGCATTTGTACTTATGCACTTATAAAGAAAAAACAGTGATTCGCAATTTGAAGAGAGGGATTGCTGCCATAATTGGTATCCTTATACTTTGTGTACTACCTGCTACAATGAGCCGCTCTGCTTGGATTGCAGCGGTTATGGGATGCGGCTGGGTGTCGTATATGCATCGTGATAGGCGGAAATGGCGTATTTTGTGGAAAAGGTATAGGAAACGTTATGTTTTATGGAGCATGGGAGTACTTTTTATAGTGGCATTAGGAGGGGGCGGAGCCTTTATTCTGAAACCTGATTCTGCATTGGGACGTTTGTTTATGTGGAAAATAACCTGTCAGGCGATAATGAACCATCCTTGGGGCAGTGATAAGGGATTTGTCTCTGCTTATGGAGAGGCACAGGAAAATTATTTTGCACAAGGGAATTACGCTAAATGGGAAGAACGAGTAGCGGGTAGTCCGGAGTATGCGTTTAATGAATATCTGTCACTGGCACTGATGGAAGGGATTATAGTTTGTGTCGTGGTTTTGGTAATCATTGGAATATGTTTATGGATGGGAGTAAAGCGTGGGCGCTATGGCATTTGCGGCGCTATCTTGTCTTTACTTGTTTTCTCTTTCTCTTCTTATCCAATGCATTTCCCGGCATTTGTGGTGGCTGGTCTAGGTCTGCTTCTTGCTTGTGGAGTAGGAGATATTATAGGTAAACCTCTTGTTTTATGTATCTGTCTTATTGTGTGGGCAAGTGGTTGTATGGAAAAGTGGCAACAGACGGAGAATGCCTGCCAAAAGTGGACGTATGCGCGGATGTTTTATCATTCGGGTGCATATAAAGCTGCCAATGAGGCTTATGGGAAACTCTATCCAATATTGAAAGACCGAGGGGTATTTCTGTTTGAGTATGGTCACAGTTTGCATAAGTCGTTTCTGTACAGTGAGTCCAATAAATATTTAAAAGAGGCTTGTCAACATAGCGTTGATCCCATGATACTGAACGTCATGGGTAAAAACAGTCAGGAGTTGCATTGTTATGAACAAGCAGAACTATCTTTTTATCGGGCTGTTCATCGCTTGCCAAGTAGGATTTACCCCTATTATCTATTAGCTAAACTTTATGCAGAACCGGATTTTTATAAACCCGACAAGCTGAAAGAAGTGGCAGACAGCGTACTGACTAAAGAACCTAAGGTGCACTCAACTGCCATAGATGAAATGCGTAGTGAAGTCAGGGAGATATTAGAAAAGATAAAAGTGAAATAATAAAAATGAGATAAGCTATGGATACATATAACGATAACTGGTGCTCTTGCCTGTTGTTCAGAAATAAACAACTGACTAAAGAATTAAAACGTTTTGAAGACTTTTCCGCTTTGTCCGGTTCTTCTTCGCGTATGTTGGCTTTGAGTCAACTACTCAAGCTACATCTGACTCCTGCCTATGGAATTATAAGGAATGAATACGAATGGCAGAATTTATTTGCAGTGATTGATTTGCTTTATGGTGATGATTGGCTTCCGGCTGATCTGGAGACAAACCATCTGAGCCAGCAAGAATTGAAGTTGTGCTATCTGGTGCGTGCCCGGTTAACCAATAAGGCTATTTCTCTTCTTTTTAATATTACTCCGAAGTCTGTACTGAAAGCAAAGCAGCGTATCAAGATAAAGTTGTCTTTATCGGGTACAGATAGTTTTGATGAATATATACGGCGGCATTGAGACTTTTATATCGATTGAAACCTCTATATTATTATCTAAATAATGACAGAATTATGCATAGGAACTTTTTTCTGATAGTTGTGGCTTTATTTCTCTTTTCATGTATGGATACCCAAGATCGCTTGGAACGGGCTTTGACCTTGGCCGGTGAAAATAGAACAGAGTTGGAAAAGGTACTCCAATACTATAAAGATGATAGTCTTAAGTATAAAGCAGCATGCTTTTTGATTGAGAATATGCCTTACCATTATGGTTATGAGGATGCGCGGCTGGACAGTGTGAAGGCGGTACTGGGTACTGCTCCATTGGGAGATGGTTATATTCCGGATAGTGAAAGAAAAAGAAAGTGGAAGTCTTTTAATTATAAATCATTGCCTATGTTGCAGGATGTGCAGCGAATGACAGCAGCTCTTTTAATAGAGAATATAGACGTGGCCTTCGAAACTTGGAATAGGGTGCCTTGGGCCAAATACTATTCGTTTGATGATTTTTGTGAATGGATATTACCATATCGTGTGGGTGATGAACCTTTGGAAAGTTGGCGGAAGGCTTATTATGATCATTACCATCCTATACTGGATTCTCTTTATCAGGGGGAGAATATCCTCGAAGCTGCCGATGCTTTGAATAAATACTTGAAGTATGAAACCCCTTTTTCTCCTAATTCAGATTTTGATTTACCGCATTTGGGTGCTAAATATCTGTTGAAATACAGGTTGGGCACTTGTAAGGAGACGACGGATCATACAGTATATATATTCCGGTCGTTGGGTTTTCCTGTGGGGATAGATGAATATCTGTATTCTCCTTCCAATCAAAATTCACATGTCTGGAATATACTTAAAAACACGGATGGAAAACCCCTTTCCTTTTGGTACATGGATTCCCGGGATCTGGCAGTCGGGATGACTGATGGGCGTAAAAAGGGAAAGGTTTATCGTATGCAGTATGGAGTTCAAGAGGAAAAATATCAGGGAGTATATAAGGATAATAATACTCCTCCGGTGGTTCGGAACCCTTTATTGAAAGATGTGACAGAGGAATATTTCGGGAGCAATGAGTATCCAGTCGGGATAGACGGGAAGGTTAAAGGTAGATTTGTGGCTTTAGGAATTTTTACACCGTTCGGTTATGTTCCGGTGGACGTAGCTTTACGGGATGGTGATCAGGCTATTGTGAGGAATATTGAGCCGGAGGTCATCTATCAGCCTTTGTGCAATGAGAAAGGACTTTTCCAACCATGCGGTTATCCGTTTATGATAAAGGATGATACGGTACGGACTTTTGTCCCGGATATGGACAAGAATGTTTCTCTGTCTATTAAACGAAAGTATCCATTGCAGAATCATATTCTTGAGTATATGTCGTGGATGACCGGTTCTAAAATAGAAGGAAGCAATGATGTCAATTTCCGCAATAAGGAAATTTTGTATTGTATTACGGATACACCGCGGGTGAATGTGAACTTTTATCCATCTCATCCTTCACGCCCTTACCGTTATGTACGTTTTGTTCCCCGTGATGGTTGGCGTGCGGAGGTTGCAGAGTTGGCTTTTTATGAGAATCTTCATGATGATGTGGCAATTTCTTCGAAGGCTATATTAAGTTGTCCTCCTGTTGATGGCAATCCTGCACATGCTATGGATAAAGCGAATGATGGTGACTGGCTTACATTTTTCTTTTCTGAGGAAGCAAATGGCACAGTAACGTTTGATTTACAAAATCCTACTTGGATCAGGAAAATATTGTTTGTTCCCCGTAATGACGATAATTTTATTACGCCCGGTAATAGCTATGAACTTTTTTATCAAGATGGTGTGATGGGCTGGAAATCACTTGGCAAACAGACAGCTACTACCTATGAATTGATTTATACGAATATACCGGATGGAGCTTTATTGTGGTTGCGTAATCTTACTCGGGGCAAAGAAGAACAAGTCTTCTATATTGAAGAAGGTAAGCAACGTTTTGTTGGGTATGAATGAAAATCTTATTATGTATTAGTTACGCAACGTCAGCACCGTAATTTCGGGCCATGCTCCAAAGCGGAATGGCAATCCGACATAACCGATACCTATATTGACGTATAGTCCCCGGTCACCTTCTGTATACATTCCTCCCCATTCGGGATAAATCAGTGACGCGAGTGAATGGCCGAACATAATGGCCTGCATTGCATGAGTATGTCCGGCAAGCATTAGCTCAATGTCTGTGTTCGGCAATACTTCCCGCCGCCAATGGGTAGGATTGTGGCTCAACAAAACACGAAACATACCGTCTGTTCCTTCAGCAGCCTTCTTTAAGTCGGCAAATTGGGAAAAGGGTGGTTCTCCATCATTTTCCACACCAATAAGGGCTATACTATCTCCCTGATGGTATAATGTAGTATGTTCATTATTCAGTAGTTTCCATCCCATTGCCTTTTCCATATGCACCAGGTTGTCGAGGTTATTCACCTGTTCTTTCAGGTCTTTCCAACGGTAGTAACTTCCGTAGTCATGGTTACCCAGAATAGAATATACTCCATCTTTGGCATGCAGTTGCGACAGAATATTTTGAAAACCTTCCAGCTCACAGCTTCGTTGATTCACCAAGTCACCGGTGAACACAATTAAATCTGGTTCTTGTTCATTGACCAATTTTACCAGTTCATGGACAGGCTTTTCATTCTCTATCCAGCTGCCGATATGTATATCCGATAACTGTACGATGCGGTATCCATCGAATGCTTTGGGCAGGTTCGGGTGATGGAACTCTATTTCTTTTACTTCAAACTTACTGATGCCTACCAGTGTGCCATAAAGGATATTGAAGAAACTGACTACTCCCAGCACCAATCCTACAGCTGTAAATGGCGAACGGGGCCAGCGCAGTAGATAATGGAAAGGTAATCCCACCAGCGAGCATATCATAAATATCGTTTTGGGTATGGCAAACAGGAAAATAGCAATAGCCAGCCTTCCAATGGCCTGGGCATGGTGTGCCATTGCATTTTCACCTATGCCTTGCATCAACAGAAAGTAACCTGCAATTAATAAGAGGGTGGGTATCCAGTGGGCAATACGTAACCAGATGTTTTTGGTTTTCCGGATAATGTACATAAAATAGATGTACGCATCAGGAATCAGTAGAAAAAGGATAAGGAGTAAGGTTATTCTGTGCATATATCTTCTAATTCTTCTATATTCTTCTTGATATCGTTAAGATGTTTATAAGCTACTTTCTTGTATAACAGGTAAATGATGGCAACGTCGCAGAGCACAAAGAATGCGATCAAGGTAGCCTGGACGCCAAAGGATGCCTTATAATATCCCATCACCCAATAATTAAGAACATTGAATATAATTACCCATACGGTAATGGCGATAATCTCATACCTTGTCCATCGACGGAAACTGGCCATACGCTTACTGACAATAGCTACGGGCATTTCGTCAATCCTTGTGTTCCTTATCCAGCGATAGTTTTTATGATCCCACCAGATACCTATCAGAATACTGATTCCAACAAAGATTACGAGTGTATTAATCTTAGGTTGCCATTCTTCGGTGATTTGAAAAATGGATGGCAATAACCAAATAACCAGAAGGAGAGCAAGCCCTACTACTCCGATGCCTATGGAGAAGCGCTGCCAACCCGTAAGACGCCCTATGCTTTTGCGTGCGTTTGCCTTGTATTCGGCAATCATGCCTGCAATCTGCTTTTCGTCGGCAATCGGCTCTTTCTTCAATTGCTCGTCCAGCGCGTTCCAAGATTTCTTCAGTTCATCCAGTTCCATATTATTCCTCCTTGTTCATTTTTCTAAGTTTGTCCTTAATCCGGCTGATTTTGGTAGCGACGTTTGTTATTGTCAGACCGGTAATTTCAGCAATTTCCTCGTAGCTTTTTTCTTCCAGGTAAAGCAGAATTATGGATTTTTCCAGTTGTCCCAGTCGGTTGATCATCCGATAGAGTTGCTTTAACATGTTTTGTGTCTCGTCCAATTCTTCCATCCGGTCGGAATCTTGACTCAAGGTCACGATTTCGGGGATGTTCTTTTCTTTACGGATAAAGCTGATGCAAGTATTTAAAGCGATGCGGTAAATCCATGTGGAGACTTTACACTCCCGTCGGAACTTGGGATAGGCCCTCCACAGATTGAGCACAACGTCCTGGTATAGATCGTTCAGGGTAGCATTCGGCGTAGTATACAAATAGCACACTTTGTATATGACACGTTCATACTCCCGTATTACGGACAGGAACTCTTGTTCTACATTCTCCATCGTCTTTTTCTTGCTTCTTGAATTGCTTTTGTACTGTTAGTCGCAAAGGGAGTCGGATAATCACAGGTTTGCAGCCAAAAATTTTCTGATTTCCTCTACGGACATCTTCTTGCGTCGTGCATAATCTTCCAGTTGGTCATTACCTATCTTGCCAACAGCGAAATAGCGTGCAGCCGGATGTGCCAATATCAGTCCACAGACTGTGGCATGCGGACGCATAGCTCCATTTTCAGTCAGAGTAATACCTATTTGCTCCATATGAAGCAAGTCGTTCAATAGGAAATTGACAGACTGGTCGGGCAGGGAGGGGTAGCCTACGGCAGGTCGTATGCCCTGGAACTTTTCTCTCAACAAATCCGGAATAGAAAGGTTCTCATCTTTAGCATATCCCCAGGCAACCTTGCGTACGTATTCATGCATCTTCTCTGTTGCTGCTTCGGCAAGCCGGTCGGCAAGTGTCTGCACCAACATGCGTTTGTAGGGATCGTTTTCATATAGAAGTTCCACTTCTCCGTCACACGATGCAGCGAAAATACCTACCGTATCAGGAATACCTGAAGATAGCGGACGGACAAAGTCGCTAAGACAAAGAAAGGGACTACCATCGGGATGTGGGATCTGCTGGCGGAGTAAAGGAAAAAGCTTTCCATCCAGTATCAGGTTATCTCCATCGGCATTGGCTTCACATAGACGGAAAATGGTGTGGACATGGTAATTTTCATCCAGTTGGTTCAGCATCCGGTTCGCTTCCTTAAATAGCTGCATGGCTTCAGCCGCTTTGGCACGTTCCTCTTCAGGAAAGGTGGTGAGCCAGTAGGCACGGCAGGAGTCGCATCCGTGAATATCGGCAATGGCTGCATAACGGGGTTGGAAACCCCATGCGTGAAAGAAATATATCCAGTTGATATATGGAGCAACCTCGTGAATGGTATACGTCAATACCTTATCCACTGAATTATTCATCGCTAAATTTTAGTATTAATAATCGAATCTCAGTTCTTCACCGCGGTAAGTATCATCTACTTGACCGTCACTATATATCAGATGTCCGTTCGCAAATGTCTTTTCTACTTTCCAACGGAAAGAATTACCTTCGAGCGGACTCCAGCCGCATTTGCTGAGTATATTCTCAGTATTGACTTCCCAACGTTCGCCATGACTGACAAGTACGAGGTCGGCCTGATAGCCTTCGCGAATATAACCGCGATTGCAGATACCATATATCTGGGCAGGGGCATGACACATCTTCTCAACAATGGTTTCGATAGAAAAAATGCCTTTCTCCGCCAGTTCAAGCATACTGACCAAGGAGAATTGAATCATTGGCATACCCGACATTGCTTTCAGGGCACCACCTTCTTTCTCACTGAGCAGGTGGGGTGCATGGTCGGTAGCAATGACATCGATAACTCCGGTGTTGACTGCATTCCGTAAGGCATCGCGGTCAGCTTGTTTCTTAATGGAAGGATTACATTTGATGCGGGTTCCCAGTTCTTTATAATCCTGTTGGCGGTATAGCAGATGTGCAATGCAGGCTTCGGCTGTAATATGTTTATCTTCCAATGGAGCATCGCTGAACAGTTGCAATTCTTTTGCAGTAGAAACATGCAGCACATGCAAGCGTGCACCGGCCAAACTTGCCATACGTATAGCAAGTTGCGATGAGGAATAACACGCTGCTGCAGAACGTATGTTAGGATGTTTACTGATTGGGATTTCCGGTGCGTTACTGAACATTTCTTTGTAATATTCAGTATTCTTTTTGATAATTTCCTGGCTCTCACAATGAGTTGCGATCAGCATATCTGTTCCGTTGAAAATGTTCAGCAGACTGTTACTTTTGTCTACCAACATATTACCGGTGCTGGAACCCATAAAGAGTTTGATGCCGCATACCCGATGCTTGTCCAGCTTGCTGAACTCAGTGTAATTATTATTGGTGGCACCGAAGTAGCAGGAATGGTTGACAATACACTTCTCATTCAGAAGATCGAATTTCTGTTCAAGTGCATCGAGAGTGGTAGTCAATGGCTGTGTGTTCGGCATGTCCATGATGGAAGTGACACCACCGGCAGCAGCTGCACGGCTTTCGGTAAAGATATCCGCTTTATGGGTCAGTCCCGGATCACGGAAATGTACATGGTCGTCAATGATACCCGGAAGCAGACAGCAGCCGGTGGCATCTATTGTTTCATCACAAGGGGCGGACAGTTCTTTGCCATAAGTCAATACCTCGGCAATCTTTCCGTTTTCAATTACTACGGAACCTTGCACGGAACGTCCCTCGTTAACTATTGTAGCGTTATGTATCAGAGTTCTTTTCATCTTCTATTAATCATTTTTCGTTAATCACTAACCGTTTTTCACAGCTTTCGGGTACTTGTGGAACCAGCTATGTACTTTCAATTTGATAACCCCGAAGACAGCTTCTCCAAAGATACTACTGTTCATCTTTGAAGTACCCAGTTCACGGTTGATAAAGATAACCGGGACTTCTACTATCTTGAAGCCGCATTTATAGGCAGTGAATTTCATTTCAATCTGGAAAGCATAACCTTTGAAACGGATACCGTCGAGATCAATCGTTTCCAGAACCCTGCGGCGGTAGCATTTGAACCCGGCAGTTGTATCTTGTACAGGGATACCCGTAATAAGGCGCACATACTTGGAGGCAAAATAAGACATCAACACGCGTCCCATGGGCCAATTTACCACATTGACTCCGCTGATATACCGCGAACCGATAGCAACATCGGCACCTTCTTCGGCACAAGCTTTATATAGACGGGGAAGGTCGGCCGGATTGTGGCTGAAATCAGCATCCATTTCGAAGATGTATTCGTAATTATGTTCCAGAGACCATTTGAACCCGGCAATGTAGGCGGTACCTAATCCTAATTTTCCTTTCCGCTCTATCATGAATAAGCGTTCGGGAAACTCTTGCTGCAACGTTTTGACGATGCTGGCGGTGCCGTCAGGCGAGCCATCTTCAATGATAAGGATATGGAATACTTTTTCCAAGGCGAAAACGGCGCGGATAATGTTCTCGATGTTTTCCCGTTCGTTGTATGTGGGAATGATAACGATGCTGTCCGATGTCTGCATATTCATAAAAGGGGGTTCTAATTTGGAACAAAGTTAAGTGTTTTCTGCCACATACGAATAAATCTAAGGATTATTTAGTAATTTCGCGCCCGTTATGATGACAATTACCGAGCTACAACAACGATATGCCACTCACCCCAATGTGGAAGCTATAAGTGGCCTGCTGAAGAATCCGTCTGTCCGCACCCTTTTTTGCGGGGGGCTGTGTGCCTCTGCCGCTTCATTATTTTCGTCCGTGCTGGTGCAACGCGGAGAGTTTCCTTTTGTTTTTATTCTGGGCGATCTGGAAGAGGCGGGATATTTTTACCATGATTTAACACAAGTATTGGGGACTGAGAAAGTTTTGTTCTTTCCTTCTTCATTTCGTAGGGCAATAAAATACGGACAGAAAGATGCGGCCAATGAAATTCTGCGTACAGAAGTGTTGAGCCGCTTACAAAAAGGGGAGAAAGGACTTTGTGTTGTGACTTATCCCGATGCTTTGGCAGAAAAGGTGGTTTCCCGGAAGGAACTGGGAGATAAAACTCTGAAATTGCATACAGGGGAAAATGTGGATACGAATTTTATTACGGAAGTCTTGCGTAGCTATGGTTTTGAGTATGTGGACTATGTCTATGAGCCGGGACAGTATGCTGTACGTGGTAGTATCATCGATGTATTTTCTTTCTCTTCCGAATTTCCATATCGTATAGACTTTTTTGGTGATGAAGTAGAAAGTATCCGTACGTTTGAAGTAGAAACGCAACTTTCTAAAGAAAAGAAAGACAGTATTGTTATCGTGCCGGATTTGAGCCGTAGTTTGGAACAGGGGGATGCAAGCGGTATGGTTTCCTTCCTGGATTTTCTCTCGGCGAATACTGTATTGGCAATGCGTGATCTGCTTTGGCTGCGTGAACGTATCCAGACTGTACACGATGAAACACTTACCCCACAAGCGATTGCAGCCCGCGAAGCGGAAGAAAGTGGTTGTATTACTTTGGATGGAAAGCTGATTGATGGAAGTGAGTTTACGCTTCGTGCATTGGACTTTTGCCGTATGGAGTTCGGTAACAAACCAACTGGAACTCCGGATGCTACGGTGACATTCGATACGTCTGCCCAGCCTATATTCCATAAAAACTTTGATATGGTGGCCGAAAGCTTCAAAGAGTATATGGAGAAAGGGTATACGCTTTACATTTGTAGTGACAGCATGAAGCAGACTGACCGTATTCGTGCCATTTTTGAAGACAGGGGAGAAGAGATTGCTTTTACAGCTGTAGAGCGCACGTTGCATGAAGGTTTTGCCGATAATGCCTTGCGGCTTTGCATTTTTACGGATCATCAGTTATTCGACCGTTTTCATAAATATAATCTCAAAAGTGATAAAGCACGTAGTGGCAAGGTTGCTCTGAGTCTGAAAGAGTTGAATCAGTTTACACCGGGAGATTACGTGGTACATACCGATCATGGTGTGGGGCGCTTTTCCGGATTGGTGCGTATTCCTAACGGTGATACAACGCAGGAAGTGATGAAACTGGTTTATCAGAATGAAGATGTCGTTTTTGTTTCTATCCATTCATTACATAAAGTTTCAAAGTATAAAGGAAAAGATGGTGAGGCTCCCCGTTTGAATAAATTGGGTACGGGAGCCTGGGAGAAACTTAAAGAGCGTACTAAGACCAAAATTAAGGATATTGCACGTGACCTCATAAAATTGTATTCTCAACGTCGTGAGGAAAAAGGTTTTCAGTTCAGTGTGGATAGTTTCTTGCAACGGGAACTGGAAGCATCTTTTATTTACGAAGATACACCAGACCAAAGTAAAGCAACGGCGGATGTAAAAGCGGATATGGAAAGTAACCGTCCTATGGACCGTCTGGTTTGTGGAGACGTGGGGTTTGGTAAAACAGAAGTGGCAGTTCGTGCTGCTTTTAAAGCTGTGGCGGACAATAAACAGGTAGCGGTTCTGGTACCTACCACCGTGTTGGCTTACCAACATTTCCAGACGTTTAAAGAGCGTTTGAAAGATTTGCCTTGTAGGGTGGAGTACCTGAGTCGTGCCCGTACGGCAGCTCAGGCAAAAGCGGTCGTAAAAGGATTGGCGGCAGGTGATGTGAATATACTTATCGGTACACATCGGATTTTGGGTAAGGACATACAATTCAAGGACTTGGGGTTGCTGATTATTGATGAAGAACAGAAGTTCGGTGTATCCGTTAAGGAGAAGTTGCGCCAGTTGAAGGTCAATGTAGACACCTTGACCATGACGGCCACGCCTATTCCGCGTACATTGCAGTTCTCATTAATGGGGGCGCGTGACCTGAGCGTTATTCAAACGCCTCCTCCAAACCGTTATCCTATTCAGACTGAAGTGCATACCTTTAATGAGGAAGTTATAGTGGATGCTATTAACTTTGAAATGAGCCGGAACGGACAGGTCTTTCTTGTAAACAACCGTATTTCTAATTTGCCTGAATTAAAAGCGATGATTGAACGGCATATTCCGGATTGCCGTATAGCCATCGGGCATGGACAAATGGAGCCGACCGAATTGGAAAAGATTATTTTCGGCTTTGTCAATTATGATTATGATGTGCTGATAGCCACTACAATTATAGAGAGCGGCATTGATATTCCGAATGCCAATACCATTATCATCAATCAGGCACAGAATTTCGGACTGAGTGATTTGCATCAGATGCGTGGTCGTGTAGGACGAAGCAATAAGAAAGCATTCTGCTATTTGTTGGCTCCTCCGCTTTCTTCCCTGACTCCTGAAGCAAGGCGTCGTCTGCAAGCTATTGAGAATTTCAGTGACTTGGGCAGTGGAATTCACATAGCCATGCAGGATCTTGATATTCGTGGTGCAGGCAATATGCTCGGTGCGGAACAGAGTGGCTTTATTGCCGATCTGGGTTATGAAACCTATCAGAAGATACTGTCGGAAGCTGTGCATGAACTGAAGACGGACGAATTTGCAGATCTTTATGCCGAAGAACTGAAAGCGGAGGGTGGCGTTATCAGTGGAGAGCAATTTGTAGATGAATGTCAGGTAGAGAGTGACCTGGAATTGTTGCTTCCTGCCACTTATGTTACAGGTAGTAGCGAACGTATGTTGCTTTACCGCGAATTAGATAGTCTGACGTTGGATAAAGATGTGGAGGATTTCCGTACCCGTCTTATAGACCGGTTTGGTCCTATCCCGTCAGAAACGGAAGAACTACTACGGATTGTACCTTTACGCCGCCTTGCTGCACGGCTTGGTGCAGAGAAGGTTTTTCTCAAGGGAGGACGTATGTCATTGTTCTTTGTTTCTAATCCGGATAGTCCGTACTATCAGAGCCAAGCGTTTGGTAAAGTCATTGCTTATATGATGAAATATACCCGCCGTTGCGATCTGCGTGAGCAGAATACCCGTCGCAGTATGCTGGTAAAAGATGTGAAGAATGTAGAAACGGCTGTTAGCGTTTTACAGGAGATTGTGGCGATGCAGGTGGAGGAAGGATAATTTGCTATGCTGTGCCATTCTCATTTATCTTTTGCTTGTACTGATTAGGTGTCATTCCGGAAAATTCTTTAAATCGTTTGATGAAATAGCTGGTAGAACTGAATCCCAATTGCATAGCGAGTTCTGTAATAGAGATATCCGGTTGTTGTTCAATACTCCGGTAAGCTAATTTAAGTTTGATGTTTATTATAAATTCGTTAGGTGTCATACCTGTGATTGCTTTTATCTTCGTGAAGTATTTGGTACGTCCTATACAGAGCTCTTGTGCCAGGAAATCAACACTGAACACGGGATTCTCTAGGTTATTTTCTATTAACTCGATAGATTTATCTAATAAAACCTGATCTAATGTAGATGTGGCAATTAATTCACTGCTGGAATTACTTTCTTTAGCATATTTTTGTTGTAATGTTCTGCGTAGATTGATTAAGTTATTACATCTGACAATCAGTTGTTTAATGCTGAAAGGCTTGCAGATATAGTCGTCTGCTCCAATTTTCAGACCTTCAATAATGTATTCAGAAGCTGTTTGTGATGTTAATAAAATGATGGGAATGTGAGAAGTCTTTATATTGTTTTTTAGTTTCTGACATAACTCTGTTCCGGACATCTCCGGCATAACAACATCACTGATAATGATGTCGGGTATAACAGAGAGAGCTTTTTCATATCCTTTTTTACCATTTTCTGCTGTTTCGACATTGTAGAGGTCAGAAAATACTTCTGTGAGTAGTTGCCTGAGCTCCTGGTTATCTTCTATAATTAATAGCTTATAATACTTTTCACTATTTTCCTTTCTTTCTTCTTCTGCTCCTTCCAGTGTATCTGTGGAGATGAAACCAACTGCATTGAGGTTGTAATCTTCTATGATAGGCAAATTTTCCTGAATATTGCTGGGAGGATATTGTATATCAGTAGGCAGTTGTATAGTGAAACAACTACCTTTTCCTTTAATACTTTTAACTGTGATTACTCCTTTATGGGCTTCTACTATATTTTTTGTGTAGGCCAAGCCGATTCCAGTTCCGATATTATTAGTGAAACAAGTATTATCTGTTTGGTAAAACCGGATGAATATATTTTCTAGCTCTCTGGTATTAATGCCTACACCTGTATCTGAGATTTCCAATGAAACTTTCATGCTTTCATATTTTACTCGTACGAAAATACTGCCATTTTCTGGAGTAAATTTGAAAGCATTGGATAACAAATTAAACAGTGCTTTTTCAATTAACTGCTTATCAAAATAAAAAGAAATATCATCTTGTCCGGCAAGTAAAGTTAGGTTTATTTTTCTTGTTTGTGCATACTCTTTGAAAGAGTCTACCACATTATTTACTATGTCTATTAAATTATAACAGTTTACTTTTAAAGGAGTGAAACCCTGTTCTTGTTTTCTGAATTCCATCAGCTCTATGATGAGTTGATTTAATCTGGTGATGTTTCTCCAAATATTTAGTAACTTAGAATTTAGCTTTGGAGGAATATTTTTACTCTGTAATAATAGTTCGACTTGATTGGATATAAGTGTTAAGGGTGTTTTGAATTCATGAGATATGTTAGTGAAGAAACGTAGTTTGCTTTGATTGAGTTGTTCCATATTCCGCTTCTGTTCCTTTGCTATTTTTAGAGATGAACGTAAGATGATTACTTGGTATGCTTCGTATAGTAATAGAATGGTTAATAGAATATATAATATGTAAGCAAGAGGGGTCTGATAAAAAGGAGGATTTATTATGATATCGAGTTTGCGCTCCGGAAATTCTCCGTTGGCCAAGGCTACATCTCCTTGAATATGTAATATGTATTTATCTGGTGATAAATTGGTATAACTTATTTCATTTAAACTATTGGTGCGTTTCCATTCTTTGTCAAAAGGTTCCAGTTTATATTTAATGCCACAGGTAAAAGAGGCGGCATAGTTATTGGTATATGCTCTGATTCCTATGGCATGCTGATCGTAAGGCAATTCAATCCTGTTAGTGTAAAGAATGGATTGCTTAAGTGTTTTTCCGGCTGAGTCTACCTCCAAAGGAGTATCATTGACGGAGAATTCAGATATACCTACTTGATAATGTTCTGGTTTGTTGAAAATTTGCTTTAAAGGGAATGAACAGAACATATTGATTCCTCCTAAATAGACATTATTGTTTCGGTCCAGAAATAAGCAGTTGCTATTTACCTGGAAAGTAGATAAGAATCGGTTTTTATCAATATTGGTAATTTCTTCTTCATTATCTATATAAATGAGTCCTTCATTGGTAACAATAAGAATACCACCATACTTATCTTCACACATATCTATAATGTCTTTCATCAAGATGGCATCTGTGGCAAAAGGTTCTAATTCTGCTTCTCCTTTTCTTTTCCGAAATATTCCATGTCTGGAGGTTCCTATTAAGATATCTCCATTCCGATTCTCAATAATCTTGTTGACTATACAGTTCTCTGATTTACGAATACAAATATGCTGCCATGATTTATTGAGTAGGTTATAGCAAAGTAATTGATTCTGAACAGCAATCCATAGTTGTTTTTGGGAGTCTAATAGGATGGTTGTCACAGACATTCTCTGTAAGTCTATCTGTTCAGAAGAGAGGATAGTACTTTTATTTGTATGAGTATCAAATATACTGATACCGTTATGCGTAGCTATTATTAGGGAATCATTATAAGGGATAATTTCTCTGATGCTATTATTGTGTAATACGTTTCTGAGAAATACCTGAGTAGATTGACTTTGCAGATCATATTTTTTTAGTCCGCCAAGTAATGTTCCGATCCATAGGATGTTTTTTTGTTTATCCAGATATAAGGTTTGCACGTTGTCTGTGAACGGCAGCTTTTTCAAAGCTTTGGTATGTGTATTGAAAAAATATAATCCGTCTCGTTCTGTTGCCATCCATAAATTCCCTTCATTATCTTCTACTGTTTTTCCGAAGATTGCATGTTTAGATGGGGAGGATGGCATTATATCTTTAGTGACAAAATGATAGGAAAAAGTACTGTGCTCCGGGTGAAAGCAATTTATTTCACCATAAAACGAGCCACTCCAAATAGTTCCTTGCTGATCTTTCATTAAGCAATAGATAGATGCGTCATTTAGAGTATAGGCATTTTCGTTAATAAACTCATATTGGAGGAACTTTCTTTCTTTTTTATCATATTTATTTAATCCATTGAAAGTGGCAATCCATAAGTTACCTGCATTGTCTTCGCATATGGATCGTACAATGTCACTTGATATGCAATTATTGCTGTTTTCTGAATAAATAAAATTTTTGATATTTTCATCACTATCTATGAGGAATAATCCGTTCCTTCGGGTAGCGACCCATATCTTTTGTTCTGAATCAATGTATAATTGGCGTATCTGGTTGATATTAGCCAACATCTGTTTTGTGTCTTTATTCCTTCTGATGAGGAATATACCGTTGTCTCTGGTGCCTATGTACAGATTTCCTTTGGATGTTTCAGTGATGCAATCTATAATGCAAGATTCCTTTGGTAACTGCAAATGCAGTTTTAATATATTGTTCTTCCATTGGTAGATTGTATTTTTATACCCTATCCATAAGCAAGAGTCCGAATAGTACATGCATTGTGAATAAGGGGTTATTTTACGGAAATGATCTTTTTTTATGTTATACTCTATAATGCCTGAACGTGTCTCTATATAAATATTGCCATTTTGATCTCCCGTAATGGAACGTACCAACTCTTCTGCATCAGGAATGTTATTATAAAGTTTTTGTATGAATTTCATTTGAGTTCCATCATATCTTACTAATCCTCTTTTGGTACCAAACCATATCATTCCGAACTCATCCTGATACATGGCATGAATTGTCGACTGATGCATTCCTTTATTAATGGATATATGCGATGCATGTAATTTTATGCTGTTATTTGCATAAAGAGATGTACCGGATATATTTCCTATTAGTATGTAAAGTGTTAACAGTATGACGTTTCTCATAGTATATTTATTACTGATTGCGGTACAAAAATAATGCTTCGCTTTTAGATTCGATAATACAATCGTTCAAATAATAGCAATATTGTCCTTTTTAGTGGAGGAGGGATTTTGTGGATGAAATGGATATATATTAGAATTTCTATCTTATTTGAAATTTGTTTTTTTCCATAGTTTTGCAACCACGAGTTATAATCTAAAAATAAAGCTATGACACATCAACTGATTAAATTTGCATCAGCTCTTTTTTTTTCTTTTATGGCAATTTCTGCTGTACAAGGGCAAGGTGCTCCCCAAAGTGATAGAGAATATTGGGTACATACGCTATTAAAGATAGCAGATCCGGTTTTGAGTAATTTGAGTAAAGACCAGTTAAAAAAGAATATTCCTGTTGGACGTTCTTCATCTGCGAAAGCTAGTAGTAGGGAGTTTGTTACACATATGGAGTCGGTGGGACGAACAATAGCAGGAATAGCACCATGGTTGGAATTGGGACCGGATAAAACAGCAGAAGGAAAATTGCGTGATAAATATATTAAAATGGTCTGTAAGGGGTTGAAGAATTCTGTAGACCCTCATGCTGATGATTACTTTAATAGTACAGCTACACGGCAGATTTTGGTGAATAGTGCCTTTTTGATACAAGGATTGTTACAGGCACCCACTCAGTTATGGGGAAATCTTGATGATAAGACTCAACAACGTTTAATAGAACAATGGAAATCGACACGTACAATGAAGCCGGGAAATAATAATTGGCTATTGTTTTCTGCGATGGTGGAATGTGGATTGAAAAGTTTCGGTAATGAATGGAATTTTGAAGTAATAGAGAAGGCTATTTCATCACATGAACAATGGTATAAAGGAGACGGAGTTTATGGAGATGGGGAGAATTTTCATTTGGATTATTACAATAGTTATGTCATTCATCCTATGTTATTACAGGTTTTAAAGGTTGTAGTGAAATATGATTCATCTTATCAGACACTTTTAGACAAAGAGTGGAAACGTTTCGTCAGATATGCGGAAATTCAGGAACGCATGATTGCACCGGATGGGAGTTATCCGGTATTGGGACGTTCAGTAAGTTATCGTTCGGCAGCTTTTCAAGTTCTGGGAGCCAGTGCATTATTTCATCAACTTCCATCAAGTTTAAAAGCAGGCCAAGTACGGGGGGCAATGACTGCCATGCTGAAGCGTTTATTTGAACAGCCGGGTACCTTTGATAAAAATGGTTGGTTAACGATTGGAGTGTGTGGTGAACAGCCGGAATTAGGTGATTCTTATTTATCAACTCCTTGTGTCTATCTCTGTTCTTTAGGTTTTCTTCCTTTAGGTTTGCCGGCAGATGATGTTTTCTGGATAGCTCCTCTTTCCCCGTGGACCAGCATTAAAGCCTTTTCCGGGGAAGAGTTTCCCATTGATAAATTTATGAAACCATAATCAATATACTATAGAATCATGAAAAAGAATATTCTTACCTGTGCATTGTTCCTGTTAATAAGCTTATGTGGTTATTCACAAAATCCATCAGGTTTGGAGGATCGTGCTTATTGGGTTACTGTATTGACAAAAATAGCGGACCCGGTATTGGAAAATATGAGTAAGGGAGAACTGAAGAAGAATATGCCGGTAGAAACTATATCCGGTGCATTGAATCCTCCCAATACACGTACTACTCATTTAGAAGCTTTGGGGCGTTTGTTAGTTGGTATGGCTCCCTGGCTGGAACTTGGTCCTGATGAAACAGAAGAAGGAAGATTGAGAAATAAGTATATACGTCTGATGCTTCTCTCCATAGATAATGGTTTCAATCCCGAGTCTCCTGATTATTTAAACTTTGTGGTGACACGACAACCGTTGGTGGACGCTGCTTTCTTCTGCCAGGGGATATTACGTGCCCCTAAACAAATTTGGGGAAATCTTTCTGACAAGACTCGACAGAATGTATTGGACGCATTGCAGCAGATACGCAAGATAAAACCGATAGAGAGTAATTGGTTATTATTTTCAGCCATGGTAGAAGCTACTTTACTGGAATTAACAGGAGAATGTAATATGGAACCTGTTAATTATGCTATTATGCGTTTCAAGGAATGGTATAAAGGTGATGGATGGTATGGAGATGGGGTAGATTTACATATGGATTATTATAATAGCTATGTGATTCATCCTATGTTATTGGATGTGTTGGAAGTAATGCAAAAGTATGCAAAAGGTGAAGAAGAATTTTATCAGTTGGAGAAAAAGCGCTTTTCCAGATATGCAGAACAACAAGAAAGAATGATTTCTCCGGATGGAGCTTATCCGGTGATAGGCCGGTCAATAGCTTATAGGTTCGGGACGTTTCATGTACTATCCCAAGCTGCATTGAAAGATTTGTTGCCGGTATCGGTTACAAAGGCACAGGTTAGATGTGCTCTGACAGCTGTTATAAAGAAACATATGTCGGTTAAGGGGAATTTTGATGCAGATGGATGGCTGACATTAGGATTTGCAGGTCATCAACCACAGATTGCTGAAAGATATATATCTACGGGAAGTCTCTATCTGTGTACAGCAGCTTTTGCGGCATTGGGGCTTTCTACTATTGATGAATTTTGGAATACTTCGTATGCCGAATGGACTGGAAAGAAGATATGGTGTGGAAATCCAGATGTGAAACTTGATAAAGCTATAAAACCATGAAAACGGAGCTTTTACATAAAATCATTTGGGGCAGTTTATGCCTTTTGATATTCGCATCGAAGGTAGATGCTGGTTCATTAAGAGATATAAATAATATATTATTGGCTGAACAAAATATTCGGGAAGATAATCCTCAATTAGGGCAATTGGTAGAAACTTTTTTAAAGAACCAGAAGCAGGTAGTTGATTTTCAATCATCAGGATTAGATAATAATGAATATTTGAGATTGATAGAATGCCAGGTTCGTGCATTTGCGTCTTGTCAGGATAAAGTGACGGGAGCAATTATTGATCCGGTCTATAAAATCGAATGGCAATACTCGACTCCTTGCTATGCTCTGTCTATAGGGTTACTGGTTCAAACGGGATACTTGAAAGATGATGCTTTGGTAAAGAGTGGAATAAAGGCTTTGGATTGTTCAGTGAGTGAGATGCATGAGAACAGGTGTGCCCATCACCATGGTGAATTCTTTATTCAGCCTATCATGCTGGCGATGGATCTTTATAAAGGATTGGTTTCTGAAGCGCAAATGATTGTCTGGCACGAAAAAATGGCTGAAATTGATCCGTATGTGCTATATCGGGATAACTTGAAGCGTAAGAAAATCTGTTATAATCACAATGTTGTGGCTTTGGCTGGTGAATATTTACGGTTAAAGAAAGGGATCAACGATCACAAAGATTTCTTTCATATTCATCTGGAACACCAGCAGCAATATATGTCTGATTTTGGCTTGTATGTAGATAATAAGACTAATCCGCCAATGGTGTATGATGAGTTTACGAGGCAGTTTATGGCTTCTATTTTGGCGGAAGGATATAACGGAACGTTTTTTGATTTTTATTCCCGCAAATTATGTTTGGGAGCATGGACTTCTCTTTTCATGCAATCGCCTTATGGAGAGGTGCCGACAGGCGGCAGAAGTGCTCAACATATCTGGAATGAAGCAGCGGCAGCCGTGACTTATGAGATTTACGCTTCACAATATGCAGCTTTAGGAAAAAAGCAGGAAGCAGGCGCCTTTAAACGAGCTGCGCATTTAGCACTTAGGAGCATCGGAAGATGGATAAGAGAAGATGGAAGCGGATTTATTGTGAAAAACCGTTTTCCTATCGAAGTGATGCATGGGTATGAAAGTTATTCAGCGCAATCACAGTATAATCTGTTGGCATGCTGGCTAATGTGTGTTGCCTATTTATATGCTGATAATTCTATTAAAGAATCTCCGTCTCCAGCTGATATCGGTGGATATGTTTTGGTTATGAAAGACGTGTTCCATAAGGTTTTTGCTAATTCTGGCGGAAACTATGTAGAGTATGAACTCAGTGGAGATCCTCGTTATAATGCAACAGGACTCATCAGAATTCATCTGAAGAATTCAAACCCACAGTTAGGTCCTTCGGATGGAATTCCCCATAAATGGGATAACAAGAAGAAGCAGGATTTAGGTGGAGAACTGTATGCAGTTGGACCTGAATGGCATGATGCTACGGGGGGAATACACCGCTTAGCGGAATATACTAACATATTATTTCCAAATACATCTTGTTTTTCTGCATATGGAGGTAGTAAGCTTCCTGAAATAGATGTGAGGAATATTAGACAATCTGTAGGCGGAGTTGCATTTGAAGTTATCTATACTGGTAGATTTGATGGGGTTACTCAGATTTCACAACGTGTTTATATTGACCATACCGGAATTACTGTGCGTGATATTCTGAAAGGGAATGTAAAGAAGGTGCGGGCATGTTACCCCATGTTAATAAATGATGGTATGGAAGAAACTAAAATTGATTTTCAAAATGGGAAAGTGATATTGCAGTCTCGTGATGGTCAAATTTGTTTTCAGGCCATATCACCTCGAAATGCTACCATACAGAGGAAGCAGAAACGAATTCCCTATAGAAATGGATATGCGGATATCGCTTATTTTGAATCTGACAAGAATGTGATACAGTATAAAATAACCACAGGGTTTTAGTATTAACCATTTAAATATTAATAACTATGCATGTGAAACACAAATTGTTTATGAAATTGTGCCTGTTTTTTAGCTTAATCAGTTGGTCAACAGGTGCCTATGCGCAAAATTTTGTAGTTACCGGAAAAGTAACATCCAATGGCGAAAGCGTCATAGGAGCAACTGTGCAAGTGAAAGGGAAAATAGCTGGTACTATCACTGATATTGATGGTAATTATCGGTTAACATTGGAAAATTCCAAAGAGACTCTCGTTTTTTCATTTATTGGTTATCAGTCTAAAGAGGTTACGGTTAATGGAAAGAATGTGATTAATGTGGAATTGGAAGAAGATGTCGCTCAATTGGAAGAGGTTGTTGTTGTTGGTTATGGAACGATGAGAAAAAAAGATCTCACAGGAGCAATAACCCGCATCTCTACAGAAAATACGACGCAGTCGGTAACTAGTGTAGCTGAAATGCTGCGTGGTACGGTAGCAGGATTTTCTGCAGGGTTCGGAACTTCTGCCAAAGGGGGTGGTTCTATGCTGATTCGTGGTGAGAAATCCATTAATGCCAGTAATTCTCCTCTGATTGTATTGGACGGAGTTATCTTTAATGGCGATTTGGTGGATATCAATCCCAGTGATATTGAAACGATTGATATTTTGAAAGATGGTAGTTCTGCAGCTGTTTACGGATCACGTGCGGCTTCGGGAGTGGTCGTCATATCAACGAAACAGGGTAATGAAGGAAAGCCTGTCATCAATTTTGATATGAAGATAGGTATGCAGAATTTGACTCGTAATCAGCGTCCTTTTAATGGGCAGGAATATATGGTTATGAGAAGGGATGAAAAAATCCGGAGTAATCCATCTCGTCCTTTGGGATACTTCCATAATCCGGACAATTTGCCGCAAGGAGTTGATCTGAATACCTGGTTATCGTATACAGGGGCTTCGGCAGATTCAAATCCGGCAGAGATTTGGCTGAATCGTTTAGCCTTTTCTACTACAGAAATAGATAATTATCTGGCAGGTAGGGAAACGGATTGGTATGATGCCTCTTTTCAAAACGCTTTGCGTCAGGATTACAATGTAAGTATCTCTGGAAAGAATGATAAAGTTTCTTACTATTGGTCATTAGGAAGCATTAATAATCAAGGTATTGTAGTAGGAGACCAATATAAGACTATCCGTTCGCGTTTAAATTTGAAAGTAAATGTTACAGATTGGCTTCAGGTCGGCTTTCAAGCACATTATGCCACTCGTAATGAAAGTGTAGATGAAGTTGATTGGGAAGAAGCTATCCAGGCTAGTCCCTGGGGGGGTAAATATGAAGAAGACGGTTCTTTGAAGTTCTATCCTAATGATGATAATATGAGCACGAATCCTTTTGCAAGCTATGAACAACGTGATCGTTTCAATGTGACTCAGACATTCAATGCTACATTGAATGCAAAGATTACATTGCCATGGGGATTCGTTTATGAAATGAGCTATTCGGACTATAACAATTGGCAAAAGAATCATTATTTTGATCCATCTACCAGTATGGCTGGTGAAAAGTATAAGGGGCATGCCGTCAGGCGTAATAATAGTGCTCATTCCTGGATGTTTGATAATATTTTGAGATGGAACCGTACATTCAATAAAATTCATAAGCTTGATTTGACCCTTTTGTTTAATCTTGAAAAAAATGAAACTTGGTCTGATAAAGCAGAGAATTCCAATCTTACTCCTTCTGAAGTACTTGGTTGGCATGCTGTTGCAAATGGTACGAATCCGGTTGTAGGGAGTGATGATACAGTGGATACGGGAAATGCTATGATGGCAAGACTGAACTATAATTTAATGGATCGCTATTTGTTTACTGCTTCTTTCCGGCGTGATGGTTATTCGGCTTTTGGTTCTAATAATCCATATGCTAATTTCCCTGCATTTGCATTTGGTTGGAGAATGAATGAGGAAAATTTCATGAGAGCGATTTCGTGGATTGATAATTTGAAATTTCGTTTATCTTGGGGTATCAATGGAAACCGGAGCATCGGACGTTATGCTGCTTTGGCAAATTTGGATTCGGAGAAATATCTGCATAACGGAAGTACAGTTATTGGGATTTATGCCACTCGTCTTCCCAATGAAAACCTGAAATGGGAGAAGACTGAAGCATATAATATAGGCTTTGACTTTGCAATTCTGGGTAATCGTTTGAATGGAACAGTGGAGGCTTATTATATGTCTACAAAAGATTTGCTGTTAACTCGCTCTTTGCCGGACATTATTGGTTTTTCCGGAGTAACAACTAATTTGGGAGAAGTTCGTAATAAGGGTTTTGAATTGTCTTTAAATTCAGTTAATATCGATCATAAGAATTTCAGATGGTCTTCTTCTTTCATTGCTTCTCTTAACCGGAATGAAATTGCCCATCTGTATGGGGAAATGGTAGATGTGCTGGATAAAGATGGAAATGTAATAGGACAGAGAGAAGATGATGATATTCAGAATGGATGGTATATTGGACATGCTTTAGATGAAATTTATGATTATAAAATTTTGGGAGTATGGCAAGAGGATGAACGTGAAGAGGCTGCCAAGTATGGTAAAGAACCGGGTGATTTTAAGATATGGGATGTAAATAATGACGGAGAATATCTACCGGAAGATGATAAAGTATTTCAAGGACATAAGCGTCCTCGTTTTTCATTCGGTATTGGTAATACGATGGAGTTCTTTAAATGCGTGGACTTTTCATTCTTTATTCGCTCAGATCTTGGACATAAGTCTTCTAATAGTCATTATACTCATCCCACGGATTATTATTATGACCGCGTAAATGCTTATAAATATGATTATTGGACTCCGGAGAACCCTACAAATGAATTTGCACGTTTAGGTTCGAATACGAAATCTCCGTCATTCAATGTTTATAAAAACCGTTCGTATGTACGTTTACAAGAAGTTTCGTTAGCTTATAGAATACCTAATAAAATATCTTCTAAATGGAGCGTCTCCAATGCTCGTGTTTATATAAACATTTCTAATCCTTTATTGATAACAGGATGGAATTATTGGGATCCGGAATCCTTATCTCCGGCACCGCGTACGTTTACTTTTGGTATTAATTTCTCATTATAAAAGTATAGATATGAAAACACAAATAATATTAAGGAAGGTACATTATGCATTCTCTGCATTTTTGTGTACTGCATGTTTGGTTTCTTGTAATGATTGGCTAAAACCGGAACCTTTGTCATTCTATTCTCCTGAAAATACCTATGTGACGAAAGAAGGATTAGAAGGTGCTTTGGTTTCTTGTCGCGCAATGATACGTCCGGAGTTTATAGGTAATAATTCTTATGCCTGCACAGAATTGATGACTTCTGATGTTGCTGTAGCTGGCAATATCGTTGCTCAAACTTTAAAAAACTTTGAGATTCAGCTAAAGCCGGGTGCTTATGGAGATTCTCAGATTGGTACTTTCTGGAGTAAAGGCTATAGTGCTATTCAGAAAGCAAATACAATAATATCTCGTGTACAGGCTGCGGATGAGATTACCGAAAATGATAAAAATACAATTCTGGCTGAAGGGTATTTTCATAGGTCTTATTGGTATTATAAACTGGTGAATCAGTTTGGAGATGTACCTTTTATTGATAAAGAAGTCACAACTCCTAAATTAGATTTCTATTCACATACACGTAGTAGCATTTTGAAACGTTTACGAGAAGATATGATGTTTGCCACCCGCTATCTGCCGGAGAGTGCTCCTCATGGTGCTGTCTCCAAGGCAGCAGGAAATCATCTGCTGGCTAAAATATGTTTGGCATGTTGTGATTTTGACGGAGCTGTCACTGCTACTACTGCTGTCATAGATCATAGTCAACATAAACTAATGGAAAAAAGATTCGGGGTCAATATATCAGATGCTCAATATAATATAATAAGTGATCTTTTTAATCGGGAGAATATCAATTCTTCTGAAAATCTGGAAGGCATCTTTCTGGTTGAGGATAAACAATTGACAGAAGGAGGGACTTCTACCGGGTCTTATCGGATGAGAGATCTTGTACCTTGCTGGTGGAATGCAAATACCAACAATGATCCGGATGGTAAGCGCGGCACAATGGACAAAGCGGCGGGACAGCCCCAAATAGGACAAGTGGGACGTGGTATCGGTAGAGTCAGAACGACTAATTATTTTAATTATGAAGTTTGGGATTCCAAAGACGATTATCGTCATACAGCTCCTAATTGGTTGAATATGGAGGATATGGTCTATAATAATCCGGCATCTAAATATTATGGTCAACCTTTACAAAAAAAGTATTGTGTAGATACTATCTATGCTTGGAGTCCGATGATGCATTACAAGACTTTTGTACCTGAAGATAATAAACCTGATACTCCTCAGGGAGGATATACAGATTGGTATGTATTCCGTTTGGCTGAGACTTATTTACTGAGAGCTGAAGCTTATTATTGGAAAGGAAATCTGGATGCAGCCATGAATGATATTAATAAAATCCGGATGCGTGCTAATGCAGCAGAGTTAACAAACTCTCAGCAAGTAACCATTGAATATATACTGGATGAGCGTGCTAGGGAATTGTTTTTTGAAGAACCTCGAAAGACGGAATTGACTCGTGTGGCTTTTATCATGGCAGAAAAGGGATTGAATGGGTATTCACTTAGCGATATTTCAGAGAAGAATTATTACTATGACCGAATGATGAGATATAATAACTTCTTCCGTGAAAAGATCAATCATAATGGCATCAATATTTATACCATTAAGCCTTATCATATATTATGGCCTGTACCGGAGAATGCGATTGCTTCTAACTCCAGAGGTCGTATTAATCAGAATTTAGGATATCCGGGAGCCGATCAGAATGTACCGGCCCTCGAAGTTGAATAATAAATTATTTAAAACCATGAAGAAAATTTTAGTTCTGTTTTTGTTTTCAGTAGGTTGTAGCTTATATGCTCAGCAGTTTTCAGCTGACATGAAGAAAACTGATATTATGAAAGTCTGCGATGCAGTAGCCAAATGGCAGATCAATCATCAAAAAGAGGTGAAACATCATCCCTTGGATTGGACAAACGGTGCATTATACCGGGGGATGACGGAATGGGGGAAGGTCTCCGGCAATGAGACATGTTATGACTTTGTACGTGAAATTGGTGAGAAATACAATTGGAATATGTGGGATCGTGTTTATCATGCAGACGATATCTGTGTGGGACAGGCATTTATTGAAATGTACCGCAAACTGGGAGATAAACGGATGTTGCAGCCGGTGATGGAGCGGGCATATTATGTGGCAACTCATCCTTCGAAAGCCCCTTTGTTGAAAACGGATGCAGTGGGAACTTTGGAACGCTGGTCTTGGGCGGATGCATTGTTCATGGCACCGCCGGTATATGCGGCTCTGTATACAATGACGGGAGATGATGTTTATTTGAATTATATGAATAGTGAATATAAAGAATGTGTAGATTCATTGTATGATGAAGAATGTTCACTTTTTTATAGGGACAATAAGCGAATTCCTCTGCGTGAGAAGAACGGAGCCAAACAATTTTGGGGACGTGGTAACGGTTGGGTATTTGCCGGACTTCCTTTGATTATAGATAATCTCCCAATAGATTGTGGCTCGCGTAACTACTATATTCAACTGTTTGTGAAAATGGCTGAGGCCCTACGTAAAACCCAATGCGAGGGCGGTGACTGGCGTACAAGCTTGCTGGATCCGGATTCTTACGATATGCCTGAGAATAGTTGTTCTGCTTTTATGTGCTATGGAATTGCGTGGGGACTCAGAAATGAATACCTGGCAAAACGTACTTATAAGCCTGTGCTTGAAAAAGGTTGGAAGTCACTGGTCAAAGCCGTACATACAGACGGTAAGTTGGGATATATACAACCTGTAGGGGCTGCTCCCAAGGCTGCAGGACGTGATGCTACTGATGTATATGGTGTAGGTGCTTTCTTGTTGGCTGGTAGCGAATTATACAAACTGATTAAGTAATAGAATCCCCCTTCCATACCCATACGTTTCTCTATTAATAGAACTTTATGGATGTGGAAGGGGATATTTTTCTTATGGGTTGGCGGGAAATTCTGTTATCGTCCGAACTGTATGGCAAAACCTATATTGAAGAACGTAATATTGTTCTTAAACCAGCTGTGATCTATTCCGTCATCATAATCATCCGGATTGTAAAGTCGGGCATCAGGATTGGCAAACCAGTCGGCCGTCAGAATGTCGGCACGAAATACTCCGGATATTTTTTTCGAAATATAGAATTCGTAACCCATGCCGATTGACAGGCCGCAATATCCTCTATTGAAAAGAAATCCTTTCTTGGTATTTCTCTGGTATGTACGCTCCTCGTAGTTCATATAACCGATACCGAATGATAGGAAAGCACCTTGATTGCCATTGCTCCATAAGTAACGGTAGGTGATATTGGGATGTATGTAATGTAAATGCATCTTATCCGGAGAATGAGCAATTCTCAGGTAATCATACTGAAGTCCCAAAGCGAAATTCGGCATGAAGTAATAGCGTCCTTCAGTCGTCAGGTTATATCCCGCACGGTTTCCGTTCTTGTTAAAGAAGTCATTACGATTTCCATCTACATACGGCAAGGTCAGTCCTCCTCCCAATGATACACTAAAGTCTTGCGGTAAACGATCTTGTGCTTGTAAGAGTGAGTTTGTGCAACTCAGGGAGACAATAAGGAAAATGATTAATTTTTTCATGCCTGATTCGTATTTATCGTTTTACATATAGTTTGTCAATCAAATCTTGCCGTCCGATGCGTCGCAATTCGTTGATGATATTCTTCCGTTCTTCCGGTTTGTACCAGAAGAAGAACTGACGTTGAGCTAACTTTTCCCGTGGAGTCTTGGCACTAAATACAGGTTCCAGGGTATAGGGGTGGAAACCGGTGTACCATGCTTCGGTGGCCACAGTCATTGGGGTAGGGGTAAAGTCTTGTACCTGTTCCAGTTGGAAGTCAAGACGTTTGGTAATGACGGCCAGTTCTGCCATATCTTCTTCTCGGCAGCCGGGATGGCTGGAGATAAAGTAGGGGATAAGCTGTTGCCGCAATCCTTCTTCGCGGTTGATGCGGTCGAATATCTTTTTGAATTCTTGGAACTGACTGAATGAAGGTTTGCGCATGATGCTCAACACTCGTTCGCTGGTATGCTCCGGAGCTACTTTCAGACGTCCACTGACGTGTCGGGCTATCAACTCACGGGTATATTCAGCAGTGCTTTTATTGGTTTCCGGATCTTTGCTCCGGTGCAATAATAAGTCATAGCGTACACCACTTCCGATAAATGACTTTTTGATGCCGGGCAGTGCATCCACAGCATGGTAAATATCAAGCAATGGGCGATGACTACTGTTCAGATTCGGGCATACTTTGGGATGAATGCATGACGGGCGCTTGCACTTCTTACAAAGAGCTTCATCATTTCCCCTCATGTGGTACATGTTGGCCGAAGGGCCTCCAAGGTCGCTCAGGTATCCCTTAAAGTCAGGGAGCTCCATTAATGCTTTCACCTCTTTCAAGATGCTTTCTTTACTACGGCTGACAATGAATTTTCCCTGATGCGCCGAGATGGTACAGAAAGCACAGCCACCGAAACAGCCGCGGTGGATATTAACGGAAAACTTAATCATGTCATAAGCCGGAATACGTTTGCCTTTGTATTTGGGATGAGGCAACCGGGTATAGGGCAAGTCGAAGGAGTGGTCAAGTTCTGCTTCCGTCAGCGGAGGATAAGGCGGATTGACAACGATGGTCAGGTCATCCACTTCCTGTGTGATGCGTGAGGCCGCATATTTATTGCTCTCTTCTTCAATATGGCGGAAGTTGGCAGCTTGTTTTTTCTTATCTTTCAGGCACTCTTCGTGAGAGTAAAGGCGGATATCTCCTTCTTCCGGCACAAATTCCGCTGTCTTGCAAAGATAAGCTATTTGTGGGATGTCACGTTGCAGGGGCAAGCCGGTATCAGCCTGCTGCTGCATTCTTTTTGCCAGTTCCACAAGTGGCTTTTCTCCCATTCCATAGATCAGTAAGTCGGCTCCACTATCTACGAGGATGCTTTTGCGTACTTTATCCTGCCAGTAATCGTAGTGCGTCAATCGGCGCATACTTGCCTCAATGCCTCCCAAAACAACCGGAATGTCGGGATAGAGTTTCTTCAAGATTTGGGTATAAACGATGGACGGATATTCCGGTCGCATATCCGGGCGGGCATCCGGTGTATAGGCATCATCACTACGAAGACGCTTGTTTGCTGTATATTTATTGACCATAGAGTCCATGCAGCCGGCACTGATACCGAAGAATAGGCGGGGACGTCCCAACTTTTTAAAGTCACGTAAATCGTCTCGCCAATTGGGTTGAGGCACAATCGCTATGCGCAAGCCTTCCGCTTCGAGGATGCGTCCCACGACGGCAGCCCCGAAAGAAGGATGGTCCACATAAGCATCTCCGCTGAACAGAATAACGTCCAGTTCGTTCCATCCACGCAACTCTACTTCTTTTTTGGTTGTGGGCAACCAATCAGTCAGTCGATATTCTTTCATGCTGCAAAGATACGCATAAAATGAGGTTCAGCCAGAAAATGTGCAATTTTTGCATTCATAATCTATGCTTGTCGTATCTTTCATATTTCCGATTTTGCTTTTTATAGGTCTGTAAGGGATATAGCTTCTTAGAGTAGTATAGATTATAGAAGAACTTAGTACCTTTGCCTGCGAATGTTAATGCGTTCCACCATGGGGAACATTTCGTCCCCTTATAAGGAACATTGCGTTCCTCTATAAGGGGACGCAATGTTCCTTATAAGGGGACGAATAGATTTTCGTTGTCTTAGTCTTTAGTCCTTACGGAAAAGCGCCTTAGCCTTCACTGGTAACTTGGCAAAGTATGGGATGGGCACAAATAAAAATGCCAAAGAATCGTCTGGTTTATCCAGATATTTTATATTTTTGTACGCTAATGGCACAAATCAAAATATAAATCAATCAATTATGGAAACATCTCCGTATGAAGAATCAGGTTCAAAAGATACGCTACAAAGCAAACTTGACCGGGCAACTTTGGTTTTACAAAATATTAATGCCTATTTTTTACTGATTGATAAAGATTTTATTGTCTGCGACACTAATTACTACTCCTTGAATAAGCTTCCTGCTCCTGAGACTGGTGTGATGAAAAGGGTCGGTGACTTGTTGCATTGCCGGAATGCTGCCGAAGCCGGTGAGTGTGGCATGCACCAGCAGTGTAAACTTTGTGGTATCCGCGCAGCTATTGGAAGAGCTTTTCAGAAGAAAGAGAGTTTCAAAAAAGTAAATGCTTCTATGAATCTTCTGAATGAAGAAGAAGACAAAGTGATCCCCTGTGATGTTTCAGTATCGGGTGCTTATGTTGTTATTGAAGGAGAAGAGCATATGGTATTGACGGTTTATGATGTAACGGAACTGCAGAATGTTCAGAGGTTGCTGAACATAGAGAGAAAGAACTCGATATCTGCAGAGAGGTTGAAATCTACTTTTATTGCGAATATAAGTCATGAAGTCCGTACACCACTGAATGCGATTGTTGGCTTTTCCGGATTAATAGCTACTGCTTCCGATGAAGAGGAGAAGAAACTGTATATGGATATTATTTCAGAGAACAATGAGCGTTTGCTGCGTTTGATAAATGATATCTTTGATCTTTCGCAGATAGAGGCCGGGACTTTGAGTTTCGAGTATTCGGAGTTTGATGCCAATGACTTGTTGAGAGAACTGGAAGGCATGTTTCAAGTGAAACTGTTCAATAACCCTTCAGTTGATTTGATCTGTGAAGCATCCTTGCAACCTATTATCATGTATTCTGAACATCAGCGCATCATTCAGGTAATGGCAAATCTGATTCATAATGCGATTAAGTTTACCAAATCTGGTGAAATACGCTTTGGTTGCTACATGAAGGAAACGGATACCGTTCATTTTTATGTGTCCGACACCGGGATTGGGATACCGGAAGAAGAGCAACAAGAAATATTTACCAGCTTTAAGAAGTTGGATCGGGAAGTGCCGGGAACAGGTTTAGGGCTGACGCTTTCGCAAACTATCATTCGGAGTCTGGGAGGCAAGGCGGGTTTGGAATCTGAGGTAAACAAAGGGTCTACATTCTGGTTTGAAGTGCCTTTGAATATGAATAGGTACGCGAATTAAGCGTACCTATTCTATTTACATCTTGAACTGCAAGATCATCCGTTCTCCGTCGTATATTTCTCGGAAACCAATGCTCTGTTCCGCGAGGTATTCCTTCAAATCCTGGAAAGCCTCAGCGTTATTCATAATAATTTCCAACTTCTCACCCGACGCGGTTTCGCACATAGCTTTGACTGCGGGGATGAGAGGACTGTAAAGTTTTTGACCACAGGTGTCGATTGTTTTCATTTCATGATTCCTCTTCTATGGGTTCCTGCTTGGAAAGCCATTCCAGATAGAGCTTGATCAACTGTTGTAATCCGAAGGCCTTCATGTTGTTGTGGTATATCACGTCGATGCATAGGTCGAGCAGATCTTTGCTGTCCTCCTCTTGTGATGCGATGAGGGAGCGGATATTCAGTCTCAGTTTTTCCAGAACAGACTCGTCTACAATACCGTTACTGTCAATAAGATGGCGGAAAAGTCCGTATTTTTCAATAGTAGCCAGATTCTCTTCGGATATTTCTAAACTGCGGGTACCGCTGGGGTTTGCTTGTATAGTGTACATAGTTTTTTTATGTTTTAAAGGTTTATACTCTGAGAGCAAAGATAAGTTTTTCACCACAGATTATGCATACTTTCATTGATTATTCTTCCTTTTTTATTTTTATTTGCGTGAATCTGTGGTGAGGAATTGCAGGATAGAGGCCATGATAGCATTACGATCCGTTTCCTTTTCGATACTTTCAAAAGGAAATCCCATGACGAAGGTACGGTAATTGCCTTGATAAGCAATGGCAGCACTTTGATTGCCGGAATTATACGTTAGTACGGGGAAAGCACCACCTGTAGGAAGAATACATTCCGGAGCAGTTACGGGATAAGCATATTCGTTGGGTAGGCGGGGAATACTGAATGTACGTCCCAGCCCACTGATATTTCCTGAATAGCTGTCAGTGATAGACTGTCCGTAGGCGTATTTCAAAAGATTCTGTGTAAACTCCCGATCGCCTTGCGAGTTATTCATATCGCTGCCGATGTAGGAACCGCTAATAAGCAGATTACCACCGGATTGACAGTATGATGTCAATGCGCGTTGCATAGGGGAAGAAAAGGTTTTGTAATATGTGTTACGAGCCGGGTTACTTTGACGATCTTCTTTCTCCAGTCCAAGAATGTAATCCACAATATTATAAACCTCCAATGGGACGCGTCCGTTTTCTACAGCCTCATCGCTGCATGATACAAAACTATAATTGCCGGCTGCCTGTATTGCTTTTCCGTGTATGAAGGAGTAGTCGAAGGTATTTCCGGCAATTTTTAATCCTTCCCACTCGTCACTGCTGCGTCCCAGTTCCTTTCCCGTTTGCTTGCGGGAGAATTCGGTTTGAGCGCCGCAAAGTGAAATGTCATACAGATAAGGTACGCCCGGATCTTTTGTTAAATCAAATCCGGCTTCAATAGGGGTATCGATGACTGCCGGTCCACTGATACGGTCGAAGCCGTTGACAATCAGGATACGTCCTTTTTCCTTCTTGGCTTTATAAGCAGCAAGAATCTCGGACGGAAAACTTTCTCCCCCCCGATTGGCTGCGGTTACTTTAAAAGAGTAGACAATACCCGGTTCTATTTTGGCTGTATAAGAAGGGCTGCTGACACGTACGCCATTATCAAATCCTCCGCGTCCGATGCGGGTATAAACAATGTACTCACGTGGTTTGGCTGTAGGTTCCAGTTGATCCTCCTCACCCTTCCAGGAGAGTTCCAATGTATTCTTTTTATCGCCGAAGCGGATGGAAAAGTTGCTTACGGGAAGTGGTTGCACTACATAATCTTTGCCATGCTGATTGCAAAGGTATTGCAGAATAGCTTTATAAATGGAACGTCCTACGGTGAACTTAAAATTGGGGTCATGACCGAGGCGCATATCAGCAAAGTTCTGATGTGAAAGTAATTCAATGATAGTAGAAGGAATGGCAGGAAGTCGTGTTTCGCTGTAATTACGATCCCACATGCTTCGACGTGTCCAGTCTATGGCATAGTTGGAACGGATATCCCGCTGGAGTTGGGTGAGCAGGATGTCGGATAAGTCACGGGAAGCATAACGGCTGGTGCCTGCTCCGAGTTGTCCGCTATTGAAATCAGTAGTGTATATACCGAGTGAGCCTATGATTTTATCTTCCTTGTTGGCACCGGCATCACTGTGCAATGCCATAGAAATTTCAAAGGGTATCCCTAACCCTTTTTCTTTGGGATTGAATATGGAACCACCGGAAAGATAATTGATCATACGGGAGCGCACATTAATGTCGTCGGACATGTCATCCTTGCCTTCCCGTCCACCATAGACCGGATAAGGCATACCTGCCCATTGTGCAGAATAACGGGCACCTTCCAGATAACGCGGCAGCCCACTGGTTACTCCGCCACGTTCAATATTACCCATACCTCCACCGAAACGTACAGCATCGGCGCAGACCACTCCTTTCTGCTTACTTTCATTACTGAGTACTACCATACCATAATCATTCTTTCCTTTATCAAAGGTAAAGGTTCCAAGGTAGACCCATGTACCGCCACCTATCTGTTGGTTTACCTTGAATTCTGTAGTTCCACCATTATGAAACACAATGTATTTGGCATCACTTACACTATTAGGCAAGGTCTGATAAGAGACGTATACAGCGTATTCTCCTGTTTCAGGAATATCGGGTATCCACTCAGCAAAAGCTTTGTTTTTTTTCTTCTCGGTACGAGCAAATCGTGCCGTACCGAGAAGAAATGGGTTTTCATCATCCCGATAGACTGATTTATGCTGGGCGAAACCGGGAAGTCCTGTTTGTTCCCACTTGGCTTTGCGGCTTTTCATATCCAGATAAAGGGAATTTTGCGGAGTATCATTATCCACAATGACTTCCTGTTTCTGGGTATCCCGTTCTCGGGGAGTAAACACGTTGGCACCGGCATTCTCCAACATTGGGATGACGTAGGGAAGAATAAAGGATTGGGTGAATTGATCTTCTGTTGTACAGAACAGGCGGGGGCGTTGCCATCCCCATTTTCCGGTTTTGTTGATGAAGTACTTCCCATGACTTTGCCATAAAGCGATATGTTTACCTTCCAATCCCCGGCTGATTTCATAAGGACGCGAAACGCGCGTTACCCACGGCTCGCCTTTATACTCTAATCCGCTGTACAAACGGGATTTATCTTTTTTGCCTTTTCGGTAAAGATTAGGAATCAGGTCTTCGATGGGTTGTCCGTCCGTTATCACAGTTATATCATAATAGTTTACGGGACCCGGAAGTACTTGCTTCAGGTACCGGTATATGGCATCTACCGTTTTCTGGCGAAACGGTTGATAGGAGAATTTATCGTCCGCATAAATCGTTAATCTTTTTTTCTGATGATTTATGCGGAAGCTATCCAGTTTGCAAGTACCGATATTTACTGTGGTAGTGGTATATTCCCGAAAGAAAGATTGAAGACGATCTTGTACATTCGCTTCGGTATCTTGGGCTGCCAGTTTTCCATTAAGGGCGAAAGCGCAGCAACAAATGGCTAATAATATTCTTTTTCTCATATTCTCATAACGGATAAGCTCTGTGAGACTCTGTGCCTCTTTGCAGTGAAGTCCCTCCACAAAAGTACGTAAAAAAAGAGTGGAAAACCTTGGCTTCCCACTCTTCTTATTTCTATTTAGCAAACATTTACAACGGAATATATTCCACGAATGCCTCCATTGCTTCGTAAGATGCCAGACCAAGGCTGTCATACAATGCAGCAGTACCACGGTTGCGGTCTTCGCTGCGTTGCCAGAACAGACGTTCGTCGTTGCCCAGAAACGGTGCACTTTCCATCTGAGACTGGTGTTTCAGGATAGAGTTACGTTTGGCACGGAGTTCTTCAGGACTGATAGGCACTGCCATTTCAATGTTCTCAATTTCCCATTCAGCCCATGCACCACGATACATCCAGATGCGGCAATCTTTCAGCCATTTTGCACCTTCTTCTTTTTCCAGATCGATAGCTGCAAATACAGCATCGGTGCAGACACGGTGTGTGCCATGTGGGTCGGCAAGGTCGCCGGCAACGAATATCTGGTGAGGTTTCACTTCACGCAACAGATTACGTACGATTTCCACATCAGCTTCAGTCAACGGACCTTTCTGAATACGACCGGTTTCATAGAACGGCAGATCAAGGAAATGACAATGATCCAGTGGGATGTTATTGTATGTACAGGCGGTGCGTGCTTCACCACGACGTATCAAACCTTTAATGGTAAGAATATCGCGTGTATCGATGTCACCGTCTTTTTTCTCTTTCAGGAACTTACGGATTTCTGCATACTTATCGGTAATCACTTTGTCTTCGCTGTTATTGAAGATTTGATTGAAACCGTTGATAAAGTGCAGGAAACGGATTACTTCTTCGTCGCCTACGGCAATGTTACCGGAGGTTTCGTAAGCCACGTGTACATCATGCTTTTGCTCTACCAGACGACGGATGGTACCTCCCATAGAGATAACGTCATCATCGGGATGCGGAGAGAATACAACGACCCGTTTCGGATACGGTTTTGCGCGTTCGGGACGATAAGTGTCGTCTGCATTCGGTTTGCCACCCGGCCACCCGGTAATGGTATGTTGCAGATCGTTGAATATCTTGATATTTACATTATATGCAGAACCGAACAATGCCAACAATTCACTTAAACCATTTTCATTGTAATCTTTATTGGTAAGTTTCAGGATGGGCTTTCCCGTTAATTGGCACAACCATACGATGGCACTGCGGATCAGTTTGTCGTTCCATTCGCATGAAGTCACTAGCCATGGACGGTGAATGCGTGTCAGGTTGCCGGCAGCAGAAAGATCAATAATTACATGGGCATTATTGTGAGTTTGCAGGTAAGATGCCGGAATAGTATCTGTTACTGCACCTTCTACACACTCTTTTACCATTTTGGCCTTATCATCACCCCATGCCATCAAGAAGATTTTCTTGGCAGCCAGAATGGTGGATACACCCATTGTGATAGAGCTGATCGGTGTGCTTTCAATGCTTCCGAACATTTTGGATGCCTCGTTGCGTGAGTCATTATCCAGCAAAATCAAGCGAGTGGTGGAGTTCAGACGGGAACCCGGTTCGTTAAAACCGATGTTACCTACACGACCGATACCGAGTAACACGGCATCCAGTCCACCAAAGCTTTCGATGCGCTGCTCGTATAAACGGCAATATTCGAAAATCGTATCTTTGGGGATAGTACCGTCCGGACTGAAAATATTCTGCTTGTCGATGTCTACATGATCGAGGAACATTTCTTTCAGGGCATTCAGATTGCTGTTGATGGCATCTGCTGTAAGTGGATAATATTCGTAAAGGTTGAATATGATAACATTGCGGAAACTCAGACCTTCTTCCTTATGCATCCGGATAAGGGCTGAATATACATTGCGGGGAGAATTACCGCCTGGCAATGCCAATACGCAAAAACGTCCGGCTTTTTGTTTGTCGCGAATCAGTTGAGCTATTTCGCAGGCAATGTGGTTTGCACCTTCCTCTGCTGATTCGTAGATGTCAGCGGGGATTTTTTCCAGTCGGGTCAATACCGACCTTTCAAATGCATTCTCAGGCCTGTAATACCTGGGGGAGACTCTGTTGAGAGTGATTTGAGAACTAAGATTGGTTTTCATAACTAAATTGGTATTAATAAATTGATTAAAGCTTGTCGCTTCTATGATTTAACAAATATACGAAAAACAAAGTTCACTCATTTAATAGTGTTGGGGCTGTTTTTCGGAACAAGGTGTTTTTTTCTGACACTGTTTCGGGATACAAATGTAGGCACTTTTTGGTAACTATGTACTCACTTCTTTTAGGTATTTTCATTAAAAAGACTAAAATGGAATCTTTTTGTACAAATACATCACCTGTTCAGAGGGAGGTTGGGGACGTGTCGTTTGCGTACCTGTCTTTTAGTAACAGGTAATCCTAATTAATATAAAATGTAGTAGTTACTGTATTTCCTGTACTATCTACCGCTGTCAGCGAGTGTTTTCCGGGTGTAGGTTGCAAGGAGATCTTATGGAAATCCTGTGTCTGCGTCAGATAAGTATTATCAAGATGCCAAAAGATGGTGGTAGCGGGATTACCATGGGCCAGTTCGGCAGTCATATATCCTAGGCTTCCATCCATCTGTTTGGGTAATACAATCCGTGCATTCATGGGGGGGTAGATGAACTGCATCGGTTGGAGGGCATCTTCTCCGCAACCCGGCTTAAAAGGAGGAAGCGGACTGTATTCCGGATGATGCTGTTTGTAATACCATTCCCAGACGGGCGGCAAAGTGAACCAGGATTTCTGGATGGTAGGTTCCAGATTAGCACAATTCTCATAGATACGGTGAGTTTCATCGGCTGAGAGAGTGATGAGGTGATGATAAGGGCAAGCTTCCGTCTTTAATCCGGCGGGAAGAATCAATAAGGTGTCTGTTTCTTCGCAAAATCGGCCTTTCAGATGCCCGGATTTCCGGCATACTTTAGCCTTAACAAAGACATTTTCCGGACGTTTGAACCATTGTGTAGGAGGAAGCAGGCTGAATACATCAAACAGAACCGGACCGGCTGTCCGTGCTCCTACAAGACCGGGCTTGCCTTCTCCGGTAGCATTACCCACCCATACACCTACGGCATAGTGAGGAGTGACGCCTACAGCCCAGGCATCGCGGAATCCATGACTCGTTCCGGTCTTCCATGCGATGGGATGCATGGAAGGGATGGATTTCCAGTCTATTTCTTCGGGACGGTTCACTTCGGTTAGAGCATTGAATGTTTGCCATACGGCTCCCGGTTGAAAAATATCCGTTGTCTTTGCAGAAGTGACTGCCTCGGAATTTTCAGAATCTTCAGAATCTGAAAGCAGTAAACTACATTCCGTTTGTGGAAGTTGCAATAGACTCCGTCCCATATGTGCGTATGTATTGGTTACATCCCATAGGGTGGCTTCCGCTCCACCCAAGATAAGGGATAAACCATAATGGGAGGCGGGCCGATTGATTGTCTTCAAACCTATTTGCCTCAGGAAAGTGTGAAACTTGGGAACACCATATTTTTGCAGCATCGTTACTGCCGGAATGTTTAGTGAACGGGCAAGTGCTTCTGAAGCAGGAACAGCACCTTCGAACTGCAAACTGAAGTTTTGAGGCGTAAAGCCATTAATATTAATTGGTATATCAGGTAGTAATGTATGAGGTAGCAGGCTGCCTTCCTGCAACATGGCATAATATAGAAATGGTTTCAGAATACTTCCCGTGCTTCTGGGTGCCTGAATTACATCTACCTGGTTACCGCTTTGTTTCCGTTCGAAGTTTACATTGCCGCAATAAGCTACCACCTGATTGGTCCGGATATCAATCACCAGAATAGCCAGGTTGCGTATATCACTCCGGTTAAATTCGTTACTCCAACGTTCGGCTGCATTCTCTATTTGGCTTTGAATACCTCTGTCGATGGTTGACACGGAATATTTCCCATTCCGTTCCTGATAGAAGCGACTGACCAGATGAGGGGCTATTTGGGGGAGAGGATGAGGCTCATCGGGTAGTGGTTCACTGATGGCCAGTTCGTAAGTGGAACTATCTATAATCTTTCGTTCATACAATTGTTTCAATAGACGGTTTCTCTTATTGAGCAATGATTGTCGTGATTTGGAAAGGTGAATCATGGCGGGTGCGTTTGGAAGTACCGCCAACATAGCTGCTTCCGCCCAGGAAAGTTCTTCGGCCGAATGTCCGAAATATCGCCAGGCGGCGGCATCGAGTCCTACTACATTTCCTCCGAAAGGAGCGTGTGAAACGTACATGGACAGGATTTTTTCTTTTGAAGCACGAAATTCCAGTCGGGTAGCCAGGATCATTTCTATGAACTTTTCTCCAAAAGTACGCGATTCGTTTCTTGCCAGACGGATTGTTTGCATGGTGAGGGTACTTCCTCCACTTACAATGCGTTTATTCTTTAGGTTTTGGTAGGCGGCTCTGCCCGTGGAGACAGGATTGACTCCCCAATGGTGATAGAAATGCCTGTCTTCGAAAGTGATGAGACATTGCTTTATTTTCTTCGGAGTAGTGGTCCGGGGTGGAAAGCGCCATTGACCGTCGGATGCAATGCGTGCGCCCAGTAATTCACCGTTCCGGTCAGTGACAACGGTGGAGTAGGGTACATGGAAAAGTTGCCGGGGGAGGCAAAAGATATAGGCTATCACCAGAATTGTAATAAGTATGAGTATTACTTTTTTGGTGATAGACAGTTGTTTGAAGTACTTTATAATTTGAATCTTCATCAATATTTAAATATGACTATCTTAATTCTCCTCCTTCCAAAAGGAGGGGAATTTGAATAGTTTTGCTTATTTACTATTTACTGACAGTCGTTCTTCCTGCCTTTGTTCGTGCCTGTGCCGAAGCGTCATACATGGCTTCGCACTGGATAGCCGGCAGAATGAAATTGCCTGCATACGTCGCTTGCAATCTTATAGTGAACTTCTTCAGTCCGCTGCGTTGTAGGTCGAAGTAAGTCAGCACACGGTCGTCACGAATATCCTGATAGGTATAATCACGGGTAGGCGTCGCTTCCGGAGTCATCAACCGGTCATTGTAAATCTCCCAACCTGACGGCAGGATATGTGTTAATGCCAAATTGCTGTAAGCAGTGGTTCCACTGATATTACCTACGGTGATGACTGCCATAAAGTCTGTTCCTTGCTTGATATCATCTATGGATATCGTCGCTCCGTTCATATCCGTATATTTTACGTCCAGGCGGAGGTTATTGGATATTGCGGGTAATGTATCATTAAGTAATTGCGTGCGTGTAATGAGGTCCACACTTAATGCACCTTTACTTTCGTTCTTTACTATAATATTACCCGAAGCCGGTGAAGTGGACAGTTCCTTTGCAAATACAGCCTTGGCTGATTTCACTACGGGTTGCTGTTTTCCGTTCCAGGTCCAAGTGAAGTCCAGAGTACCTGAAAGCTTCTCAGCCAGACGTCCCATCGCCATTAATGAGAAAGCAGTGGACTGTGTGCTGAACCAATTCTCTTCGGCCAGATTCTTGGATACCTTCTTCGCCTGTTGCAATGCCGCCTGGTCACGGTTCATCAGGAGTAAAGTTTCCAATATCATAGCTTCGTCACGATCATACGAACCATAGATATAATTCTGTGAGGAATAAGGGGTAACGGTGGTTTCTGCCTTAAATACCAGTTCTTCAGCCGGTTTCATCTTACCTGTCAGGGCATAAGCGGCTGCCAGTCTCCATTTGGCTTGCAGAGGCAGGTTAGCTTGTTCTTTCATCCGGTTCATGGCACCCTGCTCAGGTGCCCCGGCTAATGCCAGTGTGTACAATCTGTATGCCTGTTGCACTCCCGTTTGCCAGTAAGCCCAACTGTCATCCTGATCCGGCATCCGCCAGTTCTGGGCAGCAGCACGTTGGAAGCGTTTCCACTTATTCAGTACATTCGAGTTGACAGCGTAGCCTTTCTCCTGCGCCAATACAAGGAACATGCCCGCATAAGAAGTAATCCACTCATCGGCACTGGCATTTCCCGGCCAGTAAACAAAACCGCCGTTCGGAAGCTGGCGTGCATAGAGTTGCCGTATCGCTTCCTGTACGTTGGTCTTAATCTTTTGAGCTTCTTCCTCATCCACAGCTTTAAACTGGCTGACGAACAATAGCGGCAGAGCTTTGGAAGTCAGCTGTTCCGTGCAATGATGCTGATAATTATACAGGTAGTCGAACCTGCGGCTGATATCTACCGAAGGAATGCGTGAGACTTCCAGCAGCATACGGCTATTTGCCGGAGAAGCACCATTCAATGAATAAGGAAGTGTTACACTTTCTCCCTTTTCCACCCATTGGTTGTTGCGGAAGGTCACTGCCGGATTCGGGTTTCGGACTTCTATTTCAATGGTTTCTTTCGCCTGCTGACTGCCACCGCTGGCAGTGATATGTATCGTTGCTTTTCCTGTTTTACTTCCGGTCTTTATCTTAAAGTAAACGAGTTGGTCACCCGGTTGACTGAAAGTAATGGATTGTTTATTGGGATCAATCACTTGTACACCTCCACCTGAAGCCTGGATGGATACCGATACATTCTTCACTTCCTTCTCCATGGCAAAGACATTTACCGGGACAGTAATCTCTTCTTGTGTGCTCAGCACACGGGGTAGTGTTGACAACAACATCAACGGTGTCCGCACGAAAGAAGTCTTTTCCGCTTTTCCATAAGCTCCGTTTTGCCCCGCTACCACCATCGTACGTACAGAACCTACGTACATCGGTAGTTTCAGCGTGTGCGTCTTCTGTTTCCCTTTATCCAGATAGAACGGACCGATAAATTTCACTATCGGCTTGAAGCGGTTCGCTTTTGCATCGGCTGGTTTCAATGTCTCGTCACCACCCGTACTGAACAATGAACTGTAACGTCCGGCAGATGCTCCGAGTACATCGTCATACATATCCCAGGTGCGGATGCCCAATGCTTCGCGGGCATAGAATTCATTCCATGGATCGGGAGTCTTGAAATTAGTCAGGTCGAGCAATCCATCATCTACAATGGCCAGTGTGTACGTCATCTGTTTGCCGTTCTTTTCGCTGACGGTAACTGTGAAGTCCGTTTCCGGTCGCAACACTTCCGGCATTTTAATTTGCGGTTGCAATATAGTTTGTTTGTTAGTGACCAATACCGGAACTACACCGTACATACGTATCGGCAAATCGTTCACCGTCTGTGCATGAGGTTGCAACAGGCTGATGTGCAGATAAACGTTCGGCGCCATTTCCGGAGTCACTTTGAAAGAATACTTTGTGTCTCCGTTGTTGGAAACTTCAATCCATTCACGTTGCAGAACGGTTGAACCGTTTTCCAGGGCTACCAGTGCACGTCCTCCCGCAGCGGCAGGAATAATGGCTGTTGCCGTTTCACCTATTTCATACGAGTCTTTATCCAGAGAGAAAGCGAGCATTTTAATGCCGCTGGGGTCCGTCTTGCTTGAACGTCCGCGCCAATCCGGCCAGTCTATATAAACAGTTCCGCCGGTGGCATGCCCACTTTCCTTATCTTTCACATAAATTAGGTAACGTCCCCAGTCCGGATAGTTTACCCGGAATTTGAAAGTTGCCTTTCCGCCTGTAGTCTGTATATTGCCACTGGCTACGGGAGTGATGGAACTACTGTTGACATAAGTTCCGAATGATTCGTCCCGGTTCTCCCACCACCAACTCCAGGAGATACGGTAAATCTTATATTCCAGATTGGAGCGGTTCACTAATTGCCCTTCTGCATTTACGGTGACAATGTCGAATACATGATCCTGGTCTGTCTCGATGTATTTTCCTTTCGGTTGGTTCAGATTAATCCCTACGTAAGAAGAGAATGGAGAGAACGGAATGCTTTGCGTGTAAATACTGGCGTCTCCTCCCGGTTCGAATACACGGCTGGTTAAAGTTGCATTCAGCATTCCCGGGGCATTGGTGGCAGCCGGAAGTTTCAACCTAAAGTTAGCTTTTCCTTCCGCATCCAGCGTTCCGTCGAATACATCGTTTTTCACAGTTGTAAATTCAGTAGCCGGATTATTGAATATGTATTGCCCGTAGTTCTTAAATTGCGTATTTACTTTTGATAGGGACATTTCCACCTTGGTTTTCAGCCGTGAAGCTGTGGCGCCTGTCAGCCATGTGGAAGTAAGCATTACCGGCATTTCTTTGGTAGAAGCTTGGATTACTTTCTCCGGTAGTTTCAGATTAATTTTCAGGCGGTTTGGCTTCACTGTTTCTATGCGAAGGCTTTTGTGGAAAGCGGTTCCGCCTACTTTGACGTAAGCGTTCCATAATCCCGTCGGGTCTTCGGGGCGTGTCGGCAGGTCAAACGTGTAGAAACCGTTTATACCCTGTGTGGAAATTATTTTGGTATAGAATTGTCCTCTCGGATTATACAATTCCAATGCTACAGGGTGTTTATCCGGAATTCTTTTTTCACGGTCTTCCATAATAAAGCTTACATGCAGCGTATCTCCCGGTCGCCATACCCCTCTTTCGCCATAGACGAATCCTTTCAATCCTTTCTGAATATCTTTTCCACCTACATCGAACCGGCTGACAGATTGTTCTTCACCGTCTGCCACACGAACGTAAGCCTTTTGTTTCTCTACTTCGGCCACCACAATGAAAGGAATACCTTTCGGGGTGATTTCCGTAAATCCTTCACTATTGGTCTCAGCGGTTCCGATGGCTTGCAACTGGAAGTTGTAAACAGTCACTTTTGCTTTCTCCATCGGTTTGGTATCCAAGATGTTGCTTACGGCTATCCACAGTTTGTTCAGTGAATTCCGTTTTACAATCATTCCTATATTGGAGGCAAATACATTGCACGATGCTGCCCGGTCAGAGTCCATATAATAGGAGGGATGGCAAGGATTATTGCGTTCCCGCCAGTTATACTGGCTCCAGTCCATCTTTATGTTACCATTATAGTAGAAATAAGTTTCCGGGGTATCCCATTCTGCTTCATTTTCTTCGAAAGTACTACTTCCACTGACTTTCGTCAATCCCTCTGAAGCAGTATTGTCTGCAAAGCTCATCTCTTGTTTTTCTGTTCCGCTGCAAGGATAGGCTGAGTATTCCTGCCGGAAAGAAAGTATGATACGGTAGATAGCACCCGGTTCCTGCCGGATCAGTCCGGCAAGGTCTATTGAATAGTCTTCCCATCGGTGCACGTCTTTTGTGCTGTCCTTGCTCAGCCACAATGTGTTCTGATAAACCAATCGTCCGGAACGGCGCAGTTCACTGGCGGATGAGAGCGTATTGGTCTGCATGAACATCAGTACATTGTTTTCAAAAATACGGATTACGCTTAAATCTACCGCATAGAGATTGACTGCCCGGAACGGGATGATTAAACTTTTGGAGTCGGGCAGGATAGCGGCTGATGTAGACATGCTCACTTGTGGTTTCAGATTCAGTTCGCTGAATGCGATGGAATGTGATGTTCCGAGCGATTTATCCCGGCTGTTTTTCACTCCTTCGTGTATCTTCAAAGTCAGTTTGCTCAGTTGGTTGGCTTCAAAGTAGATGTATACTTTATTATTCTCCACTTGAAATATAGAAGATGATACTTCGGGGATTTCAATCAATCCGTTCAGGTCTTGTGTGGTAGAAACAGGATCGGAGAATACTATTTCGATTCCATTTTCCGGTTCGTCAATACGTTTGGCAGAGAGGAGACGGAAATCATTCTTGGCAGGGATCAGTACGTTTTCTGTCAGTTTGCGGTCGATTCCTGCAGGACTGCCGTTGGCGGTGATTTCCAGCTGGTAGTCTTCCGCTTCGCGAATGACACCGGCTATTTCAAACAGATAGCGTATCGGATGATCTGTCGGAGTGATACTGACCGGATAGCTTTGACCGTTTCCGCCTTTGGCAGAGAGCATTTTCTCAACTGCTTCTTTGGAAGTGGCATCACTGAAACGTACTTCACCTTTCAGCGTCACTAGGTCGCCATGGCTATCTACGTCGATGGTTGTTAGCGGTTCAATATACAGTGTGAAATTGGGTTCCTGTACTCTGAAAGAGAATTTGAATTCTTTCAGGCGACTGTCCACTTCTACAAACCGACCTAATTGGAACGTACCTTCATAGAACTCTCCCGGTTTTAAAGTTCCTGGTTCAGGAACGAATTCAATCGTATTGTTGCTGACCCAATATGCTTTACCTTTCAGGGACGGGGAGAAACTGAATGGGTTTTCTTTCAGTTCATTGTTCAAATCTACCATAGCTTGATCTTGTGTCAGTTCTATGCGTATGTTCGAAGTTTGTGAGATAACTCCTCCTGTATATGCATTTACAAAAGGTGCATACTCGGCAGAAGGAACAATATCTTTTTTGCTGTTTGCGCAAGAGGAAAAAACTATGATGGTCAGTAACAGAGAGAATAGCTTGTCAGCTATACGGTGTTTAGCTTTCATTCGTTCCATAATATAAAAGAATTATAAATTCTCAATAGAAAAGGCATCCGCATCTTTCCATGCGGGGAATTTTTGTCTGAATTCTCTCAGGACAGAGAGGTCGAGAGTTGCGGTGGCGGTTCCTTCTTCATGATCGGGTACGCTGGCAAGCAAATCGCCCTTTGGTGAATAAATGACGCTGCCGCCATTATATAGCATTTGATTTCCATCCGTACCGATACGGTTGACACCGCAAACATAACTGATATTTTCGAGTGCACGTGCTTGTAACAAAATGTCCCATACCCGACGGCGGGGAACAGGCCAGTTGGCAACGTATATCAGAAGATCATATTCATTATTTACGTTCCGGCTCCATACCGGGAAGCGAAGGTCGTAGCAGACTAACAGTAGTATATTCCACCCCCGGTAGGAGATAACAGGCCGCTGGCTACCCGCTGTAAAATGCTCCGTTTCCTGGCCCATACGAAAGAGGTGCCGTTTATCGTAGTAATAAGCTTCCCCTTCGGGAGTCAGGAAAAAAGCACGGTTATAATAAGACTTATCAGGAATGGGAACCGCATTTTTATTTGCATCTACTTCTTCATCGCAAGCTATATAACTGCCTGTAATGGCGAATTGGAATTCTGCCGCCCATTGGCGCAAGGTGGTGATGGTTACACCCGATACTGGTTCAGCTAGCCTTCGGCTGTCCATACTAAAACCGGTAGAGAAGGTTTCGGGCAAGACAACAATCTCCGCTACTCCACGAAGCGCTTTGAGCTTCCTACGGAGTAGGCGGAGATTTTCTTGTTTATCTTCCCAAACAATATCTGTTTGTAATAGAGTTACACGCATAACTTCATTGAAATATTTTAGGCGCGGATTATACGTATAACGCGGATTAACGTGCTACGTTATACTTGCAGGCAAAGATTATTTGCCTGGCTTTCCACGCCGCAAGGTAATAAAAATCCGTGTAATCCGCGTAATCCGCGCCTAAAAGTTATTATCAAATGTTGCCTAAAGCAAAGTTCTTCGGGTTCTTCCCTTTGAAATCCTTATAATAGAGCTTTACCTCGCGCATATCCTTTTCGATATCTCCTGACGGCATAATCGCTTTTGTCGCGGAAATCGTTTTAGTGGTATAATCGATACCTATCATTACAATAGGTACCTGCGCTTTCAATGCAATAAAATAAAATCCTTTCTTCCAATTAGGGTTTGCTTTGCGGGTTCCTTCCGGTGTAATAGCGAGCTGGAATTTCTTGCTTCTGGCGAATCTTTCCGCCATCTGGTCTACCAGTGATGTTTTGCGTCCCCGATCTACCGGTATGCCACCTACGGCTTTGAATATTAGTCCCAGTGGAAAGAAGAACCATTCTTTTTTCATCATGAAGCAGGTTTTCCGTCCGATAGCTCCGTAAAATAGTTTGCCGATAAATAAATCCCAATTAGAAGTATGAGGTGCTGCAGTTATCACACATTTATCATAATCCGGTACCGTTACATTTGTCTTCCATCCCAAAATGCGATAGTAGATAAAGCTGTATATTGCTTTTTTCATTCCCGGTGCTTACTTCAGATTACCGATAGCGTTAATAATTGCGTCTACTTCTTTATTAAAGTCTTCGCGGAATTTCTTGTAGAAACCTTTTACATTTCCCGGCTCGGTATGGCTGATACGGCTGATAAATTCATCTTGCATACTCAGGATTTTACCCATCAATTCGTCAGCTTTTGCTTTATCGGTTCCGGGTACGTATAAGCTGTTTACCAAACACTCCATGAACAGTTCACCTGCGATATAATTGACGTTTTTCTTAAGTTCTCTTCTACTTGCCATAATCTTTACGTTTTAAGTGAATAATTTGAAATATTTCCGGTAAAGATAAGTACTTTCCACGGTATAAACCAACATTTCATATTTTTTTTGATGTGCGCTTCCTTTCATAATTCAGAAAAAAACACGAAATTTGCGACGCTTTTGAACGAAACTTTACTAACACCTTTAAATAATTAGATAAAATGACAAAAAGTGCATTGCAAATTGCAAGGGCTGCTTATCAGCCCAAACTTCCGAAAGCGCTGAAGGGTGCCGTTAAGGCGGTAGCTGGAGCAGCTACTCAGTCTGTAGCCGATCAGGAAGCTATCCAAAAATTGTTCCCTAATACGTACGGAATGCCTTTGATCAAGTTTGAGGCTACTGACGAAGTGGTTAACTTCCCCGCTATGAATGTGGGTGTTATCCTTTCCGGTGGTCAGGCTCCCGGTGGTCATAATGTGATTTCCGGTATTTTCGACGGCATCAAGAATTTGAATAAAGACAGTAAGTTATATGGTTTCATCCTTGGCCCCGGTGGTTTGGTAGACCATAACTATATGGAACTGACTTCAGACATTATTGACGAATACCGTAACACAGGTGGTTTCGATATCATCGGTTCCGGTCGTACCAAATTGGAGAAAGAAGACCAGTTTGAAAAAGGTCTGGAAATCCTGAAGCAACTTGATATCAAAGCATTGGTTATCATCGGTGGTGACGACTCTAACACCAATGCCTGCGTACTGGCTGAGTACTATGCAGCTAAGAAGTGCGGCGTACAGGTAATCGGCTGTCCGAAGACTATCGACGGTGACTTGAAGAACGAAATGATTGAAACTTCTTTCGGTTTCGACACTGCTTGCAAAGTTTACTCTGAAGTCATCGGTAACATTCAACGCGACTGTAACTCTGCTCGTAAATACTGGCACTTCATCAAGTTGATGGGACGTTCTGCTTCTCACATCGCACTGGAATGTGCTTTGCAGGTACAACCTAACGTTTGTATCGTATCAGAAGAAGTTGAAGCAAAAGATATGTCTCTGGACGATGTAGTGACTTACATTGCACAGGTAGTAGCTAACCGCGCTGCTCAAGGCAACAACTTCGGTACGGTTTTGATCCCTGAAGGTCTGATTGAGTTTATCCCGGCTATGAAACGTCTGATCGCTGAGTTGAACGACTTCCTCGCTGCAAATGCAGAAGAATTCTCTCAGATTAAGAAATCTCACCAACGTGATTATATCATCCGCAAACTGTCTCCGGAAAATGCTGCTATCTATGCCAGCCTGCCCGAAGGTGTTGCACGTCAGCTGACGCTGGATCGCGACCCGCACGGAAACGTACAGGTATCTCTGATTGAAACAGAAAAACTGTTGTCGGAAATGGTAGCTACTAAGCTCGCTGCATGGAAAGAAGAAGGTAAATTTGTTGGTAAGTTCGCTTCTCAACATCACTTCTTCGGTTATGAAGGCCGTTGCGCTGCTCCGTCTAACTACGATGCTGACTATTGCTACTCGCTGGGTTATACAGCTGCTTCTCTGATTGCTAATGGTAAGACAGGTTATATGTCTTCTGTACGCAACACTACAGCTCCTGCTGACCAATGGATTGCAGGTGGTGTACCCATCACGATGATGATGAACATGGAACGCCGTCACGGTGAAATGAAACCGGTTATCCAGAAAGCTCTGGTGAAACTGGATGGTGCTCCATTCAAGGCATTTGCTGCTCAACGCGACCAGTGGGCTATCACTACAGACTATGTATATCCGGGACCGATTCAGTACTTCGGCCCTACAGAAGTTTGTGACCAGCCGACAAAGACTTTGCAGTTAGAGCAAGCTAAATAAATCAGCAAGCTAACGAAAAGTGAATAAGAAGAACGCAAATTACATGAATTACACAAATTTGAATAATCTATTTGCGTAATTTGTGTGATTTGCGTTCTATTTTAACTAATGCATGGCAACTAAAACTAATTCTACACCTCGTCGAAAACCAATTTCCCGTCCTGCTGCACCTGCTGTACGCCGCGGTAAGAAAAAGAGCAAAGAACGTATCATGCCCACATGGTTGCGTGCTATACTTGCTGTTGGGATTATTGCTGTGTTTTCTGCCGGTTTTTATTGGTTTTTCATTCGCCCGTATGCTTATCGCTGGAAGCCTTGTTATGGTCAGAAAGGATATGGTGTCTGTATGCCCTGTGACTATGAAGTGCATGGCATTGATATTTCCCATTATCAAGGCAGTATAGATTGGATACAACTGACATCCAATAAAACAACCAAATTTCCTATCCATTTTGTCTTTATGAAAGCCACTGAGGGTGGTGACCATGCTGACGATACTTTCCCGTTCAATTTTGATCAGGCACATCGTTATGGTTTTATCCGTGGGGCTTACCATTTCTTTTCTCCCAAAACAGATCCGCATAAGCAAGCTGATTTCTTTATCCGTACGGTTCAGCTTATTCCCGGCGATCTGCCCCCCGTACTTGATGTCGAAACTATTGGTAAAAGTACGCCTCATGATCTGAAGATTGCCGTTAAAACCTGGCTCGACCGTGTAGAGTCACATTATGGAGTGAAACCTATTCTTTATACTTCCTATAAATTTAAAAGCCGCTATCTTAATGATTCGGTATTCAATACATATCCCTATTGGATTGCTCATTATTACGTAGATTCCGTCAAGTACGAAGGTTCCTGGCACTTCTGGCAACATACTGATGTAGGCAATGTTCCGGGCATTAAGGAAGAAGTTGACTTGAACGTGTTTAATGGCTCATTGGAACAATTGCAGGCTCTTACTTTACAAAAATAATTTAGTTGAAAGTTCTCTCTTTTTATATGTTTTCAATCTGCTCTTGTTTACAATATATTTTTTGCAATAAACGTGTTCCGAGTATCGGTCTGTAATGTCCTCTTTCGTAGTAGTTATGAATATCGTTCGTGTATTCATTAATACCACTGAAATCAAATACGTTGGTATCACCGAAAAATCTTTTTAAGATCTCCACGTCTGCAGGATTTATGCTTATTTGACTGTAATCAGGACTGATAATAATCTTGACTGAAGTGCTCTGTCTCCGGCAGATTTGACTTATTTCCTCTAATAATTCGATTTGTGCTTGCCAAAGAAACGGTTCACCTTTCCGGTATTTTCCATTTCTATAATTGGGATCCCTTGTTTTCTGGAATTCTTTTTTATGACTTTCCCAATATGCTTCTCCTTCACGTTGGATCATTTCTTCCCGGGGATTGATGGCGTCATTGGTCACAGGATCTTTGACGACACCATAAGGATTGATCACTCCTTTCATATAGGGGCGGTATTGATGGAATATTTTATAATCGAGATAGGGAAGCAAGAAATTGGGAAAGAAAAAGGCTTGGCAGAATTTCTCCTGGAAACTAAAGTTACTGATTCCTGACAGAGCAGGAGGCAGTACATAATTATGGCCGTTTAAAAGCTGGTCTTTTCCTAACGACTCTTTATCCAGAATCAGAAGCAGGTTTTTAATTTCTGCGCCGTTTTCTTCCAAAGCTTGTAGTTTTTTGCAAATGGCAGCTATACTCTCGGCATTACCAAACAGGCGTATTGCCCTGCCTCCATTCAGATATTTTTCCCACTCGCGGCATGGATAGGCCATCGTACAGGAATTTCCCATAATGAAGGAGTCAAAAGCAATGGAGTCCCGGTTGTTCATGTACATTTGCCAACCGATATAGCTTTCGTTCAACATAACAGGAGAGTTGTCATAACGGTCGTAATGTTTTAAAACCATAAAAGGGTCATTCAGAAAATAGACCGCCAACAGACTGATAAAAGGTATCAGGAATATAAATAATTTTAGGATGAAACGCATGGCTGCACTTCGTTCATTCTTTTTCTTCATAATGCTGTCTTTATTTATATTAAAATTGCAGATAGATAAAACTGTCGGAATTGAACTGTCCCAATGTAAAGAACATAATAGCCAGCAAATAATAGATGCTCCATCTGATAAGTGCAGGCTGTTTTGCCAATGCTTCCAGAAGATCTCGTTTAGACATGAAATATTCGTAGGTTAGAATCAGTACAAGGGCACTGCCTGCGACGATGCAGTTATGATCCGACATCCCGATGCTCATCTCTTTCCAACTGGCATGGGTGCTGAACGAAATGTGTCTGATATAATAAAACGCATCGGTAACCGAATCCAGGCGGAAGAAAATCAGGGAAAAGGCAAAAAGAAGATAAGTACGGATAATAGATAAGGCGCTAAACAATGGATTGCCTAACCAAGTCTTCAATTTGTTGCGGAAGATAGCGGTTTTCATTTCATAAAAAATGAGAAGCCCCTGGATGAGTCCGTAGATGATAAAGTTCCAACCTGCACCATGCCAAGCGCCCAGTCCGGCAAATGTAAGGCTCAGGCTCAGGAATACACCCCATTGCCCCCAACGACGCATACCGGAAGACAGGGGAAGGTATAAGTAATCTCTAACCCAGAATGAAAGGGACATGTGCCATCTTCTCCAGAATTCGGCAGTAGTTTGTGCTATGAAGGGGCGGTTAAAGTTAGGGCTGAGTTTAAATCCCAACATACAGGCACCTCCAAGAGCAATATCCGTGTAACCAGAAAAGTCACCATACAATTCTATCGGATATAAAAGGCATGCCATGAGTAACTGGACGCCGGATGCTGCATGCACAGAATTGAAAATTCCATCTATATGGGGAGAAATATAGTCGGCAAGTATCAGCTTTTTTATCAATCCTACTACTATCAGTTTCATTCCATAGACAATAGACTGGTAGGCTACCGGTTTCCCTGACTTTAATTGGGGAAGCATATCTCTTGCTCTCTCTATAGGACCTGACAGGAATTTCATGAAGAAGAGCATATATATCATGAAGTCGGTAAGATTCTCTTCCGGCTCTTCTTCTTTCCAATAGATTTCAGTCAGATAGGAAAGAGCCTGGAAAGTATAAAAGGAAATACCTAAAGGAAATAGTAAGTGTACGCCGGGCAGTAGGTTGGCATATCGGAATGTTAACCAGCCTACTATCAGAAGACATAAGCCTGAAATATAGATTCTTTTTACATCCTTTTCACGTTTTGTTTGCCCTACCCATTTGCCGAGAAAAAAAGTTGCCAGTGAAATGAGGAGGGCTATCACCAGAAAGGCTATATGATAGTATCCTATAAAAACACAACTCGATAACAAGAGCACCGCTTTCTTATATTTCGTGGGGAGTGTGTAGTATAAAAGGAAAGTACACACAAACAGTGTGACAAAATTCAGGGATATGAATGACATGTTCTACTTTGTTTTAGTCAGAATTGCATTACAAATATCTCCTACATTCTTAAACCGTACAATATCCCTGAAAGTAAAATGAACATTAAAATCTTTTTCAATTCTACTTATTAGTATCATGTTGGTTAATGAATTCCATCCCTCTACGTCCTGTGCAGTGGTTTCATTGGTAAGAACGATGTTATCTCTCTTTAAGATTTCCTGAAAAATCAGGCTTAGTTTGGTTAAAATCATCTGAGTATCCATGTTAGTTTAGTTTTATATTAATTCCAAGATTTTCTTTCTATCTGTTTTACTGCTGGTGTTCAGAGGAAAATGCTCCATGCAGTGTATATGTTTAGGAATCATGTAGAACGGTAATCGGTTATTCATGTATTCTTCTATCTGTTGTCTATCGAGATGAACTTTTTCGACGACCAGATGCAGTTCGCATTGGTTGTTTTCTCCATATTTGGGAATGACAACCGCTTTGCATTCATTGTTGAAGTAGTTTTTTACGACGTGTTCTATTTCACTTAGTTCAATGCGGAATCCCTGTAGCTTTATCTGTGAGTCTTTCCGACCGCAGTATATAATATCACCATCGGCATCTAACTGACAAAGGTCACCGGTTTTGTAGTAAATCTTTCCATCTATTCCTTTGATGAGGCATTCCTGAGTCTTTTCCGGGGAATTCCAGTAGCCGTTCATGATTTGTTTACCACTGATCCAGAGTTCTCCGGTCTCCCCTGTAGATACGGTAGTTTCATTGCTGTCCATAATCAGAATGTCGGTTCCATTGAATGGTTTTCCTATGGCAATCATTCCGTTGTGGTGTTTGCACGAAGTGGTTGGTATCTGATAAACTGTACAATAGATTGTTCCTTCTGTAGGACCGTACAAGTTCACAAAAGAGGCATTAGGTGCACAGCTTCTGAAAGCAGACAGTAATTCTACATCCGATGCTTCTGCGGTAACAACCAGATACTTCAGTTCAGGAAGCTGTATCTCTGAAAAATACGGCAATAGTAACTGGAGTAGCGAAGGAGCTACGGCAGCAAATGTAAGGTTGTATTTCTCCAGGGTTTCAATGACATTGATATACTTTACACCTTCCGGGGAAACTGTATATACACATGCTCCTATAGTCAGTGGGTATAAGAAAGATACGATGGATACATCAAAGGTCAGCTCAAACATTTGCAGCATCCGGTCGTTTTCATCTAACTGCCAGTCCAGATGACTGTATGCATCATAGAAAGCATTCAGGTTATTGCGGGAGATAGGAACTCCTTTGGGTTCTCCCGTACTGCCGGAGGTGAAGATGATATAAGCGTTTTCATTCTTTTCCGCATGGCTGGCAGAAGAGGAGGGAAGTGTTTCTTGTATTTCCGAAGTACATATAAAGTCTATATGCTGGGTGTCCAGATTCAAAATACGAATATCTTTTGTATATAAGATTAAATGAATATCGGCAAGCTCGGCTATCTTCTTGTTTCTATGCTTAGGATAGGCAGGGTGCAGGATAACATACGTTTTTCCACTGATTAATACTGCCAGTATGGAGGCATAGGTTTCTAATTTGTCTTCGGCTATGATGCCAATGATTTTGTCTTTCCTTTCATTAATCAAGGTCGATATTTTGTATACGGTTTCAGATAATTGCCGATAGGTATAGGCGATGTCATTAATAACAAATGCCTGATGTTCCGCATACTTCTCAAAAGCATTTATGATCTCACCGATCATATCTTTTTGATCCTTTTCCATTTTGTTTGTGATTTGATAGTTATAGTAAAGTCTAATTTGTTTTTGCACAAATAAAGACAGGGAGAATTTATATTCTCCCTATAGGCCTATCGTTAATGTGTGTTAAGGATCGTATGCTTTCGGAGAATTAAAGTCTGAACTTTACTGCTGCCCAACGATTTTTCTCCTGGTGGTGCACAAATTGCAATCCATTACGTTCAGCCTCTGCCTGAATCAATGGAATGTCATCTACATAAAAACCGCTCATATACAGTTCTGATCCCGGATGCATGCAACGCACATATTGTTTCATGTCATTCAGCAGAATATTACGGTTGATGTTGGCAATAATCACATCAAACGGACCTAGATCTTTCAGGGAAGATGCATCACCTTGTGACACGGCGATATTGTCTACATGGTTCAGCTCTATGTTTTCAAGGGAATTGCGTACACACCATTCATCAATATCAATAGCGGTGCAAGGTGCAGCACCACGCATACGGGCAAGAATAGCGAGGATAGAAGTACCGCACCCCATATCGAGTAAAGACTTTCCTTGCAGGTCACTGTCCAGCAGTTCACTGATGATGAGGCTGGTAGTTTCGTGGTGGCCCGTACCGAAAGCCATTTGCGGATTGATTACGATGTCATATTCAGTTTGGGGAACATCGTGATGGAAAGTGCTGTGAATGACGCAACGATCACCAATAACAATCGGTTGAAAGAAATTCTTTTCCCATTCCTCGTTCCAATCTTTGTCTTCAGCTTCTGCAAAAGTATATTCAATTTTTGTATCCGGTAGGGGGAATTCGGCTATAACTGTTTTTACAGTTGTCTCATCATACAAATCCTTTTGTATGTAGGCAGCAATACCGTCTTCTTGTTCTACAAAACTCTCAAAACCTGCATCACCCAGAACAGCGGCAAGCACATCGTTCACTGTTTCAGTGCAGGGGGAAGTGCGGAAAGTAAATTCTAAATATTTCATTGGAATACAATATATTGTTAAATGCAAAGAGGGTCCCGATGAAGTGAACCGGTTTCTTTGTATATTTGTTTATTAGTTGCAAAGATAATGTAAATCGAATGCAGAACTTTCATGCTTGCATGAAAAAGTTATGTTGAGATGCAGTTTATCTTTTTTAAAGATAGGGTATTTAGGGAAATCCCTATAATCATTTGGGGAAATTCTTCTGCAGACGGTAATTCCCATCGCTATCTTTGTGACGTGATAAAATAGATAAATGTAAACCAATAAACTACACCCATATGAAAAAGATTGTTTTTTTATCGCTTTTTGCCTTGTGCCTCCCTTGGATGGTTTCGGCGCAGAGCATAGATGACGACCTTTACTACACTCCTTCTAAGGATAAGAAGGAAAAGAAGCAGGAGAAGAAAAGAACATCTGCTCCGGCTGAAGAGATTGTAGTAAAGTCGAATGCACCGACTACGGTTTATACGTCGCCGGGGAATACTACTGTTGTAGTTCAGGATCGTAAAGGAAATGCACGTGATGTAGACGAGTATAATCGTCGCTATGATTCACGTGAGAATGACTTCGTAATGGAAGACGATACCTTATATATTAAAGAAAAAGCTGTGCCTGATCCGGAGGGGGAATGGGTAAACGGCTTCGATGGTTCGGAAGAAGATTATGAATATGCTATGCGTATCGTACGTTTCCGTAACCCTCGTTATGCAATAAGTATCAGTAGCCCATACTATTGGGATGTCGTTTACGGTCTGGATACATGGAACTGGAACGTTTATACTGATGGAATGTATGCTTATGCTTTCCCAACTTTCTCTAACCGCCTGTGGTGGGATTGGCGTTATAACTCCTACGGATGGGGTGGCTATCCTTATTATGGTTGGGGAGGTTACTCACCTTATTACAGCTATGGTGGCTGGTCCTATGGTTGGGGCGGCTTCTACGGTGGCTGGGGATGGGGACACCATCACCATCATCACTATCCTGGCGGTGGCTGGTATCCCGGTGGCGGTGGACACTGGGGAGGTGGTCATTGGAATAGCGGTAGCGTATATACGTATAGACGTCATGATGGAACACGTTATTCCAACGGAAATCGTGTCTCTACTGCACAAGGAACTACACGTCGGGGTTCTGTAACGAATGGTGGACAAACCGTACGTCGTTCTTCGGATGCTACTTCCGTAAGACGCAGTACCGGTACTTCAGGTAGTACAACTCGCAGGGTGGTAGGTACTCGTTCGGGAAGTGAACGTCCGGGAATGAATACCCGAACAGATGCTGCTTCTTCACGGAGATCGACTTATACTCGTCCCAGCAGTACGCGCAATAATTCATATAATAGTAGTAATGTGGAACGTGTTCGTAATAGTGGAGGAACTTCTACCCGTTCTTCTTCTGTAGGAACTACACGTCGTAGTAGCACTTCTACATCGACTTATAATAGAGGTAGTTCGACTAATCCTACCAGAAGCTACTCTAACGATAATAGCAGACGTTCTAATAACAATAGTAGTACTACTCGTTCTTATAACAGTAGTCGTTCTTCTTCAAACAGTAGTTACTCTTCCGGTAGTAGCTCACGTTCGAGCAGCTATTCATCCGGTAGTAGTGGTGGAGGTTCTTCCAGTCGCTCAAGTGGTGGCGGCGGTGGTTCCACTAGAAGAAGATAACCGTATGGAGTGTTTACCATAAAAGAGAAATGAGTATGAAAAAGAAATCAACGATAATAGCTTTGGCTGTGCTCGTAGCGACAAGTGTGAGCGCACAGACTGTATATGATGCAGCAAATATAATAAGTAAAGATTTGAACGGAACCGCCCGCTTTGTGGGTATGGGTGGTGCGATGGGAGCTTTGGGTGGTGATATTTCTACTATTGGAACAAATCCTGCCGGTATTGGTATCTATCGCAGCAATGATGCAATGGTTTCATTCGGTTTTTCCAGTATGGGAGTCGAGAGTAAGCTTGGAAGCAATACATTTAATAGTGATAAGAACCGTTGGAATTTTGACAATGCAGGTTTTGTGTTCTCTACGAAGCTCGGGAATGTAACGACCTTGCGTTATGTCAACTTTGGATTTAACTATCATAAAGCAAAATCATTCAATCGGACAATGACGATGGGAGGGCAATATGGTTTGTCGCAGACAGACTTGATGGCAAGCCAGGCAAATCAGATGTACGGTGCGGGAATGGATCTTCAACAGTTGACAGAAAAAAACATTCTTCCGTATGATCAAGATAGAGTTGGCTGGTTAGGTGCTTTAGGATGGGATGCCCGATTGTTTGATAGAGATGACGATCCTAATAATCCTTATCTAAGCTTAGGTATTAGCCCTTATGCTACTTATAAGTCTGTAGAAAGAGGTGGAGTGGACCAATATGATTTTAATATTGCTTTTAATTTTAATGATCGCTTTTATTTTGGCGTTACCATCGGAGCATACGATGTAAATTATCGTAAGTCTTATTTCTATGGCGAAGATATGGGAGAAGGTAATGACTATAGTATTAGCAGTGAAAACCGTATCAATGGTGCAGGTTGGGATGCTAAGTTCGGCTTTATCTTTCGTCCTATGGAAGACTCTCCTTTGCGCCTTGGATTAGCCATCCATACGCCAACCTTTTATCAACTGACTTATACTACCAGTGCAGCTATACAATCGAATCTTTGGTATGTGAATAATGAAACTGGTGAAGAGTTTCAGGAACATCTCTCTTATAGTACTTATTATGAATTGAATGATAAGGATATGAAGAGCGAGTTTGAATTGCGTACTCCGTGGACATATAATTTAAGTATAGGTTATACAGTGGGAAGTAATTTGGCTTTAGGTGCTGAATATGAGTACCAGGATTATTCGAAAATGGCTTTCTATTACCCGGAAGGTGATAAAATGGAGTATGAGAGTGAAGAAGCAAAAATTAACAATAAAGGAGTGAGTACTTTCCGTATTGGCGCTGAATATAAGGTAATCCCGGAATTTGCTCTTCGTTTGGGTTACAACTATAGCTCTGCTGCATTTAAGAATGATGCAGTTAAGACACTTCCTTATAATTCATTGAATGTAGATACTGACTTTGCAAATACGAAGTCACTGAGTAATTATACGTTGGGTATTGGTTATAGAGGTTCTTCATTCTATGCTGATTTGGCCTATAAATTCTCTACTCAGAAAGCTGATTTCTATCCATTTGCTTTGCCGGGTAATAATGGTAATTATGATGTACCGGCAGTAACGAAAGTAACAAACTCTCGTAGTCAGGTGCTATTTACTTTAGGTATGCGTTTCTAAACGAACAACAATATAAAGCAAATAACCTTTCATTGCAAATACCTTGTGTATTAAACCCAAGTCCCCGGAAACGATTGCAGCGCTCCGGGGACTTCTTTTTTTAATGCTTGAATAATAGTGTTTTGTAAGGAGTCAACTTCTTGTTGACAAGAAGTTAAGAGTTTGTTAGCAAGAAGTTAACTCCTTGTCGACAGGCTCTTAATAGGCTATTTTATCTTCCTTATCAGCCCATGCTTCAAAAGCTTTGATAGCTTCGTTGTGTAATAATACTTCCGATGGAAGTTTCCGGTCAGCGGGCTTTAGAGCGATCTCATCATAAATGAAAGAGTCGTCGAAACCTATATTTTTGGCATCAGTCTTATTGTTTCCGTAATACATTCTCTCCAGTCGTGCCCAGTAGATAGCACCGAGGCACATGGGACAGGGTTCGCAGGAAGTATAAATTTCGCATCCGCTGAGGTTGAAAGTACCTAACTTTGTGGCTGCTGCACGAATAGCACTGACTTCAGCATGTGCCGTAGGGTCACATGAGGCTGTTACACGGTTCGTTCCGGTAGCTATAATTTCTCCATCTTTGGCAATGACAGCACCAAAAGGGCCGCCACCATTAGCGACATTCTCCGTAGAGAGTTCGATCGCTTTTCTCATTAATTCTTCTTTGGTCATAATGAAATGATTATTTTTAGTGTTACTGACAAAGATAACAATGTTTTTTATATTCTCCAAGATTGTGCACCCGATTACAGGAGACAACTGAAATCATCTCCTGAAATGAAAAAGAACATCCCCTGAGATGAAGAAATTCATCTCAGGGGACGGATTATTTTATCTCGTGGAACAGATTTTCTTAGCTTACGGGACGATTTACCAGTACCAACCTATACCTATAGAAGCCGGGTAGAGTTCAGGGCCTTTGTTCTTTTCAAACAAGGAAGTTAGTGCAAAACGGGCATTGAATCCCAGGCAACCGTAACCGGCTTGCAACAACAGGTTCATTCCAAGTGGATGAGTGTTCAGTTTGTCGCTCAAAGTGTGTTTCTTATTATCATATTTAGCTCTGGATTTAACCCCCACGCGCCATTCCATTTCCGGACCGGCTGCAATGAAAGCACGGCGGCTGCCAAATTTGGTTTGCCACTCCAGGCTGACAGGTAGGCGGAAAGCCCAATAGCGCAGCCAACTCTTTTGATAGTCTATATCGTCGGCTTGTCGGCAAACAGTGATGCCATCGATCTTTTCGAAACCATAGTTATCATCTAATTTATAGACGATGCGTGCAAGTCCGAGAGTCGTAGTTAATCCCCAATGATTGTCTCGTGTAATAGCTACGCCGGTATTGAACAGATTAATTCCCCATTCCCAAGACTTAGAACCAAGTTGTGGTACTTTGGCAGAATATTGGAACGTGCTGCTTGCCAGTTTGTTGAAACCGAAGTAAATAGCAGGGTAGTGCGGATCAAAGCGGTAGTAGCCTTTCTTTTTCTTCACGAAAGGTACGGAAACTGTGGTGGTTCGCTCAATGCTGCGCCCGTCCAGATACACACCTTCAAATACCTGAGTATTTTCTATGGTGTCATTTTCAGCTTTCGCTTCATACATTTTTACTTTGATTTTACCATCACGTTCTTTAATAACCACCTTCCGTCCGTTGAGGTAGAGGGTTGTGTCTTGCGGGATGCTTTCTTGTGCCACGACTGTCATTGAAGTCATGATCAGAAATAAAAAGAGTATTCGTTTCATAAGATTTATTATTTGTGATTTATAATTTTCAATATTAGTCTTTACTGAATATTAGTGTGACAAGGTCATCGCTGTCTATTTCTCCTTCGATATAGATAAGCGTAGCTTCACCTTTTTTCCCGAGTCGGAACAAAATGAATCGATTGGTTTTGTCTTTTACCGGAGGCAGCTGATAGTATCCCGATTGAATACGTCCATCTGTGATTACCTCTTTGATCTTTTTGGCATATTCCCGATCGGCTTCCAGGCAACGGTAAATGTCAGGCAATGCTTTTTCGGCTTTCGATAGCTTTAGGCTTTGGTAATGGGTAATGTCCCATGTTTTGGATAACATCTTCGATAATTCCACATAAGTGGCCCCTTTCTCGTTACCGTATTTTTGAAATACGGAAGCTATTTGTAGCCCCTTTTGGGCGTACATACCGGTGCTGAGTAGAAACAGCAGGCAGCATAGCAGGGTACGAATGAGCTTTTTCATAATCATATCTATTGATTTTTATTATTCAAACATCAGGTCAAGTACTTCATCCTCCGTAGTCCGCATATCGCGGAAAGCTGCAAGGGCTTGTTCACGTACGAGGTTCTCATCGGTGTATTGTTTACCGTCGATGATGACATAGTTATCCGGAGTGACATGAAGATAACGTTGTGTACCTGCAATGCCGATAAGTAATAATAGTCCGGCAGCTATTCCCCCGGTCATATAAATGAAGCGTCGACGGAAAGAGAGTTTTTTAGCAGGGATGCTTTCTTTCCGGAATGCTTTTGCTTCTTGAGCCAGGCAGGCAAACAGGGGACGGTATACTTGTAGGGATTCCGGTATATTCTCTTGTGTGAAGAAACGGCGCAATTCGCGCTCTTCGTCACATGAGGTCTGTCCCTCGAAATAGCGATCTATTAATTCTTCTATCTTCATGCTTGTTTCCTCCTTATTTTTTCTTGTATGGTTTGCATGTAAATTTCCCTCACTTTCTTCCGTGCTCTCGACAGGTTACTTCGGATAGCTTCCGGATTACACCCTGTGATGTCGGCAATTTCTTCTGTTTCGTACTCTTCGATATCCTTCATCCGCATGATAGTGCGCTGCAAGTCGGGCAGTGAATTGATAATCTCATGCATCAGACGAATCTCGTCTTTTATTTCAAGCAACCGTTCTGGTGTTCCGCTGGGGGTGGCATCTTGTACATATTCCAATGGTACGTTGGTTATATGTTTAGTACGCCACATGTCCATACAGAGATTATGTGTCATGGTCATGGCGAATGCTTCGATACTTCGGTACTGTTCCAGTTCAAGCCTTTTATTCCATAGCTTGAGCAGGACTTCCTGTACGGCATCTTCTGCATCGTCCGGACTTTCAGTCAGTTTCCGCGCATAATTCAATAGTTTATTGCGGAGGGGTAGAACGGATATTTTAAATTGTTTGAGTTCCATTTACATAACTAAGACGAACGAGAAAGGAGAACGTGACATCAAATATAAAAAAAAGGGCTGTACTTTCGCACAGCCCCTTGAGGATTGGATTAAATCCACATTATTTCTTGAAATAACGGTTGTACAGCCCTTCGAAGCCTTTACCGTGGCGAGCTTCATCTTTAGCCATTTCATGAACAGTGTCATGGATAGCATCCAGATTCAAAGCTTTTGCACGAGTAGCAATACGCTTCTTGTCTTCGCAAGCACCGGATTCGGCATTCATTCTCTTTTCGAGGTTAGTTTTGGTATCCCATACACAGTCGCCCAACAGTTCAGCAAATTTGGAAGCGTGTTCTGCTTCTTCCCAAGCATAACGTTTGAAAGCTTCAGCTACTTCGGGGTAACCTTCACGGTCAGCCTGACGGCTCATAGCCAAGTACATACCAACTTCTGTACATTCGCCCATGAAGTGATTGTTTAAGTCTTTGATCATTTCGTCGTCACAACCTTTAGCTACACCGATTACATGTTCGTCAGCAAAAGATAGAGGACCATCTTCTGTAGTTTCTACAACTTCTACGAACTTGCTTGCAGGAGCTTTACACAATGGGCATTTCTCAGGAGCGGCATCACCTTCATATACGTAACCGCATACAGTACATCTAAATTTTTTCATTTTCTTTTTGATTTAATTGAATTAGTTATTCGTTCGTTCTTATAATAAAACGTTAGTCTTCTTTACATTGTTTACAGATTCCTTTGTAATAATAGTGGATTTCCTGCACTTCGTGTCCATCCATATCTGTATCTACCACTTGTCTTACAGTATCATTGCACGTCAGATCATAAACTTTACCACAGCGCTTGCACAGGAAATGTGCATGTGGAGTAGTGTCGGCATCATAACATGTGTTACGCTCATCAATGGTCAGCGTCTGTGCAGCTCCTTGTTCGCTCAAAATTTTCAGTGTGTTGTAAACTGTCGTTTTTGAGAGTGTCGGTATAGTAGGAGACAGTGCTGTATAAATCTCGTCTACCGTCGGATGTGTGCGGTGCTCCATAAGATATTTCATGATGGCAATGCGCTGCACCGAAGGTTTGATATTATGCCCTTGCAATCGTTCTACTACTATTTCCATATTTTCTTAATTCAAACTTGTAATAATTACATTTTTATTTCGCTTGCAAAGATAAAGACTTCTTTGAATTTTCCAAAAGATTTCTAATCTTTTTTGTTGTCTTGTTGCTAATAATAGTTCTATTTTTAATTAATGGGTTGGTAAGGGAGCTCTATCCAGAACTCGGAACCTTTATTCACTTCAGAATGTATTCCGACAGTGGCATTCATCTTTTCAGCTATCATTTGGCAGATAGACAAGCCGAGTCCTGTGCCTTGCTTGAAGTTGTCCAGCTTTACAAAACGCTGAAAAATGGTTTGTTGTTTATCGGGGGAAATACCACAACCTGTATCCCGTACATAGAAACGGATTTTTCCGTCTTTGGGAGGATAATAACCAATGGTAATGCTTCCTTGATTGGTGTATTTGATAGCATTGGAGAAGTAATTTCCAAGTACTTGCATCAGACGGTTCTTTTCGGTATGGATATAGCATTTCTTCATACCGAATTCTGTTACACATTTCACGTTTGCCGGCATCCTGAAACGGAAGGCATCCTCAAGTTTACGGATACAGCTGTTTACGTCTACATTGGTGTAGCAGAAGTCCAGTAAACCGGCTTCTATTCTTGACAAATCGAGGATGTCGTTTATGAGTTGTAATAACAGGTAATTGTTATCTTCTATAATTCTGATGTATTCATGATTTTCCGGTGTGTCTGTTGTCTCAGCAAGAATACTGGAAAAGCCGACAATTGCATTGAGAGGAGTACGTATCTCATGGCTCATGTTGGCAAGAAAAGCAGACTTTAATCGGTCGGATTCTTCGGCACGTTCCTTAGCTTGAATGAGTTCCTTTTTATGTCTTTGGGAATGGATATAGTAGAAAATATACAGAACAATGAGTAGGGCTATGAATAAGCCTGTCATCCAGATATAAGTTTTATATTGTTGGTAGAAAGTAGGAGGCTGAAAGAAATAAACCGCATCTTTCGGATATAAGTTTTCGGGAATTTTACACCACTTCAGATCGGCGAAATTGAGATAAGTCTGTGGAACTCCACCATTTTGATAAGGGATGGAAGAGGCGGCTTCGCCTGATAAAATACGACCGATTAAAGACATTACTGTGTTCGTGAAATCATGGATGGAGATATAATGCCCGCCTACATATAAGTTTTCTTGAAGGTTTAAATCGGCTAATGTGAATACCGGAACTTCCAGGAAGCTGGGAAGTATTTTTTTAAGGTGGTCCGATAGATAATAATTCTTATTGCTTCCATATTGTCGGAGCCAGGCATAATAGATGACCCCGGTCGTTTTTTTGTAGCTGGTAAGTGTGTCCAGTAATTCTTCGGTGCTTATTTGTTCAGAGGATAAAAGCTCCAGTTGCAGAGTGGGAAAATCTTTTTGCATCACTTCTTTTATTGCCTGACGAGTAACAACGCTGATATAGCGATCATCGGAAATGAAAGCGATTCGTTTGACTTCCGGTTGAAGCTGCCGGATGAGTTCAAGGGTTTGCTTGATGTAATATGGCTGTTCCAGTACAGTGATATTGTAGTTTTTATTGAATTTCTCAATGGGAATGCTGTTTTCTTTTGTTAGAGGAACCTTACTTAGTAATGTTTGCAGGTCGGCTGGAACCCTTTTACGGGAATAACAAAGGATAACAGGGATATCTTTCCAGGGACCATCGAAAATAGGTGCGCTGACCAACCATCCCGGGTCGCCAACAATTATGACTGCTTTTGGTGGAGTAGGATATGTCTGTAATATATTAGCTTGAGCTTGTCTGACCTCTTCTTCGCTTTTTAATACCGGGACCGTGAGAAAATAATTGTGTAGTTCTATGTTTTTATTATAGGGAAAACATTTTTGGATTTCATTCAGAAAACCATGTATCCAGGCCTCTTCGGCATTGACGGAGCTAAGAAATAACACGTATTCTTTTTCTTTAGCAGAAACAGAAAGACATCCGACTAATAATATTAGTGAAAGTAGCCATTTATGGAGTGTACTATGGGGCCTCATGAGTTTTGTATAACGTGCTTTAAAATGTGGCTAAAAGTACAAATAATCCGGGATATACGAAGTGAAAGAAATGATTATTTTGTGTTTGTGGATAAATAACTGTATTTTTGCCGTCAAATTTTATAAATGACATCCTTATGAATTACGGATATGTAAAGGTAGCGGCGGCTGTGCCCCGTGTGAAGGTGGCGGACTGCAAGTTCAATGCCGGAGAAATAGAAAAGGAGATAATCATAGCTGAAGGAAAAGGCGTACAAATCATAGTCTTTCCGGAACTGTGTGTCACAGGGTATACATGCGGCGATCTGTTTGCGCAGCAACTGTTGCTTGAAGAAGCAGAAATGGGGCTGATACATATTATAAGTAATACACGACAGCTGGACATAATAGCTATACTGGGTATGCCGATAGCGATGAATGGTGTATTGCTGAATGCAGCCGTCGTAATTCAGAAAGGAAAAGTGCTGGGTGTGGTACCTAAGACTTATCTTCCTAATTACAAGGAATTCTACGAGAAACGCTGGTTTACATCTGCTGTTGATGTTAGTGAGACCAGTGTACGCCTTTGCGGACAACTGGTTCCCATGGGAGCCAATTTACTGTTTGAGATGGCAGATACGACATTCGGCATTGAAATCTGTGAAGATCTGTGGGCACCTATTCCGCCCAGTTCCTCACTGGCATTGCAAGGTGCAGAGATCCTGTTTAATCTTTCTGCTGATAATGAAGGAATTGGAAAGCATAATTATTTGCGCTCTCTAATTAGTCAGCAATCGGCACGCTGTATTGCCGGTTATGTATTCTGTTCGTGTGGCTTCGGAGAATCCACTACTGACGTAGTGTTTGCCGGAAACGGTTTGATTTATGAAAATGGCAGCTTAATAGAACATAGTAAACGCTTCTCTTTTGAGGAGCAAGTTGTCATTGGTGAGATTGATGTGGAACATTTGCGTATAGAAAGGCGTGTAAACACAACATTTGTTGCCTGTCGGGCACATTGTGCACCGGAGGAAGCAGTACGTGTTTCTACGGAATATGTGAATAGTAAAGAACTGAACCTGACGCGTCGTTTCGATCCGCATCCGTTTGTACCGCAAGGAACTGCATTGAATGAGCGTTGCGAAGAAATATTTTCGATACAGGTTTCCGGTCTGGCACAACGTCTGGTACATACGTGCGCTAAAAGTGCGGTGGTTGGTATTTCCGGTGGATTGGATTCTACCTTGGCACTGCTGGTATGTGTAAAGACCTTTGATAAATTGGGATGGTCCCGCAAAGACATTATCGGTGTGACGATGCCGGGTTTTGGCACCACTGACCGTACGCATACGAATGCGGTGGATTTAATGAACTCTTTGGGGATTACCGTGCGTGAGGTCAGCATCAAAGAAGCTTGTATTCAGCATTTCAAAGATATAGATCACGACATCAATGTACACGATGTGGTCTATGAAAATGCACAGGCTCGCGAGCGCACACAGATATTAATGGATATTGCCAACCAGACTTGGGGAATGGTGATAGGTACGGGTGACCTTTCAGAATTAGCGCTGGGATGGGCAACTTATAATGGCGACCATATGTCTATGTATGGTGTGAATGGAAGTGTTCCTAAGACATTGGTCAAGCATTTGGTGAAGTGGGTGGCTGAGAATGATATGGATGCAGCTTCTCGTGCAACGCTACTGGACATTGTCGATACTCCGATAAGTCCGGAACTTATTCCGGCAGATGAAAACGGGAATATCAAACAAATCACGGAAGACTTGGTTGGTCCGTATGAATTGCATGATTTCTTCTTGTACTATTTCCTGCGTTGTGGCTTCCGTCCTTCCAAGATATTTTTCCTTGCAGCGCGTACGTTTAAGGATATGTATGATGAAGAGACCATTAAGAAGTGGTTGCAAGTATTCTTCCGCCGTTTTTTCAATCAGCAATTCAAACGCTCTTGTTTGCCGGACGGACCTAAGGTAGGTAGTATTTCTATCAGCCCACGTGGTGACTGGCGTATGCCGAGTGATGCTTCATCAGAAATGTGGTTGAGGGAAGTGGATAGTTTGTAGTGATGATGTAATTTGTTGATTATCAGCAAATAGCATTTACATGCAATTTACCCCATAATGTAAAAGCATTTACTGTAGGATGTAACGACCTTTACCGCCTATTGTAACGGCTTTTACCTTGGCATGTAACGGCCTTTACCTCAGTATGTAACGATCTTTACTTCAGACTGTAAATGGAGTTACCGTGTGGAGTTTTGGTGAACTATAAGGAAGTATACGATAAAGGAGTTATTATCTGCTGGAAGACTGGTAATATTTATGGTAGATCGATTGAAATTCTTTGCTGTTACAAAAGGTTTGCAGCCATGAATTAAGACTGTCTAATAAAACAGGCGACTGTTTGCTGACTCCCCAGGAATAGAATTGTGTGAAACTGATATCGGTATTGATATCTATTTGTGGAAAACTATCTGAAACGATACGGGCAATGCTTTCATCACATACGGCATAGTCAATGTCACCATGGGCTACAAGAGCTATCAATTGTTCCGAACCGTATTTGTCTATTTCCTTAATATATATGGTATCTCCAATCTCGTTTCCCAGATTATGGATACGCAAGATGGATGGTGATCCTTTCACTACGTGCAAGGTTTTTCCAGCCAAGTCCAATTGACTTTTAACGAATATGGAGTCAGTGGGGGAAGTGGCTTTTCTTTGTACGAGAATCTGTTTGTTCAGCACAATCGGAGTCGTAAGTAATAAGGAATCTTTCAATTCACTGGTAGCCAGAATGCCGTAAGCAATGACATCAAACTCTCCATCTGCCAGTCCTTCGAGCCGTTTATCGAAACTCATTTCAGGAGTGATAGCGGCTTTCCAGCCATGATCACGTGCAAAAGCTTCTATTAATTCATAGTGAAAACCGGATAAGGTATCTCCATCTACGTAAAAGCTGATGGAATTATACTCCGTGGCAGCGCGGATAATTTTCTCAGCAGCTATTTCTGCATAATCACGAGGATGTCCATGCTTCTTTTCTTTCTTTAAAAAGAAAGTAGTAATACAAGCAACTATAATCCCCATTGCTACATATTTCAGAATATTGGCTTTCGATATTTTCATAAGGAAAGAGTTTTAATCATAGAAGTTCCACGAAACACCAATTCTGAGAAGACTCGGATTAATGGGGTAATGCGGTACAAGGAAAGAATTACGTGTACCCATACCCTGATTTACGTGAGAATACATAGCAAAGAGGCGTGTACGCTTCAGGTGCAGATTGGCATAAACATTCACTATCGGATAGCCGCCGATTTCTACCTGGTCATTTTCGGGTTGCAGATGGAACTGCTGAATGGAAGGTGTGTAAGCCGGTGCATGGTATTTGGTAAAGTAACGGACATCAGCACCCAATTGTACGGTAAGTACCTTTTTAGCTAACTTGGTCAGGAGATACAAATTAGAATATACTGAAAATTGCGGCAGAGGTAGAACCGTTTCATTACTTGATTTCTGCCAGGTTACTTCATTATCTAAATGGAAAATACCTGCACGGAAGTTTTGCTTCAGTGTGGCCGAAAGTATTTGTATGTTACCGCTATTCTGTTCAGGTACGGCCTTTTGGTTGAGATAGGTGTAATTCTTCACATTTTCTACTCCGGCACGAAGATTGGTTCCCCAACGGTCAATGTTTAGTTCGCCCTCTACGCGGGTACGGAATTCTTTCTCCATGTTGTCATTATCCCAAACGTGCAAGTTGGAGTGATAATGGCGCATATAGAAAGAGGGCAATGTGTTTTTTACGAAGCCTCGTACTATCAGGTTTACCGTATCTTTCCAAAGACGGAAATTTAAATCCATATTTCCATTTACGCGGAATTGTCCCATTGCTTTGTCCATAATACCAACTTCGCCGTCTATAGAATAGTGTAGAGTTTTACCTTGTCGTTTAGCTAATTCACCACCCACATAGATTTCTTGTTCGGTGAAACGGTCTACTGTCATAGAGTCTGCATTCATCAGGTCGTAGCGACTGAATTTATGGGATATATAGCCGGTAAGTCCGGCTTTAGCATATCGATTGAAACCTTCCAGCAAGGCTATGCCAAAGACATTCTTTACGCTAAATGCTGTGGTAGAGTCACGACTGACTCCTTGTTTGTTGTAGTAAGCGTTTTCGTCTGGTGTCGATACAGATTGGTAACTGTGACGTGTCCGTTCTATCTTGAAGGTATGAATGAAACTTGTGACCGGAACAAATTCTTCGACAAAGTTAGTATCTTCCGGAAGAGCGTGGTTGTTATTGAGGCTGTCCAAACTGAGATTATCTCCCATTGCGAGATTATTAGCCGCGAGGCTGTCGGTAGCTAAACTGCCAGTAGCTAAGCTGTCTGCAGATGCAATACTGGAAGTAATAGGTGCAGTCGGTGCTGTAGGGGAAAAACGCTGTTGGACACTGTTATTCTGGGCTTCTTCTTTCAATACTCTTCGTTTGAAACCTAATCGGTAGCGTTGTGTAAGGTAGATATAGAAATCTTTATTGCGATTTGAGGTTTGTTCCATCTTCACAGGAATGGTAGTGGAACTATACTCTTTCTTACCTTCCGCCATTGTATCAGGCCGGGTGATGTAACCGTCATTCGCTATACCACCGTTTTCGTTCATTTTCATGAAGAAGTTGTTATAAACTGCCTGTATTTGATAGCGTTCACCAATGTAACTTCCGAATAAGCCGGCATTAAAATGTGAAGTGGACTGATTGGCATAATAACCACGTCCATATAGATAGTCAAAATTAAAGCCAAATGCTAACCGTTTGTTTACATTGACAGAGAAATAAGATTTAAACCGTTCTTCGCCATTAACCTTATTACCAGCTTTATAGTAAGTCAGATTGGTATAGGGTACATTACTATTAGTGAAAAACACCTGGTCGGGACGAACAAAGAAACTAGAGTATGGTGCCATGAAGAGGGTCGGTTCGTCGTCTTGGCGATTAAAGAAAATACGGGAGAGACGAGGTGAGCCCAGATTACCCAGGAAGTTATATTCCCCAGTCATACCACCTACCAGGTTCGTATTTTGGAAATTCAGAGCAAGCGTATCTGCAGGAACAATGGTCCGGTTTCCTAAAGTCTCGCTTAATTGCCACATATAAAGTTTAGGCGGAATGCTTTGAACATCAGTGCCAGTATCTAGACTGTCCGGCTGCGTTGACGGGTCGACCTGGTTTCCATAGCGGTCACGGTTGTCCAGCGTATTGAATGGCTGCTGTGCCTGTACTGCCAGCAATCCCAATACGAATAGAAGTATGTATGTTAGTAGAATTCGTCTCATAATTAGGCGCAAAGATACAATAAAAAATTATTCGCTTGCGGAATTCAGCCTTTTTTGCCTATTTTTACAAACATACCGTCTTATAAGCAAATCTAATAGTGAGGAGTTTTATGTCTTTTATTGTATAAAATAAGCCCTTGCAAAAAAATGATTGCAAGGGCTGACTTTTATTATAAGGGTCAATGGAATTATACCTCTTTGATCAATTCCATTCCTTTTTTAATCGCTTCTTCGTTCATCGGTATCAAGTGATGATGACGTTCGGGCAAAGTTTTCTTCAAGCCTCTGAGCACACTATCCAGCGTAACCATCGGTTTCAGTTTCAGCAATCCACCCAGTACGATCATGTTGAATGCTTTGGCATTATTCATTTCATTGGCTGCATCCATTGCGTCGATGCGATACACTTTGATATCCTTACGCGTCGGCGGGTTGATGATACCATATCCGTCGTAAATCAGGATACCGCCCGTCTTTACCTTACTTTCGAATTTCTCCAGTGAGGGCTGGTTCAGAATAATGGCAGCGTCATACTTGCTCAGAATAGGAGAAGAGATTTTCTCATCGCTTACAATCACTGTAACGTTGGCTGTGCCACCACGTTGTTCCGGTCCGTAAGCGGGCATCCAGCTCACTTCCTTACCTTCCATCAGTCCCGAGTATGCCAAAATCTTTCCCATAGACAATACACCTTGTCCACCGAAGCCTGCTATAATGATTTCTTCTTTCATTGTTCTTAGTCTTTTAGCATGTGATTATTTATCTTTCAAGTCACCCAGCGGATAGAACGGGAACATGTGCTCTTCCATCCATTTGTTAGATTGCGCAGGTGTCTGTTTCCAACCGGAGTTACAAGTAGAAACAATTTCTACCAGGTTGGAGCCTTTGCCTGCCATGGAGTTCTCGAATGCTTTGCGGATGGCTTTCTTTGCTTTGCGGATAGCGCCGACTGTTTGTACACTCTGGCGGGTAACGTAAGCGGTTCCTTCCAGTTGTGCGGCGATATCTGCCATCTTCAGCGGATAACCGTGCAAATGAACATCACGTCCGTAAGGACTGGTAGAAGTCTTCATGCCGACCAGGGTAGTAGGAGCCATCTGTCCACCCGTCATACCATAAATGGCGTTGTTGATGAAGATGATAGTAATGTTCTCACCGCGGTTCAGTGCATGGATTGTTTCTGCCGTACCGATACATGCCAGGTCACCGTCTCCCTGGTAAGTGAATACCAGTCTGTCCGGCCACAGGCGCTTGATCGCAGTGGCAAGAGCGGGTGCACGTCCGTGTGCGGCTTCCTGCCAGTCAATATCCAGATAGTTATAGATGAACACGGCACATCCCACGGGGGAGATACCTACTGCTTTGTCTTCCATGCCCATTTCTTCGATTACTTCGGCTATCAGCTTGTGTACTACACCGTGGCTGCATCCCGGACAGTAGTGCATGGGATTATCGTTCATCAGAGTCGGTTTCTTATAAACCAGATTCTCAGGCTTGATAATATCTTCTTTTGTCATAATCACTTCTCCTTATCTGTTGGTGAACCGTATAAAAAACTCCATCAGCTTAACGAATATTGCTGCACCACAAACGTAGATGAACAGTTTGAAGTCATCCTTTGCAACGAAATATACGATGATAGCTGCCAAGGCAAGTATCATAAAGAGTATATTCAATACGCTTCTTATCTTATCAGGGTTCATTTCTCGATTAATTTTTCTTTCAGTGCACTTACAATCTCTTCCGGATCGGGTACGATACCGCCGAGACGTCCGAAGTGTTCTACTTTTACTTTACCATTCACAGCGAGGCGTACATCTTCAACCATCTGTCCCGCATTCAATTCGGTAACCAGCATGCCTTTCACTTTTTCAGCATAGGCTGCAATGGCTTTTGTGGGGAAAGGCCAAAGGGTAATGGGGCGCAGTATACCGACTTTGATACCTTCTTCGCGTGCAAGTTCCATTGCTTTTTGTCCGATACGGGCCATAGAACCGAAGGCGATAATCAGGTAATCGGCATCTTCACAATTGATTTCTTCGAAACGTACTTCGTTTTCTTCAATCAGTTTGTATTTAGCCTGGAAGCGGATGTTATTCTTCTCCATCTCTTCCGGTTTCAATTCCAAAGAAGTAATGATATTGGGCTTGCGTCCGTTCACTCTGCCGGTAGTAGCCCATAGGCATTGTTCGATAACTTCTGCATCTGTACGGCGGGGCTTTTGCGGAGGCAATACAACCTTTTCCATCATCTGACCGATAACACCGTCGGCAAGAATGATAGCCGGGTTGCGATATTTAAAGGCAAGATCAAAGGCCAATCCAACGAAATCAGCCATTTCCTGTACGGAAGCGGGAGCCAAAGTAATCAGACGGTAGTCACCGTGACCTCCACCCTTAACAGTCTGGAAGTAGTCTGCCTGACTGGGTTGGATGGTTCCCAATCCGGGGCCGCCACGCATTACGTTTACAATCAAACAGGGTAATTCGGCACCTGCCAGGTAGGAGATACCTTCCTGTTTCAGGCTGACACCGGGGCTGGATGATGAGGTTAATACCATCTTTCCACTTCCGGCACCGCCGTACACCATATTAATAGCTGCCACTTCACTTTCTGCCTGCAACACTACCATGCCGGTAGTTTCCCAGGGTTTCAGTTCGGCAAGAGTTTCCAATACTTCCGATTGCGGAGTAATAGGATAACCGAAGTATCCATCAGCACCGCAACGGATAGCGGCGTGGGCGATGGCTTCGTTTCCTTTCATTAATACAACTTCTTCTGCCATATTCTACTGATTTACAGATTTATTCAACTTTTACTTTAAAAACAGAGATACATCCGTCCGGGCAAACCTGGGCGCACGACGCACAGCCGTTGCAGGTATCTTCCAATATTTGGTGGGCATAGTTATACCCTTTTACGTTCACCTCTTTGGTGAGGGCTATTACATGCAGAGGACAGGCTACCACGCATAGGTTGCAGCCTTTGCACCGTTCGGTGTCCACTACGATTGCTCCTTTAATCTTTGCCATAATTTACGTTACTTTTATATGTTATTGATTGTACATATCTTTGTTGAAGAAATTCAGGATATCCATTGCCATACGATAGGCTTCACGGGCAGGGCTGTCGGGATTGAGGTCGATAGCATACTGGTAGTTGTTCAAAGCCAGTTGCCAGTTACCTTGTTTACGGTAGGCATTTCCCAGGAGATAGAAAGCTTCGTCCCGGTCGGTAGAGTCGGTGATCAGATATTCATCGAGCTGCCGGATAGCTTCTGCTACATCTCCTTGATTGATAAGCTCTTTGATAGTTTTCAGTTGCTCCATATCGTATTGAGTTCCGGATTAATTGGAATACAAAGATAGTTTTTATTTAGAGACAACGAACAAGTATTCTGTGAAAAATAAGAAAAATGGGGAAATAAAAAGCCCGAAGTTGAATGAAATTCTGTCAGAATGTCACAGCTTCGGGCATATATGATGTAGAATGTGGTTTTGCTACTTTACAAGTTTTCCATTTATATAGAGATTTTTGAACGTAACGTCTTTAGCTCCTTTTATGTCATTTCCATCTTTGGCAACATTATTAAAGTGGGAGTCTTCAACGCTGATATTGTACACATGATCATCGTCGTCGAGACCGATGATAAGGACACCAAGTTTGCTCTTTTCGCAGGTTACATTCTTCAGGTGAACGTTGCGGACAGTAGGAGTGAAACCACGGTTGCAGTTCTCACGGTTTTCGTATTGCAGGTTGATGCGCAGCACGGCTTCGCGACACTGTCCTACGGTGACGTTACGCACGAACACATTTTCAATCAGTCCGCCGCGGCAGGTGCTGGTCTTGATGCGGATAACACGGTCGAGGTCTGGGCTATCCATCTTACAGTTTTCTACATACAGGTTGCGGTATCCGCCGGAAATTTCGCTACCGATGACTACACCTCCATGTCCTTTCTTCATATAGCAACCGCGTACAATGATGTTCTCGCTGGGAACACCCCATTTACGTCCGTCCTGGTTACGTCCGGACTTGATAGCAATACAGTCATCTCCGGTATCGAAGGTACAGTTCTCTATCAATACATTTTTGCAAGATTCGGGGTCGCAGCCATCGCCATTGGGACCGCGATTATAAACGTATACACCGCGTACGGTGAGACTTTCGCAGAATAGCGGGTGAATAACCCAGAAAGGAGAATTCAATAAAGTTACATCTTCTATCAGCACTGTATTACATGAGTACAGGTTGATGAGTTGCGGACGTAATCCGTCTTCAGATGTCATTACACGCTTATAAATAGGAGTGGAGGTTTCACCGTACATCAGCAGGCGTTCCCGTCCGCCGTTGCGCTGTGCCACCATGCCTTCTTTCCAGCCATAACGGGGAGCGCCACACATAGGCCACCAGGTTTCGTTGGAGCCTTGTCCGTCGATAGTCCCTTTACCGGTGATGGCGATATTTGTTTCACCGTATGCATAAATCAACGGGCGGGCATTATAGCAGTCTATTCCTTCCCAACGGGTGATAACTCCGGGAAAGTAGAGGCTCTGATCGGTTGAAAATTTCAATACGGCTCCTTCTTCTACATGAAAGTTGACGTTGCTTTTCAGTGTGATGGGACCTGTGTAGAATGTACCTTTGGGAACTACAACCGTACCACCGCCATTCAGGCAACATGTAACGATAGCCTGGTTGATTGCTTCATGGCAGGGAGCATCCGGGGTGTCGGGCTTGGCGCCGAAGTCTGTAATGAGATACGTCCGTTTGGGGAAAGATGTTTTCTTGATTTGCTTTTCAATCTTTGTACTCTCCTTGAAAGCCTTATCGAAATCTATTGAGTTGGCAGTTGCCAATGTGGCCGAGAGAAGCAGGGAAATAATTCCGAGTACTTTTTTCATGCGTTTTCAGTTTTACTTTAAATGGTTATTAGATATGCAGGCAAAAGTACGGAAAGTGACTCTATTATAGGGAAGAGTTTTTGGCATAAAAGGTGTAAAAATTGATGTGTTTATACTTCTTAGCTCTGAGGAAGGTGTATAAACTAAACTGAAAAACACTTGCGGGTGTGTAAGCCTTCACTACTGCAAGTGTTGCCTTACACATCCGCAAGCGTTACCTTACACTACTGCAAGTACCAGTTCCCGCACCTACAAGTGTAATTTCAAGTTGGGATGATTATCTCACCGGTATTTTATCAATACGCTTCTGATGGCGTCCACCCTCAAACTGTGTACTGAAGAATTCTCTCATAATCATATCAGCTTCTTCTGTGCTGATAAAACGTCCCGGCATGACGAGTACGTTGGCATCATTATGCTGGCGAGCCAGATGAGCAATTTCCGCCGTCCAGCAAAGTGCGGCACGAATACCCTGATGCTTATTCAGTGTCATGCTGATACCTTCGCCACTTCCGCAGATAGCAATACCTGGGTAGCACTCTCCGGCTTCAACGGCCAATGCCATGGGATGCGCAAAATCTGCATAGTCGCAGCTCTCCGTTGTATAGGTTCCGAAGTCTTTGTATTCCCATCCTTTAGTTTCCAACCACCCCTTGACGTATTGTTTCAATTCAAATCCGGCGTGGTCGGAACAAATTCCAATTGTTTTCATTTTCTGTTGTAGTATGATTGATTTAGAGGCTCTATAATGGGATATCAGGTGAAAAATATTTCGCCCCTACAAGCCTGTTACAACCTGTAGGGGCGAATGAATATTCGCCCGGTAATGCACCAAGGCCTTTTATAACATTGCTTTTACTTGCTTATAAACATTTTCAGCAGTGAAACCTAACTTCTGATCCAGTACTTTGTAAGGAGCTGAGAAACCGAAAGATTCCAATCCCCAAACTTTACCGTGAGCACCTACCAAACCTTGCAGGTTTACAGGCAGACCGGCTGTCAGACCGAAGACTTTTGCGTCAGCAGGGATAACACCTTCCTGATATCCCGGAGCCTGGCTGCGGAACAAACCTTCGGAAGGAGCAGACACGATGCGTACTTTCACGCCATCTTTGCGTAATAATTCGGTTCCTGCCACCAGTGTAGATACTTCTGAGCCCGAAGCTACCAATATTACATCCGGGTTCTCATCAGAACCTGCTACAATGTAAGCACCCTTGGCTGCCTGAGAGTAGTCGTTTCCAGCAGGCAACATAGCGATATCTTGGCGAGAGAAGATCAAGCCGGTCGGAGTAGTAGTATTCTCCATAGCCAGTTTCCATGCAACTGTTGTTTCTTCTGCATCTGCCGGACGGAGAACCAACATAGAGTTGTGTCCTTTGTGGTTTTTCAGTTTTTCCATCAGACGGATCTGAGCTTCCTGTTCTACCGGTTCATGAGTAGGACCGTCTTCACCTACACGGAATGCATCGTGTGTCCAAATGAACTTCACGGGAACTTCCATCAGTGCAGCCATACGTACGGCAGGTTTCATATAGTCAGAGAATACGAAGAATGTTCCGCAAGCAGGGATTACACCACCATGCAGTGCCATACCGATACAGCAGCAAGCCATAGTCAGTTCGGCAACACCAGCCTGGAAGAATGCACCGCTGAAATCACCTTTCTTGAAAGCATGCGTCTTTTTCAGGAAGCCGTCTGTCTTATCAGAGTTTGAAAGGTCGGCGGAAGCAACGATCATGTTTTCTACCTGAGTAGCAAGAGCGCCCAGTACGGTAGCCGATGCAGCACGTGTAGCAGCACCTGCTTTTTGCTCGATAGCTGCCCAGTTTACTTCAGGAGCTTTACCAGAGAAGAACAGGTCGAGTTTGGCAGCCTTTTCAGGATTAGCCTTTGCCCATTCTGATTTAGCTGCATATTTCTTAGCCATAATTTCCTTCAGTTCAGCGGCACGTTTTGCGTACAGTTCCTTCACTTCGGGGAAGATTACGAATGGATTTGTCGGATCACCACCCAGGTTCTTGATGGTATTTACATAAGCGTCACCACCCAGAGGAGCACCGTGAGTAGCACAGTTAGCTTCGTAGCTACTGCCATCTGCCTTGCGTGCACCTTTACCCATTACGGTATGACCGATAATCAGGGTCGGACGTTCGTTTTCTGCTTTTGCTTCGTTCAAAGCGCCACGGATAGCGTCGGGATCATTACCGTTGATCTTGAGAACCTTCCAGCCCCAAGCTTCGTATTTCTTGGCAGTATCTTCGATGGTTACATCTTTGGTTTCAGTAGAAAGCTGGATGTCATTGGCATCATAGAACATGATGAGGTTATCCAGTCCCAGTGCACCTGCGATACGGCCTGCACCCTGAGAAATTTCTTCCTGTACACCACCGTCCGAAATATAAGCGTAGATGGTTTGCTGCATCACTTCTTCGAAACGGGCTTTCATGAATTTAGCTGCGATAGCTGCACCCACTGCGAAAGTATGACCTTGGCCGAGCGGGCCGGAAGTGTTTTCAATACCACGCATAATATCGCGTTCAGGGTGCCCCGGGGTAGGACTGTCCCATTGGCGGAATTCCTTCAGTTCATCCAGTGTGAATTTGCCCGTCAATGCCAACTGAGAGTAGAGCATCGGTGACATGTGACCCGGGTCCAGGAAGAAGCGGTCACGACCTTCCCATGCTGGATTTTCGGGATCATACACCAGAAACTCAGAGAAGAGTACATTCACAAAATCGGCACCACCCATGGCACCGCCCGGGTGACCGGAATTAGCTTTCTCAACCATAGAAGCAGCGAGGATACGAATATTGTCCGCTGCACGGTTCATAAGTTTGTTGTCGTTCATATTGATATTTATTTGATTTGAATACTATATAAAGCAGGTTGAAGTGTCACTTGTTAATTTTAACAGCGACAAAGATAACTCTTTATGCGTAATTCGCAACATAGAAAGAGCCTCTTTTTTTGCGGCACTTCCACCTGCTTCTTGTTTAAAATACAATAAGTCTTTTCGACTGATTTACTGTAACTCTATAGTAACAATAGACTTGGCTGGTAGTTTTATCTTCAATACGCCTTTATTGATTTTTACCTCTTTGAACGGAGCTAATTTTACATTATTAGGGTTCTCAAAAGAGTTGTAATCCGTCAGGTTGGCAGAAGTTAAGATTTCACCAACGGCTTTCTTAGCCTTCACATCCGGCAGGTTGATAGTAATTTCTTGTGCATTGTCGGCATCGATATTAGACATTGAGATGTGAATCTTGCCGTCCTTGTCTTTAGAAGCTGTGGCACTTACCATAGGTACTTTGCGATTGTCGCGTACATCCATGATTTCACAATTCAACTCGAGTGGGAGGAAAGTGGCATCCTGGTGTACATTGTACATCTTGAATACATAATAAGTGGGAGTCAGCACCATGTCTTTACCTTTTGTCAGGATCATGGATTGCAATACATTTACTATCTGGGCAATATTTGCCATTTTCAGACGGTCGGTGTATTTGTGGAAGATGTCGAAACTAAGAGAGGCAACAAAAGCATCACGCAATGTATTTTGCTGGTAAAGGTGGCCCGGAATAGTGCCGGGTTCTTCGTCCCACCAGGTACCCCACTCATCGAGCATAAGGGCTACGTGCTTTTTAGGATCATATTCGTCCATAATGGCGCAGTGCTTTTTGATAACGTCTTCTATCTCACGACACTTACCCATTGTCCAGTAATAATCGTCTTTGTCGAACTTAGTGGCTGCTCCTTTACTTCCGCTCCAGCCGGTTACGGTGTAATAATGGAGAGAGAGTCCGTTCATACGTCCACCTACGCGGTCCATCAGGACTTTAGTCCAGTTATAATCGTAATCACTGGCACCACTGGCAATCTTAAACAGATGGTTGCCGTCGTAGTTGCGGCAGTAAGTGGAGTAACGGCGATACAAATCAGCATAATATTCAGGACGCATGCTTCCGCCGCAGCCCCAACTTTCGTTACCTACACCGAGGTATTTCACTTTCCATGCTTTGTCACGACCGTTCTGGCGGCGAAGTCTTGCCATCGGAGAGTCTCCTTCGGAAGTCATGTATTCTACCCATTTTGCCAGTTCTTCTACAGTGCCACTACCTACGTTTCCGCTGATATAAGGTTCAGTACCCAGCATTTCGCAGAGGTTGAGGAACTCATGTGTACCGAAACTGTTGTCTTCAATCGTGCCTCCCCAGTTATTGTTTACCATTTTGGGGCGGTTCTCTTTCGGACCGATACCGTCCATCCAGTGATATTCATCGGCAAAGCAACCGCCCGGCCAACGAAGTACGGGAATCTGGAGCTCTCTCAATGCATTGAACACATCTGTACGATAACCTTTGATATTGGGAATATCCGAATTTTCTCCTACCCAAAGTCCACCATAGATACAGGTACCCAGGTGTTCGGCAAACTGACCGTAAATTTCTTTGGGAATAACTTGTGTGCCTTGGTCGGCATGAAGCGTGATCGTTGCACTCTTTTGTGCGGACAGCGATACGGATGCAGCTAAAAGAACGCTGCTGAATAATAGTTTGTTTCTCATAATGGTTATTAGTTATATGATGTTCGTAATGTTATTATTTGAGTAAGCGGACCTCATAAATAGCAGGTGTCCACTCTGTTTCGTCGGGACTGAAGCGTATCGGATAGCTGCCTGCACTTAACTTCCGGGGTAAAGAATAACAGATCGTTATAAAACCCTCTTTATCAGGTTTGCTGATCGTAGGACTAACGGTCAGTTTTTCATTGTTAAGAAGGATGGCTACCTTGGTATAATCCTCTTTCCGTACAGTAATCATGAGCTGGCTGGCTTCCTCTTTTACTTTGAGGTTATAACTGAACCAACCTTTGGCACGCCGGAAGTGACGGTCTTTATTGATTCCAGTTTCTGCCTGTTCATATAGAATACCATGATCTGATTCAGGCTGTTGTTCACCAGGGAAAATGAGATCTACAGTTTGGTTGACAAGTTCCATTGCTTTACGCTCGCTCAATGCCACTTCTTTGCGGATACTTTCTACTTCAGCTTCGGTTACCTGATGGAAATAAACGGCATAACGGGAATCGTGAAGACGGAAGAAAGGAATCAATTTCAGCGCTTCTTTCTGTGCCGGATAGACACTACCGGTATAAGTAAATGCAACCAAGTCATCGTTTATCTTCCGGAGTGATTGAGGCAGAGATGCGGCGGAACCTACCAGCATCGGTATTTCTTGCATGGAAATCTGTTTGCCATGGGCAATGTGTCCGCCACGGCTGTCATCTGCATAAAGCCCGTCCATATTCTCTGTCCCTGTGGGGCTGGCAAGTACGATAGGGCCATACATGAATGCATAGAAATTTTCCCGATCCGGTATTTGCTCCAAGGCAACCTGCATGGGCATATTCAGTGTGATTTCATCTCCGGCTTTCCATTTACGGTGAATGGTCAGGTACTCTCCCGGTCGGGCATTCGTTTCCTGTACTTTTCCATTAATGGAAACGCTGGCACCTTTAGCCCAAGAGGGATAACGGAGTTTGAGGTTGAATGCTTTCTTCTTGCTCTTTTCCACGCGGAAGCGGATTTGCTCTTCGTCGGGGAAACGGGTTTCTTGTGTCAGGGTGACGCCTTTCTCCTTCCAGGTCAGACGGGAGGGGATGAAGAGGTTCACATATAGCGTATCCTTTACATGGGCGTAAATAAACTCTCCGTATTTGGTGTGATTCTCCAATCCGGAACCGACGCAACACCACATGGATGTTTCCGGCTGCGAATAAACGCGGTAGTGTCCCGGACGCATAGGGGTGAAGTAAACAAATCCACCCTTTGTAGGCTGTTGTGAGGCAAGGATATGATTATATAAAGCACGTTCGTAATAATCGGCAAAACGAATGTCGGGAGAGGTCTGGTAAAGCATCTTCGTCAGGCGAAGCATGTTGTAAGTATTGCAAGTTTCCGGACCTTGCACATCATTGAGCATGGATGTGAAATTGTCTGCCGGATGAAAGTGCTCGCGTACACTGTTGCCACCAATGCAGACGGAACGATGATTTACTACTGTATTCCAGAAGAAGCGGGCGGCGTGATCCCAGTTCTGGTCTTGTGCGAGGTCGGCGATACGTTTGTAGCCGATAACCTTTGGTATCTGTGTATTGGCATGCATGCCTGTCAGGCGGTCTTCATTCTTCACAAGAGGATCCAGAATTACTTTATGGGAGAAGCGGCGTGCCAGTTCCAGGTATTTCTTGTCACCAGTGATTTCGGCAACATCGGCGAAAGTTTCATTCAGTCCTCCGTGTTCGCTGCGGAGCATGTCTTGCATTTGCTGGTCGGTGAGTCCTGCGGTGATGTCTATCATCCAGTCGGTGAGGGACACTAACATCTGGCGGGCAAGGTCGCTTCCGGCATAGAGGTAAGCGTCGCGCAGTCCGGCATAAGTCTTGTGTATATTGTATAGGGGTACCCATTTGCCGTTGAGGTCGAAACCTCCGGCACGGATATTCCCGGCTTTAATTTCTTTCCAAAGTTGCAGGCTTCCGGGAGTACCTCCGATGAATCCGGTGCCTACGGCTTGCTGTGCACGATGTAGTTCGTTCAGCATATAGTTCAGCCGATTGTATATGGCTGTGTCTCCGGTAGCGGCATACATCATGGAGAGTGCGGAAATGTAATGTCCGCCAATGTGCCCGTCCAGTCCGGTGTTTTCCCAGTTGGTATAACTTGGCGCTTTGGGTGTCAGTCCGGCTTCGCGCAGGAAAGGGGCGAGCAGGCGGTCGGGTTCCATGGCCATGATGTAATGTAAGTCAGTCTGTTGAGCTTGCAGGAAGGGGCTTTCCAACAACTTAACATCTTGCAAGGGGAAATAGGAAACTTCTTGTTGGGTTTGAGCTTTCCCGGTCAGGAGAAAACAAAAAAGGAACAGGTAAGTAATAAGGGTCGTTTTCATATTATATTATATTTGAGGTAAGTACTCATACAAAATTAACTTGTTCTATAAATGGTAATTTAAGGGAGCATAGGTACGCGGACGACGCGGATAAGGCGGACGAACGCGGACTAAGATTTACCTTACAGTATGCAAGTGATTTTTCATCCGCAGATGATGCAGATAACACAGATTTCTTTTTTATCTTCCGTATGGGATACATTACGTTTAACATAGTGCAGCTTTGAAAATCCGCGTTCGTCCGCCTTATCCGCGTCGTCCGCGTACCTATGCTTGTAGAACGAATGTATAGGGAGTTGCTCCGGTGCCAACAGCACCCACGTGGCAGCCGAAGCTTCTCCCTCTACTATTACATTCGTTTATTCCTTGAAGTAGGAATTACTTTTTGAATTTCACGGCTGCTTCTTCGATGGGCAGTGCTGCCTTGTAGTTTTCGATGTATGCGTTAAAGCCTGCTACCTCTTCAGCTGTAGGCGCTATCTCAACACCTGCATCTTCACCAAACACCTGTTCATCCAGGAAAGCGTCGAGAGGTTGCTTCTTTTCGTTGTTCACAAGGAATGAACCCAGCAACGCAATACCCCAGGCACCACCTTCACCGGCAGTTTCCATTACGGAGATCGGTGAATTTAATGCTGCTGCAAGTACTCTCTGGCCCACACTCTTAGTCTTGAACAAACCTCCGTGTCCTGTGATTCTGTCAACTTTCACCTTTTCTTCTTTGAAAAGAATGTCATTACCAATCTTGAGGACACCGACAGAAGCATACAAGTGCGTTCTCATGAAGTTCGCAAGGCTGAACTTGTCATTGGCCGAACGTACAAACATCGGTCTTCCATCTGCAAATCCTGTTACAGGTTCGCCTGAGATGTAATTGAATGAAATGAGACCGCCACAATCCGCATTGCCTGTCAGGGCATGGTTGTAGAGTTTTCCATATACTTCGTTCATATCTACAGGTATACCCAGCAATTCCTGATATTCTTTGAACAGGTTGATCCATGCATTGAGGTCAGATGTACAGTTGTTGCAATGTACCATGGCTACGGGACTTCCATCGGGAGTAGTAACCATATCGATCATTTCGTAGGGCTTTGACAGATCTTTCTCCAATACAATCATGGAGAATGAAGATGTACCTGCCGATACGTTTCCTGTACGCTGCTTAACGGCATTGGTTGCAACCATACCGGTACCTGCATCTCCTTCGGGCGGGCAAACCGGTATTCCTGCTTTCAAATGGCCGGATACGTCGAGCATCTTAGCACCTTCCGGTGTCAGGAAACCAGCATTTTCACCAGCCGGCAATGCCTTGGGAAGAATATCCAGCAATTTCCAGTTATATCCCTTCGGAGCGATTAACTCGTCGAACTTGGCCACCATTTCAGCGGAGTAGTTCTTGGTAACCGGGTCTATAGGGAGCATACCTGATGCATCGCCTATTCCTAATACCTTTTTACCGGTTATCTGCCAATGGATAAAACCTGCGAGCGTTGTCAGATAATTGATATCTTTTACGTGTTCTTCGTTGTCCAGAATAGCCTGATACAAATGAGAAATGCTCCAACGCAGAGGAATATTATAAACGAACAGTTCTGATAAAGCAGCCGCAGCCTGACCTGTATTGGTGTTTCTCCAAGTACGGAAGGGCACGAGAATCTCTTCTTTATCATTGAACGCCATATAACCATGCATCATGGCGCTGACGCCGATTGCTGCCAAAGCTTCTATTTCTATGTCATAGAGTTTCTTCACGTTTGAGCGAAGGTCGGCGTAACAATCTTGCAGTCCATACCAGATGGCTTCAACACTATATGTCCAAAGTCCGTCAACCAACTGGTTCTCCCAAGTGTGACTTCCTTGAGCGATGGGCTTATTTTCCTGGTCAATCAAAACAGCTTTGATTCGGGTGGAACCGAATTCTATGCCAAGAATGGCCTTGCCTGCTTCGATGGTTGATTTTGCGTCTGGTTTCATAATCAACAAAGCGCTTTGTTCAACATGTAATATACTTCATTCATGCGCAGTTCTTTCTTGAACTCGCTGATAGTTGTATTTTCATCGATAACTACCATTTCGATACCTGCCATTTCTGCATAATCTTCCCAGTATTCTACGGTCAGATCATAAGAGAAGCTGGTGTGGTGAGTACCACCTGCCAGAATCCATGCAGCAGCACCTACTTCGAGGTTCGGCATCGGAATCCACAATGCGCTGGCAACGGGAAGTTTGGGCAGCGGTTTGCTCTTGATACATTCTACTTTGTTTACGATGAGGCGGAAACGGTTACCCAGGTCAACGATAGTAGCAGCTACGCCCTCACCTTGTTTGCTGGTGAATACAAGACGTGCAGTTTCGCTATCGATACCAATGCTCAGGCGATGTACTTCCAGTTTCGGTTTTGCTTCAGCAATCAGCGGACAAACTTCCAGCATGTGTGCCTGGAGGATAGCGCTCTTCTCACCGTCGAAATGCAAGGTGTAGTCTTCCAGGAAAGAACAACCTTTCGGCATACCCTGGCTCATGAACCAAGTGGTGCGATACAAAGCGGCAGTTTTCCAGTCACCTTCTGCACCGAAACCATAACCTTCTTCCATCAGGCGTTGAGAAGCCAGTCCCGGAATCTGATCGAAGTCACCGAGGTCATTGAAGTTAGTAGTAAATGCTTTGGCACCTGTGTCTTTCAGGATACGACGGAGAGCGATTTCTGCTTTTGCAGAGTTCCATACTTTGGTATAAGCTTCAGTTCCGGCCTTTTCCAGTTCAGGAGCATGATCGTATTCTTTGAAGTAAGTATCTACCATTGCCTGTACGTCTTTGTCTTCCACTGCATTGTAGTACTTCATCAGGTCGTTTACCGGACAGTAGTCTACGTGGTAACCCAAAACTTGTTCAGCGGATACCTTGTCACCATCAGTAACGGCAACGTTGTTCATCTGGTCACCGAAACGGATAATCAGCATATCCTGTGCATCAGCCCATCCGGCGCAAACACGCATCCATGTTGCAATCTGTCCCTGTGCTTTTTCATCTTGCCAGTGCCCTACCACTACCTTACGGTTTTTACGCATACGGGTTACAATGTGGCCGAATTCACGGTCACCGTGAGCAGACTGGTTCAAGTTCATGAAGTCCATATCCATGGTATCCCAAGGAATTTCTTTATTGAACTGAGTATGGAAATGCAGCAACGGTTTTTTCAATTCCTGCAAACCGTGAATCCACATCTTGGCAGGAGAGAAAGTGTGCATCCAGGTGATAACACCGATACATTTCTCATCATTGTTAGCAGCTTTGAAAGCTTCAGTTACTTCTTTAGAAGAGTTTACCGTACCTTTATAAACCACCTTTACCGGCAATTTGCCGCTGGCGTTCAATCCGGTTACCATTTCATTACTGTGTGCGTCTACTGCGATAACTGCGTCACCTCCGTACAGGAGTTGTGCTCCGGTTACGAACCATACTTCATATTGATCAAATGCGTTCATAATTCTTTTATTTTTAATTGTTAATTTTAAACTGTCGATTGTTTACTGTCCATAATAAGCGTTAGGGCCATGCTTGCGGTTGAAATGCTTTTCTACCAACAGCGGATTCATGGTCAGTTTCGGATTGACGGCATAAGCAATGCTTGCCATCTTAGCCACTTGTTCCATTACCACTGCATTGTGTACAGCATCGTGCGCATCTTTTCCCCAAGAGAAAGGACCGTGATTCTTTACCAGTACTCCCGGTGTATGTACAGGGTTCAGCCCTTCAAAGCGCTTCACGATTACATTTCCGGTTTCCATTTCATACGCTCCTTCCACTTCTTCCTTTGTCATATCTGCCGTGCAAGGTATGGCATCGTGGAAGTAATCTGCATGTGTCGTTCCAATATTCGGAATGTCACATCCAGCTTGTGCCCAGGCAGTAGCGTAAGTAGAGTGGGTGTGTACCACGCCGCCGATTTCAGGGAAAGCCTTGTAGAGTACCACGTGGGTAGGTGTATCTGAAGACGGTTTCAATCGTCCTTCCACTACCTTGCCGTCGAGGTCCACCACCACCATGTCTTCCGCCTTCATATCGCCATAACTTACACCACTGGGTTTGATGACTACTAATCCCGTTTCACGGTCGATAGCCGATACATTTCCCCAGGTGAAGATAACCAGTCCATGCTTCACCAGTTCAAGGTTGGCATGGAATACCTTTTCTTTCAGTTCTTCCAGCATAATTTATAATTTAAAATTCGGTGCCTTGCGGTATGCCTTTTCATTGAATTTGTATAAGGCAGCTCCGCGTTTGGAACCTGTTTTATCAATCTTATCTGTTTTTTCAATGTAGTCCATTTCGGCTATCCGTTTACGGAAGTTACGCTTGTCTATCTGTTCACCGTAAATAGCTTCGTAGAGGCTTTGCAGTTGAGACAGCGTGAATAACTTCGGTAACAGGTTGAAGCCGATAGGCTCTGTGGATGCTTTCTGTTGCATCAATTCCCGTGCTTGTTTCACCATTTGCGGATGGTCGAAGATCAAAGGCGGTAATTCATTGATGTTTACCCAGTAGGCATTATGCTGGTGCACCAGTTCGCGGTCGTACTCGTTGATATTGATCAATGCATAGTAAGCAACTGAGATAACCCGTTCTCCCGGATCACGTTCCACTTCGCCGAACGACCCTACTTGCTCCATATATACATTTTCCAAACCGGTGAGCTCCGCCAGTACACGTTTGGCAGCATTATCCACACTTTCATCTTGTTGCACGAATCCACCCATCAGAGACCATTCTCCCATTGCCGGTTGAAAGTTTCGTTTCAGCAATAGCAAGTTCAGTTCTCCTTCGTTGAAACCGAAGATGATGCAGTCGATACCAACGTAAAAGGTAGGATTTGAACTATAATAGTTATTTGTCATATACTTTTAGTTACGAGCTACAGGCTACAGGCTACAAGTGGGCTGCGCTATCATGCCGGATGGCACTCGTCGCCTGTAGCTTGTAGCTATTTTACCAGAAATAGATATAGAATGCGGCAGTGATACCCAGGATAATAACCGTATGGATAATATCCCAATGATTCCAGCTGGCGCGTGTCTCTGCCAATTGTGCCGGGGTGGAGGTACCGAATACCAATCCTTGTATCTTTTCTTCAGACGGTGCTTTCGTTGCCAGACTGACTACTATCACTACAATGATACAGAAAAGGAACATCCATCCGCAGAAGAACAACCAGTTCATATCATAGAATAGATATTTGAATGTACCACCGGCCACATCTCCTGCATTACTGTAATATACTTTTGCTCCTAGACGTGTCAGGCCGATTACCATACCGGCGATCAATCCCCACATACCACCTTGTGCAGAAGTACGCTTCCAGCAGATACCCAACAGGAAGGCTGCGGCGATACCCGGTGCCAATACAGACTGTACGTCTTGCAGATAAGTATAAAGTACATCACCTACGCTACGCATGATAGGTATCCACAAAATACCCAGAATTACAATCACTACAGTTGCCATCTGACCGATAACTACCAGTTTCTTTTCAGAAGTTTTCGGTTTAAAGCGTTTGTAGAAGTCAATTGTAAACAGCATGGCGGATGAGTTGAACAAAGACGCCAATGAGCTCATCAAAGCTGCAAGAATACCGCAAACCACCAGACCTTTCACACCAGCCGGCAACAACTTGGCTACCAGTGTCGGGAAAGCTGCATCGGCATTGGCGCTACCATTAGCGAGCATCGGCAAGAAACCTTCACCACCTGCACCGAGGTATTTCTGATGAAGTGCGAAAGCAATCATACCCGGAATCAAGAACAAGAATACAGGCAACAATTTCAGATAAGCTCCGAAGATGGTACCGCGGCGTGCTTCTTTCTGGTTTTTACCTGAAAGAACGCGTTGTACGATGAACTGGTCAGTACACCAGTACCAGAAACCGATGATAGCTGATCCGATTAATGCTCCCAACCAAGGGAAGTTCGGATCACTATTGCTACGGATTAATTCCGTCATGGTGTTGCCCTGATCATTAACAGTCACCGCACCACAAATTCTCATCATTTCGTCCCATCCACCCAGTTCTCTGAAACCGAGTACAAGGATAATCAGTGAACCTAACAACAAAATCGGTGTCTGTAATACAGAAGTATAAAGTACTGATTTCATACCACCGAAGATTGTATATAATGCAGTGATCAAAACCAGACCGATCGCTGCAATCCAGAAGAAATCGATTCCCCAGAGTTCTTCAATGCCGAATACCTGTTGGAATACCAGACCACCGGCATATACCGTAACCGCTACCTTAGTCAGTACATAACTGATCAAGGAGATTACAGACAATATAGTACGGGATTGCGGGTTATAACGACGTTCCAGGAATTCCGGCATCGTATATACCATACTTCTTGAATAGAACGGTACGAATACCCATCCCAAAATGAGAATCATCCATCCCTGGATTTCCCAGTGTGCCATAGCCATACCACTGGATGCACCGGCACCTGCCAATCCGATCAAGTGTTCCGAACCAATGTTCGATGCAAAAATAGATGCACCAATAGCAATCCACGTAGCGTCACGTCCACCCAGAAAATAGTCCGCTGAGTCATTTTGTTTCTGTTTGACAACCCAAACAATAATACCAATCAGAGCTAAAGCGAAGACTCCAATTACGATCCAATCTAATGCTTCCACAATTCTAATATTTAAAAGTTAACTATTATTTCTCTACTGAGAATTTGAAAATACATTCGCTGTTGTAAGTTTGTCCCGGCTCCAATACCACGCTGGGCCATTCCGGCTTATTAGGACTGTCGGGATAGTGTTGTGTTTCCAGGCATACGGAAGCACGTTGATTATAAGTAATGCCTTTTTTGCCTGTTACAGTTCCGTCCAGGAAGTTGCCGGTATAAACTTGTATACCTGGTTCGTTGGTATATACTTCCAGAGTGATACCGCTTTCAGGTGAAGTCAGTTTTGCAGCTAATTGAGCAATGTCTCCATTCGTATTCAGTACCCAGTTGTGGTCATAGCCATTTCCGTTTTTCAACTGAACGAAGTCGAAGTTTGTGATGTCTTGTCCTATTGTTTTAGGAGTAGTAAAGTCCATCGGAGTATCTTTCACTGTTACGATTTCTCCGGTGGTCATGAAAGTACTGTCTACCGGAGTGTAATTGTCTGCATTTACATATAAGATATGATCTGTTGCAGCTTTTGAAGGATTACCGGATAAGTTGAAGTAAGAGTGGTTAGTCATGTTGATGACTGTTTTCTTATCTGTAGTAGCGCTATACTTTATATCTATAGCGTTGTCATCTGTCAGTTTGAAAAGAACTTTGGCTGTTACATCGCCGGGGAAGTTTGAGTCACCGTTCGGTGAGATACGAGTCAGTTCCAGAGTCGTTTCATCAATCGGATTGGCTTCATACACTTGGTATTGCCAGCCTTTAGGACCACCATGCAAGCAGTGTCCGAAGTTGTTTTGTGGTAATTGGATCGTGTCTCCGTCTAATACGATTCTTCCCTGATTGATGCGGTTTGCATAACGGCCGATAGAAGCGCCGAAGTCACTCGGGATGTTTACATAGTCGGCAATGCTGTCGAAACCCAGAACAACGTCCTGCATATTCCCGTTTTTATCGGGAACCATAATAGAAACGATACGACCACCGAAGTTAGTGATGCACACTTCCATGCCCGACTTGTTCTTTAAGGTGTAAAGATCCGTTTTGGCATTGTTCACTTCTGTTTGAAAATTCACCGGATTCAGACCGGACAAAGTCAACTCCTGAGCTGGCTTGTTATTGCACGCAGATAACATCAGTGCGGCAATCCCTGCAAGTAGAAAACTGTTTTTCATGGTTCTATTTTTAATGTAAATGAGATAATTATCCGATTTTGGGTGTAAAAGTAACACTTTATTTGAGTGTATTAACTACACCTGTATATGTTATGTAACATAAAAGTAAAAAAACAGACTCAGTGATTGGGAATTTGAGGCTGTTTTTAGAGCTCAGATTCACCCCCTTCCTACCAAGTCCGTATCAACTCCATACCAACTCCCTACCAAGTCCAAGTGTATAGATACGGAGCAGATACGGACTAGACACGGCTCAGATACGATTCGGATATGGATGGGAACTTATCTCATTTTTTCTTTTTACCCCAATATGTTTTACTGTTGGTATATCCTGCATAGACAATTGTGTGAGTTCTCGGACTGGCTTCCCAATCTGCTTCTCTTTGCAGGCATACTTCTACTCCATTGCTGAATGTGATACGTTGGTTGTCTGTATCATAGCTCCATGTTGCGCCTTTCCAGGAACCATCGGTTACTTTATGATCGGCAGAAAGTGTCATTGTATTGGATGTTTTCTGTTTTCCGTAAGAGTAGGAGAGATCTATATGTTCCCAATTTCCAACCAGCTCATTTTCTGTAATGGGTACCAGAGGTACGGCGCCGTAACGTTCCGGCATCACTACCGGCCATCCTGTACTCGTCCATTTGATAGAGCGTACATGTCCCATCATCACGGCATTACTGCTATTGATGCTTGGTACATCTTTAGGTAAACGTCCTTGTGAGGCATAGTACCAATTTCCATTTCCATCGTCAAAAATAGCACAGTGAGAAATACCTACCCATCCATTGCTGTTGCTGAATTTGTAGGGATGTGTAACGATGGGGAGCATTTCGCCGCCAAATCTGGTAAGATCTGTACCGTCAATGCCTAAGTAAGGACCCAGAATATTTTGGGAACGACACACACGTGTATTATAAGGTACATCTAAAGCATCATAAGCCATGAACAGATAGTAATATCCGGTGTTTGGATTATAAATGATTTCCGGTCCTTCAGATCCCTGCCAGCGATCTCCTATTTTGCGGGTTACGAGTAACTGTCCGTAAGAAGCTATATCGGCTTCCGTTCCCCAGGGATTGGGCAATACATTAAGTGGTTTTCCGGTGGTTGCATCTACTTCCAATGCTGCGATACCACTATGCCATGAACCGTAAACCAAATAGTGTTTACCGTCTTTGTCGATAATATAACTTGGGTCGATTGCATTCCATTTATAGTAACAGTTTGCCCAGTCATTTGCCTGAACGTTATAATTTAATCCTTTATCCGAAGCATTGGTAATGACGTATCCTTTATCTTCCCATCCTTCATTATTGGCAGGATCAGAATTTTCCATCATGCCGATAAAGGCACGTTCCCCCCAGGTTCCTTCGCCGTTGAGCAGGCCTGGGCAGACGATGGAGTAGTACATGCGGTAAAGACCGTTTCTGACTTTCCGGACGCAAGGTGCCCAATAACCAAAGTCTTTAGTATCAGGCTGAACGTCACTCAGTCCCATGCTAGCACGTATTTCATTTAATTTAGGAATAACCCAATTGGGTAATGCTTTCATGGTGCCTCCCATGTATTCCCAGGTTACCAGATCTTTGGAACGGCGGCAATGAAAATGTCCGCCGGCTTCATGTGCATTACCATACGAAGCATCTGTCTGGTACATATAATAGTACCCATCTTCGGCTAATACTACACTTGGGTCATGCACGTTGGCTAAATTCCATTGATTTCTGTTGTTCCAGCCTGCAATATTGGTATAATCGTCAGAATAGGAAGGGGCTATATATTTGTCCAATTCAGAAGTAACACTGCGGGATGCTGTAGTGAATGTGATTTCTGATGAATAAACCGGGTTTCCATTCGCTATGGTGGCGAACGCCCTGGCGTAGTATTTGGTTTCGGGATCAAGTTCCGATAACGTCAGATTGAGTGACAGACCTGCACTACTCATTTCAACAGTCCGGTTGGATATTGTCGGATTAGATTGAGTATCATAACAAATACCTTTCTTTAATATTGCGGAGGGGGTATTTGTCGTGATAGTCGCAACAACAGTTGCTTTATCATCCGTAACATTTGATACAGAAGGGGCTGAAATAGAGATCGTTGTTTCGTCAGTGTCGGGCTCATTGCTTTCACTGCTGCATGCTCCTGATAAAACTAAATAGCTTGCCAGTAATAAGGTCCATTTGTAGAGCTTCATAAGTAAATCAGTATTGGTATTAGTTGTATAAAGTGTAAATTACGGGTTACAATAAAAAGCCTGCGCTTTTGGTTTGTAACCCGTAATGAATATAGTTTTATTCAGCAGGAGTTTCTATTGTTCCAACTGTCATTTCCACTTCCGGCGAATATATTACACCATCGGGATAAAGGGTGGCAAACGCCCGTACATAATATACGGTGTTGTCAGTAAGGTCTGTCAGTGTAGCTTGCATCTTTCCGTTTTCGGGAAGTGTTTTCACTGTAGCGCTATAAGTCGTCGGGTTCTTTGAAGTACTGTAACAGAATCCATAAGCCATGACTCTGATAGTGCCTTTATCCAAATCTTTCTGATTGACTATAACATCGGAGGTTGCAATGGCGGTGGGAGCGGCAATCTCTGTCAGCGCAGGAGCGCCGAGAGAAAGTGTGCCGCAATTGTCGTCATCATCGTCACAGGCGGTAAAGCCGGTAAGTAATGCGCAACTCATCATTAGTATGTTTAACCATTTATTAAGTTTCATAATTTTAGAGTTTTTAGATTATTCAGCAGGTGTTTCACTCTCGTTTCCACTGCCGGAAGTGGAACCTAATTCCCAACCGGAGTTTTGTTTCAGGTTAGGCAATCTCTTGATTTCAGCATCCGGTATCGGGAAGTAGTAGTTCTTCGGGCTGTTGAAGGCACGGGATGTGTGCATTTCGGCAGGACCGTAATTGAATACTGTACTTTGCGCAGGGGTTACAGACACTCCATAAATGTTGTAAACCTGTTGGTAGTATGGCTGATTCCTTTCGCTGGCGGCAGTTTTGCCCTCAAAAAGTTTCCAACGGCGTTCGTCGAAGAAACGGTGGTCTTCGAAGCAAAGCTCGATGCGGCGCTCGTTGCGGATGCGTTCGCGGAATTGCGACTGGCTCATTCCGCTGTATGGCGGCATACCTACACGGGCGCGCACTTCGTTCACATACTGATAGGCATTTGCCGGGCCTTCTGCTTCATTGATAGCTTCGGCGGCATTCAGCAATACTTCAGCGTAGCGGAAGATGGGGCAGGCATGTGTGTATGTGGTCGGGCTCTTGAATGACATGTTATTCAGGAATTTCTTTGTGTAGTACCCGGTCAGGGTTCCACCATGCAATTCATGGTAATCCTTACCCGAACCATAAGTAACGTCCACTTCGCGCTCTTCATCTTGTTGCGAGTCTCCCCAGATAGAACCGTGGTGCAGAATGGTTTGTTCCAGACGTGGGTCACGGTTGGCATAAGGATTCTGCGGGTCGTAAGACGAATCCAGATTTATAGGCAGGCCATTTTTGGTTTCATAACTGTCCACCAGATTTTGTGTCGGATTTGTACGTCCGGTTGAGTTTACGCTTCCGCTGAATCCGCAGGGAGCCAGGAACAGTTCAATTTCACGAGTTTGCCACTCCGAACGGCTTAGAATATATTCGTTGTTCAAGTGGGGCGTAGAAATGAAGCATTCATAATAGTTCTTATTCGGATCATTATTTGACGTAGTATATAGTTTGTACGGATTACTCTGGGTTTTGTTTTTGGTAATAAAGTCCGTAGCGGCTGTTGCAGCTTCTCTCCACCAGGAAGCGTCGTTGTTCGGGTTGTGTAAAGCCGACGCTCTGTACAATAAGGCTCTTGCTTTCAGAGCGTATGCTGCTGCGCCATTCACACGTCCCCAGTTCAGTTCCTCTTGTGCATACCGGAAAGGCAGTACATCCTTTATTTTATCACATTCGTTGGCAATCCATTTCAAGGCTTCGGCGCAATCAGTACGTGCCATGTTCATCTGTTCCGGATTGGTATATTCGAAAATGACAGGTTCGCCGTTCTCGTCTTCACCGATAATAGGTATATCACCAAACCAGCAGGCCTGATCGAAGTGGAAGATAGCGCGGAGCAGGCGAGCTTCGGCCATATACCGGTCGTACAAGTGATTGTCATCGCCATCCATTTCTGTGTTCTTCACTACACTTTCACGGGCATACTTCAGGAATGTGTTGGCTGCACGAATACCTCTGAAATTTTTAGGCCAGAAGTCTTCTGCAAACGAATGTTTGGTTGCCGAATAAGCGTCAGTCAACACACTGTGATAGTAATGCACACTCCAGAAAGAGAGTGCATTATCAGTCATACAGTCGCGTGATGCACCCCGAAACTGGCCATCTGTATAGCCTACAAACGCATCCGGAAGATAGGTATATATATTTGCCAGAAAGCCGCGGGTATTCTCGAATTTCTGGAACACTTGTTCCGCATCCAAGGTCAAGTCTACCTCTTTATCCAGGAAGTCGCTACAAGAGGTGAAATTTACAGCCAGCAATGCGGCTGCCATATATCTAAATATTTTTTTCATATCTTTTCTGTTTTTCTGATTAGAAACCAATGTTTATGCCGAATGTAAATGTACGGGTTTTCGGATACCACCATACGTAGCTCATCGGCTTTTCCGGGTCACAACCATCGGGTACGCTGCTCCATGTGCAGAGGTTGTATCCGCTGAAGTAGAGACGGCATTTGGTCAGATTGGCCTTTGCGATCAATCGTTTGGGGAGCGAATAACCTACTTCAACGTTGCGCAGTGACAGGAAGTTTCCGTTTACAATCCAAATGTCGTTTTGGTAAGTTCCCGTATCTCGGTCACTGTCAATGGCGTTGTAACTACCGTAAGTAGGACGCGGATAGGTTGCATGTACGTTGCGAGAATCAAGCGGATCATCTGTATAGTAACCCCAAGTTTTTACAACTTCGTGAGTACCTTGATTACCCCATCCGGACCATGCGACAGCTGGAGAAAGGAATACGTCACGGTTCAGATAGGCGGTGAATACGGCGCGTGCATCGAAACCTTTCCACTCGAAGCCGAAGTTAAGAGTAGGAATCAATTCGGGGATAATGGTATAAGTATCCGGTATCATATCGTTAGAGTCGATCTGACGGTCGCCATTTAAGTCCTTGAATACGGCTGTACCCAGTTTCTGCGCACCATTGGAAGCTGCGTTATACGGATATTTCTCCGGATGGTCGATAGCATCTTGCTGGCTGGTTGCAATCAGGTTGGCGTCGCTGGCCCATTGAGTGAACTTGTAGCGGTTCCAGCCGCCGACACCATTGTTGAATGAACTTTCATATAAACCGGCAACAGAGGTGTAGTCGTAGATACGATTACCTGTTTTGCGTTGCCACTCCACATTGGGCTCTGTTTCGTCCATTTCGGTGATTTTATTGGTATTATAGGTCAGCATACCTTCAATGTAGTAATTGAAGTCGCCGATATGGTGACGATGACCGAGTGTTACTTCAAAACCTTTAGTTTCTGCTTTTCCATAGGAGTCTTGTGCTACAGAGATTCCCAAAAGAGAAGGTACACTGGTACGAGTAACCAGAATGTTAGAGCGCCATTCTTTGAAAGCATCTACTGAACCATAGAGCTTCTTATTCCAGAAATCGAAATCCAATCCAATATTCAGCATGTCCGAAATTTCCCATTTGTTATTGGCATTACCGGCCATGGTTTCCGCAAATCCATTGACGTAAGAGCCTGAATAACCGAAACCGTAACCGGTGGCGGAACCATACGTGTTTTGATAAGCATAACGTCCCCCACCAGTGGTAGATTGTCCGGCACGACCATAAGAAGCGCGAAGTTTCAAGAGGCTGATATTCTTATTTTTCAACCAAGGCTCTTCGGAAGCTACCCAACCGGCGGATGCGCCGTAGAAGGTACCCCAACGCTCGTCTTCTCTGAAGTTATCGCAAGCCATACGTGATATGTTCCCGGAGAAGATATAACGGTTGGCATAATCATAAGTCACTTGTCCGTTGTATGAAAGATAACGGTTGGAAGATACATATCCGTTTGGTTGGTTACGGTAAGCACGTGCGAAAGCGCGGGCTTCAACCGTGTGCTGACCGAATTTGTTGCTGTAGCCTAAACCTCCCATCAGATTCAGGTTATAATAGAATTCACGTTGATTGGGGGTCGGATCACTCAATGCGGAATAGGTGGTGTACTGCGTATATTTGAACTGTGAGGGGTCAGTTACATCCATATTCATATAATCATAGTTATACGAGTTGACACTATTCCTCTGAGTGGATTCGAAGGTTTCGTAAGAGTCGAAACTGATTGTTGCATTCACTTTCAAACCTTTCAGTATAGAGCTTAAATCACCGTTGACATTCAGCGTAGAGTATAGATTACGACGGCGATTCTTTTCCTGACCGGAAGCGGCAAGGTAACGGCCGGCATTATTGGCGGTACTGGATGCGTAAATCTGTCCATTCGGTGTATATACCGGTTCCATAGGGTTGGCTTCAACAACTCCGAATGTAGCCAAATTGAACACACTTTCCGTAGGTTGGGTAATGTTGTCGATACGACCACCCAGGTCAAGAGATACATTGAGGTATTTGGTTACGTCAATATCAATGTTTGAGCGCAAGTTCCAACGGTTCAGCGTATGACCTGTATTGTAATTTTTGTTATAGTTAGTCCACTTCTCGTTCCACATACCTTCCTGGCGGAGGTAAGAGAATGATACATAATAGCGGGCACGCTCATTGCCACCGCTGATTTGCAGGTTGGTCTTGTACATGGGAGCCGTTTCGCGATAGAGCTCATCGGCCCAGCTGGTATTGAAGTATCTATACTGGTCAATTCCTTCAAGTGTTTCTCCATTAGATACACGACGGTACATTTCAATCTGTTCATCAGTGTACATAGGATCTTGTCCATCCAGGTATTTCACCCGGTTACGTGTCAGAGCCATGTTGTAAGAATTCTGATTTTCCATCTTGTTGCTCAACATTTGGAAACCTACTTCCTGAGTGAAGTCAATGTTCGTCTTTCCTGCACTACCGCGTTTGGTAGTTACCAGGATTGCACCGTTTGCACCGCGCATACCATAGATGGCTGTTGCGGCAGCGTCTTTCAGAATCGTGATGTTTTCGATAGGGAATGCATCGAGGAAAGAGAGGTCACGTTCCATATTGTCTACAATAACCAGTGGAGCACGGGCACCGCTGTTCATTGTGCGAATACCGCGGATGTACATGGCCGTTTCCGTCCACCCCGGTTCACTGGACCATTCGTAGGTTTCCATACCGGTAACGGTAGATGTGAATGCATTCTGTAGTACGGTGATAGGGTGTTTTTGCAATTCTTCACCGGTCACCACAGAGGTTGATTCGGTGACGAGTTTTTTAGCTTTGCGCCCGAATGCCACAGGAGTGGTGTGCAGGTATTCATCAATATCTGATTCCAGTTCTATTTTGAAGCCTTCATTGAAGTCCGCCGGCACTTGTGCACTTTTAAATCCTACGCTGCTGATGCATATCTCATCGGATGCTTTTACATTCTTCAAACTGAAGTAACCGTTCTCATCGGAGAGGACAATACGGCTTTCTTCGGCAACGTTTACCACAGCCCCGGCAATAGGATTACCTTCAGCATCTACAATGCGTCCTTTCAGTGTCTGCGCATTTTGTGCCCAGACAGTGCTTGTAGCAAGGAGTAAAGTTCCCAGTAGCAGGGCTTTGCCTGCTCCGGTCAATTTCTTTATAATATGATTCAAATTATACATACTTCTATATTTGATTTAAGGATTACCATTCTGGATTGTTTTCAATTCCTGTCTTCCAGTATTCCCCTTCAGGAATAGGATAGAGGTACATCTTCTTTTGGAATACGCGTTTCTGAGCTACTTTGCGCGTGATGGTTCCATTGGAGGCTACATCGATGCCGATGATGTCACGTCCCAAAGCTTCTTCAGCCACATTCCAGCGGCGTACATCCCAAGCGCGATGCTCTTCGAAGGCCAATTCAACAGTACGTTCCTTGCGGATGAAGTTGCGCATCTTTTCTTTGCTGTTCAAGTCTGTACGATCAGCAACATCTCCTGTGATACCTGCACGATGGCGGATCAGGTCGAGCTGATCATATACTTCCTGGCAGGGACCTTGTACTTCGTTCAGCGCTTCGGCATAATTCAACAGAATTTCCGCATAACGAATGATGGTCCAGAGGCGGCGCGAATTACCACTGTGGTTTGCGCTCAATATGGTTTCCGGAATATATTTGCGAACATAATATCCGGTTGGAGTGGCATTGGCGTTACCTACAGGATTATCGCGCTGTCCTTTAACTACATTGATTACACCGCTTCCCCAAGATACACCATTGTAAAGAACGGATGCTGCCAAACGTCCGTCACGGTTGGCCCACATATTGGCATCGCTGTAACCGCTTGCCGAATTAATGCTTGGGTTAACACCATTATAAACCGGAGCTCCGGTTTCGTCGTACTCTTGGAAAGGTGAACTGCCGTCAATCATGTCATACATATCCACCAGATTCTGCGATGGGCAGAGACCACCGTTACCGCCTTCACCTACCGGAGTATCATTCGAGATGCCGCCCCATGCAATAGTTCCATCGTTGCGATAGAAGATCATTTCCTTGTTGGACTCTGTATATGGGGTCAGTAACCAGGCATTGGTTAGTGCGGTTCTTGAATCCGTACCTTGCATCAGTGAGTAGTCACTGCCATAAGTATCAATGAAACCTTTTGCTGCATTGGCTGCCTGTTGCCAGGTGATACCTGATTCGCTGCTGTAGCGTGGGCTTGCCATATAGAGCATGATACGGCTATATAGCGCACGTGCCATGGGTTGACCGATGCGTCCGGCGTAAGTGGATTTGGATGCTTCGGAATAGACCATCAGACCGCTTTCGCATTCGTTCAGTTCTTTCAGAACGAAGTCTACAACGTATTCCTTCAGGCTTGGGCGGGTGGTATAGTTACTCAGTAAATCACCGTTAGGATCGAGAACTTCCGTTACAACGGGAATCGGTCCGTAGCGCAAGAAGAGTTCCCAATAGAACCAGGCACGTAAGAAACGGGCTTCGGAGATGACGTAAGACTTGTGCTCAAGATAAGTAGCTTCTGTTAAGTCCGGATTTTTTGGTACACTTTCTATGCGCGTAAGTATCATGTTGCATTTACGGATACCGCGATAGTAGTGTTCCCAAGTGCCACTTAGTTCGGCTGAACCGCCACTACCGTAGTAGTTGCCTATATTGAATGTAGTGCGTACACCACCGGTTGCGTAACTGGTTTCGGCCAGGTCGGTAGCTGCATCCAACCAAGAATTGTTGATGCGGCAGGCGCCGTGACGCAGGAAGTTGTAAGTGTCGTAATGGAACTGTAGCATCAGGTTCCAGTCGCTGAACACTTCTTCGCCCGTCAACTCATTACTGGGTTGTTTGTCGAGAAAGCCTCCAAACATATCTTCGCAGGAAGTTAGTGTGGCGGAAGCGATGCTCAGGGCAAAAATGCCATATAATAATGTCTTTTTCATTTTCTATCAGAATTTAATGTTTACACCAAAGTTCACAGTCTTCATAATTGGATAGCGGTTGGAACCGTTGCTTTCCGGGTCACAGAGGTCGTCCAGATGATCCCAAGTAATGAGGTTGTTGCCGTTTACATAGAGGCGGCAGTCACTCATACCTACTTTTTCCACCCATTTGGTAGGTAAGGTATAGCTCAACTCGATGTTCTTCAGACGTATGAAAGCACCGTTCTTCAGGAAGAAGGAGTTCTGGCGCTGATTGTGGTCACCGTAACTGTCGTAGTGGAGCAATGGGTACTTGGCACTTGCCAAGTTCTCGGATTCCGACTTAGCTGGATTCCAACGGTCCAGATGGTGTTCTTTCACCTTACCGCCACTGACGAAAGCATACATAGCTTCTGCATCGTAATAGCGGCTTACATGATCGACGCCTTGGAACATTACACTGAAACCAATACCCTTGTAATTGCATCCTAAAGTAAGTGCATAGGTGTTTTCAGGCACATCGCTATAACCGATGAATGTTTCGTCTCGTTCGTCAATAAAACCATCATTGTTCATATCACGGTATTTCAAGTCACCTACCTGTACATTACCAAAGGTCGATGTCGGGAAATTAGGATCTGCCAAATCAGCGGCAGTCACGAATCCGTCACTTACCAATCCGTAATACTGACCGATAGGATGACCTTCGCGTTTGCGATAATCTGTTTTCAGTGCCGGTTCATCCATGTTCTTAATTTCATTCTTTGCATGAGAGAAAGTCAGGCCGACATTGTATTGAAAGTCCTTGCCGATACGGTTGTTATGTTTCAACTCAATTTCAAAACCACTATTGACGGTTTCACCCAAATTACCGGCTGCCATCGTTACACCTACCCATTCCGGACGTGTCAGGTAATTGGTCAGGATATTGTTACGGCTTTCGTAGAAAATGTCGATGTTACCATTCAGTAATCCGTTCCATAACCCGAATTCTAAACCGACATTGTACTTATGGGCACGTTCCCAAGTAACGGCATAGTTAGGATATTGTGTTTCGTAGATGCCGGACTGACCGCTGGTACCGAACATATAATCATTACTGATCTGGCTCCATTTTTCCTCATAGAGGAAGCGTTGGGCCACTCCATTTACGGTGTATACGTCATTACCAACCTCACCGTACGAGGCACGAAGTTTCAGGTTGTTCAACCAGTCTTTAGTACTCTCCATAAAAGATTCATTGCTGATACGCCAACCTAAAGAGAAAGCGGGGAAGAAACCGAAACGTTTACCTTTCATAAAGTTCTCCGAACCGTTGTAGCCAAAGTTTACCTCGGCCAGATAACGATCGTCATATCCGTATGTGGCACGGCCTACCAAACCTTGGTAGCGCTTAGCCAAATCGGCTCTGTAGCGATAATCATTCTGGTTGTAGAGCATCATGGCTGTCACATCGTGTTTGCCGAACTTACGGGCATAGTTGATTTGAGCTTCCATATAGAGCTTATAAATCGTGTAAGAGTCTTTGCTGCCGGCCATTTCGCCATCAGTATTGAAGCGGTTGTAAGCATCGATGTTTCCGAAATCATCACGGTTGTTCAGCTCATAAGTAGCGAAACTAGCTCCGTATAGAGTCTTGTCGTAAGAGTCGTAGTCGAATGAGGCCATACCCTTTACGCTTAATCCTTCAGTCAGCCAATCCATCTTGTAATCGAGGATGAAGTTGGTTTCGTTGATGGTATTGGTGGCTTTGTAATAACCGCCTTTCGTCAGAGACGCTACGATGTTGTTCTGATACTGTGAGCTACCTCCATAGATTGTTTCTTGTTTTTCACCGTTTTGTACTACTGTAGATACGGGGAAGAGCCATCCGGGAGTATGATTCATTTCATAAAATATCTGGCTATAATTAGCACTTTCGGTAGTATTGGAGCCTTTACGCTCTTCGAAACGGGTACCGAAGTTGACAGAGAAAGTCAGGTCTTTCGTCAAGAACAAGTCCATATTGGCGCGGAATGCATAACGACGGAAGCTGGGACTTGAAGAGTTGCCATACTTGTCGTTGCTCAGATTCTTAATCAGACCTTTCTGGTCGTATAGTTCACCGGAAGCATAGTAGCGCATACGTTTTGTACCACCCCGCACGCTAACGTTGTAGCGTTGTGCCGGAGAAGAACTTTTCAATACTTCGTCATACCAGTTCACATTGGGGTAGAGCATGGCATCCAAACCGCTCAGTTCACCGGCGCATGACTTGCGATACATTTCCAGGTCACTGGCAGAGAACTGTGAAGGAAGGCCGTCGTTAGCGAGGGCTTCTTCCAGCAAACTCACTGACTGGTAAGAGTTCAGGTAAGTATCTGTGCGTGTCGGACTTTGAATCTGCCAGTTGGCGGTCAGACTTACTTCAGGCTTTTGCTCTCTACCACGTTTGGTGGTAATCAACATTACACCATTTGCACCACGTACACCATAAACGGCTGTTGCCGAAGCATCTTTCAATACAGAGATTGTTTCAATGTCATCCGGAGCAATCTGCGAGAATTCACGCTCCACACCGTCTACCAGGACAAGCGGTTGCGCATCGCCGGCAAATGTGGCGCGGCCACGGATATAGATTTGTGTATCGTCCGAACCGGGAGCGCCGGAAGTCTGTGAGGTAATAACACCTGAAATTTTACCGGCTATGGCCTGGGATACGTTGGCGGCAGGTGATTGGAGCAGTTCTTTGGAAGATACTTGTGAGATGGCACCCACTACGCTCTCCTTTTTCTGTGCACCATAACCTACTACCACTACTTCTTCCAGCATCTCAGAGTCTTCCTTCAAAGTGACTACAATAGAGCTTTTCCCATTCAGGCTGATTTCTTGTGTCTGATAACCAACGAACGAAATCAGTAGCGTGGCATTAGGATTGCTGACTGTTAATTTGAAATTACCGTCAAAGTCTGTAATAGTACCATTATTGGTAGTACCTTTTTCAAGTACACTGGCACCGATGACAGTTTCTCCGGTGGCATCTTTCACTACGCCTGTCACTTGCTTGGATTGTGCAAAGAGCATTTGTCCGGTCAGCAGGAAGGCGAATGCCAGCAACATACCCGCCAAGCGCGGGGCTGCTGATATTGTGATTTTTTTGTTGTCCATAATATATTCTTGTTTATAGAGGTTATTACTTGAATAACGGAGTGTACAGATAGCAGTTGGATTTATCCATCTTGAGATGAGCTCCATCTACGATAAGGAATGCCCGTACTGTCTGGCTTCCGTCACCGCAATCTGTCACAAAAGCTTCTTTATACACGTTGCCATTCTTGGCGGTAGCTATTGCAGTGGTTGTCACCGTAGCACTGTTACGCTGGATGTCAATGACTACTGTGGCTCCTTCCATGTCGGTACGGAAAACATCCCAGTCGCCGTAGCCCTCGCTGGTCAATGTGCCCGAGGCATAACTGTCACCCCATCCGTAAAGGTCAGAACGGAGGACGAAGTATTCGGCATAGTCACTTTCACCCCGTTCGGCATCGGTGCAGAGGCAGATATTCCAGTTATTCCAGTTGCCAGCGCCACTGGTGTGGTTCTCGAATTCGAGACGCAAATTCTGTCCAACGGGGATCTGGAAATAGTCTGAGAATTCCGTCCACCAGGCAGCCGAACAGTCTTCGGCACCGATAGTAGTCTTTGTCAGTGGCACTGTGGTCAATGCTGTGGTTTCTTCGGTGTCGAATACGATATGTGAACCATCCATTATAAAGAAGGCTCGGACTACTTGTGTGCCGTCACCGCAAGTGGTGGTGAAAGCTTCTTTGTAGACGTTGCCGTTGATGCCTTTGGCCACTGCCTCTACAGTCACCGTTGCTCCGTTGCGTTGGACGGTCACAGTCACTTCTGCGCCTTTCATGTCAGCACGGTAAGCGTCCCAGTCACCGTAGCCTTCGCTGGTCCATGTACCTGAGCCATAGCTGTCGCCCCATCCGTAAAGGTCGGAACGGATAACGAAGTATTCAGCATAGTCACTGCCATTCCGTTCGGCATCGGTGCAGAGGCAAAAACACCAGTTGTTCCAGTTGTTAGCGCCGCTGGTGTGGTTGGTGAATTTGAACTTCATGTTGCCGTCGGCGGGCATCCTGAAATAGTTGGAGAATGCTGTCCACCAAGCTGCAGAGTTGTCTTCTGCGCCTACAGTGATAATAGGATCTCCGACAAGATATTCGAATGCTCCTTCGCCTCCCAAACTAGGCATGGCTTGTTGTGTTGCAGTGATTTGGTTACGGTAGATGGTAATGTCGTCTATCCACATTTCTTGGGTTTCAGTGTCCGAACCATATCCTATATATATATAAGGTACACTTGCCATGAATTGTACGATCTTGCTGAAATCGAAATCAGATTGTTGTACTTTCTCGTTGAGGCGTTGGTTGCCGTCCACAAATATGCTGTAACCGTCATTGCGTACACTTATCGCTACATAGTGCCATTCATCTGTCGGGTTGAGCATACCGGTTTTTACCGATTCGGGATTAGTCGCTTCGTACTCTCCGTCTACGGCTTCATATTTCAGCCATCCGTTGGCGGTAATGAACATCCGTTGTGCACCGTCCGAACTCTGGAAAGAGATAAGTGCGCCTGTCAGGTCAGGGTCCAAAGTTTCTTCGGTTTCCGGGTCTGTCAGGAGAGCTTGTTTAACCCAGAATGTGATGGAAACTCCGTTTTGTACTTTGTAACTGTTCAGTGGATTGAAAGTACGAGCATAACCGTTGGGGAGATGTAATACTTGCCCGTGGTCATTGTCGGATTCTACAACTGCCACTTCGCCTCCGTCATAGGCGTAATAGTTAAAGGTTGTGGGGTCGAATCCTTTTTCATCTTCTTTTTTTGCCGGTTCGAAATCGATTTTGGATACCTGTTCCAACTTCGGGAAAACGTCACTTCCCGCCGGAGGGTCCATTTGCCCCCAGTCTTCGCAGGCTCCGAATGAAAGGACTGTAAATGCCGCCATGATGAGGGACGGCCACTTTTTTGTCTTCTTCATAATACAGATATTATTGGTTTAACAATTAGTTATTCTACTTCCCAGATGTTAAGTAGTGATGCAAAAGTACGCTCAAACATGCTTACAGAGGTGGACAAACGAATTTTAGAGGTGGACAAACGAGTATTTGAGTGTAGAAACTACAATTATTATAATATTTGACTTATATGGGATCTTTTTATATAGATATTCGTACGTAACTCCTTAAAACCTTATGAATTATTTAGGCTAATACAAATGATTGAATGCATAGACCGGAAGTTTAAGATGACTTGCTATTTGCCGGCATCGCATACTTACTTTTTTCGCATGATATGAAAATGCAGCTTGCTATAGTTGCAACGGCGACGATATATTTATCCTATCAATCACGTAGTGTAAGGAAATTGAAAAAACTGTGACACAAAATGTTTCGCCTGTTGAAACAAAGTGTTTCTCGGTGTGAAACAGAGTGTTTCTCGGTGTGAAACAAAGTGTTTCAAGCAATGAAACAAAGTGTTTCACCTATTGAAACAGTCGGTGTCGCCTGCTGGAACAGAAGACGGTATGCGCGGAGACTTTTGCGAGGTCTGCGGGAAATCACCCGCAAAAAGGGTGAAAAAGAGTTAAAATGATGCGTTTTTCGTATAGATTCGTGCAGGAAAGCTCCATTTGGCAATTATTGCTCTACTCGCTATCAATCAGTTAGATAGGTTTGAATATTGTAAACATTCGCTGCAAAATTAGTGCTGGCAAACTGTTTGCCAGCACTAATTTTCAGGTTGCCAGCACACCGTGAAATGCCGATCAATAAAGGGTTTGAGGTACATCTGTGCTGGAGTGCTGGCAAATTCGCGAAGAACTCTCTAGTATAAGTACTCATGCAATTAGCTTATATTATCTGTTACTCTCTGTCATCCTGAGTGGGAATCACTCTGAAAAAGCGATGAGGACTCAGCATGACAGATACTCCCATTATATAAACTAATTATACTCATTTACTTAACTTGGATGAGCGTGCAGCATCTATATATCGGACATGTAACACTTCTAATGCGGATATAATACGTTATGTATATGAAGGCTTATTCTTCGTTATTCAACAGTTCACTGGGTTTCATGTTGAACTGCTTGCTAAAGCAGCGGGCAAAGTATTTGGGATCATTGAACCCCACCTCGTACGCTATTTCCGCAATATTCATCTGCTTTGTTTCCCGGTTTTTGAGAATCAGTTCCCGGGCGGTATTAAGCCTGTAATTGCGGATAAATTGCCCGGCCGACTGTCCGATGAGGCTTTGAAGTTTCTTGTTCAGCAAACTTTTACTTACCCCGACAGCTTCGCTGAAGTCGCTGACCTCAAAGTAGGGGTTTTTATAATGCTCTTTGATGACTGCCATCACCTGGTTGATGAACTTCTTGTCTCCCGATTCCTCCTCTATATTCAGTGCTTCCACATCCATGCTTGCTTTGAATTGCCGTTGGTAGCGTTTCCGATTTTCCAGTATGTTCTCGATGCGGGTTAATAAAAGAGTCTCATCAAAAGGCTTAAGCAGATATTCGTCCACTCCTATGCGGTAACTTTCGAGCCGGGCTTCCGGAGATGTTTTGGCGGTTAGCATCAGGAAAGGTATGTGTGAGTTGGTGAATGTATCTTTCACCCGCCGCGACAGCTCAATGCCATCCATCACTGGCATCATCAGGTCGCTGACAATGAAATCTACCGGTTGATTGTTCAATACTTCAAGAGCTTCCGCACCATTGGCAGCTTCGAGCACATTGTAGTAGTCGCGGAGGACGGAGCGGATATATCCTCTCATATCTGCATTGTCTTCAACGACCAGAATGGTCAGAGCTACTTTTTCTTTCGGTAACTCGCTGTCGGCTGTTGATGATAGGGCCGGCTGTATGTTGTTTTCAAGGATGATATTGTTGTTGACGCCTTCTTCTTCCGACAACGGAAGCAGGATGCGGAAAGAACTGCCGGATGTATGGTTGTTGCGGACCGTTATCTTTCCGTTGTGCATCGTCACGATGCGTTTGCAAAGATACAAGCCGATACCTGTGCCGGTCTGTCCGTATACGGGATACTTCACTTGCTTTTTCGATTGGTAGAAGCGATTGAATATCTGCGCTGCGTCTTGTTCCGGGATGCCTGTTCCGTTGTCACTGACGCAGAGATAAAGGGCTGCTTCCTGGTCTTCTTTGGCCGGCAGCGTGGCTATGTATATGGATATCTTTCCACCGTCGGGGGTGAACTTAATGGCATTGCTCAACAAGTTGGTGATAACCTTATGCATGGCTTCTTCATCATAGTATATTTCGGGGTTCTCCATGCGGAAATAGCGCTTTATTGTAATATTCCGTTCTCCCGCAAAAACTTCGAAGGGCGTAAGCAATGAATTCATGAAATTCATGAAATCACCTTTGGACTTGACTATATCCAGTTTCCCGGATTCTACTTTCCGGAAGTCCATCAACTGATTGACAAGTGACAGCAGGTATTTGGAATTACGTTCCACAAAGTTCAACTGCTCTATTACCTGCGGATTATAACTCAGCTTGAGGGCTCGCTCTATGGGACCGATAATCAGGGTGATCGGTGTGCGGAACTCATGTGTGATATTCGTAAAGAAGGCAATCTTATCCAGTGTCAGTTCCTGCACTTTGCGTGCCATGCGGCTTAACTGGGCTTTTTGCCGGGTAATCTTCTCATTTTGTTGTATCAGTGTCCTGTTCTGTCTGGAGAGCTCTTCCGTCTGGTTTTCCAACAGTTGCTTTTGCTGTTCCAGCTGGTAGGTACGCTCTTCTACGGTGCGGTGCAGCAATTCTCTTTGTTGCTTGAAGTTGCGTATGCGCCACTGGTAGATCTGCCAGGTGGCAAGCAAGGCCACACCGATAAGTAGTAATATAAACCAGGTGGTTTTGTAGAAGTAGGGCAGGATGGTGATTTTGAGTTGTGTGATGTTCTCCGTTCCATCCCCTCCGTCAGGAGTATATTTCACTTGCAGGGTATAGGTTCCCGGGCGCAGGTTCGTATAACTGGCAAAACGCCGGCTTCCGGGTACTTGTATCCATTTATCTTCAAAACCAAGCAGACGGTAGCTATAAGTTGCTGTATTGTCCGGTTCGAAATTCAGGGCTGAGAATTCCAGTGAAAAAGACTTCTCTTTCTCATGAAGCTCTATTTCCCGGGTAACGGCAATGTCCTGGGACAGGTATTTATTTCCGGGAAGAATATTCTGGTTTCCGATTCTCAACCGGGTAAACTTGACGTTGGCCGGTTGGATAACAGTAGACGGGAAGTTGCTTTCAATGGCAGTAAGCCCTGCCACAGTGCCGAAATAGAGAGTCCCGTCTGAGGAATGAAATGAGGCATTCCAATAGAATTGGGCGTCGGGCAGTCCGTCTTGTTTAGTGTAATTGGTGAAGCGGTTCTCTGCCGGGTGATAACAGGACAGTCCATTGTTGGTTCCTATCCAGATGTTGCCGTCGCTGCCTTCCTGCATGCTCCGGACGTTGTTGTTGATTAAGCCCTCGGAGGTAGTGTAGGGAATAAACTCTTCTTTGCCTTGTCCGTCGACTTTTCTTTTATAAATGCCATATCCATTGCTTCCCAACCAGAGGGTTCCGTCTTTTGTTTGGCAGAAGCAGCGGATTTTCTCTATCAGTTTTGATTGCGGGTTATCCAGTTTATAGTTGATATGCCGGTATTGGAACTCTCCCTTTTCTGATTTTGGGGAGCGGGAATGCAGGTCTACAATGTATACCCCTTCCGTACTGCCTATCCATAATTTATCTTCTTTATCGATGATGGCGCCCAGGCAGTCGCGAAGGTTTTCCGCTGTATGGTTGGCAAAAGGAGATATGAACTTTTGGGTTGCCATATCGTAGAAAAAGAGTCCCCGGTTGGCACCTACCCACATCCCATTATTGATAGAATCATAGATGAGTACTGCAATGAAAAAGAGTGGAAATCCCGTTTCCGGATGAGTGAATATCACTTGCTGCGGACGGTTCAGCGCTTTAGGGTTCATGATATTGATTCCGCCGCCCCAGGTACCTACCCATAGCCGTCCCTGATTGTCGGTTTCGAGGCTGCTGACGGAGTTATGGCTTATTTCGCCACGTTCCCATCTGTAATGCACAAACTGATCTTTATCCGGTTTCTTCAGGTTCAGTCCCCCTTCTACGGTGCCTACCCATAAATTGCCTTCTTTATCCTCGTAAATGGTATTTACCGGATTATCGGACAGACTTGATGGGTTTTCTTTATCATGTATGTAGTTGTGTATGAATAAACGTTTGGGGGTAAGTTTGTTGATGCCTCCGCTTTCAGTGCCGATCCATATATGCTTCCCGTCTACCTTTATGCAATTGATGAAATTGCTGTTCAGCTGGCTGTTGCCGGTTGAGTTATGAGTAAGGCGCTCAAAGTTGTCTGTTATAGGATTGTAGATGTTTGCGCCGCGAAGTGTCCCTGCAATCAGTTGTTTGTCATTGGTGATGGCAAGGCTGGTCAGATAGTTTTGTGACAGGGAATTCGGGTCATTGGGCAGGTTCTCGTACATCTTTATCGTATTGTTGTTTTTATTGTAGCGATAAAGCCCTATGTGTGTGCCTATCCATACTTCATTCTCCTTTGCCAGCATGTCTCTCAGGTAGATGTCGGGCGTGAAGGTGAGTTTTTCGGATATATGATTTGTCTCTAATCCCCCCTGATTGTTCGGGCTGATCTTGTAGATTGTGCTGTTTATTGCTGTCCATATCTTCCCGTCTTCATCGATATCTTTTAGTACAAGATCCGGTTCGGTTAGCTCTGGCAGCGTCAATGTAGATAAGGTTTCTACGTCTCCCTTTGTGTTGAAGGTTATCCGGTGGAGTGCGTTGCCGCATTGCAGCCATATACAATTCTGTGAATCGAGTATCACGGTATAGGCAGGCTGGTTTAATACATCTGTCAGAAGCCCTTGGGGATCATTGGGGATGATGGATTGCAAGGTCGACAAATCAATAATGTCCGTGCCTCCTTCGGACACAATCCAAAGGCGCTGATAGTTGTCCTCGTATACATTCCGAATGAAATTGCTTTTGAGTTTGCAATGGGGAGTATTGGGGTTGAAATGAATGAATTCGTAACCGTCATAGCGTGAGAGTCCTCCTCCGGAAGTAGATATCCACAGAAAGCCCCGGGTATCTTTATAAATATCGTCGATAAAATTATAAGGAAGTCCATCATCCATAGTGATGTACGAGATATTATACCGATCGGTAAAACGTTCTTGCGCCTGCAAGATACCGGGTATAATAAAACTGGTATATATAATAATAAGGTGTAACAGGCTGTGTCTTTTCATATTATTTGCATAATTAAAGGCAAAGTTAGAAGAATATTCATGAAGTTTAAAATCCGACCGCTTGTTTTTGATATAAATTGCTTGATTGTCCACCTCAAATATTCATTTGTCCACCTTCCCGTGCCCGTCCGGGCGTATTTTTGCATTCAGAATTTATAATCTACTGATAGTATGAAAAACTTGTTATCTATAGCTGTTGTGCTGATGAGCAGCTTGTTTGCAGGCTGCACCTCCTCTGTATTTGCGCCTGCCGCCTCACCAAATCCGTGGACGGATGATTATTCCGCCTTGTCTTCTATGGAGAATTATCAATCGTGGGGAACTTACAATGTGCATGATCCGTCGTGCCGGAAGATAGGTGAGTATTATTATATATATTCTACAGATGCCATTTTCCGGGAGAACCGTAAGGAAGCAAAAGAAAAGGGAGTTCCTTTGGGATTTATTCAGATGAGGCGCTCCAAGGATCTGGTGAACTGGGAGTTTATGGGATGGGCATTTCCTGAAATTCCGCAGGAAGCGGTAGAGTGGGTGCGTACGCATGCCGATGGACATGGGGCGACGAATATATGGGCTCCGTATATTATCCCTTATAATAATAAGTATAGATTGTATTATTGCGTATCAGCTTTCGGGCGGAAGACATCCTATATCGGATTGGCTGAATCTGATTCTCCTGAAGGTCCCTGGACGTTGGCGGGCTGCGTTGTCAAGACGGATGATACGACGGCCATGAACGCCATTGATCCCAGTATCACTGTAGATCCTTCGAACGGGAAGTGGTGGATGCACTATGGTTCATTTTTTGGCGGCTTGTATTGCGTGGAGTTGAATCCCGCAACCGGACTTCCTTTTACAGAGGGAGATAGAGGGCACTTGACAGCCCGTCGTGCCAACTATACGAAGGATAACCTGGAAGCGCCTGAGATTATTTATAATCCTGAGTTAAAAGAATATTTCCTGTTTGTTTCCTACGATCCGTTGATGACCACCTACAATGTGCGCGTGGGACGTTCAGACAAAGCGGAAGGTCCGTTCATAGATTACTTTGGCAAAGAGTTGAAAGATACGACGAATAACTTTCCTATATTAACAGCTCCTTACCGTTTCAAGAACCATCCGGGATGGGCGGGAACTGCGCATTGTGCGGTGTTCACTTCAGATGACGGACAGTATTTTATGGCTCATCAGGGGCGCTTGTCACCACAAAACCAGATGATGGACCTCCATGTGCGACAAGTATTCTTCACTAAAGATGGCTGGCCTGTTGTATCGCCTGAACGCTACGCAGGTAGTAATCCCCAGAAGTTCTCTGCGGCGGATTTAGTGGGCGAGTGGGAAATTATCCGTGTACAGGAACCCCTGTATGAACGCCAACTGGAAGCCGGACAGATATTGTGGGGCGAGGGTGAACTGCAAGATGAAGAATGGAATATGTCCCACTTCTTATATCTGGAGAAAGATGGACAGTTAGGAGAGAATAAAGGAACCTGGGATTTTGCCAAAGAAGACCAATCCTTACAACTGGCATTGGACGGAGAAGTGGTGAAGAATCTGATTGTGTTTGCCGGGCACGACTGGGAGAACGAAACAGAAACAGTTCTCTTTACTGGTCTGGATAGTCGTGGGCGATCCGTATGGGGAAAAAGAACTAAATAATCAATTATAATTTTTATTTTGAAACCATGAAAAGATACACTGGATTATTAGCAGCGCTGACCCTTACTGCGGGTATGGTGCTTCAGGCACAAACCAATGAGTTTGTGATACAGACCAAGAAATTAGGCGCAGAGATTCAGCCTACTATGTATGGGTTGTTCTTTGAGGACATTAACTATGCCGCTGATGGCGGATTGTACGCCGAATTGGTGAAGAACCGTTCGTTTGAATTCCCTCAACATCTGATGGGATGGAAAACTTTTGGCAATGTGACTTTGCAGGATGACGGACCTTTTGAGAAGAATCCTCATTATGTTCGCTTGTCCAATCCCGGGCATCCGCATAAGCACACCGGGCTCGACAATGAAGGATTCTTTGGCATCGGTGTAAAAGCCGGAGAAGAGTATCGCTTTTCCGTGTGGGCACGTTTGCCACAAGGAGGAACAGCCGAAAAGATTCGTGTAGAGTTGGTAGATACCAAATCAATGGGCGAACATCATGCCTTCGCTACAGCAACATTGACTATTGATTCCAAAGAATGGAAAAAATATCAGGTTATCCTAAAGCCCGGCATAACAGATCCAAAGTCAACATTACGTATCTTCCTTGCTTCAGGGGGAACAGTCGATTTGGAACACGTTTCTCTTTTTCCGGTCGATACATGGAAAGGGCATGAGAATGGTTTGCGTAAAGACCTTGCGCAAGCTTTAGCAGATATTAAGCCGGGTGTGTTCCGTTTCCCCGGTGGATGTATCGTTGAAGGAACGGATTTGGCTACGCGTTATGATTGGAAGAAATCAGTAGGTCCGGTAGAGAACCGTCCTTTGAATGAAAACCGTTGGGAATATACTTTTCCACATCGTTTCTATCCCGATTATTTCCAAAGCTACGGATTGGGATTCTTTGAATTTTTCCAACTTTCGGAAGAAATAGGAGCAGAGCCGTTGCCGGTATTAAGTTGCGGTCTGGCTTGTCAGTTCCAGAATTCGGATGCAGAGGCACATGTGGCCGTTTGCGATTTGGATAGCTATGTGCAGGATGCTCTTGATCTGATAGAATTTGCCAATGGGGATGTAACCACGAAATGGGGAAAATTGCGTGCCGATATGGGACACCCTACATCGTTCAACCTGAAATTCATTGGTATAGGTAACGAGCAGTGGGGACCGGAATATCCGGAACATCTCGAACCATTTATTAAAGCTATCCGTAAAGTTTATCCCGATATCAAGATTATCGGAAGTTCGGGACCTGATTCTGAAGGAAAGCAGTTTGAATATTTGTGGCCGGAAATGAAGCGTCTGAAAGTGGATCTGGTGGATGAACATTTCTATCGTCCTGAGAACTGGTTCCTGAATCAGGGAACACGTTATGATAACTATGACCGTAAAGGTCCGAAAGTATTTGCCGGTGAATATGCTTGTCATGGTAAAGGTAAGAAGTGGAACCATTTCAATGCTGCCTTGCTTGAAGCTGCTTTTATGACAGGATTGGAACGTAATGCCGATATTGTATACATGGCTACTTATGCTCCTCTGTTTGCTCATGTGGAAGGATGGCAATGGCGTCCGGATATGATCTGGTTTGATAATCTGAACTTGGTACGTACTGTAAGCTACTATGTTCAGCAACTCTACGGACACCATAAAGGTACCAACGTACTTTCCCTTACTATGGATAAAAAGCCTGTAACTGGTACTGAGGGACAGAATGGCTTGTTTGCAAGTGCTGTTTATGATAAAAATAAAAAAGAGATTATAGTGAAAGTAGCCAATACTTCCGATAAAGCTCAGCCCTTATCATTGAAGTTTGAAGGATTGAAGAAGCAAGATGTATTGTCTGACGGTCGTTGTATAAAGCTTCGTTCAACTGATCCTAATAAAGATAATACGATTGAACAGCCATCTGCTATCCAGCCCCAGGAAACTCCGGTTTCTATCGACGGACAGGTGCTGAATGTAGAGCTCGAACCCAATACATTTGCTATCTACATTTTTAAGAAAGGATGAAATTGATGAATAAAGTTAGGTTAGATAAGGTTAGATTTTTGGTTGTTTCTTTTGTACTGGTAGCCTCACAAGGGCTATCAGCACAAAAAGATACTACTTTTGTAGCGAAAGGAAATCCGATTATAAAGTATAAATATACGGCTGATCCGGGTGCGATGGTATATGACGACAGAGTGTATATCTATGCCGGACACGATGAATGTCCTCCACCAGCTGAACATTATCTTCTGAATGAGTGGTGTGTTTTTTCTTCAACTGATATGAGGACATGGACTGAACATTCTGTACCTTTGAAAGCCAAAGATTTCTCTTGGGCAAAGGGCGAAGCATGGGCAAGTCAGGTTATCGAACGTGATGGTAAATTCTATTGGTACGTTACAGTGGAGCATAATGCCATTCCCGGAAAGTCTATCGGTGTGGCTGTTTCCGACTCTCCGTTAGGCCCTTTTGTTGATGCACGTGGCTCTGCTCTGATTACCAATGATATGACGGTAGAACGCACTAAAATCTACTGGGATGACATTGATCCGACAGTCTTTATAGACGATGACGGACAAGCTTATCTGTATTGGGGCAATACCCAGTGCTATTATGCCAGATTGAAGAAGAATATGATTGAACTGGATGGCCCGATTGTTTACGTAGATTTGCCTCGTTTTACGGAAGCTCCCTGGATACATAAGCGCGGAGACTGGTATTATCTTTCTTACGCTTCTGAGTTTCCCGAGAAGATTTGCTATGCAATGAGCCGGAGTATTACCGGACCTTGGGAATATAAAGGAATACTGAATGAAATAGCTGGTAACTCCAACACCAATCATCAGGCCATCATCGAATTTAAAGGCGACTGGTACTTTGTCTATCACAATGGCGGAATTAATCCCACAGGGGGAAGCTATAGGCGCTCTGTGTGTATTGATCGCCTGTACTATAATGAAGATGGAACCATGAAGCGTATTCAGATGACAACAGAAGGAATGCAATAGGTTTAGATATAGAATATATTGAAGGTTAGATTAGGTTAGTTAATTAGTTTATTTGAAAAAGGCTAAAAAGATAAGGGCGTCTCCCCGTAATGGGAAGACGCCCTTTTAAGATTGGGTTGTTTTTATTTTAAACTAATCTGCGAGCACCGTCACTGATGACTACATCATAAACTTTAGGGCTTCTGCCGAATTTCTCTTTGAACTTATCCTTTGCATTCTGGATGAATGTATCGTACAACTCATCTTTCACCAAGTTGATAGTACAACCACCGAATCCACCGCCCATAACGCGTGAACCTGTCACACCGCAGTCGAATGCAAGGTCGTTTAGGAAGTCGAGTTCTTCACAGCTTACTTCGTAAAGTTTGCTCATACCATGATGTGTCTCGTACATCTTCTGACCTACCGTTTCGTAATCACCTCTTTCCAAAGCATCGCAAACGTCGAGCACGCGTTGAATTTCTTCAATGACATATTCTGCACGCATGAAGTCTTCTTCGCTAATTTCAGCTTTTGACTCTTGCAGCATGTCCATGCTACAATCGCGCAGGAACTCTACATGCGGATGTTTCTTCTGAATAGCAGCAACAGCAGCTTCGCAACTTTGACGACGCTTATTGTATGCTGAAGAAGCCAATTCATGCTTAACTACAGAGTCTACCAATACCAAACGATAGCCTTTCGGATCGAACGGGAAGTATTGATACTCCAGTGAACGGCAGTCCAGACGGATAAGGCTGCCTTGCTTGCCAAATACAGAAGCAAACTGGTCCATAATACCGCAGTTTACGCCGCAATAGTTATGTTCTGTTGCCTGACCTACTTTAGCCAGTTCAAACTTGTCTATCTTGTTGTCACCGAACAGATCGTTTAATGCATACGCATATGTACTTTCCAAAGCGGCAGATGAAGACATACCTGCACCCAAAGGCACATCACCAGAGAAAGCTGTATCGAAGCCCTTTACATCAACGCCACGCTTAATCATCTCACGGCATACACCGAAGATATATCTTGCCCAGCTTGCACGAGGAGCATCTTCTTCTTTCAAACCGAACTCTACATAATCCTTCAAATCGATGGAATAAGCCTTCACTATGTCAGTGCCATTCGGTTTAATTTCAGCAATCATGCCTTTATCGATTGCTCCGGGGAATACAAAACCACCGTTATAGTCTGTATGCTCACCAATGAGGTTGATGCGTCCCGGAGAAGCGTAAACTGCTCCTGTTGTTCCGTCAAAATGCTTGATGAAACGGCTTCTTACGTGTTCTATATCCATAATCTTTTTAAATTTATAAGTGAATAAATTAATTACCTATACCTTTTTATTGCGTTAATCCTCTACTGGGATATCTTTATTAACATTTTTGCAACCTACCAGACCATAGAACAGCAGATAAGCAAGAGCTGCGATAATTAACCAGTAGCTAGCCATATAACCTACAGAGTCAGAAATGCTTTGTTGGATCAAAGGTAATACACCACCACCAACAACCATCATCATGAAGATACCGGATGCTTGTGCTGTATATTTTCCTAATCCTTCTACTGCAAGGTTGAAAATACCACCCCACATTACAGAAGTACAAAGACCGCAGAGTACGAGGAACAATGCGCTGACGGGTACTTGTGCCATCATAAAGCCTTCACCTACAGTATAACCGGGCATTGAAACTGTTACATCTTTCGGAGTGAAGATAGCGATCAATACAAAAACAATAGCAGTGGCAGATACAACGATTAACTGTGTACGGCTGGAAACTTTACCACTGATAGCACTACTTGCAGTACGTCCTACAAGCATTAACAACCAGTAGATAGCAGCAATAGCACCACCGATGGCAGCACCGTTCATCATGATTCCGGCACCCTTATCGCTTGCGTCGGCAAGATAGAAGTTTAATGTACCCGGAATACCGATTTCGATACCTACATAAATGAAAATACCAATTACACCCAGTACAGTGTGGCGGAAGCTCCATGGACTGTGAGAGAATTTTTCTTTCTTTGCTCCACTTTTCTGAAGGTGTGGTTCAGGGATAGCTACAAATGAAATGATAATAAATGCAGCTACGAATACACCCATAGCAACGAAGAGGAGAGGAGCAACATCAGACATGGCTGTCTTGGAAGTTACCGTACCGATCAAAGCACCTACAAAAAGCGGAGTCAATGTACCGGATAAAGAATTAAGGGCTCCACCTGTTTGAATCAATTGGTTACCTTTGTTGCCACCACCACCGAGAAGGTTCAACATCGGGTTCACCACTGTGTTAAGCATACAAACACAGAAACCGCAGATAAATGCACCAAGCAGATAGATAACGAAATTTAATTTGATTACATATTCACCGAATGCGAAAACTTCGGCATTTGCTCCGAATAAGCTGGAAAGGTATTGCGTGAACAGACCGAGGAAACCTACTGCCATTGCAATCAATGCTGTCTTCTTGTAACCGATCTTAACAAGCATGTTACCGGCAGGAATTCCCATAAACAGATATGCCAGGAAGTTCATCATATTTCCCATCATACCTAAAGTATTCGAACCCGCATATTCGTTCCTCCAAATCGTACCGAACGGTGCGGCAAGATTTGTAACGAAGGAAATCATCGCAAAAATAAAGAACATGGTAATGATAGCGACAAGATTACCGTTCTGTTTTTGTTGTGTCATGGTTTTTAATTAATTAAATTAGTTATAAAATTAGGTTAGTTATATTCATTCTTGTACACTGAACTTGTAAATAGTTACTTGTTGGTATTCATCGCCCGGGAGCAATACGGCCGATGGGAAATGTGGTTTGTTGGGTGTGTCGGGGAAACATTGGGCTTCAAAACAAACTGCACTGCGTGCCGGGAAAGTAGCTCCGTGAGCACCGGCAAAGCCACCCAACCAGTTTCCTGTATAAAGTTGTACTCCGTTCTCTGTGGTATATACTTCCATTGTACGTCCGCTTTCCGGTTCCGTATAAGTAGCGGCAAGACTTAATTCGCCACTCTCGGTTTTATTCAGTACATAACAATGATCATAGCCTGCACCATTTATCAACTGCTGGAATTTATCATCAATGCGTTCACCGATAGTGTGCGGTGTACGGAAATCCATAGGAGTACCTTCCACTTTCAGGACTTCTCCTGTAGGAATAGATACTTCATCAATGGGAGTGTAAAAATCAGCGTTGATAGTAATCGTGTGGTCTAGAACCGTAGGGGTGGGATTGGCAATTCCTGCCAGATTAAAGAAGCCGTGATTGGTGAGATTGACAACTGTTGCTTTGTCGGTAGTGGCCCGGTATTCGATAACCAGTGCATTGGTTTCATCTTCCAGGCGGTAGGTCATTTCTATTTCCAGATTGCCAGGGAAGCCCTCTTCACCATCTGCAGATGTATAGTTGAATACAACAGTTGTCGGATCCGGTTGGACTGCATCCCATACTCTGGCGTGGAAACCTGTGGGTCCGCCGTGCAGAGAATTAGGTCCGTTATTGATCGTCAGATTGTGCTCTTCGCCATACAGAGTGAACTTTCCTTTGGCTATACGGTTACCGTAGCGTCCGATGGTAGTGTTGAGGAAAGGTTCGGGACTATTGATTACATGATCTATACTGTCATGTCCCAGAACTACATTAGCATACTTCCCGTTCTTGTCGGGGACCATAATGGAAAGGATAGCGCATCCGTAGTTAGTTACTGCAACTTCCATTCCCTGAGCATTTTTAAGAATAAATAAATCAGTCTTTTTGTTATTTATATCTTTTTGAAAGTCTTCCTTGTTTAAACCAGACAAGTTACTTCCTGTTGACACGGTGTTTATCATATCCATGGTATAATTTAAATTTCTTGCAAATAAAAAGAAATTCTTCCGTACTCCCAAGGGTTTATCTTGAAATGTGAAGAACATTTTAGGAAAGTTTAGCGTTTAACATTTACGAGGCGAATTGATATTTTTTGTAAGTTTGTCGCGTTAATCTAAAAAAATGTAACATTTTTATTTAAAGCTCTAACAAAAACTACGAATGTATCCTTTGAAATTTGAGCCTATTCTGAAGCAAACGCTTTGGGGAGGCGACAAGATTATTGCTTTTAAGCAATTGAATGAAACGCTATCCGGAGTAGGCGAAAGCTGGGAAATCTCGGCTGTAGAAGACAATGAGTCTGTTGTTGCCAATGGCCCTGACAAAGGCCTTACGCTCCCTGAGATGGTAGGGAAATACCGTCATGAACTTGTCGGTGAAGTAAATTACTCTCGTTTTGGCACAAAGTTCCCCTTGTTAATAAAGTTCATAGATGCCAGATTGGATTTGTCTATTCAGGTACATCCGGGTGATGAACTGGCTAGAAAACGCCATAATTCTTTTGGTAAAAATGAAATGTGGTATGTGGTATCTGCGGATAAGGGGGCAAAGTTGATTTCCGGTTTCTCCGAGCAGATTACTGCGAAAGAATACAAGGAAAGAGTTTATAACGGAACTTTTGCTGAAGTGCTGCAAACGTGTGATGTGAAACCAGGGGATGTGTTCTATGTGCCTGCCGGTCGTGTGCATGGTATTGGCGCCGGTGCTTTTGTGGCTGAAATCCAGCAGACTTCGGATATCACTTATCGTATTTTCGATTACAACCGGAAAGACGCAGAAGGTAAATCTCGTGAGTTGCATACTACTCAGGCTATCGAAGCCATTAATTTTGCCGATGTGCAGGATGATTTCCGTACTGAATACGATCACTTGAAGAACGAACCGGTAGAATTGGTTGCCAGTCCTTACTTCACTACTTCCATCTATGATATGACGGAGGAAATTACGTGTGACTATTCTGAATTGGATTCATTTGTGATTTTCATTTGTGTAGAAGGTGCATGCCGCATCACAGACGACAGCCAGAATGAAATTGCTGTCCGTGCAGGTGAAACTGTGTTGCTGCCTGCAGTTGTACAAGAAGTGACAATTGTTCCGGAAGAAGGTGGCGTGAAGTTGCTTGAAACGTATCTGTAATCTTAGAATTGAATTAAAACAAAAGAACTGCACTTTATAAAGTGCAGTTCTTTTGTTTTAATATCTGTTTATCTTTTGGCAGAAAACATCCTCCTGACTTTTCTCATTAGTTTTACTCCTAACATCAATCCGTCGAAAACAGCCATGCCTGTATTAAAGGCACGCATGATAGCATTACCTTTGTCGGCAGCGGGTGCAAGCGGAGCAAATAATTCTCTTGCCGTATCCGTCATGATTTCTTTCTGTGCATGTAATTTCTTCCGTAATTCTTTTTTCCGTAGTGCAATACTTTCCAGAGTCATGGAAGAAGTATCAGGCATATTATTCATGATGGTATCATTTTTCATTATCATTATCAAAAAACAATCCCGCAATAAAATTCACCATCGGGTTGACGATGAGTTTTTTGCGGAAAGTAATTACTAATAAAACCAGCAGAAGATGGAAGCATGCGATGATGCTGAAACTTACCATGAGTCCACCTACGAGCGGATCTAAAATATAAGCCAGCGCAAACGACAAATAAAACAGTGCCACCATGCCTAAAATAATAACCACTGATAATAATATCAGGGCAGAAAGCAGGATTGAGAGTTTCTCAGTTATTTCCAGTTTAGTATATTCTTTTTGTAGGTTCAGATATTTCTTAAACTCAATGAATAGCTGCTGGAGGTTGTCAATACTTCTATCGTCTGCAAACATCATAGTGGCTCTGTTTTTTTGTAGATTTTGTTTTATTCGGCTGCTTCGCCTTTAATTTCTGCTGCAATCTCGTCTACCAGATTTTCCATTTCGCTACGGTTCAGGCGAATTCCCTTTTTACGGAGGATTTCTGCAATTTTGTGACGAGTGTCTTCTCCTTTTTCGGGAGCAAATAAAATACCGACGGCTGCGCCTACTGCTGCACCGCCCAGAAAAGCTACAAGTACATTTAATCCTTTCATAATGTTCTCCTTTCTATTTTAAAGAGGTTAATACTACAAAACTAACATTTTTCTTTGAATAGTTGTTCACGTAACTTCTTTTTTTTGAATATATTTTTTCATTTATTTTTCTTATCCGGTTTCGAAAGGGACCAACTCCGTATCAAGTCCGTACCAACTCCATAGCAAATTCGGTTCTATAGACACGGAGATGGTACGGACTTGGTATGTACTTGGTGCGGGTCTGATACGGTTCGGACCGGCTTCTGTCGCAGGGAAAAAAATATGATTAGCTTAATTTAACTATAAGAGTAACGTTCGGATTGATTGTTCCGCGTACATTTGTCCTATTATTCGGAATATTGGCTACATGAAGATACGAAAGAGAAAGATATTTCTGATTATCGGGTTGGTAATGCTTGTACTGGCAGCTTGTAGTAATGTTGACGGCGATTTAGATAATAAGTGGCAGTTAAGGCAGTATCAATATGCCGATGGCTCCATAGAACGGCAAGATAGCATCTTCTATAATTTTCAGAAAGGCAGTTTTTCTGCCATTTGTTTATTGAAAAATGGCAGGTATCAAACGTTTTTTGGGAATTATTCTTTGAAAGGAGATAAAATTTCTATTATTTTGCTGCCTGAAAGTGTAGAGTACGAAAATTATGCACTCTATATGGGATGGGAAAATGGAAAACGAACCTTCACAATAGAGGAACTCAATTCCTCATCCCTCCGTTTGGAGTATGAAGGAGTACGATCTATATTCCGTAAATATTGAGTATAGTTAGGATATTGATATAGAATTTATTAACAAAAATGATATGATTATGAAAAAATTAGCCATTTTAGGAATGGGATTGTGTATTGTATTGGCATTCTCTTCTTGTAAATCAAGTGAAAGCGCTTATAAAAAAGCATATGAAAAGGCAAAGCAACAGGAACTGGCAGAACCCCAGACTACTGCACCAGTAGAAGTAGCTCCGACAGTTACTGCTCCGGTAGAAGCAAGAGTGGTGGAAAGCACTCCGGTTGCAACTGCAGGTGTACGTCAGGAAAAAGTAGAAGTAGTATCCGGCGTAGGTGGTTTGAAAGATTACAGTGTGGTTTGTGGTAGTTTTGGTGTGAAAGCTAATGCTGAAAACCTGAAAAACTTCTTGGATAAGGAAGGTTACAATGCTGTTGTTGCTTTTAATTCAGATGCAGCTATGTACCGTGTAATTGTTAGTACTTTTAATGATAGAGCTTCTGCTGCCGATGCACGTGATGCTTTCAAGGCTAAATACTCAAATCGTAAGGATTTCCAAAGTTCTTGGTTATTGTATCGCCTTAAATAATTTGAATTCTTTTTGGTAATTAATAGAAAGGGAAACTCCTCTTTCAAAAATAGGGCAGTAGCTGTGAAGTTACTGCCTTTTTGTATCCGGTTTATGAAGTAAAATAGAGAAGTCTCGACCTGATGAAAGATTCAATCAGGGTCGAGACTTCTTTTTGAGGGATTGTGTCAGTTAACTTTTATAAGGTCTGATTATTTAAGCCGGATGTAGAAAGCCTGGGTTCTTCCGGCATATATATCGCTATTACTGAAGTCGCAATTGATAGTTCCTGATCGTTTGGGAGTATCTATTTTTACGGTTATGTCGGTCTGTGTCTGCGCAGGATCAGCAATATGAAGTTTTATTTTATCTTTATCAATCTTTTTGATGATTAGAGCACAGCCTTTGTCTACCTTTACTGTCATGTCTTTGTGGGTAAACTCTCCTGCATTATAAAAAATCATCTGCCAGATGTCTGTTTTTTTATTTCTGACTGCCTGCACATTTTCTGTATTAGCCAGAATTTCAATATTATTTTTTTGCAGGTACCCCCTCATGTTTTCAGCAGTCTGGATACCAGGTACAACGATATAAGCATAAGTGGCCTGTTCTGGTGTAATACCATGATTAACTCCAAGTGTGAATACTTTTTTTCGGACGATATCTTTGGAAGTGGTATGGTTGATATTGTACCAGTTCCCTTCTTGTTGTTGATTGGATACAAAGACTTGTTGTCCTTTTGGCAATATGTATCCTATCTTGTTGTGTAGAATCCATTCGGGGGAGGTGTAGTCGGAAGTACCTTCTTGGATATCAGAGAGTTTTCCTTTCTGACAGATTATAGGATTCTCTGTAGAAGACAGGCATTGATTGATAGTTGTAAATACGGGATGTGGTGATGTGGAATGTATCCCCGCACCCAGGCATACGATTTCATTGTCGAAAAAGAACCATGCTTTGTGTGCGCTTGTATTGATTTCAGCATAGGAATCTGTGTATGAATAAACAGATGCTCCGTATAAACTGTCGGATACACCTCCGGCAAAAGTCGAAGTTCCCGGAGTTTGCCAGTCACTGGCTGCCATGGGAATTTCATCAAGTTGCGGAGCCGTTGTACCGGGAATACGTGTCCAGTTCCAGACAGGAAAGATTTCGGCATATTCATCTCCGTCGACTACAATGTTGGTACATCCGTCGGACATAAAGTAAGTCTTCAGGTTTTCTCCATTTCCATATTCGCAACGTGCAGTGCGGGTAGATGCCATGCGAACATCGAAAGCGTATGTGGGACGTATATGGAGAGTATAATCTCCCCTGAAGTAGTGAGTATGCTTAGACGTGAGTGCATAGTGGGCTGGTTGCTTGCCATCCAGACGGGCGATAATATCCTTAAATTCATTGGCATGATCCGGATCTAATTCAATCATACGTTTGGCGAATAAAGCTGTATGTATCTTCTTTGTGACGCCGGGACGGCTTACACCTCTCCCGAGTACATCGAATAGCATATATTGCCCCCGTATAGTAGCATAATAGGTCTCGCGCATGAATTTGCTGAGCAATGCTAATTTGTCTTGAGGAATTGCATACTGAGTACCTTTGGTATACATCGCTATTTGGGTAACCCCCTTCAGGATTTCATCTCCATATCCGCCAATATAAAGTTGTCTGCCATGTTGAAAATAGCTGTTGTCGTGTTGAAATCCTTCTTTTGTAGTATATACGATAGGATTGTAAACATTCTCAAGTGCCACTTTCAGGTCTGTTTCATTTTTGGAAAGACATGCGCGATATATCCAGTGCAAGGCAATGTCCGTACGATTGGCGCCAGTCCACTTGGCAGGATCGCCTCCGTCAGTTTTGATTCTTTCCAATATTTTGTTTTCCAACTCCGTATTCAGGTGTTTTTCACCTATACGCATTTGTATGAGTAATACTCCCAAACGTTGAGGTTCTGCTATTTGGTTATACCACCAGTTATGACACCAGGGATTACGTTCATGCCAGTATTCCAAGCCTTTCTCTATTTTAGTGAAGAGGCTTTCATCCTTGTAATATTTATTTTTAGGATTTGTATAAGCAAAGGCAAAATCGTACAGGCGGTCGACGTGTTCCAGAGGAGGCCACTTTGTACGCTGAATACTGCCATAATCTACATCTGTGAATGAGCCGTCAGTTTCGTTGTATTTCTTTAAGGATTCATCAATAGAGGGATTTTTAGCAAAGTCGAGCCTGATTTTCTGCATCAGTACTTCAAATTCATCCTCGTTGCCCGGAAGATTGCTATTTGTGGCTACGCTTGCTTTTACCGATATAATACTGCTTATAAAAAGCAAAATTATAAGGTGGATTTTATTTTTCATATTGTTTTTCAAGTTACTATTTTTATGTTATGATTATTCTTTATTTTACTTGGCCATTTTGTAGATTTGGTTGCCTGCTAACAGAAATGCGCCTACACCATAAACTTCGGTCATTTCGCGGGTCACTTTCTTTGGATCGGCGCCGATGGGCTGTACATAGCCCAGCTTTCCATCCTTTTCTACAGCTTTTACCAGGGCTTTCCATCCTTTTTCTATGGCAGGCATAAAGGTTGCTTTATCTAATAATCCTTCATTTACACCATAAGCTAAGGCATATACGATGAAGCCGGTGGCACTTGTTTCGGGTGAAGGATATGAGTCCGGGTCCAGTAAACTGGCGTGCCAATATCCGTCTTTTCCTTGTAACTGGATGATACGGTCGGACAAGGTAATGAATAAATCCTGATAGAACTGGCGGTGCATATTATTTCGAGGCAAAGTCTGCAAGATTTCGCAAAGCCCTCCCAGTACCCAACCGTTTCCACGACCCCAGAATACTTTTGTGCCGTTAGCTTCTTTTTGATTGAAATAACGGTGGTCTCTGTAGAATAATTTTTCTTCTTTATCAAACAAATAGTCGTAGGTAGCTTTATATTCCCGGTTCATGAATTCGATGTACTTCCAATCATCGGTCAGCATATACATTTTAGCATAGACAGGAGGTGCCATGAATAAAGCATCGCACCATGACCAACGTTCCAGGCTTGCCATATTCCTGTAGTCCAGTTCCAGTGTACTGGCTGACGGATGATTGATCACAAATTCTGTACGTGCCAGTGTAGGAAGCCACATATTCCGGTCGTGATATTTCTGGTACATGTCCAGGAATACCTGTCCCACAGCTATATGATCTGCATGATACATGTATTTTCCTACCTGCCAGGCGTTACGGCGGCCTATTTTCATCAACCATTCATAATAAGAACTGTCTCCGTCTTCTTTTTCGGTTAACTCGGCCCAATCTATCATGCCCATGTACAATGCGGCATGTGTCCAGTTCAGATCATCATGTTCATTCCCCTTTGCCGGATTGGCTATTTGCCAATCAGCAACACTTTTCATGATAGATTTTATATCGGTTTTGTTGAAACTGTTTTGTCCATATGAGTAAATCGCTACTATAGACAAAATGGAATAAATAATTAAACGCTTCATATTTCTTTTTTTAAGTAAGTGCTTCATAGTATTTATTAGTAGATGTTTTAGAGGATTTTATTTCCAGTTTTATGACGAAAGGTTCTTGGAAATCCTGTTTAGGTACTCTCACATTATATTCATTGCGGGCAGTTTCTGTAACTTTCATTTTTTCTCCGTTCAGTAATATGGCATTGATAATTTGGGTCTCTTTCGGGACTTTCACCGTAAGTTGCTTGGAATAAGGACGATTGAATACTATCATATAAACGCTATTCTTTTTATGTGTATAATATCCCCAGGCCTGTTTTTCCCAACCTGCATAATCACAGGCATATATGCATTCCCCATTTTTCTGCATCCATTTGCCTATGGCTTTTGCAATCTCTTTTTCCTCGGTACGAAAATCTCCGTCAGCTTGTGGACCGAAATTTACTACCATATTTCCACCCATGGATACAGCATGGACGATTCTTTCCAACACTTCGACCGGATTCTTTACATAGCTCAAAGACCAGTCCTTGTGATAACCCCATTGGTTTTCAGGAAGGGTCATACACGCTTCCCAGTCCCATTTGGTCACTTGCAGGTCCTTTACAGGATCGGGGAGGCGACGTTCATAGGCTGATTCGTAATCTCCCATAAGATGTCCGTTGCTGTCAAAGTGCCTTTTGCCGTAATCATCGGCACGTAGTCGGCTGTTGACTGTAACGCCAGGAATGAGTTCTTTCAACATACGTTCTGCATGTGCGGTCCACCAACCGTTCTTCTTGATACTTTCATCCCAGGTTCCGTCGAACCAGAAATCTTTGACAGTGGGATAGCGGGTGGCGAGTTCTTTTAGCTGATTGTCGGTGAATGCCAGAAAGCGTTGAAAGGCGATCTCGTCTTCTTGGTTTTTGATACTGTAGCGCCAGTCCGGGTGACTCCAGTCCATAACAGAAAAGTAGAAATGTACATCGATACCCGCTTCGTTGTAGGCTTTTACTAATTCTCCCAGAATATCCTTTTTGTATGGGGTATTAGCCACGGTGTATTCTGTAAACTTACTTGGCCACAGACAGAAACCTTCGTGGTGTTTAGTCGTAATTTTGACGTATTTCACTCCCATGTCTTTGGCCATTTTAGCCCACTTCTTTGCATCGAAGTTCTGTGGATTCCATTGTTTCATAAGTTGTAGCCATTCTTCAGCGGGGACTTTTGCCCATGACTTGAGCCATTCGGCAGCCCCGTTATATACCTGACCGTTCCATTCTCCTCCGGGAATGGCGTACAATCCCCAATGAATAAATGCTCCCAGCCGGTTTTCACGGAACTTTTGCATGGCTGTGTCATATCGCTTTCCTAAACGGTCTGCACCGTACTGCAGTTCTATCTCCTGTTCGGCAGGCAAGAGTTTTTGTGCCTGCATCGGGAATGAAAACAGAGACAGGATAGTAAAAGCGATTAAATGTAGTTTTTTCATAATACTGTTAATGATAAATGATTGAAGTGTTAGAAAATGATTTCATATATTTCTCCTTTTCGGGTATTGAATTCAAAGATATCATTACCGGAAAGTTTGATTTTGATTGTTTTTTTATACTTGTCGGTCGCTTGTGCACTTGCTGCTTTGCAGTATTTTATCCGGCAAAGTTCTCCTTTATTAGATAGAATCCTGAATCCTCCCTTACCATAGGCACTCTTGTTACCCATCATTTTCTCTGCTAATTGGATACGCTCTACATCAGTTCGTCCGAAGATGCAGACTCCCATAGCACCATTTCCAATGGGAAGTGACCATTTCTTCCAATCTTCATCATAAGGAAATCCTCTTGCTGCGATTTGGCTAAAGTTTCCCCCACGGTTGTATGCTGGGCGATTGTACCATAATGTGTATTCTTTATTTGACTCAGCACCTTGTATGCTTAACGTTGATAAAAACAATAGTATTGATAAGAAAATTCCTTTCATGGCTTTCTGTATTTTGATTTTAGGATTAGTGCAAAGGTATAGAAAATTTCAAAGTAGCTCTCTTTGATACATTTCATTTTTAGATGATTACACAATTTGTGCTACAAAAATGGACGTTATTGGCATAGCTTGAAACTATTAAAACCGAGAAAACTATAATTTTAATAGTTTATTTGCCTTATTTGAATTATTTCTATAGTTTTGCTTTTAAGAAATTAATAATTTATATGAAAAGAACCAAATACTATGTAACACCTGTCTTATTGTTATTTTGCATTAACTTGTATGGACAGTATTTCAAGAAACTGGATATGAAAGATGGACTTTCAAATCTTTCAGTTCTGGCTATCTACCAGGATACGTTGGGGCGTATGTGGTTTGGGACAAATGAGGGGGTTAATATCTATGATGGCGAACGGCTCTCTACATATAAATCTTATGAAATCATAGATAATCAACTTCGGAAGAAGAAATTCATTAATGGAGTAGTCGATCAAATTGTAGGTGACTTTTATGGTGATGTTTTTTTGAAGACAGATGGAGCGCTAATTAAATATGATATTAGAAAAGAACGTTTTAAAGAAATATATCCTACAGGCATAAGTTCCATTGTTGCTTTTGATAATGAGGTCTGGTGTGCTGCCAGTGATTCCTTGTTTAGATATAATGCTGAGGCTGACTCCTTGTCTTTTTATCAGAAATTAAATACTCCAACAATTTGGTGTATGGCTAAAAGTGGGGATAAAATATGGATTGGAACAGCCAAAGGTTTATATGTATTGGAAGGAGAAATCGTAAAGTGCCTGTTACCGGAAATCGAGATTTTTAAATTATTTGTAAGTAGCAGAAATGAATTGTGGATTGCTTCCCGCATGAGAGGGCTATATAAGATAGGGCGTGATGGAATTCTTAAAAAAGAAATATCTGCTTCCGATCGTGTAGTAAGTGAACAGATACGTAGTTTTGTGGAGGATGACCAAAATAATGTCTGGTTCGGTACTTTTGATGGATTACAGATGTATAGACCCAGTGCAGATACTTATTGTGTATATCGTCCGAACTTTCATCCGGGTTCGTTATCGCATGAATCTGTATTTTCTCTTTATAAGGACAGGCAAGGTACTATCTGGGTTGGCACTTATTATGGAGGTGTGAATTATTTCAATCTGAAAAAGGATTTATTTAAGTATTATGTCTATGCCGAGGCAAACAATAATTGTTTGAATTATCCGATTATAGGGCAAATAATAGAAGATAAGAGGCGTGACCTTTGGATATGTACGGATGGAGGAGGTGTAAATCGGTTCAACCGGAAAACGAATACTTTTACCTATTATACTACTGAGAGTGGTAAGAATTCAATTTTGCATGATAATGTGAAGACTATTACTTATGATGAAAGCCGTGACCAAATATATATAGGCACATATACGGGAGGACTTAGCCTTTATGATAGAGCAACTAATCATTTTCATAATTATTTGGATGACTATAAACGTACCGGACAAGGTCCTGACCACATTATTTATTATTCACTATTTAAAGATGGCTGGTTGTATGTGACAGCCCGGAATGGCTTCTGGCGTATGCATCCGGATAAAGGGGAATTCCAACTAATCAGCAATAAAGATTTTTTTCAGACATTTGAAATTGATTCCCAGGGATATGTTTGGCTGGCTGCCGATTTAGACCTGTATAAATTATCTTTAAATGATTGGGGCAAGATCGAATCTGTGCACTTTGACACATTAGAAAATCGTAAGGTCCGGATTACTAAGATAATGGAAGCTACGGATGGAACTGTTTACGTTTCGACCATAGGCAATGGAGTATTTTCATATAACTATGATACAGGGAAGTGGGAACATTACACAGCTGAACAAAATAGCTTGCTAAGTAATTTTTGTTATAATCTGGCCGAATCTCCTCTAAATAATATACTGATAACCAATGATAAAGGGATTTCTATTTATTCGCCTTTTAACCATTCTATTTATTCGGTTGAGTTAGGGGCTATAAAAGGTATGATTTCTGCAGTTGCAGATGGAGGTGGAATTTGTGTAGCGGATGACGACATGGTTTATATCGGTGGGGTAGATGGTGTGATCTCGTTTCGTGAGAAAGATTTATATATGAATGATGAGAGTGACACTTCTGAACTTTATTTTGTGAGTCTTTTTGTCAATAATGTCAAGGTGTGTCCGGGAGATACCCAACATGTATTGGAGGAATCATTGCCATTTATACAGCATATCGATTTGTCGTCCTGGCAGAATAATCTGATGGTGGACTTTTCCAGTTCTAACTATATCGAATTGGAAAAGAGTATCTGGTATCAGTATAAATTAGAAGGTTTTGATAAGGATTGGATATCAACAAACCAATTGCGACTGATTTATACGAATCTTGCTCCGGGGAATTACGTATTGAAAGTACGTGAGGCAAAAAATAGATTGGGTGAGGATATGGGAGAGGAAATAGCACTTAACATTGTGATACATTATCCCTGGTATCGTAGTTTTTGGGCTTATCTGGTATATTTCCTGATAGTAGCAGGAATTATATATGTTTTCCTGAGGGTACGAAATGCCCGTAAGGCACTGGCTCTTTCATTAGCCAAAGAAAAGGATGAAAAGGAACGAATAGAAGAAGTGAATAAAATGAAACTTCGTTTCTTTACTAATATATCCCATGAATTCCGTACTCCGTTAACTTTGATCGTTGGGCAGATAGAGATGTTGTTGCAATCAGAAAAGCTTTCACTTTCTGTTTATCGCAGATTACATAGTATTCATAAGAATGCAATGAATCTACGTTTTTTGATTACAGAACTATTGGATTTCAGAAAACAGGAGCAGGGATTCATGAAATTGAAGGTAGAGTGTGTTGATATAGTGCCATTTCTGGAAGATGTTTACCGTTCATTTTGGGAACTTGCCCGGAAAAGAAATATAGTATATACGTTTGAACATCCCAATGAGAAGATGGAAGTCTGGTTTGATCCTGTGCAGATGCAGAAAGCAGTGTTTAATCTGTTATCGAATGCTTTTAAATATACATCTGATGGGAAAAGTGTTAAGGTATCAGTCAGGAAGCAGCAGCAGATAATGGAAATAACTGTATCAGATACCGGATGTGGAATCCCCCAGGATGATTTATCCAGAATTTTTGAACGTTTTTATCAAGGGAATGAAAAGCAACAGAGGGGGATTGTTGGAAGTGGCATCGGGCTGGCTCTTACTAAAGGAATAATTGAGGCTCACAGAGGTGATATTACCGTAGAAAGTGTATTGGAAGAAGGAAGTAGCTTTAAAATACAACTGCTTCTGGGCAACAACCATTTTACTAAGGAAGAGTTGGAACATGAGAAAGTAACGGTACCTGCATTGGATTGGGAAGCTATTGTCTACGATGAGGTGGAACCATTACCGGAAGAAGAGTCTGAAGAGAGTGAGATGAATGCAGGGCAGGAGAAAGAAGAATCCGGAAAACCTCGTGTATTGTTGGTAGAAGATGATGAAGGAGTATTGGATATGTTGGAAGGTATTTTTTCATCAAGCTATATTGTATATAAAGCGTCAAACGGACAAATGGGTTTTGAACTGGCTCAACAGTTGCAGCCGGAGCTGGTAGTGAGTGACGTTATGATGCCGGTGATGTCTGGCAAGGAAATGTGCTATAAAATTAAGAATTCTCTGGAATTGGCATATATCCCTGTTGTATTGCTTACAGCACAATCTTCAATAGATTATACAATAGAAGGATATATGTTTGGAGCAGATGATTATATCACAAAACCCTTTAATGTGAAATTACTCTTGGCACGTTGCAATAATCTGCTAAGAAACAGGCGATTGTTGCTGAAAAAGTTGAGTAGGACAGAAGCTATGATCCCCCAGGAGGCTGGTGGCTTTACGGCTGCAGATCAGAAACTGCTGGATACGGCATCAGAAGTCATAAAACGTAATTTTGACAATCCGGACTTTGATATGAATATGCTGGCTTCCGAATTGAATATGGGGCGGAGCAAAATGTTCCTTCGCCTGAAAGAAGTTATGGGGTTAACTCCGAATGAGTTTACAATGAAGCTGAAATTGGAAGAAGCTTTAAGGTTGCTGCAGGAAGAACCACAATATAATATTTCAGAAATCTCGTATCGGTTGGGTTTTACTTCTCCACGTTATTTCAGCCGCTGTTTCAAATCTTTTTATGGAGTTGCTCCTTTGTCTTATAGAAAAGATTCTCCTCGGGAGGATTCTCAGGCAGAAGAGGATCTTCAGGAATAAAACTTCTCCGACAAAGAATGCTGTTAGTCTTGTCCGATTGAGAGCATTCTTGTCTTTTGGTGAATTATTCATCATGTACAAACTACTATTTTAATTCGTACCGGTCTTTTAAGAATCCTCGGTTAGGTTGCTATGGGTGAAATCTGTCCGAAATGGGGCACATTTTGTCTGCAAAACAATTTGTGCCACTCTATATGACTCAATGGTCAGGTGCTTGTCTTGTAGATTCCATTCATTTGCACTGTTTTAGTAAGTGTATATGCGATACTAAAATATTGACCATGGTTATTCCTTATTTAATAATGTTATGTAAAATCACTTTTTTATGAAAAACAAATTGTGGATTTTTATTTTTGCTTTCTTGGCCATATGTCCCGGCAAGAGCTTAGGAGACGAAAAACGTTCCGAAGCTGTGGCTGTAACACAACAAGACAAGGAAAGAGTAGTAACGGGAGAGGTCTTTGATGACCAAGGCCCGATTATTGGTGCTACTGTCAGGGTGAAAGGTACCCAGAATGGTAAGATTACGGATTTAGATGGTAAGTTTACCTTAAGTGTTCCGATTGGTGCTACCATTGTGGTGTCCTTTGTGGGGTACGAAGACAAGGAAATTGTCTATAAAGGTGAGAGCAAGCTGAAGATTTCAATGGCTGAAAGTGCTACGCTGTTAGAGGAAGTACAGGTTATTGCCTATGGTACTACGAAGAAAGTAACCGTTACCGGTGCTTTATCCTCAGTGAAATCAGATGAAATTATGAAATCTCCGGTAGGAAGTATTGCCAATGCATTGAGTGGTAAGGTTCCCGGATTATCCAGTGTACAGAGTAGCGGTCAGCCGGGAGCTGATGATGCAACGCTGTATGTGCGTGGTGTAGGTTCCTTGTCTACCGGTTTGTCCGCTCCATTATGTCTGGTCGATGGAGTGGAACGTTCGTTCACCCAATTAGACCCCAATGAAGTGGAAGATATTACAGTATTGAAAGATGCTTCTGCTACAGCCGTGTTTGGTGTGCGTGGTGCCAATGGCGTTATCCTGGTGACAACGAAGCGCGGACAATCCGGTAAAGCTAAAATAACTTTCTCCACCAGTGCTGGTCTTCAGATGCCTACCAATATTCCGGAGTTTGCTAACAGTTACGACTATGCAATGACATATAATGCTGCCCAACTGCGTGACGGTGTTGCTGAAGACAAACTGATGTTTACAGATGCAATGCTGGAAGGTTTCCGTACACATAGTAACCCGATTCTTTATGCCGATACGGACTGGACGGATTTACTGATTAAAAATTCCGCACTGCAGACACAACATAATATGACAATTTCCGGTGGTTCCGACCGGGTACGTTATTTCGCTTCCTTAGGTATATTTACCCAAAAGGGACTTTTTGAGACTTTCCATGAAAATGATCGTGGCTTTAGCTATAACCGCTATAACTATCGTATCAATATGGATATAGATGTGACGAAGACTACCTCTATGAAGATCAATCTGGGAGGACGTCTTACTGACAAGACGGAGCCTAACTATAACAACGGTACTTATACTGATATCTCTTATTTGTATGACAACATTTACAGTGCCGTACCTTTTTCGGGAGCTGGAATTGTGGATGGTAAATGGATTTCCGTCAATAAATCGGTATTTGGCAATTTCGGTGTTATTAATGATGGCCTGAATACATATTACGGTAAAGGGTACACCACTACAGGCGGAAATGTGATTAACTTCGACTTTTCTCTGGAACAGAAACTTGAAGTTCTCACAAAAGGCTTAAAAGCACATATTAAAGGAGCTTATAATAGCGGTGTGACTGATAAACGACGCCGTGAGGGAAAAGCCGACCAATATGAGGCCTACCTTACAGAAAGTGGCGAGACTTTGATAAGAAAGATACAGGAAGCACAGACTATGGGTTGGACACAGGAGGCCGGACAGTCCCGTGACTGGTATCTTGAAGCGGCTTTGAATTTCCAAAGAGATTTTGGATTACATCATGTCTCTGCTCTGGCTATGTACAATCAAACAATGAAATATTATCCCAGTAAAAATACAGGTATTCCCCGTAGTTACGTAGGCTTTGTGGGACGCGTCACTTATGATTACAAAACTCGCTATTTATTAGACCTTAGTATTGGTTATAATGGTTCGGAGAACTTTGCAGAAGGGAAGCGTTTCGGTACATTCCCTGCCGGTTCAGTCGGTTGGATTATCTCTGAAGAGAAGTTTATGGAGCCACTGAAACCTTATGTCAGTTACTTGAAACTGCGTGCATCTTATGGTATTGTGGGTAATGATATCGTTTCTGATGGATCACGTTTCCTTTATTTGCCCGATAGTTATATCATCAATACCGCGGGAAGTAATAATACTACAGGTATTTATAGTTTCGGTTCTACTACTAATAACTTTCTTCCGGGTGCCAAAGAGTCAAAAGTTGGAAATCCTGATGTAACTTGGGAGACTGCTGCAAAACAGAATTATGGGGTTGATTTGCACTTCTTTGATAGCCATCTGAAAACTTCTTTCGATTACTTCATCGAGCATCGTAAAGACATTTTGATTTCCCGTCAGGTAAACCCTGGTTATCTGGCAATTTCTCTACCTATTGTAAATATGGGTAAAGTGGATAATAAAGGTTTTGAGGTAACTGCACGTTGGGAAGATGCAATCAGGGATTTTAGTTATTACATCGGTACCAGTTGGTCCTATGCTAAAAATAAAGTTATTTTCAAAGATGAAATCCCCCAGCCTTATGAATGGATGTGTGAAACCGGACGCCCGGTTGGGCAACAATTCGGCTATGTAAATGACGGCTTCTTTACGGAAGAGGATGCTGCTAATTATGAATCTTTGAAAGGAAAAGAGAATGGCATTCCCGATCATGGTTCCGGTTTCTCACCCATAGCCGGAGATGTGAAGTATAAAGACCTGAACAAGGACGGTAAGATTGATGCAAATGATATATCGGCTATTGGTTATCCTACCTATCCACTTCTAAATGGTAATATCCAGTTGGGCTTTTCCTGGAAAGGCTTTGACCTGAGTATGACGTGGGCAGGTGCATTCCAGACTTCCCGTCTTGTAAGTCGTATCTATCGTACTCCATTTGGAGAAACGGGCACAAATTCACTTCTTCAATATATGATTGATGATGCCTGGACAGCTGAAAAAGGGAATAGTGCAAAAGCGCCTGCCATTTCTTTGAGTGGTAGTAAAACCAATAACTATAAAGACTCGGATTTATGGTTGCGTGATGCTTCCTATATTCGTCTGAAGAACATTGAGGTAGGTTATTCTTTCCCCAAAGCTATGTTACAGAAATTCCGTATCAGTTCTTTGCGTCTGTCTCTCTCCGGATATAATCTGTTGACATTTAGTGATCTGGACTTCTGTGACCCTGAATCTAATCCGGATGGACGCGCCTATCCGTTGATTAAAGTCGTGAATTTTGGTTTAAAAATAGGATTTTAATAAACAGTTATTATGAAAAATATAAGAAAGCATTTTCACGTTATATTATTGGCCTTAGGTCTATTTGTGACAATGGCGTGTGAGGATTTGGCTTTCGGGGATAAATTCCTGCAGAAGCCGCCCAGTACGGATGTTACGATTGACACCGTATTTTCTACGGCAGAGTATGCTCGTCGCGTATTGTCGTATAGCTATCAATATTTGCCTTATGGCTTGGAAACCAGTGGCTATTATACTACCATGTGGTTGGGAACTATTGAAGGACTCACCGACTTGAATTGCGATAATGTAGGATACTCCGGTGTTCAGCGTGTTTATTATTCTGGTAGTTATAATTCCTCTGTCGAGAATGCCCCCAGAGCAACTTACATGACTACTAAGATTCGTTTTAATGAAAGCGAGACTCACATGTGGTCGGCAATTCGCCATGCATGGATACTTTATAATAATGTAGACCGTGTGCCTGATATGACCCAAACTGAGAAAGAGCGTCTGAAAGCAGAAGCCAAAATGCTTGTTGCTATCTATTATGCACACATGTTGCGCCATTATGGTGGACTCCCCATTGTAGATAAGGTAATTGCAGCCGATGACGAAATGCCTAAACGTGCAACCCTGCAGGAAACGGTTGATTTTATCATAGGACTTCTGAATGATGTCATAGCTTGTCAGGACTTTCCATGGAGAATTTCGGATGAAGATATGGCACAGTGGGACGGTCGTTTGACCAAAGCTGGCGCTTACGGATTGAAAGCGAGAGTCTTATTGTTTGTGGCAAGCCCGTTGCTAAACAGCGATCAGCCTTATGCTGCCGGGGAGGCTTCGGAACAGCACATGACCTGGTTTGGTAATTACGACCGCGAACGGTGGAAAAAGGCTGTAGATGCTTGTGAGGCTTTCTTTAATGCCCTCGGCCAGAATGGCTTTTATCGTTTGGTACAAAAAAATGATGTTTCACCTGGTGAATATCGTTATGCTTTCCGCAAAGCTTACTTTGACCGTGGGACTACCGAAACACTGATTTCTGTACATCGGAATATCTATTCGGCAAGTTTAAGTGCCGGACAGCTGGTGTTGTGGAATGCCATCCGTTGGGGAGGCTATTGTCCCACTAAAGAATACTTCGATATGTTCCCGATGGCTGATGGCTCAGATTTTGACTGGAACAATCCTGAACATACTGCAAACCCATTCGTGAACCGCGACCCTCGTTTAAACGAAACTTTTATATTGGATGGCGATATTTATCAGGGAAGAACTGTTGAATTGACTCAGGAGTATCCCAGTGATAAAACCAATTATCCGAAAGGGAAAGACTGGGGACAAGGAGCCATGCATAGTTTAAGTCTGAAAACCGGATTGGCTTGCCGTAAATGGGGATTGGATCGTGGTAATGAACTTAGCGGACATGTTATCCAGTGGCCACATCTGCGTATTGCAGAACTTTATCTGAGTTATGCAGAAGCTTTGAATGAATATAATGGCGGTCCTAACAGCCAGGCATATCAATGCGTAAATGAAGTACGTGCACGTGTAGGCTTGGGTGGCTTGAAAACAGGAATGACGCAAGAGCAATTCCGTGAAGCAGTTCTTCGTGAGCGTGCTTGTGAGTTTGGTTACGAAGAAGTACGTTTCTTCGACCTCATCCGTTGGAAAATGGAAGATAAGTTCAAGACACCTTTACATGGGCTGAATGTATATAAGAATAAAGGGGATGGTACGTATATTTGCGAACCTTTCTCTCTGGCTGAAACAGATAGAAACCGTGCCTGGTGGAATGCCGGTGGATTCTCTTCTATCTGGTACTTTAGTGCCTTCCCGCAGGACGAGGTGAATAAGGGATACGGATTGATACAGAATCCGGGTTGGGAATAATGTTTCTGGAACTTAGAAATGAAAAATATTATGAATAAAAAGATCAATATATTTTTGGCTGGCGTACTGTGTTCACTTGGCGTAATGGCTCAGGAAGACACACTGACAGTCCGTCAGAATAATGAGGTGGTAGAAATGGGACGTACTATTACCATGGATGCAAGAGAGATGACCGGTGCAGTTTCTGTTACAACGAATCTCTCACATAAGAACAGCATAAAACCATCTAACCAGTTATTTGGTACGCTTCCCGGATTGCAGGTTTTGCAAAATGCCGGTACGGTTTGGGAGAATGGCGCAACGCTGTATATACGTGGAAATAGTTCTTTGAATTCCAATAGTCCGTTGGTGCTGGTGGATGGTTTTGAACGTTCGATTGACGAATTGAGTTCTGAAGAAATAGAATCAGTCAGCGTTTTAAAGGATGCTGTGGCTACCAGTTTGTATGGCATAAGGGGTGCAAACGGTGTTATTCTTGTGAAAACAAAACGAGGATCGGTAGGTGCACCTAAGATCACTTTCTCTTATGAATTTAATATGGCTTCTCCTAAGCGCTTGCCTAAATTTGCTGACGGGTATACATATGCCATGGCATTGAATGAGGCGATGGAGAATGATGGCTTGGCTCCCCGCTATTCGAATACAGAACTGGATGCATTCAAGAATCAGACTTATCCGGGTGTTTATCCGAATGTGGATTGGTTGGATGAATCTTTGAGAGACATGAGTTACGGTGATAATGTGAATTTCACAGCACAAGGAGGAAGTCAGTTTGTACGTTACTATACGATGCTGAACTTCCTGGATAATAGAGGGCTATTGAAACCGACATCAGATAACGATGGTTATTCTACACAGTTGAAATATTCAAGACTGAACGTCCGTACAAATCTGGATATCACGGTAAGTCCAACGACTACTGTACAGTTAAATTTATTGGGTAATTTCACGGAACATAATCGTCCGGGCGAGAGCACGGGTAATATCTTCAATGCCTTATTCCAGGTACCTTCAGGTGCATTCCCTGTAAAGACAGACAGGGGAATATGGGGTGGTACAACTAATTATTCCAATAATCCGGTCGCCCTTATTTCCGGTAGAGGGTATGCGCGTTCTCAAACGCGTGCCATGTATGCGGATGTGAACATGAAGCAGGATTTGTCTGCTATACTTCCCGGTTGGTCGGCAGGTTTTAAGGTAGGTATAGATAATACCGCTTCATATTGGGACAATAATACTAAAGAATTTGGTTATGAGTCTGCATCTGTTGATTTTGCAACCGGTGAGAATATCTATACAACCCTACGTAATGAAGGAACTTTGGGTTTCTCGAAGAGTGTAGGTTCGGTTGCCACTCATTTTAATCTGGAGTTTTATACCAATTATATCAAACAATGGAATAAACATAGTTTAAATGCAACTTTGCTGTACTCCATGGATAAGGCAAAAACAAAAAGTCAGAACTCCGGACGTGCATTTATGGATATAGTGGGTAGTGCACACTATACTTATAATAACCGTTATCTGGTTGATTTCTCATTATCAGGTTCTGCTTCCAGTATACTTGATCCGGATGATCGTTGGGGAATTTTCCCTGCGATAGGTGCAGGTTGGATTTTGTCTGAGGAGAATTTCATGAAGAGAGATTGGCTGAACCTTTTGAAGGTCAGGGCTTCTTATGGTATTTCCGGTCGTGCTGATTATGGTGTAAATCTGTTCCAGAATATTTATGGCAGTGGAAATTCTTACTATTTCCAGAATGCCACTAATGTGCCTTCTTCCTCATCCGGCATGAAATTTACTCAGTTGGGAATTGATGGGCTGACTTATGAGAAATCCCATAAACTGAATGTCGGTATTGACTTTAGAGCTTGGAATAAGTTGACGATGACTTTGGATGCATTCTACGATCACCGTACAGATATTCTGGTGAGTAGTGGTGGTTCTGTTTCCCAGATATTCGGTATGTCTGTGCCCCAGATCAATAATGGTGTTGTCGACAATAAAGGTATTGAAGCTTCTTTGGCGTGGGATGATAATATCGGTAACTTTAAATATCATCTGGGTGGACAGTTCACCTTTACCCGCAATAAAATTAAAAATCAGAATGAAGAGTATCGCCCGTATGATTATCTCAAACGCACAGGAAGTTCTATGAACCAAATTTTCGGTTATGAAGTGATAGGGATCTATAAATCTCAGGATGAAATAGACAATCGCGGTGTGGAGCAATTGTTAGGTGATGTACGTCCGGGCGATCTGATGTTTAAGGATCAAAACGGTGACAATAAAATCGATGCCTATGACCAGGTACCTTTAGGCTATAATGCAACTTGTCCTGAAATCTATTATTCATTTGATTTAGGATTGGAGTACAAAGGTTTTGGAGTTTATGCATTGTTTCAGGGTGTAGGTAATTATAGTAAAGTATTGAATACGGCAAGTGTTTACCGCCCGATTGTCAACAACAATACAATCTCTACTTATTATTGGGAAAACCGTTGGAGCGAATCGAATCCTAACGGAACTTTGCCTCGCCTGACTTATTCCGGATCGGATAATAATTACAATACTAACTCTATGTGGGTGTCCGATGCTTCTTTTTTGAAGTTGAGAACCTTGGAGCTGTACTATAACTTCCCGACGAAGTTGTTGAAGAAGACTGGTTTCCTGGCTGGCGTGAAAGTTTTTGCTCGTGGACATGACTTATTCTGTCTGGATGGAATTGATCTTCGTGACCCGGAATCCATCGGTACAGAGCATCCTACTATGACTCAATATGCATTCGGATTTAATCTATCTTTCTAAAAAAATGAATGTTATGAAACTAAAGAAATTATTTGCGATATTTATCTCTGTCAGTTTGTTGGCATCCTGTGATTTTATGGATTGCAATGAATCGGATTACTACTCTTTGAAAGAAATTCAGGGAAGCTATAATCGCGTTAAGCAATTTGTAACAGATGTTTATGGCTATCTGCCTTCGAACTTTTGTAATATCGATGGTGCCATGCTGGATGCTGCCACGGATGATGCGGTTCATATTTATGAATCATCTAATATAAAGCGTTTTGTGAATGGTACTTGGTCGCCTAATTATACGGTTGATGATCAATTTGCCAATTATTATAATGGTATCCATGACGCCAACTTCTATTTGGAAAACCTGACGGGGTTGAAATTTGAAACATGGGAAAATACCAACGATTATGATAACTGGATGATCACTTATCCTAACTTTGAATATGAAGTTCGCTTTCTGCGTGCCTATTTCTACTTTGAATTGGTCAGACGTTATCAAAATGTACCTCTGATAACTAAGGTTGTCACTCAGGCTGAAGCCAATGCGGCAGAACCTGCTTCGGCAGAACAGATCTTCAATTTTATTATTTCGGAATGCACGGAACTGTCTACACTTCTACCTGTAGATTATACCAAAATGCCTGGTAGCGAGTATGGACGTGCAACACGAGGTGCGGCTTTGGCATTAAAGGCACGTGCCGCTTTGTATGCTGCCAGTCCGTTATTTAATTCCGGCAATAATAAAAGTAAGTGGGTGACTGCTGCAGAAGCTGCTTATGAAATTATTGGGCAGAGTTCTGCATTAGGTTATAAGCTGGATGCCAGTTTCTCAAATCTGTTTGGTGCTACTAATACGGCAAGTAATGAAGTGATCTTGGTACGTCCTACAGGAACAAGTACCAGTTTTGAAGCAGCCAACTTTCCTATGGGTGTAACAGGTGGTAAAACAACTACCTGCCCGACGGAAAATCTGGCAAGTGCATTTGAAATGGCAACAGGTGAGGAGTTTGACTGGAATAATGAAGCAATGAGTCAGAATCCTTATACAGGCAGAGATCCCCGTTTCTATTTGACGATTGTGCATAATGGCATGACATGGCCGGCTAAGAATGCGGTGGAAATTTATGAAGGCGGTGCCAATGGTTTGCCTCTAACGAATGCTACTTCCACCGGTTATTATCTGCGTAAGTATGTAAATAACAGTATCAGTTTTGAAGCTGGTTCTTCCTCTGCTGCAACTCATCACAACTGGGTATTATTTCGCTATGCTGAAGTGCTGTTGAACTATGCAGAGGCCATGGTGAACGCTTATGGTGATATTAACTATACTACGGATAAATGTGGTATGACTGCCTTGGCAGCAGTGAATGCGGTTCGTGGCAGAACGGGTGTGAATATGCCGGCATTATCAGATATTCTATCTTCTGATGAGTTCCTGAAACGCGTGAAACATGAGCGTAGAGTAGAACTCGCCTTTGAAGGACATCGTTTTTGGGATCTCCGTCGTTGGAAAGAATTGGCTGAATCCAAAGATGTTTATGGAGTGAAAATAACAAAGAGCAATGATGAGGTAAGTTATAAGAAGTTTACGTTGGAGTCTAGAAAGATAAGTGATAAATTGTATTTCTATCCGATATCAAATACGGAGCTCTTTAAAAATAGTAATCTGAAACAGAATCCTGGCTGGGAATAATAAAGTTCATATCAGAAAGGTCATGCTGGTTCTGTAATACAGGTATTGGCCTTTCTTATATAAATTCTTATTTGATTGGATTTTATAGATTGATTAATATGAAATCATTAATTGAATATATAAAATATATAGAATGAAAGTATTTTACGTTTTGTGCATATCGGTATTAGTGTTGATAGCATGTAGTGGAGGAGAAGATACGAGCATCGTAGAACAAGGTTTTACCAGGGCGGAACAACAACTGTATAATCAGTTGAAGGCTGTGCCTGAAGCTACCGAATATCCTCGTACGATAGGTAAAGACGGGAAACTGAAGGTAACTCGTAAAAATGACTGGACGGAAGGTTTTTATCCCGGTTGTCTGTGGTATGTATATGAATATACCAACAAAGAAGATTGGAAAAAAGCTGCAATAAAGTGGACGGAGTCGCTTGAACCCCTGAAGAAAATGACCAATCATCATGATATTGGTTTCTTGATGTATTGCAGTTTCGGGAATGCATATCGTTTAACCGGAAATGAGGCTTATAAAGATGTATTAGTCGAATCTGCCCGTTCGTTGTGTACTCGTTTCAATGAGAAAACAGGTTGTATTAAATCATGGAATTATCGGAAATCCTGGAATGGCAAGGATGAATGGTTTTATCCGGTCATTATCGACAATATGATGAATCTGGAATTGCTGTACTTTGCTACGAAAGTGACAGGAGATTCTGTTTACGCAAAAGTGGCTAATCGTCATGCTGAGACGACAGCTAAGAACCAGTTCCGTGAAGATTATAGCAATTATCACGTTGTGAATTATGATGCCGAAACCGGTGAAGTTTTAAATCAAGCCACTTGCCAGGGCTTTTCAGACAACTCGGCTTGGGCTCGTGGACAGGCATGGGCTATCTATGGTTATACAATGGCTTATCGTGAAACTCACCGGCAAGATTTTCTCGACATGGCAGTTCATACAGCCGATTTCTGGCTGAATCATCCGAATTTGCCGGAAGATGGCATCCCTTATTGGGATTTTAATGCAGGACAAGAAGGCTATGTGCCTGATTGGAATTATGATCCGGAAATCTTTAAGGTAGTACCACGTGATGCTTCGGCTGCTGCTATTGCTGCTTCCGCTTTTTTAGAATTATCAGGTTATGTAACGGACGGTAAGAAGTATAGTGCTGCTGCGGCACATATCTTAAAGTCTCTTTCATCTCCTGCCTATCTGGCCGAACCTGGCACGAATTGCAATTTTATACTGATGCATAGCGTTGGAAGTATTCCTCATGGTGAAGAAATAGATGTTCCTCTTATCTATGCAGATTATTACTATTTAGAAGCCTTGATGAGATACAAGAATATGCAGAAAAAATGAAAAATGTTCTTTTGTGCGAAAGAAAAAGGCTAAATTTGTAAGTAATTTGTATAACACAATCTAATGGTATGAATAAAGGTGTAATGATTTTGTTAGGGATGTGCATGTTGAATATCCCTATAACGGCAAACACGGTTGATAATGGCAGTCACACTCTTCCTTATTGGCAGGACATACAAACTGTCTCTGTAAATAGAGAACCTCCCCGTACGGCTTTTATGACCTATGATAGCCGTCAGAGTGCATTGAGTGGGAAATATGAGAATAGTAACTTCTATAAGTTACTGAATGGGACATGGAAGTTCTATTATTCGGATTCACATCGTAATTTGCCGGTAGATGCTGCGCAGGAAGTAGCAGATATGAAAGGGTGGAATGATATACAGGTTCCTGGCAACTGGGAAGTGCAAGGATATGGTGTACCTATCTATACCAATCACGGGTATGAATTCAAGGCGTTGAATCCACAGCCTCCGCAATTGCCGGAAGATATACCGGTAGGTATTTACCGGCGGGAAATTACTGTACCGCAAGATTGGATGTCACGTGATATTTATTTGCATATTGCGGGTGCTAAGTCCGGTGTTTATGTCTATCTGAATGGACAGGAAGTTGGATATAATGAAGATTCCAAGAATCCTGCAGAGTTCTTGATAAACAAATATATAAAGAACGGTAAAAATACATTGGTTCTGAAAATCTTTCGCTGGAGTACGGGGTCATATCTGGAGTGTCAGGATTTCTGGCGTCTGAGTGGTATAGAACGTGATGTATTTCTTTACTCTCAACCTAAAACTGCTGTGAAAGATTTCCGGGTAGTTTCTACATTGGATGATAGTTACACGAACGGTATTTTCAAATTGGCTGTCGATATTCGTAACAACGCCGCTACAGATAAAGACTTGCAAGTGTTGTATGAGTTGATAGATAAAGCTTCCGGAAAAGTGGTTGCTAATGCTACGGAGAGTTGTATCGTGAAAGGCGAAGATATTCAGACTGTGACATTTGGTGCAAATTTATCTGGGGTAAAGACCTGGACGTCCGAGAGCCCTAATCTCTATAAATTGCTGATCTCATTGAAAGAAGAAGATAAAGTGACGGAAATCGTTCCTTTCAATGTGGGTTTTCGCCGTATCGAGATCAAACAGATTGACCAGATAGCTAAGAATGGGAAACCGTATGTGGTGTTAATGATTAACGGACAGCCTTTGAAACTGAAAGGTGTCAATATCCATGAACATAATGAACACACCGGACATTATGTAACGGAAGAACTGATGCGTAAGGACTTTGAGTTGATGAAACAGCATAATTTGAATACGGTTCGTCTTTGCCATTATCCGCAAGACCGCCACTTCTATGAATTATGTGATGAATATGGATTGTACGTTTACGATGAAGCCAATATAGAATCGCACGGAATGTATTATGACTTGCGTAAAGGCGGAACACTGGGTAATAATCGGGAATGGTTGAAGCCACACATGTATCGTACAATGAACATGTATGAACGTAATAAGAATTATCCTTCTGTAACATTCTGGTCTTTGGGTAATGAAGCCGGTAATGGCTACAACTTCTATCAGACTTATCTTTGGCTGAAGGATCAGGATAAAGAACTAATGGACCGCCCCGTAAACTATGAGCGTGCACAGTGGGAATGGAATTCGGATATGTACGTACCGCAATACCCCAGTGCAGAATGGTTGCGATATATTGGAGAAACCGGTTCTGACCGTCCTGTGGTTCCATCGGAATACTCTCATGCTATGGGTAATTCAAATGGTAATCTGTGGGATCAATGGAAAGAAATCTATAAATACCCAAATCTTCAGGGTGGATATATCTGGGACTGGGTGGATCAGGGAATATTGGAAACCGATGAGAACGGTCGTAAATACTGGACATACGGAGGAGACTATGGAGTAAATATGCCAAGCGATGGTAATTTCTGCTGTAATGGACTGGTGGGGCCCGACCGTAAGCCGCATCCTGCTATGGCAGAAGTGAAGTATGTACATCAAAATGTAGCATTTGATGCTGTTGATGTAGCTGCCGGTAAGTATCGGGCTATAAACCGTTTCTATTTCACTAATTTGAAAAAATATACCATTCGTTATGAGCTGCGTGCCAATGGCATCCCTGTTAAAAAAGGAAGTTTGACTTTGGATGTAGCACCTCAGGCGGAAAAAGAATTCTCAATTCCGGTGAAGAATGTGAGCGGAAAAGCAGGGGTTGAATACTATGTGCATTTTAGTGTAGTCACTACTCAGCCTGAGTCATTGATACCGGTAGGATACGAAATTGCTTATGAACAGTTTAGGTTGCCGGTAGAAGCAAATAAGATTGCATATAAAGCAGCAGGACCGGACCTGGGTTGTAAAGAAGAGGGGAGTACTTTAGTCGTTTCTTCTCCTAAAGTGTATTTTGCGTTTGACCGTACTTCCGGTATGGTTACTTCCTATAAAGTGAATGGGTTTGAATATTTTGATAAAGAGACAGGTGTGCAACCTAATTTCTGGCGTGCGCCCAATGATAATGATTACGGGAACAGTAACCCGAAGCGTCTGCAAATCTGGAAAGCTTCAAGCCATAACTTTAAAGTGAGCAATGCTGCTGTGAGAATGGAGGGAAAGAATGCACTACTGAATGTGGTATATGATTTACCTGCCGGAAATCAGTATTGTGTCGATTATAAAATATATCCGGATGGAGTGGTGAATGTGGCCGTGAAGTTTACTGCTACTGACCAGGAGGCTGTGAAGACTGATGTGCCGGAGGATACTCATCTTGCTACTTATACTCCCGGTAAAAAGAAAGAAAAGAAAGATAATCTTGAAGTACCTCGTATCGGGATACGTTTTCATATACCGCAGGATATGAATATAGTAGAGTATTTCGGTCGTGGTCCGGAAGAAAACTATATAGACCGTAATGCCGGAAGCATGGTAGGGCGCTATAAGACTATTGCCGACTCAATGTATGTGGATTATGTTCGTCCGCAAGAAAACGGACATCGTACAGATACGCGTTGGGTTGTCCTGTCAGATAAGAGCGGACGTGGTTTGTTGGTACAGGCAGAGAACACTATTGGTTTTAATGCATTGAGAAATACAATTGAAGACTTTGATGCGGAAGATTCGTCCCGTCCATATCAATGGCGGAACCGTTCTCCGGAAGAAATCGAAAACCATGATCTGGATGAGGCTAAAAATGCGATGCGGAAGATGACTCATGTGAATGATATTATTCCCCGGGATTTTGTAGAGGTGTGTGTTGACATGAAACAGCAAGGAGTGGCTGGTTATGATAGTTGGGGAGCAAAAGTGCAACCGGGCTATACAATACCTGCCAATCAAAATTATGAATGGGGATTCACGTTTGTGCCGATAAAGGCAAAAGCAGATGTTGATAAATCACTTCGCTATGATTATTGAGTAGATAGGTGATTTATATCTGTAAGTAGTAAATATTAACAAAAGGCAATGCTTGTGAGTTCAGTCGTATATTTAACCTGTTTCAATCGTATACTGAACCTATTTCAGTCGTATACTGAACCCTATTCAGTCGTATACTGAATTACTGCTATTATAATGCGTCTGATAATCAATGGTTTGCGAAATACTTATTTGATGTTGAAAAATGAAGACAATAGTGGCTTTGTAATATATGTAAAATAGGCATAGGTAAAAGTTTAGTTGTTTTCTGGAAAAATAGCCGGAAAAGAAACCGTTTTTGGGATAAGGTACTTCAATATTAAGTTGAAGTACCTTTTTTGTTTTATCGATTGTGAAAAGTGCTTATAAATATATTATGTAGTTTAAAAGAAGTTATAAAACTGAGGGTGGAAACTTTTGAGGATGAAAAAGTTTTTAATTTTGCACACTATATAAGTATAGATACCATATATGGAACAACGATATATATTAAACGCGATAGATGCAGCTCTGCACGCCGGTGCGGACATTCTCTCTATCTATAATGACCCGGCATCAGATTTTGAAATTGAAAAAAAAGCGGATAACTCTCCTTTGACCATTGCCGACCGTAAAGCTCATGAAACCATTACCGGATATTTGAATGCTACCCCTTTTCCTGTTTTGAGTGAAGAAGGAAAGCATTTGCCCTATACTGAGCGTTGTGGATGGGATTCTTTATGGATTGTAGATCCGTTGGACGGAACAAAAGAGTTCATAAAGCGGAATGGTGAGTTTACTGTAAATATAGCATGGGTGAGTCATTCAGTGCCGGTAATGGGGGTGATTTATCTTCCGGTGAAACAGGAACTCTATTTTGCGGAAGAACATATCGGTGCGTATAAGTTATCCGGCATTACTTCACGCGGAGATGTTTCATTGGAGGAATTAATGGCATCTGCTACCCGTTTGCCTGCTGAGTCTGCAAGAGATAAATTTGTAATTGTTGCTTCCCGTTCACATCTGACGCCTGAAACAGAATCCTACATTGAAGAGATGAAACGTCAGCATGCTGAAGTAGAATTAATTTCAAGTGGCAGTTCTATAAAAATTTGCCTTGTAGCAGAAGGAAAAGCGGATGTATATCCTCGTTTTGCACCTACTATGGAGTGGGATACTGCTGCCGGACATGCCATTGCACGTGCAGCTGGAATGGAAGTTTATCAGGCGGGGAAAGAAGAACCGCTTTGCTATAATAAAGAAGACTTGCTGAACCCATGGTTTGTGGTTGAGCCTAAGCGAATGAAGTATTAACAAGATACAATGAATCTATGACATTTGAAATAATATTCGTGCTTTTGTCACTTTTGGGCATGGTTGTTGCATTAGTGTTGGACAAAATGCGTCCAGGAATGGTATTGTTTTCCGTTGTAGTCTTGTTCTTATGTGCAGGTATTCTGAGCCCAAAAGAAATGTTGGAGGGGTTCAGTAATAAAGGAATGATTACCGTAGCCATGTTGTTTTTGGTTAGCGAAGGTATTCGTCAGTCGGGAGCATTGGGACAAGTAATCAAGAAGTTGCTTCCTATGGGGAAAACAACTGTATTTAAGGCTCAGTTGCGTATGCTTCCCACTATCTCTTTTATCTCTGCTTTTCTTAACAATACTCCTGTTGTGGTAATATTTGCCCCGATTATCAAGCGTTGGGCAGAATCGGTAAAACTACCTGCTACCAAGTTTTTGATCCCCCTTTCGTATGTGACGATTTTGGGCGGTATCTGTACCTTAATTGGAACTTCTACCAATCTGGTAGTACATGGTATGATATTAGAAGCCGGTTATGAAGGCTTCACCATGTTTGAGTTGGGCAAAGTCGGTATTTTCATTGCTATTGCGGGTATTATTTATTTATTTCTATTTTCTTCCAAACTTTTGCCTGATGTTCGTACGGATGCGGTAAAACTGGATGACGACCAGGAGGAGGATAGTAGTTTGCATCGGGTTGAAGCAGTGCTTGGTCCCCGTTTTCCGGGTATCAACAAGAAACTGGGTGAGTTTAATTTTGAACGTCACTATGGTGCTGCTGTTAAGGAAATCAAGCGGAGCGGACAAAGTATTACGGAGAATCTGGATAATGAAGTTCTGCGCGATGGCGATACGCTGGTGGTGATGGCAGATGATTCTTTCGTTCAGACTTGGGGAGAATCCTCAGTGTTCGTTCTGTTGGCTAATGGTAAAGACAATGAGCCGGTTCCCGGAAAAGGAAAGCGTTGGTTTGCTCTTGTTTTACTGATATTAATGATTGCCGGAGCTACAGTAGGAGAGTTACCGGTTGTGAAAGAAGCATTCCCGGATATTAAGCTGGATATGTTCTTCTTTGTCTCTGTGACTACTATTATTATGGCATGGACAAAAATTTTCCCGGCGCGTAAATATACCAAATACATTTCATGGGATATTCTGATAACCATTGCCTGTGCCTTTGCCATTAGTAAAGCGATGGTGAATTCTGGTGTGGCGGATATAGTGGCAGGTTATATCATTGGTTTGACTGAACATTACGGACCGCAGGTTTTATTGGCTGCCGTGTTTATCATTACGAACTTATTTACTGAATTGATAACGAATAATGCAGCGGCAGCATTGGCTTTCCCATTGGCACTTTCCATTTCTTCGCAGATGGGCGTTAGCCCTATGCCTTTCTTTGTGGTGATTTGCATGGCTGCATCTGCCAGTTTTTCCACACCAATTGGATACCAGACAAACCTGATAGTACAAGGTATAGGAAACTATAAGTTTACCGATTTCGTGCGCATTGGTTTGCCGTTGAATATTATAGCATTCCTGATATCCATATTCCTTATTCCATTAATTTGGCCCTTTTAATTTAGATTATGACAGATAATAATATATATCCGATTTTTGATCGAATGTTGTCGAGGCAAGATAAAGAAGAGCTCCTTGGACAACATAGTATGATGATATGGTTTACCGGATTGAGCGGTTCCGGTAAGAGTACAATAGCTATTGCTTTGGAACGTGAATTGCACAAACGCGGATTGCTGTGCCGTATTTTGGACGGGGATAATATCCGTAGCGGCATTAACAATAATTTAGGCTTTACCGAAGCCGACCGTGTGGAAAATATCCGTCGTATAGCGGAAGTCTCTAAACTTTTTATTGATACAGGCATTATTACTATTGCTGCATTTATAAGTCCTAACAATGATATCCGCGAAATGGCTGCCAATATCATTGGTCAGGAAGATTTTCTTGAAGTCTACGTTAGTACTCCTCTGGCCGAGTGTGAGCGCAGGGACGTGAAAGGTTTGTATGCTAAGGCACGCCGGGGAGAGATTCAGAATTTTACCGGTATTTCTGCTCCGTTTGAGGCTCCTGCCCATCCGGCTTTGACTTTAGACACTTCAGTGCTCAGTCTGGAAGAGTCAGTCAACAAGTTGCTTGACCTTATTTTATCAAAAATACAGATTAAAAAGTGATTATATAAAATGGAAGAATATAAATTAAGCCATCTGAAAGAGCTCGAAGCAGAGTCTATTCATATTATCCGTGAAGTGGCTGCGGAATTTGAAAACCCAGTGATGCTTTATAGTATCGGAAAAGACTCTTCGGTGATGGTTCGCCTTGCTGAAAAGGCTTTTTATCCTGGCAAAGTCCCTTTTCCGTTGATGCATATCGATTCAAAATGGAAATTTAAAGAAATGATTCAGTTCCGTGACGAATATGCTAAGAAGTATGGGTGGAATCTGATTGTAGAGAGCAATATGGAAGCTTTCCATGCAGGAGTGGGACCATTTACGCATGGCAGTAAAGTACATACGGACCTGATGAAGACAAAAGCTCTGCTGAGTGCTTTGGACAAGTATAAGTTTGATGCAGCTTTTGGCGGTGCACGCCGTGATGAAGAGAAGTCACGTGCAAAGGAGCGTATTTTCTCTTTCCGTGATAAGTTCCACCAGTGGGACCCCAAGAATCAACGTCCTGAATTGTGGGATATTTATAACGCCCGGGTACATAAGGGAGAAAGTATTCGTGTGTTCCCTTTGAGCAATTGGACTGAGCTGGACATCTGGCAATATATCCGTTTGGAAAATATTCCTATTGTTCCGTTGTATTATGCAAAGGAACGTCCTTGTGTTACGATTGATGGTAATCTGATTATGGCGGACGATGATCGTTTGCCTGAAAAGTATCGGGATCAGATAGAAATGAAAATGGTCCGTTTCCGTACGTTAGGCTGTTGGCCGCTGACAGGTGCAGTGGAAAGCAATGCCGATACAATTGAAACGATTGTAGAAGAGATGATGACCACTACCAAAAGCGAACGTACTACCCGTGTAATCGACTTCGATCAGGAGGCCAGCATGGAGCAGAAAAAGCGCGAGGGATACTTTTAGGAATTAAAAATTAAGAATTAAAAATTAAAACCTGAGAATTGGAATCTTAAACCTGACCTTTAGAACTTTATTGCTTAGGTTTACGAAGATAAAGGTGACAATTAAAAAATAGAAAGTGATGGAGAATAACTCTAAACTAAATATCAAGGAGTTTCTGGATAAAGATGAACAGAAAGACTTGCTCCGTTTTCTGACTGCCGGTTCGGTAGATGATGGAAAATCAACGCTGATCGGACGTTTGTTATTTGATAGTAAGAAATTGTACGAGGACCAGTTGGATGCATTGGAACGCGATAGCAAACGAATGGGAAATGCCGGCGATCATATTGATTATGCGCTGTTGCTGGATGGCCTGAAAGCAGAACGCGAACAGGGTATTACGATTGATGTGGCTTATCGTTATTTCTCTACCAACAATCGTAAGTTTATCATTGCCGATACTCCGGGACATGAACAATATACACGTAATATGATTACGGGTGGTTCCACGGCTAATCTGGCTATTATTTTGGTAGATGCCCGTACAGGGGTGATTACACAAACACGTCGTCACTCTTTCCTGGTTTCTTTGTTAGGTATCAAGCATGTGGTGCTTGCTGTTAACAAGATGGACCTGGTAGATTTTTCAGAGGACCGCTTCAATGAAATAGTTAAGGAATATAAGGAATTTATTGCTCCGTTGAACATTCCGGATGTAACTTGTATTCCGCTATCAGCCCTGGATGGTGATAATGTAGTCGTTAAGTCTGAGCGTACTCCGTGGTATACCGGTATATCCTTGCTCGATTTCCTTGAGACAGTCCATATTGATAATGATCATAATTTGTCAGACTTCCGCTTCCCGGTACAATATGTGTTGCGGCCTAACCTCGATTTTCGTGGCTTCTGCGGTAAAGTAGCTTCAGGAATTGTGCGTAAAGGTGATGAAGTAGTTGCATTGCCTTCCGGTAAGAAATCACGCATTAAGAGCATTGTTACTTATGATGGTGAACTGGATTATGCTTTTCCACCTCAGTCTGTGACTTTGACGCTGGAAGATGAGATAGACGTATCAAGAGGAGAAATGCTGGTACATCCTGATAACTTGCCGGTTGTCGATCGTAATTTCGAGGCTATGCTGGTGTGGATGGATGAAGAACCGATGGATCTTAATAAATCATTTTTTATTAAACAAACCACTAATCTGAGCCGTTCACGTATCAGTAATATCAAGTATAAGGTAGATGTCAATACGATGGAACAACTATCGGTTGAGAATGGACAATTAACTACTGATAGCTTGCCCATGCAGTTGAATCAGATAGCGCGTGTTGTGCTGACTACGGCAAAAGAATTATTCTTTGACCCTTATCAAAAGAATAAGGCAACAGGAGCCTTCATTCTGATTGATCCGATAACTAATAATACCAGTGCTGTTGGTATGATTATCGATAGGGTAGAGGATAAAGACATGCATATTTCGGAAGATCTTCCTGTCCTGAATTTACCGAAGCTTGGCATTGCTCCCGAACACTATGAAATCATAGAGAAAGCGGTGAAAGACTTGGAGCGTCAGGGCATTGAAGTGAAAATCATTAAATAGTTTACCATTTGTATCGTAAATTGTAAATTGTTAAATTGTAAATGATATGGGTTTACTCGAATTTAATAAACTTCCTATAAATACATTGGTAGGAGCCGATTGGAAGACATTTAATGCTATTACGAAAGGACGTGAGATAGATGCAGCATACAAAGGCAAGTACCGCTTGACTAAAGCTGTCTGCCGATTGCTTTCTACTCTGGCTCCTTTACAGAATGGACGTTATGAGAAGCGACTGGCATCTCAACCTTTGGAACATGATCCGGTATTCATCCTTGGTCATTGGCGTAGTGGAACGACCTTTGTGCATAATGTCTTTTCATGCGATAAACATTTTGGTTATAATACTACTTATCAGACTGTATTTCCGCATTTGATGATGTGGGGGCAGCCTTTCTTTAAGAAGAATATGAGTTGGCTGATGCCCGATAAGCGTCCTACGGATAATATGGAACTTGCTGTAGACCTGCCGCAGGAGGAAGAGTTTGCACTGGCTAATATGATGCCTTATACTTATTATAATTTCTGGTTCCTTCCTAAATATCAGCAGGAATATGCAGATAAATATCTGTTGTTTAATGATATCACGGAGAAAGAACTGAAAGTGTTTGAAGAGGTATTTGTCAAGTTGATTAAGATATCATTGTGGAATACACATGGAACGCAGTTCTTGAGTAAGAATCCGCCGCATACAGGGCGTGTGAAGGAACTTGTTAAGATGTTCCCCAATGCGAAGTTTGTTTATCTGATGCGTAATCCTTATACGGTATTTGAGAGTACCCGTAGTTTCTTCACGAATACGATTCAGCCGTTAAAGTTGCAAGACATCAGTAACGAGGAACTGGAAAATAATATCCTTTCTATTTATGCTAAGTTATACCATAAATATGAGGCGGATAAATCGTGCATCCCTGCCGGGAATCTGATTGAAGTTAAATTCGAAGATTTTGAGGCTGATGCTATGGGAATGACTGAAAAGATTTATCATGATTTGTCTATTCCCGGATTTGCAGAGGCACGTGCTGACATCGAGAAGTATGTAGGTGGAAAGAAAGGATATAAGAAGAATAAATATAAATATGATGATCGTACTGTGCAATTGGTACAGGATAACTGGAATTTTGCACTGGATCAGTGGAACTATGAACTTTAATTGAAAGGCTAATGAGATGATGCAGAAGAAAATTCGTATGTATGGTATGCTATCCGCTTTTTTATATTGCGGGATGGCATCTGCACAGCAGCAACAACAACAGCATACTGTGGAGATGATTCCATTTGGCAATATGGACCAGTGGGTAGACCGCCAGATTAAAGAGTCGGGTATTATCGGTGGTGCATTGAAGAATGTGTATGCTATCGGGCCGACTACAACTATTCGTGAGAATAAGGCTTATAAGAATATGGGTGGATCACCGTGGGCAACTTCAAATGTGATGGCACGTGTGGCCGGTATTACTAAGACAAATACCTCTGTGTTTCCCGAAAAACGTGATAAAGGTTACTGCGCACGTATGGATACCCGTATGGAGAGTGTAAAGGTATTAGGAATCGTAGATATTACGGTGCTGGCTGCAGGTTCTATGTTTTTGGGTGAAGTACATGAGCCGATTAAGGGAACAAAGAATCCGCAGAAGATGTTGAATTCCGGTATTCCTTTCACAAAGAAACCGATCGCGCTTCAGTTTGACTATAAAGTTAAGATGTCTGATAGAGAGAAGCGTATCCGTGCTACAGGTTTCAGCCGTATTACGGATGTAGACGGTAAAGATTTTCCGGAAGTGAATTTATTCCTGCAGAAACGTTGGGAAGACAAGGATGGAAATATTTTTGCGAAGCGTATAGGTACAATGGTGGTACGTTATTATAATACAACTGATGACTGGCGTAACAATGTTACTTATTCAATCATGTACGGAGATATAACAGGTGATCCTGCCTATAAACCTCATATGATGCGTTTGCAAGTAGAAGAGCGTTATGCTATCAATAGTAAGGGAGAGAGTGTTCCCGTTAAAGAAGTGGCATGGGGAACGGAAGAAGATGTTCCTACTCATCTATTACTGCAATTTACTTCCAGTCATGGAGGTGCTTATATTGGTTCTCCTGGTAATTCACTTTGGATTGATAATGTAAAGCTGGTATATTAATCTTTATTTGAGATAAAATAATGGAGTTGTGTTCGGAAGGGCACAACTTTTTTTGTTTAAAGGGGATATAATGTAGGTTTAGTCTGATAACTATTTACTTGGCAATAAGGTATTAGGAGGATGTATTTATGGAAAAGCTTTCCATATCAATGTTTCCGGAGACTATTAGAAAGATGATTCTGGTATTTCATAAGTATTGATAAGACAAAAAAAGAGTTGTGCCAAATCTGACACAACTCTTCCCAAATAAAATTTGGTACCCTATATCTTATTCCAGAATCACTACACGGTTCAGATAGTTCTTACCGAACATGTTAGCTGTACCACCGAATCCTACGAGTTCGAGTTGATCTTTGTTAACGCCTTCTTTAATCAATGCGTCATAAACAGCCTGAGCACGTTTTTCAGACAACTTCTGGTTCCAAGAAGCGCTACCTGTAGCCTTGTCAGCATAACCTGCAACCTTGTACTTCTTATCCGGGTTAGCCTTCAGGATCTTAGCAGCCAACTCGATGTTAACCAAACCGTAATCGTCGATACGAGCACTACCGATCTTGAAGAAGACAGCACGCGGACCAGCAACTTCGACTTCCTTCACAACTTCCTTAGTTACAGGTTTAACGTTAGCCAAAGCATTCTT